>CAJJBD010000011.1 GCA_905182325.1 uncultured Planktomarina sp. | reverse complement strand
GGCTTCAAGCAGAAATCAGCCAGGTCATGAATGTAAATAATTATAACAACCTTACTGTGAATTAAACGACCAGAGTAGGGTAAATATTAGATATCGCGTACAGAATAATTAACAAAGTTTAGAGTTAATTTTTTTAAAACAATTTAATATAAAGTAAAAATTCTGTTTCTTAATGTATATTACAATAATTTTTAATTAACTTACTTATTAAAGTTACTGTTATTAAATAATAATTTATCTTAATTTAATTTAATTTAAACTAACTATTATGTATGTACAGCCGACAGACTAAGAATCTTCATTTAAATTTAAACAAAGTCAGTTACAACAAAATCACTACTCTCTATCAAAGTGTGATCAACACTGCTTAAGACGAAGAGAACTTTGTTACTGCTTGTATCAACAATCTTTGTATCACCAGAACTATTTGAAATGCTCAGGTCAGAGAAAGTGCGATCTTCTAAGCCAATAAAATCAGTTCCATTTGTAAAATCAGATATAATATCAGCAAGCGCCAAATTAGTTGTGGCATCAGACAAGCTACACACAAAAATATCAGCGCCACCATTTCCCGTTAGGGTATCTTTGACACCTGCCCCAGTGCCGCCATAAAGCTTGTTCGCGGCACTATTTCCAACAATGGTATCCACGCCACCACCGCCAATCGCATTCTCGATAATAGCACCATAAGCTATTCCTAGATTATCAGTCATAGTCCATTCAGTGAATGCAATCGTTGAATACCCACCCGGTTCAAGGTTTATAGAACAATTCTCTGTAAAATCACTGAAATCAAATATATCGGTACCTCCAGAATCCCAGATGGCTTCCGAAACTGGTTTAGCAGGGTCATATTTGTAGATTGTATTGCCATTATTATATTCAGCGGCTCCATAGAGATGTTGGATTGCCGCAATATCATAAACCATTGGTGATGTTGAGACCATGTAGTCCGCCTCTGCACCTGAACCATTCCAAGCAGCAAAATTGTCTGGTTGGGTATAAGACATTATAGTATAATTAACGAAATCAAGATTGGTTGCTAGGGTATCTGCACCAGCGAACGGATGATCTAAGCCTAAGGCATGGCCAATTTCATGGATCAGGTTTGCGAAATTGTAAGAAGCCCCCTGTTCCCAACTAGAATCTGCTGCCATGTGTTCAGAATCGACCCAGACATCACCCCCATTCGGTTGATTATATGGACCCATTGCCCAACCCCAAGAGTTACCACCAACGTCAGGGTTTACCTTGTCGTAATCAGTAAAAGTAAACCTGAGCGTGCCCACGGCAGTGCCAATTTCTGGAACTTCAACAAATTTTAAGTTGGCAACTTTGCTATATTCCTGCAACACAAAGCGCGTAGCGTTTATATGTATATCGTTGAAAGCTTTGAAGCCCCCTGTAACTTCTGGTCCATAATTAACTGCAAATTGAGCCGTAGAGCCTGGAAAGCTGTAAGTTATAACCGTTTCCGCAGCGGATGTTTGGTCTGTAATATTAGCTAGGCTTGTCTTCCAAACTACTGGAGTATCAGGCAAAATTGCGTCGATATAATTCGTACTAGATTTAGCTGCTGCTTCAGTAGCCTGACCCCCGATATCATATGGAGCATTAACAATTGATACGCCGGCAAACAAATCATCACTGATTAGTATCGATGCGTCGGCAATAGGACCCCCGGTATTCGAATAGTAACCATTATCGGTGTCATCATTGTTAAAAAGATCTAAGGTCCAATTTTGACTTTCATAGGTAAAATAGGTTAGATCAGGATTTGCGAATGTCTTAGTTTCTGGATCAAAATAATAGTTATCACCCAGTTTTAATTGATTTCCTGAAAGCTCAAATACAGTTTTGCCTGTAACTCTATCGTCAACACTTGTTAGCGTTCCTGACACACTTCCACCAAGCGTCACAGAGCCAATCACTGCTCCCAATTCGTAGGGAGCAAAAAGAACTGGCGTAAACGTGGCATTGGTTCCAGTAACCGCCGTCAGTGGCGATTTAACAGTAATGGTAAAGTTTTGGCTGACAAGACTGCCCATGGCGTCTGTCGCAGTCAGCACAACACTATGTGTCCCAACCTGAGAACTTGTTGGCACGCCTGAAAGAACGCCTGTGTTTACGTCAAAGTTAAGCCAAGACGGACGAGTTGGCGCGGCATACGTGATTGTATCGCCAGCATCTGAGTCAGTCGCGGCAAAAGTGTAGGTATACGCAGTGTCTTGTATCGATGTAGTAACACCCGTTGATGTGACAGTCGGCACCGCATTACTCGCAGTCACTGTAATGTTGAAAGTATCAAAAACCGTGGCATTTACAGAGTCCGTTGCCTTAACTTTAACTGTTATCAAGCCAATATCACTGTCAGCTGGGGTGCCGCTGAACGTCCTTGCTGCAGCATCAAAAGTTAGCCAGGCGGGCAAAGCGCTATTATCTGCCAAGGTTGCCGCGTAAGTGAGTGTGTCACTCGCGTCGACATCTACAAATACTGTGGAATCAAATTTAAAATACATGACACTACCTTTAGAGATAGTTTTATCCGCTATTTCATTTGCTACTGTCGGCGCATCATTGATATTAGTTACAGTAATACTAAACGTATCAGAAACTAGTAAACTTTCAGAATCTGTAGCTGTAAGTTTAACCTCTAGTAATCCAACATCACTATTAGCTGGCGTCCCGCTGAAGGTTCGAGTTGTAGCATCAAAGTTCAGCCAAGAAGGTAAAACAGTGTCATTGGACAAAGTTGCGGCATAAGAAAATACTTGGCTACTATCAACATCTACAAATACATTAGTATTAAATTGAAAACTGAGGGCACTACCTTCCGTGATAGTCTGATCCAAGATTGCATTAGACACAGTTGGTGCATCGTTGGCATTAGTAATCGCTATTTTAAGAGTCTTAACGAATGTTTTGCCTCCAGAATCTTTGACCTGGACCGCCACATCATACGTCTCCTTGCCTACTGCAACCATTGTCTCGTAGTCAGGTTGGGCCTTAAAAGACAACTGACCACCCTCTGTAATGTTAAAGAGTGCACTATCAACCCCTCCAACAATGGCATACTTATGTGTATCCGCTACACTTAAATTGGCCACGTCAGCGGTAGCTACCGAACCAATGATAAGGTCGCTTTTATCTTCTGCAAAATTTGAGGTCACAGAGATATCAGTTGGCGCCTTATTGGCCATTGCATCTGTAACCTTTGTGGCATCAGTCATTGCGATACTCAGCGAATTGCCAGCTTTCAGAGCTTTAGCGCCATCTCCAACCTGAGTTGCCAAAACCTTCACAACAGAGAAGATATCTGAAATGTCTTCGGCTGTGGTCGTACCCACTTTAACATTAGCGTATTGGATGGTATCTATTTTTTGAACTACGTGCCCAACCGCTGTCTCAACAGAATTTGCCACGCTATCAAACTGTCCGGGATTTAAACCTAAGGCACTATTATTACTTGCATAAGTACCAAAATCTGCCTTCATCTTTACTTTGATATCATCCAAATCTGTGGAGAAACTCAGCACCGCGTCTGTGTCTACTTTTTCTTTCAAAACCTGGACAACTGAATTCAAAGCCAAGTCAAAAGCCTTGCCCTCAGCTACAACGCCAGAGCCCTCAGCGGCTGCGGCAAAAGAATTTACAGTAGCCATTAACTTATTATTACTTTGCTGAACTTTAAGGGCTTTTTCTTTTGCAGTGTCATCCATATTCGTTTGGTCTGCGTGCGCACTATAAGTTAATAAATTAGTACCCTCAAAACCCAATGCTTTTGCGACTTTAGCTATCGCGGCATCCACCGTTAAGTCTGTGTCTTGGGCCATCAATTCCTTGACCACGGTTGTGCTGGGCGTAATCATTGATGAGCCCTCGGGCGCCTGCAGCACAATCCCTGAACCATAACCCACGCTAGTGGCGGTATCCACATAATATGCCGTAGTCTGTTCTGTCGTTAATGCGACTAGAGTGTATCCCGCTTTAGTGGCAGTTAACTCATAGGAACCTGCCCCGTCTATATGGCTTGCAGCATTTGTTAGTACCCTTTTTTCGTCGCCACCATCCCAAATAGCGTTGCCATTATAATCCAAAAAGACATAGGCATCGACCAGCGGACCATTTTCAACCATCCCAGTAACTTTGAAACCCCCAGTACTAGTAGTACCACCGCAGGCGGATAAAGTTAAAACAGCGAGCGGGGAGAGATTACGTGCAGTTTTCTTCATAAGTGGGAGCCCCATATAATGTTTTATTAGAAAAACTCATATACATATATTACTATTTCATATGAATTATATTCACACTAAATAACAGTAAAACTTTCAAACTGCTCGATAAAAAAGTAGACTTTGACGCTCTAGAGCGCCTATTGATCTCCAGTCCCAAGGGATAGCCATCTACCTATTTAAAGATTCGATTGACACGTAATGTTAAATCTTCAATCCACAGTCCTTAAGAAACAAAAATGTAAATTCTTCTAAACTGAATTAAAAACAACGCGGCCAGCACTCAAAATCAAAAAGAAGTACAACAAAAAAGTCCAAAATTAACGTATATGACCCAAACTATCGCCATCAAAACGACTAAACCAGCAATCTTTTTAACAACTTTAAGATTTTTCATTTTGTAGACCTTTGTTGTTCATATAATTGCATTATCACTATAACAAACAGCGTTGCTGAGAAACTCTTTTGTTTCACTATAATCTTTTAGCATAACTGCCATCGACTTCGTCAGCACTGCATATTTCCTAGTTAAAGTTCTTTTAATAGCAGGCTATTAACCTAAAAAACTAAAATTACTCAGGTTAATGCTGATATTGTGTTTGAATTGTCTGTGTAGCGTTGTTTAACTGTTCTCGCGCAAAACCTGCCGCCTCTTTGTACCGCGCCATAAATTCTTTGCGTTCTTTGGTGGGGATCACCGTTTCAACGTCCTCAAATACGCCACCACAACGATCGTCCAGTAATTTTAAAAGTCCAAATGGACCTGCCTCCCGATTACGTAGAACAAGTTTAGATACAGCACGACAAAGCTTTAAATCATAGGCGGTAAGCGCAGCTGGTGTAATCCCATGCTGGAGTAACTTTGCTCCAATGACCCGGGCGTCAATAATGGCTTGGCTAGCGCCGTTAGATCCCGTTGGATACATCGCATGGGCCGCATCCCCAATTAAGGCGACAGGACCATCCACCCACGTGGAAACAGGATCACGGTCAATCATTGGATTTTCATAAGCATTCTCAGTTTGGGACAGCATTTTTGGAAAATCGAGCCAATCATACCTAAACTGATTAAAGTGATGGGCAAAATCCTTTACTGGAACAGGTCTGAACCAACCCTGCTCTGGCCATATGTCGACGTTTTCACGTGTGAGCTCAGCAATCCAGTTAATCAGAGCATTTCCATTGGTGTCTGGGGCGGAAATTGGATAAATCACTACGCGATGTCTATCAGTACCAAGGCCAATGAACGATGATTCTGTGCGCATCGGCTTAGCCCTTACTGTGCCACGCCACATGACAGCGCCACCCCAATGAATTGGCGGCTGGCCCGGGTGCATCTGTGCTCGAACCTGCGAGTGGATACCATCAGCTGCAATCAACACTTTGGCTGTTTGCACCGATGTTGCCTTATCTTTATGTAATAAACGCACCTTGACGTCGCCACCAGTCCAGTCATAACCAGTTACTCGAGTTCCTAATAATACCACGTCGGGCCCCAGCCGTTCCAGCACCTTATTATATAACATTATATGAAATTCACCGCGATGAGCAGCGTATTGTGGCCACTTATAGCCCGCCTCTATTCCCCGCGCTTCAGTGTAGACTTCTTTACCATTCAAGCCGAGCAATGCCCATTCCCGAGCAGCCACACCAATCTTATCAAGGTCCTTTTCGGTGAACCCTAAATCGTATAACTCTCGTACAGCGTTTGGTTGTATATTTATGCCCACACCAAGGGGCTGCATTTTTTCGGAGGCTTCCACTACTAGACCGCTCACCCCAATTTGGTGGAGCGTTAGTGCCATAGTGAGCCCGCCTATGCCCCCACCAGCAATGATTATATCTGGGTTCTTCACACTCTTTTTCTCTATGGAAAATGCCACTGTTTAATTGAACCAATTAGGGCCATGATTTAAAAATCATGGTAGGTCCGTGGCAGAGACGAAGGGATTCGAACCCTCGAAACGCGTTAACGTTTACTCCCTTAGCAGGGGAGCGCCTTCGACCACTCGGCCACGTCTCCGCTGACCCGTCTAACTGGGTGTGCCAGTGGGAACAAGATGATTTTTAATAAAGTTTAGCAACATTTGAAAAAAACTTATTTTTTACAGCTAAGATATCTACATCAACACAAACTTTAACATCGCTCCTTGCACAATTTATGTCTGACACCGTTTCCCCAATGCGATCACCAGAGGTCGTAACACATAATTTATGAAGCTCCGTTTTAAAAAAATTCATGTTAACACAAGCTACCAGAGCTGTAGGGTCATGCATGCTACATCCGTTGGTTTTACCAATGCTTTCATAGAAATTAATGTAAAAATCCGTCATTTCACTCAACATCCCACCAATACGTGGACTTTCTAAAGCTAATGCTTGGAAAAATTCACGCGGGCAGATTACGCGATCCGTGACATCCAAACCCACAAGTGTAATATTACAGCCATTCTTAAAAACATGTTCCGCTGCGTGAGGGTCGTGATAGATATTAGCTTCCGCAGCGGCAGTAATGTTTCCACCGGCGCCAAGGCTCCCACCCATGATAACTATGCCATTTAGGTTCTTACAAAAATCTGGATCCAAATCCATCGCAGCAGCCACATTAGTAAGTGGACCAATTGGGCACAAAATGATTTCGCCCTTATGTTCTCTGGCCATGCGCACCAAAAACTCTGGAGCTGGTTCAACTTCAGGTATGCCTTTAGGTTCAATTAACTTAAGGCGGCCAAATCCTTCATCGCCATGCACACTGGAACTAGTTGGAAAGGGTGGCAATATACGAGGCTGATGAAGACCTGAAGAAACAGGTAAGGCTACCCCAGCCTCTTCTAGAAGAAACATAGCGTTTCGTGTGGCTTGTGGAGTAGTCACATTTCCAAATACAGTGGTTAGGGCAAGAAGTTCAATTTTTGGATCAGCAATCGCATAAAAAATAGCCATGGCGTCATCAATCCCAGGGTCAGTGTCAATAATCAGTTTTAATGCCATCTCACACGCCACCTTCAAGTGTTGAACAGGAAGTGCATTACGTCTCCATCTTGCACAGTGTAGGACTTGCCCTCTGCTCGCATCTTACCTGCCTCTTTAGCAGGATTTTCGCCACCCAAGCTAACAAAGTCATTATATGCTATAGTTTCAACACGGATAAACCCACGTTCAAAGTCGCCGTGTATTACTCCAGCCGCCTGCGGGGCGGAAGTGCCATTTTTAATAGTCCACGCTCGCGCTTCCTTTGGGCCAACTGTAAAATAAGTTTCAAGAGCCAACAACTCATAACCGGCGCGAATTAGTCGGTCCAACCCAGCTTCTTCAAGACCCATCTCAGCAAGAAACATTACTGCTTCTTCCTCGTCAAACTGACTAATTTCTTCTTCTATTTGAGCTGAAATAATTACGTGACTGTTCCCCTGAGTGGCAGCCATTTCAGCCACCGCATTAGAGTGCGCATTACCAGAAGCGGCATCACTTTCACCAACATTACAAACATAAAGAATTGGCTTACTTGTCAAAAGCTGCAACATTTTCCACTGCTTTTCGTCTTCTCCATCAATAGTTACAGTTCTGGCGGGCCTACCCTCTTCTAATGCAGCCATGGCGCAACGAAGCAAGCGTTCTTGCTGCACGGCTTCCTTATCACCGCCACGTACTTTGCGTACTATGTTCTGCAGACGTTTTTCCACACTTTCCATGTCCGCCAACATTAATTCTGTATCAATAATTTCCGCATCGGCAATGGGATCTACATGATCATCTACATGCACTACGTCATCGTCCTCAAAGCAACGAACCACATGTGCAATTGCATCTGTTTCACGAATGTTTGCAAGAAACTGATTGCCGAGACCCTCGCCCTTGCTAGCACCTTTGACCAAACCGGCGATATCGACAAATGTCATTCTTGCTGGGATTTTATTTATAGATTTTGCAATAGTTGCAAGCTTATCTAAACGGACGTCAGGTACATTCACTTCACCGACATTTGGCTCGATTGTACAAAAAGGGAAGTTTGCAGCTTGGGCTGCTGCTGTTTTTGTCAGCGCGTTGAACAAAGTAGATTTACCAACGTTTGGAAGCCCGACTATACCCATTCTAAAACCCATGACTGACTCCAATTCGATTTAATGCGCTCTTACCTGTGCTTAAAAGCTGGGGCAAGTAGAACCATTCGTTGCATGGGAGGTCCACATTCATATGTGTCAAATAAATTCTATTATAAGAATTTGTATATTGCAGTAATCAAAGCATCAAAGCATATTGAACGTACAAAACTTTTGCTCCATTTGGATGAAGTATTATAATTAAAGGCTGTTAATGACACGTATCGATCTTAAGTTTGCACAATTAAAAAAATCTGGCAGGAAAGCTTTTGTGGCATATGTCATGGCTGGCGACCCCAACTACGAGCAGTGTCTGAGAGTTGTGGAAGGCCTTCCATTAGCAGGCGTTGACATAATTGAGCTTGGATTGCCCTTTACTGACCCTATGGCTGACGGTCCTACCATTCAATTAGCTGGTCGACGCGCCCTTAGCGCCGGCATGACTTTAAAAAAAACATTGCAGATGGTGCGAGATTTTCGTGTAAAAGATGATAGCACACCAATTGTCTTGATGGGGTATTACAATCCAATCTACTCCCATGGAGTTAACAAATTTTTAGAAGAAGCAAAATCAGCCGGTATTGACGGTATGATCGTTGTTGATTTACCACCAGAGGAAGACGACGAGCTCTGTATACCCGCACAGAAGGCTGGTTTAAACTTTATAAGGCTAGCCACCCCAACAACGGACAGCAACCGCTTACCAAAAGTTCTGACAAATACCTCTGGTTTTGTATACTACGTCTCAATCAACGGCATAACCGGCGCAGCTGCAGCAAAGCCCGAAGATGTTGCCCCAGAGGTAGCACGTATTAAATCGTCTACAGACTTACCAATAATTGTGGGGTTTGGGATCAACACTCCAGAAAATGCGAGGACCATTGCGTCAATCGCAGACGGAGTTGTGGTTGGTTCTGCCATCGTTAACCAAATTGCCGAAGGTAAATCATCAGAGAAAGTCCTAGAATTTGTTAAATCTCTCAGTGATGGGGCGCATTCGGCAATTTAACTTAGGAGTAAATATGAAACCAATCGTCCGGCCACTTAATGCTCATGATCGCGCCGAATGGGCGAGTATGTGGGCCGAGTATTTGAACTTTTATGATAGCGCAGTCACTCCTGAAATTTACAACTTAACTTTTGCACGTTTAATTGACAAAACCCACAAAACCCAAAACTGTCTCGTAGCCGAACTTGACAGCTCATTAGTGGGATTCGTTCACTTCATATATCACCCACACAACTGGCAGGTTGAAGATGTTTGCTACTTACAGGATCTATTTGTGATCCCAAACAAACGTAGCCAAGGAATTGGTGGTACATTAATAGAAGAAGTCTATGCGATGGCAGACATTAACAAAACGCCATCTGTGTACTGGATGACACAAAGCTTTAATGCTAACGCCCGAATTCTATACGACAAAGTAGCTAATTTAACGCAATTTATAAAATATTCGAGGTAAAAAATGACCATCCATATCAGTGCAAAACCTGGAGAGATAGCAGATACTGTTTTGTTACCAGGAGACCCCTTACGTGCGAAGTGGGCGGCAGAAAATTTCCTTAAAAATCCAAAATGTGTGAATGAAGTGCGGGGGATGTTCGGCTATACGGGAACCTGGAAAGGTAATCGGGTTTCCATTCATGGCTCCGGCATGGGGATGCCCAGTTTGTCGATTTATGTGAATGAGTTAATCAAAGAATATGATGTGAAAACATTAGTACGTATTGGTTCTGCCGGCGGTATGAGCCACAAAATTAAACTTCGTGATGTTGTAATTGCAATGACGTCATCAACACTATCGACACCCTCTCTCGGCATGTTCAAAGAAATCAATTATGCTCCTTGCGCGGACTATAATCTTCTTTCAGCGGCAGTCGCTGCCGCTCAGAGATTGAATATCACCACCCATGTCGGTGGCATTTATTCCTCAGATGTCTTCTATGATGAGAGGCCAGATTTAACCGAACAAATGACACGACATGGTATTTTAGCAGTCGAGATGGAAACGGCAGAACTTTATAATTTGGCTGCCCGCTATGGTCGACGCGCTGTTTCTGTTTGTACTATATCAGATCACCTACTCACCAATGAGTCTCTCACGTCTGAAGAACGTGAAAGTAGCTTTGGCGACATGGTGGAAATTTCGCTTGAGGCAGCTTTTGCTTAAAACCTACTACCCATCAAGCCGGAATTGACAGCTAGTCATTTAAATTAAAAGTTATAATGTCATATGAACTTAAGATTAATGGACATGGCCCTAGGACTTGGAGTGGCTCTCGTATGGGGGCTAGGGTTAGTTTTTGCAAAAGCGGCCATTTCGCACTTTCCTCCCATTTTACTTATGGCATTTCGTTTTACAGTAACCGCAGCAGCCCTAGTCTGGTTTATTAAACCGGCAAAAAATCAAATACGCACTTTATTTTTAATATCATTTATTTCAGCAACATTGCAGTACAGCCTCACATTCTCTGGCTTAGCTGGGCTTGATGCGTCAGCAACAGCACTAATAATACAACTTGAAATTCCGTTCTTAGTCATAATTGGGGCGATATTTCTAAACGAAACCCCCGGTTGGCGTCGTTGGATTGGCATCCTAATTGCGTTCTTTGGTGTATATCAAATTACCGGAGAACCGCGCATTGGCAATGCAGTCGGGTCAGTTATGATGGTAGTTGGTGGCGGCCTAACCTGGGCAATTGGGCAAGCGATGGTGCGACAGCTTAAAGATATAACTGGGCTTGCAGTTGCAGCATGGGTCGCAGTATTAGCATGTCCACAACTCTTTGTAATGTCCGCAATTTTTGAAACTGGACAGATAGCAGCAGTGCAGTCTGCAGGTTGGGTTGTCTGGAGTGCAGTTGCCTATTTGGGACTAATTATGACGGCTTTGGGCTATTATATGTGGTACACACTGATCCGACGTACGCCAGTAAGTGAGGCTGCACCTTACTTACTAACATTACCACTTTTTTCAATTTTAGGTGGAAGTTTTTTTCTTGGAGAGACAATTTCAGAACAAACTTTAATCGGTGGCGGTATTATCGTATTCGGAGTTGCTTTGATTGTTTTAGCTCCAGGTAAACGAATTCAGGCGCCAGGTTCTGATTAAACTACTCGTTCAACCATCAGTTTCTTAATCGACGCTATAGACTTCGCCGGGTTCAGACCTTTGGGACAGGTTTTTGTGCAATTCATAATTGTGTGGCATCTATAAAGCTTAAATGGATCTTCTAGGTCATCAAGCCTTTCGGTAGTAGCCTCGTCGCGACTATCAATAATCCAGCGGTAGGCATGTAATAAAGCAGCAGGGCCTAGATACTCATCCCCATTCCACCAGTAAGATGGACAAGATGTAGAACAACATGCACACATCACGCACTCATATAAACCATCAAGTTTTTTGCGGTCGTCAATAGATTGCCGCCACTCCTTAGCAGGGCGGTCTGTTTTAGTTTCCAGCCAAGGCATAATGGAGGCGTGTTGAGCATAGAAATGTGTCAAGTCAGGTATCAGGTCTTTAATTACAGGCATGTGTGGCAAGGGATAAATACTCACATCACCCTTCACCTGATCCATGCCGTAAATGCAAGCTAACGTATTGATCCCATCAATATTCATCGCACATGAACCACAAATTCCCTCGCGGCAAGACCGCCTAAACGTCAACGTTGGATCAATTTCACTCTTTATTTTAATCAAGGCGTCCAAAATCATTGGGCCACAGGTATCTAAATCCACAAAGTACGTATCAACTTGCGGGTTTTTGCCATCTTCTTCGTTCCACCGGTAAATTTTAAAAGTTCGCAAATTTTTGGCACCGTCTGGTTTTGTCCACACCTTTCCACGGGTTATCCGGGAATTTTTCGGGAGCGTTAATTGTACCATTATTTTTCCACTCTAAGACCAAGCTTAATTCGTTGCCACTTAAAAACGCGTTTTTGTGTGATTTTTAAACTCATTATATATTTATTAAACCTTTAATTAACCAATTTTATTTGTAACCTAAAATGTCCTTATTTTAGGCGCAATCGTATCCATAGAAATGCCGCCGTCCTCTTCAGCTGTCAGCGGCTCTGTTATTACCGGACGACTGCTGAGCGATACGCTAGCAAAATCCACATGAGAGATAGTGTGAACCCTCCAATTTACGTCGTCACGATCACTGAAATCTTCATGCGCGTGTGCCCCTCGGCTTTCTTTGCGAGCTTCTGCACCAACAATGGTTGCAAGCGCATTGGGCATAAGATTGCTTAGCTCCAGAGTTTCCATCAAATCTGAGTTCCAAATTAGAGAACGATCTGTTACTTTAATATCATTCATTTTCTTTGCTATCACAGTCATTTTTTCGACGCCATCAGCCAAAGTCTCTGATGTTCGGAAAACAGCAGCGTCAGCCTGCATGGTTTTTTGCATTTCGAGACGTAAATCAGATGTCGCCACGGCACCCTTCGCGTAACGTAGTCCATCAAACCGTTCAAACGCCTTTTCTACTGCTTTAGTATTTAAGGCTGCGGGCGCTAATTTTCTATTCACAGTCTTACCAGCCCGTATTGCTGCAGCTCTACCAAAAACTACTAAGTCAATCAGAGAGTTTGAGCCTAAACGATTAGCCCCGTGGACTGATGCGCATCCTGCCTCACCCACGGCCATCAGCCCGGGCACAATTGCGTTTGGATTTTTTGCAGTAGGGTTCAAAACTTCGCCCCAGTAGTTAGTAGGGATCCCACCCATATTGTAATGAACAGTCGGTAAAACGGGAATTGGTTCCTTCGTAACATCAACACCAGCAAAAATTTTAGCTGACTCTGAGATACCTGGCAAACGCTCAGCCAGCGCTTCAGGTTGTAGATGACTAAGATTTAGATAAATGTGGTCACTATCTGTACCAACACCACGCCCCTCCCTAATTTCCATAGTCATACATCGAGATACATAATCTCGTGGAGCTAAATCTTTATAATTTGGTGCATATCGCTCCATGAAACGTTCATCTTCAGAGTTACTGAGGAACCCTCCCTCACCACGTGCGCCTTCAGTAATCAGGCAGCCTGAGCCAAAGATACCAGTCGGATGAAATTGTACAAACTCCATGTCTTGCAACGCGAGTCCAGCTCGCGCAACCATCCCACCGCCGTCACCCGTGCAAGTATGTGCAGATGTAGCACTAAAATAAGCACGTCCATACCCACCAGTTGCTAAAACAACTGTTTTAGCATTGAAGACGTGCATTGTCCCATCATCAAGCTTCCAACACACGACACCTTGGCAAACACCATCGTCGGACATAATTAAATCAATGGCAAAGTATTCAATATAGAACTCGGCGTTATTTTTTAGTGATTGACCGTAAAGTGTATGGAGAATGGCGTGTCCAGTCCTGTCAGCCGCAGCACATGTTCTCTGCACGGGAGGCCCCTCTCCAAATTCCGTTGTATGACCTCCAAAGGGTCGTTGGTAAATTGTCCCATCCTCAGTTCGCGAGAAAGGTACTCCATAGTGTTCGAGCTCATAAACTGCTTTTGGTGCCTCGCGGGCCAGATACTCCATGGCATCTGTATCACCTAGCCAGTCCGAACCCTTAACGGTGTCATACATATGCCACTGCCAACTGTCCGGACCCATATTCCCAAGACTAGCCGCAATACCACCCTGTGCGGCAACAGTGTGTGAGCGGGTTGGAAAAACTTTAGTAACGCAAGCTGTCCGTAAGCCCTGCTCCGACATACCCAGGGTTGCCCTGAGACCTGCACCACCAGCCCCAATAACCACAACGTCATAATCGTGGGTCTCATATTCATACGCAGCCATTGTGCAATGTCCTTTAAAATTAAATTGCTAGTCGCAAGGTCGCTAAGACAACCAATGCAATGGACAAATACGACACGCAGGACATCACAAAAATCCAAAGCCTCCGCGCCGGGTGATCAACATAATCTTCAATTAAGGTGACCACGCCACTTTTAAAGTGCAAAAGTACTATAGTCATTGTTATGGCGAAAACTATTGCCGGAAAAGGCCGTGAAAAATATTTAGTTACCACTTCATAATCTTCCCCGATCACTGGCCCCACAATTACAATAAATAATGGTATCAACGCTAACAACGCTATCGAAGAGATAGTCATCTCAAGAAAATGCCCAGTCCCAGATTTTGAGGTGCTCATTCACTCCCCTCCTTCGATTTTAATAAAACATCCACGTCGTACTACCCGTTTAAAAACCAAATGGTAAGAAAAGTTAGAATAAGAGAACCTAACATCATCGCCCAGCCCATTGCCTCCGCTGTCTTCAACTCTAAACCGCGACCAGTGTCCCATATCAAGTGACGCATGCCTCCGAGTGAATGGTACCATAAAGCCCAAAGGGATAAGACCATCACAATGTCTCCAAACCAACTTGTGATCACAAAATCAACTACACTAAAGGCCTTTGGACCAATCGCTGCAGCCGATAGCCACCAAACCAGCAACAAAGTCGAAATCAACAAAGCGTTGCCAGTAATTCTTATAAAGATTGACGATATCGAAGTAATTTGTGGTCGGTATATTGAAAGATGAGGCGATAAAGGGCGTTTACCTCTGTCCATCTTAGCCATACTGAAGCCCCTCTTTAAACCTTGATTGTTTAGTTAGTTCTTTCACTGCCATGAACAACTTCCAATTGCCACCTCTGTCATCATCGCTTAATCAAAAATGTGGAAATCAGTTGCCTAATTATCTTATGTGATTACAAAAATTGTCAATTACTTGATAGGACAAATACGTATCATAAATTTTAAACACACTACAAAAAGAATAGTACTAGCTTGGGGCAAAGGCCCAGTAATCCAAATCAAGCAAAACAGCAGAATTATATTTTCCATTTTTGTCGTGCAATAGTCCCGCCTGCCCTTTTGTAGCAACAAGCCGCAGTCGAATAGCGCCAATTGACGGCTTGGCCGTCTCTGCCAAGTCAAGGACTTCACTCCACGCATAAATAGTATCATCCGCGAAACAGGGATTGACGTGGGCCCCAGCATTTATAGCTGCGATCATCTGCATATTTTCTAACCCATTAAATGATAGGGCTCGCGCCATTGAAATAATATGGCCGCCATAAATGAGGCGCTTTCCATCCGGTCGAAGCGTGGAATCAAAATGTACTTTTGCCGTGTTCTGCCAAAGCCTCGTTGCCATCATGTGCTCTGATTCAGTAATTGTAGTACCGTCAGCATGGTCAATAATTTCTCCAACTTTATAGTCACTTATTTTATAAGAACTGCCAGATAAAACAGTGCTGTAGGAGTCAAAATTTAAGTTAATTGGCACAGTTAAATCAGCTGCTGAAACAATGTCTTTTAGGATAGGAACAACTGTTTCAGTGGAAGTTTCTAACGGATCTTTTTTGCGCACCATCACCCATCTTATAAATGAAATCACCATTTTTTCTTCTTGGTTAAAGCCCTCAGTCCTAACCCAAACCACCCCAGTTTTTCCACTGGAGTTTTGTTTAACCCCAACTACGGTCGACCTAGAACTTAGCGTATCTCCAGGGTAAACTGGCTCTAGCCAACGAGCCTCAGCATATCCAAGGTTAGCTACAGCATTGATTGAAATATCAGGAACTGACTTCCCAAAAACAACATGAAATACAATAAGATCATCAATCGGGCTAAATTGTAGCCCACAGGATTGAGCAAACGCGTCTGAAGAATAGAGTGCATGGCGCGAAGGATAAAGAGCATGATACAAAGCCCTCTCGCCAGCACCAATAGTTCGTGGACAGGCGTGGTCTATTACCTGTCCAATAAAATAATCTTCAAAAAAACGACCTGTGTTGGTTTTCATTACCAATCTCCAAGAAACAAACTAAGATAAAGCCAAATGAAAGTTTCTCCTACCCGGTCGTAAAGCAATTATAACCGGGCGCAAACTTTAGTAACATAAAACAAAATCGCGGTAGACGCTCGAAGTCGAACGGCTATGTGTCGAAAGACATAAATATAATTTAAGCACATCATTTGTTATTTAGTGTTTCCATTTCTAGAATTATCTCTGACTTCTCTATCGTGGCGTGCGCCGCCTCAACATGCAAGTTTTCAACAATTTTACCATCCACTACAGCCACACCCAATCCATTTTGCGAGGCCTCTTTAAACGCTACTATTTGACGCTGCGCTAAATCTATCTCTGTGGAACTTGGCGCAAATGCCTTATTGACGATATCTACCTGCGCTGGATGTATTAAAGTCTTACCGTCAAATCCTAAATCTCTTCCCTGAACGGCTTCACACCTCAATCCAGTATCGTCTTTAAATGCATTAAAAACACCGTCTATAATGGTAATCCCTGCCGCCCTTGCCGCCAAAACACATAGGCTAAGGGCAGACAACATTGAGCTGCGCGTCGAGTCCAAACGAATGTTAAGATCCTTAGCAAGATCATTCGTACCCATAACCATGCCATCTAATTCAATACAGTCTGCTATTTCGGGAGCATTCAAAATTCCTCTGGGTGTTTCCACCATAGCCCAAATTTTTGTTTTCTTTAAACCTTCATATTTAGACATTTCGCCGCTTAATTCTAAAATCTCTGCCGCGATATTAACTTTTGGCAATAAAATAACGTCAGGGGTTGTTTTGGCAATAGCAGCAATATCAGCAAAGCCCCATGGCGTATCTAAAGAGTTTATACGTACAATTTTTATGCGTCGACCGTAGCCGCCTGCTAAAAGTTGTTGCACTAGAGTCTTTCTTGCAGAAGCCTTCTCTGTTGCAGCTACTGCATCTTCTAAATCGAAAATAATGGCATCAGTAGGTATGTTTCGGGCTTTTTTGAGAGCAGATTCTCGGCCACCAGGAATATACAACACAGAACGATAGAGGTGCGAAGTCATGAGAGCCTCATAAAAAAGTTAGGATTATTTGCCATCTTTTTAAGATAAGGTTCAAGCACAAATAGAAAGGCCAACAAATCTTTATAAGCTTTATTATTTTACTAATTTTTAATAATAGGCATTAATATTTACTGTAATTTACTGTAAAAGTATAATTTCAAAACGTTTACAACATACACAACACTTAAAGCATCTATTGGCATGCTCGTCATTCCAGTGTAAATCTCATCTAAATTTTCTAATTCGAGGATGATCTCTATGGCACGACCTAAAATTGCTCTTATCGGTTCTGGAATGATCGGTGGTACTCTAGCACATTTGGCGGCCCTCAAAGAGTTGGGGGATATTACGTTGTTCGATATCGCTGAAGGCATGCCAGAAGGAAAAGCCCTCGATATTGCAGAATCTGGGCCGTCTGAAGGATTTGACGCAAATTTATCTGGGACACAATCTTATGCAGATATTGCCGATGCCGACGTATGCATTGTGACTGCAGGCGTACCACGAAAGCAAGGCATGAGCCGCGATGATTTATTAGGGATTAACCTAAAAGTCATGAAATCTGTGGGCGAAGGCATTCGAGATAATGCTCCAAACGCGTTTGTAATCTGCATAACGAACCCACTCGATGCAATGGTTTGGGCATTGCGTGAATTTTCTGGCCTCCCACACAACATGGTTTGCGGGATGGCTGGAGTACTTGACAGCGCACGTTTCCGTCATTTTTTGAGCTTAGAATTCAATGTGTCCATGAGAGATGTATCCGCATTTGTTTTGGGTGGCCATGGCGATACTATGGTACCGTTGGCGCGTTACTCCACGGTGGGAGGCATCCCTTTACCGGACTTGGTAAACATGGGCTGGATTACGCAGGATAAGCTCGATTCAATCATTCAAAGAACTCGTGATGGCGGTGCAGAAATTGTTGGGCTTTTAAAAACTGGCTCTGCTTATTACGCGCCAGCCACAGCTGCCATTGAGATGGCTGAAGCCTTTCTCAAAGACCAAAAACGTGTACTGCCCTGCGCGGCGCATGTGGATGGAGCGCTCGGGCTCAAGGGAATGTATGTTGGAGTTCCAACTATTATAGGTGCGGGTGGGGTTGAGCGTGTAATAGAAATACAAATGAATAAAGATGAGCAAGCCATGTTTGATAAATCAGTAGACGCCGTCAAAGTACTTGTCAGTGCTTGTAAAGCAATTGACAAAAGCTTGTAATTTATTGAGGATCAGATCCCCTGAAATAATCCTTTTGGTTTTACCAACTAATAAAAATTATTAAACTAAAAATCGTTTAATTTAGATCATAAAACTATGTTTAAAAGTTAAAGACTTTTTTAGTGCCGACCATGCCGCAAAACATTAATTAGCTGACACGAACCCTAACCAAAAGTATTACTCATCGTTGTGTTTATCACGCTCATAAAAAAACCTCTTTAATGACTTGACACCTCGAACACCATAAAGTCCCAATCCACCTCCTAAAATGACCAAAAAAGCAGGTGTTGTTTCATTTGCCAAAAAACCGCACACCGCGACTGCAAGAAGTAATATAATAAATGTGAGTGTTTTGTATTCAACTGCATCAAAATACATAGGCTCCAAACGGGGTTTTAAAAAAGCCATCAATGCAGGCTCAATATAATTTGTCGAGTATCCTGAAATTAACGCCAATAAAAATGTAAGCATCGAATTAATCCTACCATTTGACCTGTTAGATTATAAATACAAATAACACGCTAAGCCAATCAACGCCATACAAGGAAATTTGAAAGGTAAACTTTTGCCTTATTAAAAAAAAGCATTTCTTAATATTAAAATTATATATAAAAAATTTTCCTCAGATATTTGTCTGGCAGGATATTGTTAGCATTGTTAAAGAGACCACATGACAACCAGCCTGACAATTACCCAACCTGATGATTGGCACCTTCACCTACGCGATGGGGCATTGCTAGCTGCAGTGGCACCTGAAAGTGCGCGTGAATTTGCGCGGGCGCTTATAATGCCAAACCTTTCCACGCCAGTGATCACTTATAAACAAGCAATGGAATATAAAGAACGCATAAAATCCGCCCTCCCCCATGGCTCTGATTTTGAGCCCCTTATGACCCTTTATCTTACTGAGAAAACAGATCCTAATGACATTAAACGGGCATATGCCTCAGGATTAGTGTTATCAGCAAAGCTTTATCCTGCTGGTGCTACAACCAATTCCCTACTCGGAGTGCAAAACTTTGAAAAGTTGCAACCAGTTTTGGAATGTATGGCAGATATAGGAATGCCCATGTGCGTACATGGCGAGGTTGCCAACCACGATGTTGATATTTTTGATCGTGAATCTGTTTTTATTGATAAAATTCTGGATCCAATACGGCAGAGATTGCCCAGTTTGAAAGTTGTGATGGAACATATTACCACCACCGAAGGAGCTAATTATGCCAAGTCCGACCCAGGCAAATTAGCGGCTACAATCACAACCCATCATTTAATGATCAATCGCAATAACATGTTAGCCGGTGGCATTCGTCCACATTATTATTGTCTACCTGTGCCTAAACGAGAAAAACATCGACTTTCGCTACTTGAAGCAGCCACAAGTGGCAACCCGTGTTATTTTTTGGGAACTGATAGTGCACCTCATGTTGATAAAACTAAAGAAAGCAGTTGTGGCTGCGCAGGTATTTATACCGCCACCAATAGTATACCCTGCCTTGCCGAAGTTTTTGACCGAGCTAATGCTCTGAACAAGTTGGAGGGCTTTACCTCCATTTTTGGATCTAATTTCTACGGCTTGCCAACAAATAAAGGTAAAATTACTCTCACTAAAGGTTTGCCAGTCACCTTTCCACACCAAATCAAAACTGATGACGGTCCAGTAACTATCTTCGATCCAAATATTGATATCCACTGGCAGGTAACCAGTTAAGTAAAAAATAGGATTAATACTTAAAAATGCTCACAGGAAATTATCCCGAACGTAATGAAATAGCGCGCTTAACTGCTCAAATGCTTCTTGAAATAAAGGCGGTACACTTCAATGCCACGGAACCCTTCATTCTTGCGTCAGGCAAACCATCACCCACATATATCGATTGCAGGAAGTTAATCTCTTTTCCCCGCATTCGCAGCACGCTAATGGATTATTTAACCATTACTGTGATGCGCGATGCCGGATTGGAAAGCTTTGACAACATCGCAGGCGGTGAAACAGCCGGTATACCATTTGCAGCTCTAGTGGCAGAGCGTATGGCGCTGCCAATGACTTATGTCCGAAAGAAAGCGAAGGGTTATGGTAAGAATTCTCGAATTGAGGGCGTCATGAGCAAAGGCCAACAGGTACTATTAGTCGAAGACCTTACCACAGACGGTGGATCAAAAATTTCATTTGTGAATGCCATTCGAGAAACTGGAGCCACTTGCGCTCATACAGCAGTAATATTTTATTATGGTATTTTCCCAGAAACAGAAAAAACATTGGGACAACATGGAATTAAGCTGCATTCCTTATGTACATGGTGGGATATTTTGACTGAAGCAAAAAAGCAAAAAATATTTGATGAGCATACATTATTTGAAGTTAACTCCTTCCTTAACTCCCCGGAGGCTTGGCAAAAAAAATACACGAAGTAAGATAAAAATATCTGGACATGTCTGTGTACACTTTGTGGATAAGTGCCATGGCTTTTTAAAATAAATACCTTTAATATTTAAATAGGTACTGACGGACTACCAGATGTTGTTTTTCCCATCCATTATTTTAAAAAAAATAGCCCAAATCCCACCTTATCCACATACTTTACACAGAAGTATTGTAGATAGCCAAAGTGATTATTTTGTTTTAACCACTTTCTAGATAGGAGAGGTTAATGAATGAAGTTTCAGCACTGCCAACATTAGAGGAACCCTCTGAGGCTTTAAGTTATTTTCCTCACTCAATTGAGGCAGAACAGCAGCTTTTAGGTGCTCTACTCACAAACAATGACCTTTTTGACCGTATAGCTTCAGTTATCGAACCTGATCATTTCTATGATCCAGTGCACGCCAGAATTTTTGAGGTAGCGAGCGCTAGAATTAAAAAAAATAATCTTGCAAGCCCAGTTACTTTGAAAACATTTATGGCCGAGGATGCCGGGTTAGCGGAACTGGGGGGGCCTGCTTACTTAATAAGGCTGGCAGGCGCAGCAATCTCATCTTTTGCCGTACGCGACTATGCTGAAATGATACATGACTTGGCTATTCGACGTGAATTGATAACTGTTGGAAATGACATAGCAGCGAAAGCCACCAGAGTAGATCTTGAAAGTGAGCCAAAAGAACAAATTATTGAGGCAGAGCAAAAGCTTTATGCGCTTGCCGTACAAGGTCAGACAAATCAAGGTTTCCAATCCTTTCTGACTGCAGTGACAGATGCTGTTAAAGTGGCAAACGCCGCCTACCAGAGGGATGGTGGTTTAGCCGGCGTTGCAACAGGCCTTACGGACTTAGACAAAAAACTTGGTGGCTTACATCCATCTGACTTACTTATTTTAGCTGGGCGGCCCTCAATGGGTAAGACTTCATTAGCAACCAACATAGCGTTCAACATAGCCCGAGCATATAAAAAGGGCATAACCGCTTCCGGTGAGGAGGGAGCTATTGACGGTGGAGTTGTTGGATTTTTTAGTCTTGAAATGTCCGCTGAGCAATTAGCTACAAGAATTTTATCAGAGGTAGCAGAAATCCCATCGAACCAGATTAGGCGCGGTGATTTCACTGAAAGTGAATTTCGACGCATAGTCGATGCAGCGAAAGAATTAGAGGCGGCACCGCTATTTATAGATGATACTCCAGCCCTGCAAATTAGCCAGCTCGCGGCTCGTGCTCGCCGATTGAAGCGGACTCACGGCCTAGACGCTTTATTCGTTGACTACTTACAACTAGTGCGCGGCGCAGGTCGAACAGAAAACCGAGTAAACGAAATATCGGAAATAACTATGGGGTTGAAAGCGATAGCAAAGGAATTAAATATACCAGTGATTGCTCTATCACAGTTATCGCGGCAAGTGGAGAACCGCGAAGACAAACGCCCACAACTGTCGGATCTTCGCGAGTCTGGCTCGATTGAGCAAGACTCTGATGTGGTGATGTTTGTGTTTCGTGAAGAGTATTATAAGGAACGAGAAAAGCCTGGAGATAATGAACTAGATAAAATGGTGATCTGGCAAGAAGAAATGGAACGACTCCATGGTAGGGCGGAAGTTGTAATAGGAAAACAGCGGCATGGGCCTATAGGCAGCGTTGAGCTCAGTTTTGAAGGTCAATTTACACGTTTTGGAAATATAGTGAAGCCGTGGCAACAAACAAAAGAAGATCAATTCTGATCAAAGTATTTTCTTAAAAGTTTATATGAAAACCTCATAATTTACTTGACCCACCAGTCGAAGCAAGATCACAAGGTGAGATGAGCATTGGCAACCTGACAATCAATCTTAAAGGTATTTCAAACAATTGGACTGCCCTGGACCAACTGAGCGCAAAAAAAGTAGAAACAGCAGCAGTAGTTAAGGCAGATGGCTACGGGCTAGACGCAGGTCGAGTGGCGCAAGCACTCTACCAAGCAGGTGTCCGACAGTTTTTTGTGGCGGCAGCCGAAGAAGCCGCAGCAATTCGGATGGAGATAACTGAAGATGTAAATATTTTTATCTTTTCAGGCCATATGCGTGGGGACACAGAAATAATCCACGACCTAAATTTGATTCCATTGTTAAATTCTTTCAATCAGCTCACCCGCCATGTTGAAACACTGCCGGGCTACCCATTTGGTGTACAACTTGATACCGGAATGAACAGGTTGGGAATGGAGCCATCAGAGTGGGACGCTGTTCGCGAAATGGTGATCACACTCAAACCTGAATTAGTAATGAGCCACCTGGCCTGTGCTGACGAGCCAGACCATCCCATGAACCAAAAACAACTTAACATTTTTAGATCAATGACTGATGGCTTGAACCTGAAACGCTCTTTATCTGCAACAGGTGGGATCCTGTTGGGTCCCAATTATCATTTTGATATGACTCGACCTGGGATAGGCCTTTATGGTGGGTTTCCATTTTCAGACTCTAACCAAGTGATACAATTGTCTCTACCAGTAATTCAAATACGTGACATAGAAATTGGCGAAACAGTAGGATATGGCTGTACATGGAAAGCTGATGTGCCATCGCGTATTGCAACCGTAGCAGCAGGTTATGCCGATGGGCTAATGCGAACAATTTCATCTAAAGGAAAGGTTTGGGCAGGCGATAAAGTCTGCCAGATAGCTGGACGAGTTTCTATGGACATGATTGGTGTCGACATAACTCATTTAGAATATGATCCAAATGATCTTGAAATAATAAGCAAATACCAAAATATTGATGATCTCGCAGGTATGGCAGGCACTATTGGGTACGAAATACTCACTTCCTTAGGTTCACGATACAATAGACGATATGTGAGCGAGTAATAATGAGTTTATTTAAAATAGTTGCTGATATTGGACGTTTTTTTCTACAGTTTTTAATATCTACTGGGAAGGTTTCCATATTTGCCGGACAGACATTTTCATATATTACACGTCCCCCGTTTTATTTCCGCGAAATTATAACAAATATATTCAATATAGGTTACCTGTCTATTCCTGTAGTGGGCCTCACAGCAACTTTTACTGGCGCAGCATTAGCGTTACAAATTTATTCAGGAGGTTCCCGTTTCAATGCTACGGAAGTCGTTCCGCAAATAGTTGCAATTGGTATGGTCAGAGAACTTGGTCCAGTTTTGGTTGGGCTAATGATTTCTGCGCGCGTTACAAGTTCGATAGCGGCTGAACTTGCGACAATGAAGGTAACGGAACAAATTGACGCTCTCGTCACACTTTCAACGAATCCAATGAAATACCTAATTATGCCAAGAGTTTTAGCGGGAATTTTAACTGGACCGATTTTAGTCTTGGTCGCTGATAGTCTTGGTGTTTTTGGTGGGTTTCTAGTTTCAACCCAAAGCCTAGGTTTCAATCCTACCAATTATATCCTTAGTACCGTCCACTTCTTAACTGCTGCTGACATTTTATCATCTCTAGTCAAGGGCGCAGCTTTTGGCTTAATAGCTACACTAATGGGTTGTTACTTTGGAGTAAACTCTACCCACGGTGCTCAGGGTGTTGGTAGAGCCACCAAATCCTCCGTACAAGCAGCCGCAGTATTAATTTTAGCAATAAATTTTTTGCTCACTGCGTTATTGTTTACTGCATGATAGATTTTAATAACATTAAAAAATCATTTAATAACAACAATGTATTATGTGGAGTTAATCTAAAAGTAAAATTAGCGCAAAGCATGGTAATCATCGGTGGATCAGGCACTGGGAAATCTGTGCTGATTAAAACTGCGCTAGGCCTAATCAAACCCGATAGCGGAAAAATATTTGTGGATGGTGTTGACGTCAATCAAACTAAAAACAACCAGTTCCTGGAGCGTTTTGGGATGCTATTCCAAGGGGGTGCATTATTTGACTCGCTACCTGTATGGAAAAACGTAGCGTTTCGACTTCAACGGGGTAACCAAAAACGACCAAAAGACGAAGCTCGGGAGATCGCCATACAAAAATTGCGCCGCGTTGGTTTGGGCCCAAGCGTTGCAGATAAGTATCCCGCCGAATTGTCTGGTGGGATGCAAAAAAGGGTCAGTTTAGCACGCGCAATAGCTACAGATCCTGAAATTATTTTTTTCGATGAACCCACCACGGGTCTGGACCCCATTATGTCCGGAGTGATCAATGAATTGATCCGAGAGATAGTAGTTGAACTAGGCGTTACAGCAATGACAATAACCCACGACATGACCTCCGTCATGGCTATAGCCGACCAAGTGGCAATGCTGCATGACGGTAAAATTCAATGGTGCGGATCACGCTCTGACCTGACAAACAGCGGGAATGCTTACGTGGACCAATTCGTAAATGGCAGTGTGGAGGGCCCTATTAAAACAATTCGTTAGAAAAGGTATTCGGTAAAGGAACACAAACAAAAACAATTTTAACAAAATTAAACTTATTATCTTAATACACTTTTAGTGAACAAAAATGTTATTCTATTATGTTTTTAATAGTCAAATATAGGGCCCTTCATGGCAAAATCTTTATATTCATGCACAAAATGTAGCGCAGCTCATAGCAAATGGTCAGGCCAATGTGACAGCTGTGGGTCATGGAACACACTCTCTGATGAGGGGCCCTTAGCTACCGGACCTAGCAAAACACTTGGCGGGAAAAGGGGCAGCCTTATAACTTTGACCGATTTATCTACAGAAGAGTATCCACCAGCACGTACAAAATCAGGCGTAGCAGAGCTTGACCAAGTTCTTGGTGGTGGTTTGGTTGATGCCAGTGCAGTACTCGTAGGGGGTGATCCGGGTATTGGTAAATCAACATTACTCTTACAGGCTGCGGCTCGGTTTGCCCGAAATGGTCTGAAAGTTATTTATATTTCAGGGGAAGAAGCTACCGCGCAAATCAGAATGCGCGCCCAACGATTAAACCTCACTGACAGCCCAGTAATTCTTGCAGCGGAAACTAATCTTCGAAATATTCTGACAACTTTGGATCACGAAAAACCAAACTTAGTAATAATAGACTCGATTCAAACAATGTGGGTGGATCATATAGAATCTGCGCCAGGGTCTGTAAGCCAGGTCCGCTCATCAGCACACGAGCTAACAAGTTATGCTAAGCGCAGGGGTGTCTCTGTAATTATGGTGGGGCACGTAACTAAAGATGGCCAAATTGCAGGGCCCCGAATTGTAGAGCATATGGTCGATACAGTTTTATATTTTGAGGGGGAGCGCAATCACCAGTTTCGGCTACTCAGAGCTGTAAAAAATCGTTTCGGCCCAAGCGATGAAATCGGTGTATTTGAAATGACTGGAAAAGGACTCGTAGAAGTCAAAAATCCATCAGCTTTATTTTTAGCAGAACGTCGTGAACCTACGCCTGGTGCAGCAGTTTTTGCTGGGATAGAGGGAACCCGACCAGTTTTATGCGAATTTCAAGCATTAGTAGCACCATCGCCCCATGGCCAGCCACGTAGAAGTGTAGTTGGCTGGGATGGCCAGCGATTGGCAATGATTTTGGCAGTTTTGGAATCACGCTGTGGCATCCCATTTTCCGGACTAGACGTATACTTAAATGTAGCCGGTGGTATGCGCGTCACAGAACCAGCCGCAGATCTTGCCGTAGCCGCAGCTTTAGTTTCTGCACGCGAGAATAAACCATTAGCAACGGATACGGTTATATTTGGCGAAATTTCTCTTTCTGCATCATTGCGTCCAGTATCTCAATCTGAAAGTAGGTTGAAAGAAGCTCAAAAACTTGGTTTTTGTAGAGCTATAACCCCAATTTCGAAAAAAAATGGGGAAATAACTGGTATGAAAATGTTAGAAATGGTAAATTTAGTTGACTTTATTCAAGAATTATTTGGGTCTAGCTAATTTAATATAACTGGGAGGCGGCCCTTGGAAGGTTTCACAATAGTAGACTTTGGCGTGATAGTTATTATCGCGCTTTCTGCCATACTTGCCTACTCAAGAGGCTTGGTCAGAGAAGGTACAGCCATAGCAGGCTGGGTTTTTGCAGCTATATTGGCCTTTATTTTTGCAGACGTAGCACAACCCATAGTCCGACAGTTACCATACATAGGAGACATACTAGGTGACAGTTGTGAATTATTGATTTTAGCTAGTTTTGCAATTATTTTTGCAATAGCTTTATTGGTAGTCTCAATATTTACACCGTTATTTTCATCAATAGTGCAAAAATCAATCTTGCGCGGTTTAGACAAAAATTTAGGTTTCATATTTGGTATCTGCCGTGGAATTATATTGGTTATAGTCGTTTTTTTTGTATATTTCACAGTCATGCCAAATCAAGATGTTACTGTTATAGAGACATCAAAAACTGCTACTATTTTTCAATATTATGCTGATGACTTCAAAAATCAAAACCCAGAGGCCGCCCTGGATTGGGTCCGCATACAATATGACCAGTTGATAGAGGAATGTAGTCAATAAAAAGTTTAAATAGCATTTTGGAGTAATTAAAATACAAGTTTTACAAATCCGGTAGCTATAAACTTGCAATCAAGCCAACAACGCTTGAAGTAGAAAAGTATAACCTTGATTAGAACACGGTAATAAATTGGTTGATACATCAGTGATTGGAGCCTCTAGCTTGAACAAACAGCTTGGCCAAATGAAAACAAATCCTTTTGATGATGACAAATTGCATGAAGAATGTGGTGTTTTTGGGGTTATAGGCACGCGCGATGCAGCAAACTTTACAACACTAGGTTTACACGCCCTCCAACATCGTGGGCAGGAAGCTGGTGGGATTGTGTCATACGACCAAGAAAAAGGGTTCAATTCGGTTAGACGCTTTGGCTACGTACGCGATAATTTTACAAACACCAAAGTGATCGAACAACTACCAGGTGATATTGCAATAGGTCACGTACGCTATTCAACAGCAGGATCGAAAGGCAATACTGCCATTAGGGATGTTCAACCCTTTTTTGGTGAGTTTGCAATGGGTGGCGCTGCAATTGCGCATAATGGCAATATTACAAACGCTGTTGCGTTACGGAAAGAATTAATTGAACGCGGTTCAATTTTTCAATCATCATCAGATAGTGAATGTATCATCCATTTAATGGCACGAAGTTTACAACAAAATATTCCAGAACGTATGGAAGACGCTCTTCGACGCGTAGAGGGTGCTTTTTCAATAGTGGCTATGACCAGAACAAAACTTATAGGAGTTCGAGACCCTCTAGGAGTACGCCCCTTGGTTCTGGGCAGGGTGGGAGATGCTTGGGCTTTAAGTTCTGAAACCTGCGCGCTGGATATTATTGGCGCTGAATTTGTACGGGATATCAACCCTGGAGAAATGGTGGTGATTACTACAAAGGGCTTGGAAAGTAGTTACCCTTTTAAACCTGCTCGTTCCAGATTTTGTATCTTTGAACATGTTTACTTCAGTCGTCCTGACAGCATTTTAGGTGGGCGTAGCGTGTATGAAACCAGAGAGGCAATAGGACGTGAATTAGCAAAAGAGGCTCCCGTAGACGCTGATCTGGTCTGCCCAGTACCAGACAGCGGTACACCAGCGGCAATTGGCTACGCACTTGAGTCTAACATTCCCTACGCGATGGGAATTATTCGCAATCAGTACATCGGAAGAACGTTCATAGAACCAAGCGAGCAGATCCGCAATATGGGTGTCCGCTTAAAACTGAATGTGAATAGGGCGTTAATCAAAGGGAAAAGAGTAATATTAGTAGATGATAGCGTGGTGCGCGGAACAACTTCTAGAAAAATAAAGGAAATGATATTGGATGCTGGAGCGGCAGAGGTGCATTTTAGAATTGCGAGTCCACCAACTGCATGGCCGTGCTTTTATGGAGTAGACACACCCCAACGAGAAAAACTTTTAGCAGCAACCATGAGTGAGGAAGAAATGCGCCATCACTTAGCAGTGGACAGTCTAAAGTTTATTACTCTCGATGGACTTTATAGAGCTGTAAATGGCAGCAATCGCAACAACGTTGAACCACAATATTGCGACGCTTGCTTTAGCGGTGATTACCCAGTTATCCCTACCGACCAAATCACTAGTGGTTTTGAAATCAAAGCTGCCGAATAGAGCGAACAGCAAGGCCACTTAAATAATAAAATTATTTTAAAATATTTAAATAGTATTTAAGGACTACAGTCATTTTCAACAGGTGGCTAAGTCAATTGGAATAAGTAAATCCCTTTTCTATTATAGGCCAACCTCCACATGAACTGCAAGTGGGCCTCTAAATGCCCACCCACGCCACTCTACTGGCGCAGTTAATTTCATGTTAGGAAACGCGGCGAAAAGTTTTGGGAGTGCTACTCCAGCAATTAAAGTTTTACTCGCGGCGGCGCCCGCACAAAAGTGTGGCCCAGCTCCGAATGGGATAGCCAGTCCAGTATTTCGTTGAACATCAAACAAGCCAGGATCCTTAAATACTGTTGGGTCACGGTTAGCTGCCCCATACATTAAAAATACCCTATCATCTTTTTGAAAATCATATCCCAGAACATTGCAATCACGTGTCATCTGCCTTGGACTCATCCCAATTGGTGACATCCAGCGGGAATATTCCATGAAGGCTTGGTTCCAGTCCTTTTTATTTAGAATATGAGAGTACGCGACTGGATGCATCAATAGAGCAGCAGCCGTACCAGCGATTGCGTCTCTAGGTTCATTTTGACCACCTGAAATTACTAATTTCACATTAGCGTGAATGTTATACATTGGCTGGCCTGATTGTATTAGTACAGAAAGTACTGATTTATTTGGAGTTTTTTGTAATTTAGCACTCATTATATCAATGTGACGCTCAATAACCTGTGTGGCTGAATTACAATTAGCTTCTACAAACGGATCACCTTTATAATTTGCACAGCCGTCAATCATTGCCTGACTTACCTGATCCATTTGAAAGGCAGTCATTTTTCGCAAACCTGTCATTGCCACTAAAGCGGCCCCGGATACAGGCAACGCAAAGTCTTTAAGCAGATCAAAGTTATTTTGTTTTTTCAATTTTTTAATAACTTTATCCGTTATGCTTTCAAATTCTGATTGCCAAACGTCAATCACAGTACGTGGGCTCAAACTGGGGAAAATTTGTCGCCGCTCTAAAGCGTGCGTCAAGCCATCTTTGCGCATCATATTCTCCCCCATTAGTCGCGTCATTAAGCCTAATGGTTGACGAGACGATAACAAATCTACTCGTTTTTCTTGTGTAAATACGTCAAGACGCCTAGTTATTAGAGCTGCGTCCAGCTGCGGTACAAATACCACGGGTGCTAGGGCTTGTATTTGCATTAAATCTGGATACGGATCATGCCACAATTTATCAGTATCGATATTAAATCTCATAATCACAGCACAACATTACTGTTATGTTTTGACAAGCCCCAGCCACTTGACCAGGGTGGAATTTGACCGCTAGACCTACGTTATGACTTACCCAATAATAATTACTGGTGCATCCCGCGGTTTAGGCAAATCTCTGGCAATCAAACTAGCGAAAAAATTCCATGTTATTGCTGTCGCTAGAACTACTGGTGGGTTGGAAGATTTGGACGATCAAGTAAAGGCGCAAGGGGGGCAAGCAACACTGGCTCCAATTGATATCACTGATATAGATGCTGTTCGCTACCTATGCAGAATGATAGACGCAAGATGGGGTGGTCTGCATCTTTGGGCCCATTGTGCGATACACGCGGCACCTCTATCACCTGCAAATTTTATTGGTGAGCGCGATTGGGAGAAATCTATAAAATTGAATATCACCTCAACTGGATTTTTGATAACCAATTTAGCCCCACTATTAGGTCAAGCAGGCACAGCTTTATTCTTTGAAGACACATTTTCTGGTAAGAAGTTTTTTGGGAGCTATGGCTCCACAAAAGTAGCGCAAATTTCTTTAGCTTTGAGTTGGCAAAAAGAAACTGCTAAAACTGGCCCAAAAGTAAAAATACTTACCCCTGCTCCGATGCCCACTGCAACACGGGCAAGATTTTTTCCAGGTGAAGATCGTACAGCTTTATCTGATTGTGATACAGAGGCACAACGCATCATCAAACAGCTTAATTTTAAGTAGACTATGATAAAAACTTATAAAGTTTATTATTTAACTTGATTGTGTACGGATGAAGTCTTGCTCGTCTTGTCACAACCTTCTAACTTATAAGTATGCGTATATTAATTACTAATGATGACGGAATAACCGCTCCTGGGCTTGCAGTTCTAAATGAAATAGCGCTTCAAATAGCAGGTCCACGGGGCGAAGTTTGGACAGTAGCGCCACATTTCGAACAATCTGGAGTTGGGCACTCCATTTCCTACACAAAGCCTGTTCTAGTGCATGATTATGGTCCAAATATGTATTCTGTTGAGGGGACGCCAGCAGACTGTGTTTTAGCAGGCCTTCATGACCTACTGCCAAAACGGCCCGATTTAATATTATCAGGCGTAAACAAAGGTAATAACTCTGCAGAAAATACCCTTTATTCAGGTACAATTGGCGCTGCAATAGAGGCAGCATTAGCAGGTATTCCTGCAATCGCATTGTCACAGTTTTACGGTCCAAAAAATATAAATTTAAAGGATACCTTCGAAGCCAGTAGAACACATGGTGTCGCTGCTATTAAAGCTTGCTTAAAAGCTGGCTTCAAACGTGCCCAAGGATATGCTTTATTTTATAATGTCAACTTCCCTCCTTTTCCAGCGGCAAAGGTTTTGGGTATGAAAGCTGTGTCTCAAGGATATCGGGGGGATGGCGCTTTTAATGTGCAGGCAACGATAGCTCCAAATGGACGTAAATTCTTATTTGTGAAAGGCCAGTCTCAGCATACACCAACCCAAGCCGGGACTGATGCTGAAGCAAATCTTACCGGGTTTGTATCAATCACTCCAATGAGGGCAGATTTAACAGCACCGGATCAACTAGAAAATTTAGAAAAAGTTTTAGGTTAATAATGATCAGTTCAGCCGAACAAAAAATGCAATTTTTATACTCTTTGCGATCAAGCGGAGTGACTAACAAGCGTGTCCTTACTGCGATGGAGACTATTGATCGTAGAAGCTATGTTAGCGATACATTTGCGGATAATGCGTACGAAGATACTCCACTTCCAATTGGCTGTGGGCAAACTATTTCACAACCCTCAATTGTAGCAATTATGACTGAAGCCCTTGATGTACAACCACGTGACAAAGTGCTAGAAATAGGAACTGGGTCAGGCTATCAAGCTGCTATTTTAAGCCGGCTGGCTCGACGCATCTATACTGTCGACCGCCATAGCATATTAGTGCAGGCGGCAAGAAATGTGTTCAAGGAACAAGATATTCCTAATATAACTACATTTACTGCCGATGGAAGTCGGGGTTTACCTGACCAAGCGCCTTTTGATCGCATTATAGTTACTGCAGCAAGTGAAGACCCGCCAACTACATTATTGGACCAATTACGCCTTGGTGGTATTATGGTCCTGCCTGTTGGCCAATCTGATTCAATGCAAAGGTTAGTCAAAATAAAAAAAACAGAAAATGGTTTGGAGTACCATGAACTCCGATCAGTACGATTTGTACCTCTTCTTGAGGGTCTAGGAAAAACGAGCGTTTAGCAACTTTGATTTAAATTTGAGGAAACATTGGAAAAGAGATGGCTAAATGACGAAAAACTTTAATACTATTGCACTGTTCCCATTAATATTTGTTAGCGGTCTTGGGGCATGTGATCAAACCCTAGATCTCGACTTGCGAAGCAACCTTGGCGGTCTACTTGACACTTCCTCAGCGGCGCGTAACGCGTCGACAGTTATGCCTACTCCAGATGAACGTGGTGTAATAAAATTTATGAGTTACCAAGTTGCAGTTGCAAAACATGGTGATCGTATTTCAGATGTAGCTGATCGTATTGGCATCAATTCTAATTTACTAGCGCGTTATAATGGGATCACGCTTGATGCAGTTTTAAGGAGTGGCGAAATCATTGCCTTACCACGCGATATCATAACAATTACTGCTGCAAGTACATCTCTCAAACCTGTCGTTGTTAGTGTAAGTGAGCTAGATGATCGCGACGTAACGGGTTCTAATGCCAACAAAGGACTAGAACCCATAAGGCACAAAGTTCAAATTGGTGAAACAGCAACGACAATAGCAAGCTTGTATAAAGTATCAGTAACTGTCCTTTCAAAGTGGAATGCACTAGATCTCCAAAAAAATATTCGAGTTGGCCAATTTCTGTTAATACCAACTAATCTTAGTGCTCCTGAAACGATTAGCGCCCCCGGCGAGGGTACCACAACCCCTGTCCCACCTAGCAGTAACATGCCTGAACCAGACATTGACGTGAAGCCTCAGAAAACCAAATTAATAAGTAATAATTCCAATACAGAAGCTGGGCAAAGCACCTCAATATTAGTAGAAAATGCAAAATTTGTTCGTCCAGCCACTGGAAATATTATTCGTAGTTACAAAAAGGGAAGTAATGAAGGTATTGATATTGGTGCAAAGGCAGGTTCGGATGTATTGTCGGCTGACAAGGGAACCGTCGCCGCCGTAACTAAGGACACAAACGGCATATCTATATTAGTAATTAAACATAGCGGCGGCTTACTTACTGTATATACGAACATCGATAAGCTGGTTGTTAAAAAAGGCGATAGCGTGGCTCGTGGTCAAAAGATTGCCCAAGTTAACGACGGATCACCAGAGTTTTTACACTTTGAAGTGCGAAAGGGGCTGGAGTCGGTAGACCCAGATGATTATATTTAATATTTCTGATATCTCAGAGTATTAAATCGACAGGCCATTTCGTCCAGCCAGGTCAATAAAAAACTGCCAAGCCACGCGGCCAGAACGCGCTCCACGTGTCGCCTGCCATTCAATGGCCTCTGAAAATAATACATCGGTTTCAATTTTCAAATCGTATTTCTCACAATAGCCAACAATCATCTCTAGATATTGGTTTTGATCACAGGGGTGAAAGCCAAGCCACAAACCAAAACGATCTGATAAACTTATTTTTTCTTCCACAGCCTCACGAGGATTTACACCCCTAGAACGCTCATTATCAATCATATCACGTGGCATAAGATGTCTGCGGTTAGAGGTCGCATAAAAAATCACATTCTCAGGTCGCCCCGTAATACCACCGTCCAAAACTGCTTTAAGTGACTTATAATTCTGATCATCGTACGAAAAAGAAAGATCATCACAGAAAAGTAGAAATCGATACTGAGAGTCCCGCAGTAATGCTAACAGGCGCGTCACCGATGACAAATCATCACGTTGCAACTCAACTATCTTTAGTTGCGAACATTTCTGAACCAAACTAGTGTGAACTGCTTTAACTAAGGAAGATTTACCCATACCACGGGCTCCCCACAACAGAGCATTGTTAGCAGAGTTACCTTCAGAAAATTGAACAGTATTTTTCAATAAGGTAGCTTTAGCACTATCAATCCCAATCAATAAATTTATGTCAATGCTGGCTATGTTAGAGATTGGTTCAAGATAATCTGGGCTTGCATGCCATAAAAATGTGTTATGGTTTTCCAAGTCAGGTATCTTGAAAGGTCTTGGGGATATTCGATCAAGCGCATCGGCAATTCTCTCCAAGAAATCCTGTGTCATTTCATATCACCTGGATCATCCGTACTATCGAATAAATCGTCGTCCGATACGCCCTGCTCTTTAAGATACGCTGTACGTTTCCGCTCAACGTAAACAACCAGCCAGATTGAAACCTCATACAAACCATAAACAACTACGAACAAAATTACTTGGGTAACCACATCGGGTGGAGTCACGATACCAGCCAAAATCAGAATGCCAACAACAGCGTACTTGCGGACATTGCGAAGACCCTCCGCAGAAACAAGTCCTGCCTTGCCCATTAGCGTAAGCAAAACCGGCAGCTGGAAACAAATGCCAAAGGCCATAATAAATTTCAGAACGACATCTAAGGTTTCCCGAACTGAACCCAAAAAACGTGTCTTGAGGCCAGTGTCTTCTGTCTGAAATTCAGTTCCAGTAATCATTGCTGTTACTGTCGGCATAATGTCCGCGTAACCAATAAAGAAATTCAGTGCCAGTGGACTCACTACATAATGTGCAAAAGACGCGCCCAGTAGAAAAAGTACAGGCGAAGCAATAATAAATGGTAAAAAAGCCTTTTTCTCAATTTTATAAAGCCCGGGAGCCACAAAGCGCCACAATTGATATCCAATAAAAGGTGACGATGCACCAAACCCAAAAATGACTGATATCCTAATTAACACAAAGAATTTTTCTTGTGGTGCAGTAAATATCAATTGAGTCACTTCACCACGTTTCCTTAAAATATCGGCTATTGGTTCTGCTAAGAAATTCAAAATTGATTCTGCTACAAAAAAACAGGTAAAAAGACCAATAATGAAAGCCACGGCCGCCCGTATTAGACAAGTACGCAGTTCTGACAAATGTTCAATTAAAGGTGCTGAAGAGTCGTCTAGGCTTTTATCCAGATCGCTCATTGGGATTTACCAGGCTTTGCAGTAATTTTTTTTATGACCAGTTTCTCAGAAGGTTTTTTTAAAGTGACTTTATTTTTAGGCTTTGCCTTAGCTTTAGTTGTATGCACTTTTTCATCTAAGCTCTCACTAAATACCTGACTTAAAAGATCTTTCCCGTCATTTTTTTTACTCTCCAATTGGTTCTTAGGTTCGCTTACCACTTCACGTTCTATACCCTTAGATTTACTATTTTCAGTTACATCTAGACCATTTTGTACTTTTTTTGACATATTATCGCGCAGTTTTTTAGATTTCACTGTCCGCTTTTTAGCTAATTTTTCTGTTTCTGAACCAGCAACGAAATCATCCCAGTTTTTTTTGCTGGGCTTGCTGATATCAGAAACACCTTCCTTAATGGAATTCAAAGTATCTGCCGCCTCTTTCAAACCAGAGTCGTCAGCAGCATCATTCATTGCACTGGTAAATTCTCTCGCCATGGCCTTAGCTTTTCCAACAAACTGGCCAACTTTTCGAAATACGACTGGTAACTCTTTCGGCCCAATTACAATGAGGGCAACAATTGCCACTAACATAATTTCAGCCCAACCTAACCCAAACATTAAGAGCCCTCCCCGGTTTATGGGTTATAGATGAATCAGGATTTGTTTTTCTCATCTTCTGGGGTTACGTCTTTAGCCACCTCAGAAGCTGCGTCCTCAATTTCTGCTTGGTTGTCACTTACACCTTTTTTAAAAGCTGTAATTCCTTTTCCCATTTCACCCATCATGGCAGAAATTTTGCCTCTGCCAAAGAGGACCAAAACTACAAGCGCAATTATCAAGTAGCCCATTGGGGGGATATTGGTGAGGAATGCAGGGGTCATATCTTATATCCTTTTTTTCAATTAATTAATCATATGCTAATTACGGTGTGGCAGAAAGCAAATAAAAAGCCATTGCATTATCGCTCTTTTTACTTTGGAAAGACATAGCAATGTTTGCGCGGTGCAAGAAGCCAGAACAGCGTTCCCACTTTTGGCAAAAAAACAGACGGCACAGACGCTGTCAAAATCAGACCATCTTCCAATTTAAAATCTATAATTGAAATTTGACCCAAAAACCTTGCGCGATAGACTGTTGCTCGGGCGGCTTGGCCCATAGCATCAGTTGGACTTGGGCCACGGCCAGCCCGATCAAAATCAATGCGAATGTGTTGGGGCCGAATTATTATATCTAGTCTTGTCCCATCCGCATGCCCCGGGGCAAAAAACTCTCCAAAAGGCGTTTGGGCCAACGATTTTTCAACAGAAGACTCCATAACATTGATATCACTGAAAAAAGCAGCTGCTTCACAATCAACTGGGGAGTTATAAATCGTATAGGGAGCCCCTTTTTGTATTATTTTCCCATTTCGCATCAAAGCGATCTCATCTGCCATTTTCATTGCTTCTGATGGACTATGGGTGACCATCAATACTGCAGTTCCATCTTCACGTAATACTTTTAAAGTTTCGTCACGAATATTATCACGCAGACGTTCATCTAAACCGGAAAAAGGTTCATCCAGCAACATAACTTTAGGTCGGGGTGCGACCGCTCTAGCTAAGGCCACCCGCTGCTGCTCACCGCCTGACAATTCATGAGGCATTTTTGAGCCATAGCCTGATAAGTTTACTCGCTCAAGTATAAGCTCAGATCTATGACGACATGATACCCTTGTACCACGCAAGCCAAAAGCAATATTTTCCAAGACATTTAAGTGTGGAAACAAAGAAAAGTCTTGGAACATCATACCTATATTACGATGTTCAGGCGGAGTTGTAGTTAAGCCATCACATATTAAGTCACCGTCAAGATAGATCTCACCACAATCTTGCGGTTCAACACCAGCAACAATACGCAAAGTGGTAGACTTACCACATCCAGAAGGGCCTAAAAGGCAAGTTACCTGACTTGGTTGAAGAACAAGATTAATGTTATCAGCAGCGACCCGCTCACCAAACCTGAGTGATAAATTTCTAATTTTAAGCCTCGGATTGGACAATTAAAAAAACCTAGCTGACTAAAATACTCAGGGTTATCTAATTGCAGCTTATGCAATTAGCAACAAGTGACAACTACGCAAAGATTTTAAAGTGAAATCTACCACAGCCTGTATTTCCCACAACTAATTTATTTCAATTACAATATTATTGAAATAATTCTTCATTAAGAGATGTTAAGTTCTTGCAACATTAAAAATGGTCTGAATAAGATTAAAAATCACATCAAAACTAGATTTTTTTGAATTATATTAAAATAAATCAACAGCATAACTGCTCTATTTAATCAACTCAAATCGTGGAGTTAACTGCTCCTCCGTCTAATAAAATGTTTTGCCCCACAATGAACCCTGCATATTGCGAACATAAAAACGCACAAGCGGCTCCAAATTCATCTCTGGTCCCATAACGTCCCACAGGTATACTTAACTCACGCCGAGCTTTTACCTCATCCATGCTTATACCTTCAATTTTCATCACACTTTTGTCTATTGAAACAATTCGATCTGTATCGTGCACTCCCGGCAATAAATTATTTATTGTGACCCCTTCGGGCGCAACTTGCCGAGCAGTTCCCGCTACATAACCTGTAAGCCCTGTGCGTGCCGCATTAGAAAGGCCTAAATTAGCAAGTGGGGCTTTCACTGACTGACTAGTGATGTTTACTATTCGTCCCCACTTCTGATCCATCATACTGGGAAGGTAAGCCTTCATAAGCGTGATTGGCGCAAGCATATTTGCTTCAAGCGCACTCAAGAAATCTTCTCGGCCCCAATCTTGCCATGTGCCAGGCGGTGGGCCACCCGCGTTAGTAACCAAAATGTCTACCTTGCCAATGGTATTTAAAATCTCACTCTGCCCTTCGATTGTAGTCACGTCACAAGCAATAGTTTTGACTTCAACAGCGTAGGTTTCCCGAATTATTTTAGCAGTTTTTTCCAATTCTAATGTAGTACGAGCATTTATAACTAAATTAACGCCCTCTGCTGCTAAAGCTTCAGCGCAGCCACGTCCCAAGCCTTTCGACGAGCCACAAACCAGCGCTATTTTTCCATAAATACCCATGTCCATCTAATTAGGCTCCCTTTTGTTTTTTAAAAAAAATTCAACAGTAAATCAATAATATCACAAGCCTAGAGTAATGTTCTGTCAATTCTAGAGATACTTATATTCATAGAGATAAAGGCAGATCATTTATCAGATTTGTTGCTAATGTGAGGCTCTTTGCCTATACGCAGCACATGTCAGACAACCACTCCAATCTTCCCCCAGAAATTGCGCGCAGGCGAACTTTTGCGATCATCAGTCACCCGGATGCTGGCAAAACTACTTTAACAGAAAAATTCCTTCTTTATGGCGGTGCTATTCAAATGGCAGGGCAAGTGCGCGCCAAGGGAGAGTCACGACGAACAAGATCTGATTTCATGAAAATGGAGCAAGAACGGGGGATCTCAGTATCAGCCTCCGCAATGTCTTTTGACTATAAAAACTACCGTTTCAACTTAGTCGATACGCCGGGTCACTCAGATTTCTCAGAAGACACTTATCGTACACTTACGGCAGTCGATGCAGCTATTATGGTAATAGATGGAGCGAAAGGTATCGAAAGCCAAACTCAAAAACTATTTGAAGTTTGTCGAATGCGTGAGTTACCCATTCTAACGTTTTGCAACAAAATGGATAGAGAAAGTAGAGACACATTTGATATCATTGACGAAATTCAGGAAAGTTTAGCAATTGATGTAACACCAGCGGCTTGGCCCATTGGCCGCGGAAGAGAGTTCATAGGTACATATGACATTCTAAGGGATCGGCTTGAGTTAATGGATCGCGCTGATAGAAATAAAGTATCGGCATCAATAGCCATAAATGGACTGACAGATCCTGCTTTAAAAAAACATATTCCGTCACTTCTTTTAAAGGTATTTTTAGAAGAAATTGAAATGGCTCGCGAGTTGCTGCCTAAACTTAATCAGCAAGCGTTATTGGACGGGACTATGACCCCTATTTGGTTTGGCTCAGCAATAAACTCATTAGGTGTTCAGGAACTTATGCAAGGAATTGTCAATTTTGGACCTGAACCGCAACCGCAGCAAGCCGAGCCTAGGAAAATATCACCAAATGAAAAGAAAGTTACTGGGTTTGTATTTAAAGTGCAGGCAAATATGGATCCAAAACATCGAGACCGCGTGGCCTTTCTGAGGGTCGCGTCCGGTCATTTCAAACGTGGTGCAAAACTTTTACATGTAAGAAGTAAAAAAATTATGGCAATTTCGAATCCAGTATTATTTCTGGCTGCCGATAGAGAGCTTGCAGAGGAAGCCTGGGCTGGTGACATTATTGGAATTCCCAATCATGGCCAATTACGAATTGGGGATACTCTCACAGAAGGTGAAATTCTTAACGTAACCGGTATTCCAAGCTTTGCTCCTGAACTTCTACAAAACGTGCGTGCAGGTGATCCACTAAAAGCTAAACACCTCGAAAAAGCCCTGATGCAATTTGCTGAAGAGGGCGCAGCTAAAGTGTTTAAGCCAATGATTGGCTCTGGTTACATCGTAGGTGTAGTGGGGGAACTTCAATTCGAAGTTCTGGCAAGCCGAATAGAACTAGAATACGGATTACCAATACGGCTGGAAGCGAGCCAATTTAAATCAGCACGTTGGGTGTCAGGAACTAAGGCAGGCATTGACGATCTTACTGACAAAAATAAGCTACATATGGCAACAGACAATGATGGTGATATTGTATTTTTGACAAGGCTGCAGTGGGATATAGATCGAATTGCAAGGGACTATCCTGAAGTAACGCTCACAGAGACAAAAGAAATGATGCATTAGCTTTTTGCAAACACAATAAACAAATTGAAAACTTATCAAACGCTTCTAATACTAAGATCCACTGCACGATTTATGTGCGTGTTTGACCTAATCGTTATTAGGACCTATACGGACTGCGTTGATATATGAACAACACCAGTGGACTCGGTAGAAAATGGTCCAACACATGCCGCTACAATCATAAATCTGCGGCGCATCTTATTGGACGTACATGATAAAATTTACCGACCTAAATTTGGGAACAAAAGTTTTAAAAGCAATTTCAGACGCAGGATATGAAAATCCAACTCCAATTCAGGCCGGTGCTATTCCGCCGGCTTTAGAAGGTAAAGACGTTCTAGGTATAGCCCAGACTGGTACTGGTAAAACCGCTAGTTTCACACTTCCAATGATAACACTTTTAGACCGCGGGCGGGCACGGGCGCGAATGCCGCGCAGTCTAGTGCTCTGCCCCACTCGAGAGCTAGCTGCCCAGGTTGCCGAAAACTTTGACACTTATACTAAATATAGCAAGCTCACCAAAGCTTTATTGATTGGTGGCGTAAGTTTTAAAGAACAAGATAAATTGATAGATAGAGGCGTCGATGTCCTAATAGCAACACCAGGGCGTCTGCTAGATCACTTCGAACGTGGAAAGCTTTTATTAACTGGCGTTCAAATAATGGTCGTGGACGAAGCTGATCGAATGTTAGATATGGGTTTTATACCAGATATTGAACGAATTTTTAACCTTACGCCTTTCACAAGGCAAACTCTATTCTTCAGCGCCACAATGGCGCCAGAAATAGAACGTATTACAAGTACTTTTCTCTCAGGCCCAGCAAAGATTGAAGTAGCACGAGCAGCCTCTACCTCTGAGACAATCACCCAATCCGTACTAATGTTCAAGGCGAGCAAAAAAGCCTTAGAAGGAACAGAGAAACGAAAATTATTACGAAGCATGATCGAAGATGAAGCGGAAAAGTGTACCAATGCTATAATCTTTTGCAATAGAAAGACTGACGTTGATGTCGTAGCAAAGTCTATGAAAAAATACGGTTTGGACGCAGCTCCAATACATGGCGATTTGGAGCAATCCAAACGTATGGAAACACTTGATAGATTCCGATCTGGGACTTTAAGGTTTTTGGTGGCCTCAGATGTCGCTGCGCGCGGCCTTGACGTTCCCAACGTAAGTCATGTGTTTAACTACGACGTGCCAAGTCACGCTGAAGATTACGTGCACCGTATTGGCCGTACTGGACGTGCGGGAAAATCAGGCACTGCGATGATGATCTGTGTAAACAAAGATGAAAAAAACTTTGTAGATATTGAACGTTTAGTTAAAACGGAAATTCCCCGCATGAAACACAGAATGGCTAGCAACGAGGACATTGCACCTAACAAAAATTTAAAAGATAAACCAACGCCAAAAAACATAAGAGGTGGCGGCAGAGCCAGAACAAAGGCAGAAGCAGAGGCAGAGTTAGAACCAAATTCACCGGTCGCAACAAATGTAGAAACAACAAAAATTGAACAAAAGCCTAATCAAAGTGTAGAACCCAAACAAAACAACCAAGTTAAAGGTCGCAACAAAATTAAAGTAGCAACCACATTGGATGAAGGGTTACCAAATTTTATTTCTCAAAGCTTTGTCGAACGGATGGTCGCAGAGGGCAAGACCCCGTCTGTTGATGAAAAGTCAGATGCACCATTAAACGAGTTGGAAAAACCTAACCTAAATAAAATGTCAGCAGACAATGGAGCCATTAATGATGAAATGCCTGATAAACAGGATATAGATACCCTTTAAATTAAAAAAAGTATTTAAAATTTTTAAACTTCTGTAAATTCAGCAGTCCAGTCCGCATTAATTTGTTACATTTATAAAATTGAGTTTGCTTACAGTTTCGATTTATCTTTTTGGTAACATAATCTATGAAATTTTCGGTTCACAGACTTTTAAAACTGTTATCCACAACAATATGTCTAATATAAAAACTTAAATTTTACTTTTTAAATGAATAGTTTCACAAAAGAGTGCCTAAGCCAAACGGCTAATCACTATTGTTACTTCAGGCTTTTTTCCTATTTCAGATTGGGCCGTGTGGCGTGCAATGCGTCGCAATTCAACCTCAAGTTTTTTGTCATCGCGTAAAGTTTTACTGCCAGCACGCATTAAAAACTGATTAAGGTCCTCTTCAAGAACCTCAGTAAATCCTACCCTGCTATCGCCTGTCTTTGCGAGGCCTTTAATTTCACACCAAGGTTCCCCAAGAGGACCTTCATCATCCAAAATAATAGTAATTACAATATGCCCATTTAAGGCCATCCTAATACGATCACGGACGACCCCATCTAAAGCACCAACTTGAACAGTACCATCAATATAAGTCCTACCAGTTTCCACAAATCCATCAATTGTTGGCGCATTACCAGAAAGATTAACAACGGTACCATTTATAGCCACCACAGACGCTACACCTTTATCGGTACCAAGCTTAGAATGGGCTCTTAAATGCCTATGTTCTCCATGCATAGGTATCAAGATTTGGGGTTTAATTAAATTATGCATTGCCTCCAAATCTGGTCGATTTGCATGACCAGATACGTGATAGGTGCCACTGTCATCATCGACAACGTCAACGCCAATTTCTGAAAGCTGGTTAATAACTTTAATTACACCACGTTCATTTCCTGGGATTGTTTTCGAGGAAAATAAAAACAGGTCCCCATCCTTCAACTTATGCCCTCGATATTTTCCGTTAGCCAACTGTGCCGATGCCGCACGGCGTTCCCCCTGACTGCCAGTAACTAGAAGCATTAAGTTACCACGGGGAACGTCTAGAGCATCTTCTGGACTTATTATTGGTGGAAAATCAATCAAAACTCCCGTTTCCAAAGATGCTTCTATCATCTTATTCATCGCACGTCCCATTAAACAAATTGAGCGGCCTGCCCTACGACCAGCATTAGCCAAGGTTTTTACCCGGGCAACATTGCTTGCAAACGTTGTAGCTATGACCATTTGATCTGCAGAGGCAACCAATGCGGTAATATTATCGCCTAGTGTGGACTCAGAGCGACCACTATTCATGGAAAAAACATTTGTACTATCACAAATTAAAGCTTTCACACCAGGTTTTGCAATTTCAGCCCAAAGCACTGGATCCCAAGGTTCCCCCACAAGAGGAGTTTCATCCAGCTTAAAATCACCAGTATGGACAATACGACCAGCCGGTGTGTCAATACAAAGACCAGAGCTCTCAGGAATTGAATGGCTTATCGGTAAAAACCCAACTTTAAAGGGCCCAATTTCAACCCTATCTGGCCAAGGCGCTACTATCGCCAACGCATCTGTAGGAACTCCATGCTCCTCAAGTTTTCGCCGCGCTATGTTTGCCGTAAATGCTCTAGCATATATAGGAGGTGCGCCTAGTTGTTTGAAGGTATGACCTACCGCGCCTACGTGATCTTCATGACCATGGGTTATAAAAACTGCATCAATAAGGTCTTTTCGGGCTTCCAGCCATGTAATATCTGGAATAATCAAATCCACACCAGGCGAGCCGTCCATATCAGGAAACGTCACACCTAGATCCACTATGATCAGTCTCTCTTTATCACGCGGACCATATCCATAGACATAGCAGTTCATCCCTACCTCTCCAGCGCCACCAAGAGGTAGATAAATTAATCGATTTTGGCTCATTAACTTTCCTTATTGAACTGATGAATTACTATCAAGCCGTGCATCGTTAGATCTTCTTCAAACTGGTCAAATAAGCGCACTGACTGTTGAAACAATGGCGCCAATCCACCCGTCGAAATAACTTTCATGGGTCGACCTCGTTCGGATTTTATTCTGTCACAAATCTCACGTACAAGGCCCACGTAACCCCAGAACACGCCAGACTGCAAACATGCCACGGTATTTGTACCTATAACATTCTGTGGCTTTGATATGTCTACGTGAGGGAGAGCTGCAGCGTCTTTATGCAATGCCTCAAGGCTTAAGTTAACCCCAGGCGCAATCACCCCACCGATGTAAGCCCCGTCAGTATCAACCACATCGAAAGTGGTTGCAGTTCCAAAATCTACAATTATTAAATCGCCACCAAACAGGTTGAAACCCGCAACTGTGTTTACTAAACGATCAGACCCTACAGCAGTCCCCTCATCAACACGCACTGAAACTGGGAGCTTGCAATCAGATCGACCAACTACCAAAGGCCGTGTATGGAAGTATTTGTCCCCCAAGACCCTGAGATTAAATACAACTCGAGGCACTGTTGATGATATCACCATTTCTTCAATGTCGTTTTCAATACCACCTAATTTTAATAATGTTGTAAGCCAAACGTAGTATTGATCCGCTGTACGCTTATGCGATGTGGCAATCCGCCAATTTGAAACAAATTTAGCTCCATCCCAAATGGAAAAAACAGTATTCGTATTTCCACAATCAACTGCAAGCAACATCAGATAAGCCTTAAAAACATACGTCAGCAGACGGTATGACCCGCTTACCGCTTGACGTCAACAGCACAAGGTTTCCGTTAGCATCTATACCCTCAAATTGGCCCTGGTATTCCTCTTTACCCGTATGTGCTGTTATCACCTCACCCAGACGGCAAGCCTGACCTGTCCATTCCTCACAAATTTTTACAAAACCGTATTTTTTGAAATTTTGTTCAGATAAATTAAAGTTATATGCTAAATTCTCCAAAAATTCTTCAGGCCTAATAGATTTTCCAATAACGTCACTGAGCCCAACCGGTACGAAGTTCGCTTTCTTAACATTTTTTGGTGCAGATCCTAAATTGACGCCAACACCAATAGAAAGCCGATCAACACTATGTCCCGTGCCAGAGGATTCAAGTAGAATTCCAGCCACTTTACCACCGTTGAGCAACACGTCATTTGGCCATTTTTGTGCTAATTGAGTGACATCTACATATTTTCCAAGAGACCTAAACAATGCGCAGGCAGCAACAAAAGAATACTGCGAAGCAATTAAGGGTGTACATTTTGGCTTCATAATCAAGGTAGCTGCAAAGCTCTCCTTATTACCAATCCATAATCTACCCCGCCTACCCCGTGCCTGGTCTTGAACTTTAGCCAAAATCCAATGAGGAAAACCAGCGCTACCATCATAGCACCGAGCCAAATCCATTGTAGAACTGGTACGTTCTACAACAGTAAAACTCACTCCAATTGGTAGTTTAATTTGCAAGCGAACCCGCTGCCGTTGAAGCTAAACTCTCAATTCCAAAAAGGCTAAAAAAAGTGCCTAGGACCATAAGTGACGCAGAAATAACTAAAATAGCTGTTAATCTGCGCGAGCCAGATCCAACCAGCTTTTCTATCTCCTCACCAAAATACATCAAATATACTATCCGTATATAGTAGAAAGCTCCAATTACAGACGCAACCACCCCAGCAATTGCGAGCCATGCTAGTCCTGCCTCATAAGCAGCTCGTAGAACATAAAACTTTCCAAAAAAACCAATTAATGGAGGTACACCTGCCATAGAGAACATTAGTGCGAGAAAACAAATGGCTTTAAGGGGTTCTTGTTTTGAATACATATTTAGTGATGAGAGGACAGTCACTGGTTCCCCGTCTCGTTCCATTGATAGAATGAACGCAAATGTACCAATGTTCATTGACACATAGATAGTCATATAAATCAGCATGGCCTGCACCCCAAAAGCGGTGCCTGATGCCAAGCCCATTAACGCAAATCCCATATGCGCGATAGAAGAATAAGCCATAAGGCGTTTGATATCTTTTTGACCAATAGCGGCGATAGCGCCCAAGAACATTGATATAACAGACAACACCGCGACTATTTGCTGCCACTCATCAACCACCCCGCCAAATGCATCATGCACAACTCGGGCAAAAAGACCCATCGCTGCCATTTTAGGAGCTGTAGCAAAAAATGCCGTGACCGGAGTTGGTGCGCCTTCATAGACATCTGGAGCCCACATATGGAACGGAGCTGCAGAAACTTTAAAAGCCAGGCCAGAAATTACAAGAACAAGGCCTAGCAAAAGACCCATAGACAGATTACCACTTTCAGTGGCCTCCAAAATACCAGCAAATTTCACAGTTCCTGCAAAACCGTAGATCAAAGATGAGCCATATAGCAGGATACCAGAGGATAACGCGCCAAGTACAAAATACTTTAACCCAGCCTCAGTGGATTTTGCGTTATCACGACGAAAAGCTGCGATCACATACAGTGCGAGTGACTGCAACTCTAAGCCCATGTAAAGGGTCATCAGGCTACTTGCAGAAACCATAACCATCATACCAACAACCGACAGCGCTACCAATAAAGGGTATTCAAATTTCAGCATGTCCCGTTTCGCAGCGTAGTCTTGGCCCATAACGAGTACGACTGCAGCCGAAAGTAAAATTACAACCTTCACAAAACGGGCAAAAGCGTCATCTATAAACATTTCATTGAATGCAGTAGCGGTTGGCGCATCGCTTAAGCCAACAAAAGCCGCCACTATCAGAAAAACTGCACCAGTCAGCCATATAGAAAGGGATGCATGTTTATCCTTGCCTGTATAGACAAAAACTACCAAGGCAAGCATTGCATACAGCGAGATCAATATTTCTGGCAGGAGAACAAAAAAGTCAGTTGAAATCATGCTCAAAACTCTCCTTACTGAAATGCGGGTGATGCGGCTGCACTCATTTTAAAATGAGCATCCACAGCGCTGTGATAAGTTTCGACCAAAGTCGCAACAGAAGGCCCAATTACATCGAGAATAAGCGCAGGGTAAACACCTAAAAGTAGGGTCATTACAACTAGTGGGACAAATATTACTTTCTCACGTCCCCGCATGTCTGTAATCGACTTCAAGCTCTCCTTGATAAGGTCCCCAAGAACTACACGACGATAAAGCCAGAGCGCGTAAGCCGCAGATAAAATTACTCCAGACGTAGCAAATAAAGCAACCCAAGTGTTTACTTGGAATATTCCCATTAGCGTTAAAAACTCTCCCACAAAACCTGATGTGCCAGGAAGTCCAACATTGGCCATTGTAAAGAACAAGAATATTAGCGCGTAGCTTGGCATTTTATTAATTAACCCACCATACGCATCAATATCGCGAGTATGCATCCTATCATAAATTACACCCACGCACAGAAATAAGGCGCCAGAGATAAAGCCATGGCTAATCAT
>CAJJBD010000010.1 GCA_905182325.1 uncultured Planktomarina sp. | reverse complement strand
CCTGATGTCCCACAAACCCACGCGAAAAACGTGGAAAGAGTGACATGTTAGCTGGTGCCTGCGTCCCATCTTTATATTCCGCGTTTCGGTCGGGAAAATTTACGCCTACACATATAATTTTTTCACCCTTTTGAACAGGCGTATCAAAGGTAAAGCTACCATTAGCGTGACTAGCATCCCGACCCACAGACGCCGCCTCCAGAACCGACAAGCCACCGTGCTCAATCACCTCCTTTAAACTTTTCCATTGTGGGAAATCATCTGAAAGAGCGATAACGCCTTCATCAGTGACAGCGCCATAAAGTTGATCGCCGTTGTAACGAATTGTAGCAAATTTCATGATTTGTCTCCTGTGCAGCGGCGCACCTGTTAATTGGGCCTAAGCCGGTTATGTATGCTATTCTTTTTCCAACTTAGTAGTTTCGATATTACAATTATCTCAAGTGACAGCGCAAAATGTGGATTGGCTAGTTGCGTAGAAAATTCAGCTTCAGCTGCTGCCATCAAGTCAGTTCCAACTCTGGATTTTTGTTGCTCAGTCCGCCCTTCACCCATGCGTAAAACCATATCCAAAAATGTATTTTCGGGATGCTCGTCCGCAATAGATCTGTGCGTCACCGGGTATGCCCTTACCCGAATACCCGCCAAAGGAAAAAACCCCGTTTTCTGCATCACGCCACTCATCACCTTACAGACATCTGTCATGTTAACCTGACTATCTAGGTTTTCAGAGTATTGAATTATAAGGTGGGCCATAAGCACTCCTTTACCTTTTTGATTTCAGAAATAACGTAGTATTTTAACAAATAACAACCCAGTGACGTGTTTTAATTGACTTTGGGAAATTTCTTTTTATTGTTAATATATTAATCATTAATATAGAAACGGTCTTATGCCCAAATTTCTTGATAGCTTACCAATGATACTTAGCCGAGCCCTCGACGGAATTATGCCGGTATATCGCACTTTGTTTCAGGAGCACGCGATTACCGACCAGCAGTGGCGGGTAATGCGAGCGCTTTGGGAACAAAAACACCTCACATCAAAGCAAATATCAGAAATCACACTTCTTCCATCGCCATCACTGGTTGGAATACTAGATAGGCTCGAAAAAAAAGGCTTCGTTGGTCGCCTTCGATCCATTGAAGATCGACGGCTCGTCTACATTGTGCCCACACAGGCCGGCCGTGAACTTCAAGAGCTAATGCTGCCAAAAATAGAACAGATACACGACAAATTTATGCAGGAAGTCACACCTGAAGAGTGGGGTGAACTAAACCGTATTTTAGACAAATTGAATGGGCACAAAACAACCTCAGTAGTAGCATCAGGGAATAGGGTTTAGTATGAAAAACGCTGGAATTAGGACAGGAGCTGAATATCTCCATGGCTTGCGCGATGATCGTGAAATTTGGACCCGTGGCGCCCGCGTAAAAGACGTAACAATTGAGCCTGGCATTAGTGGTGGCGCAGCCTCCTTAGCTGGCTTTCTCGATCGCCAGCATGAAGATGCTTATCGAGATAACGTGACTTATCTAGATGCCAACGGGATCCGATGCGCTAAATCCCATATGGCTCCAAAAACAAAAGAAGACGTTCTAAGTCGAGGCTGTGCATTTTATGAGTGGGCAAAATGGTCAAATGGTATGTTTGGCCGCACCCCAGATTACAAAAATGCCTCTTTGATGGCGTTTGCCCATGCACCAGATTTTCTTGCGCAAGGGACTGTTGGTCAAGCTGACTTCGCTAAGAATATGGTCAATTATTATGACGAGGTAAGACTGAACGACAAAATCCTAACTCACACTTTGATTAACCCTTCAGTTTCACACGCTCAGTTTAATACTGGTAAATTTGATCAAGAGGTTGCCCTGCATGTAGTAAAGGAGAGCGATGCTGGAATAATAGTGAAGGGCGCACGATTGCTTGCAACTCTAGGCCCACTTGCAGACGAGATAGAGGTATTTCCCTCCACCGTCTTGAGAGCTGACCCCAGCAATATTCCATTCGCATTTGCCTTTGCAATTCCAATAGCAACTCCTGGATTAAAATTACTTTGCCGGGACTCTTATGATCACGGTAAGTCACACTTTGATGCGCCCCTGTCGTCACGCTACGAAGAAATGGATGCCGTAGTGATTTTCGAGGATGTATTTGTGCCCTGGGAACGTATTTTTATGTATGGGGAGCCAAGTCTGTGCAACCAAGCATTTAACACCACAAACGCAATCGTTCATATGGCCCATCAAGTTGCCTGTGGAAAATTAGCAAAAGCTGAGTTCATGGTTGGCATAATGTGCGCAATTGCAAAAGCGACAGGACGAGACAAAGATCTTGCGACCAAGATTATGATTTCAGAAGTGATGATGATGGTAGAGACCGTTCGCGCCTTACTATTCTCAGCAGAACAGCAGGCACATGAGGACCATTGGGGTAATTTCATCCCGTTGCGCAGCCCTCTAGATACATCGCGCAACCTGTTTCCAAAAATGTACCCCCGAATGGTAGAAATTTTGCAGCTTTTAGGTTCCTCATCCCTAATGGCAACCCCCACCGAAGCAGATTTTAGTAACGAAATGGAAGGCGATATCTTAAAATACTTTCAGCTAACTCATATGGATAGTAGAGATAGAGTGGGCTTGTATCGGCTAGCACATGATATTTCAGTCTCAGGCTTTGGGAGTAGGCAAGCCTTATATGAGAGATTTTTCTTTGGCCCGCCACACCTCATGAATTCAGGTTATTTTGATCTCTATGAAAAAGACGAAAAAATCGCCCGAGTGGAAAGCCTATTGGCAAAAGCATAGCTTGTAGAGAGAATTTACTTTCGTATATTTTGGTGATCTAGCTTAATAAAAAAATATTTTAATTAGGTTACTGGTTTGGAAAGTAGTCTTCGCAAACGCCTTCCCTGTAAACGTCAGCTGTGCAGCAGTGCAGGCCCCCACCAAATGCATATGCATCGCGCAAATCAACCTCAACCACCTCCATTCCCAGTTTGTCCATTTGTTCTGCTTGGTAAACTTCGGATTTCTCAACACACACAGTTTTTGGATCTAAAACTAAAACATTCATGCTCAGCCAAGTGGACGAATAACAAAGTGGTGGCGGTGCGTTATGGGCAGGCTGTGCAGAATCAATAATTTCCCAATTATTTTTCTTAAACATTTCCCGCTGCAATTCAGGAAGGCGGCGCTGAGGGTTATTCAAAATTAATCCTGGGCGTAGTGGCGTAAAGGTAGCGTCAATGTGTATTGGATATGGGTCGCCTGGAAAATTCACAGCGTGCACCCGGTGGTCTGGAAAATGCCGGGCCAGCCAATCAATTCCCTTCATATTTGTTGTAAAGCCATGCTGCACAACCAAATCCCTGCCAAATCTCAACACATCCGCAGCATCAAACAATGGCTCTTCTTCGGTAGTAACAAAAAATTTTTCGGCAGCCCATTTTAAACGCTTCTCAACTCCAATCTTCTTTGACAAGTAGTCAGGATGATAGTCAGCATCTGTTAAACGAGGTTTGGGGGCAGCTTCATGACGAAAGTTAGGATCCTCGTCCCAGTACTTCTGAAGAAGTGGACGATAGTTCAGATACTCAAACCAACGGCAACGATAAGACATAGTAGCTTCTAAAATTTCAGACCCAACTGTTAGCAGCACATCTCGTGGCGGCATACACCCAAACTGACTTTCAGTTTCAAAGTCTGGCGTGATCACTGGTTGAGAGTGATCAATAGGTGTTGGACGATCCACGCGCACGCCTCGGTTCTGAAGCTGGCTGGCAAAGTTGTTAAGAAGTTCATTAGCGCGATCAATAGTCTCTTGCGGTCTACGGCCCCACTGCCCGCGCATGTCACTATCTTCTGGCACTTTTGCCTCCAGTGCGGGCTCTTCAGGTGGAATATGACAGTCATCAGCTCGGCCAACAATCACATGTCGTAGCGGATCCCACTCATTCCAACTGCTCACAATTGTTTTTTGTGTAACATGCATCTTTAAATTCCTCATTTGGATCATTGGTCAAAATTATTTATTTTTAAATAGATGGCCTTCAAAAGGTTTTCCACTAAAGCGATATAATGCTTATAACAGCGTACCATTGAAACCTATTGTTGACACTAAAGCAACAGGAGGGCAGGCACACTGTTAAGTGCAAAAGAGGTTAAGATATGACAAATAAAGTTTACAAAGGCGATTTGCCAGACAATTTGATCCTAGGTCCAGTTATAGCAATTGATTGCGAAACCATGGGTTTGAACCCAAATCGGGATAGACTTTGTGTTGTCCAGCTATCAGCCGGCGATGGAGATGCGCATTTAGTTCAAATTTCGCAAGGCCAGGATAGAGCACCAAATTTATGTAAAATTTTAGAAAATCAGAAAATTCTTAAGATTTTTCATTTTGGTAGGTTTGATATTGCAGCAATGTATAAAACATTTGGGGTCCTAACAAAAAATGTATACTGTACTAAAATAGCAAGCCGCCTAATTCGTACTTATACTGACAGACATGGGTTAAAGAATTTACTACAAGAAATACTGGCTATTGATATATCCAAGCAACAGCAATCATCTGACTGGGGATCCAAAACACTGTCTAAAGCACAAATTGAATATGCCGCATCAGATGTTTTATACCTACACCAACTCCGAGATATCTTGACCCAAAAACTTACCCGTGAAAACAGAATGGTAATGGCCCAATCCTGTTTTGATTTCCTACCAATAAGGGCAAAGCTAGATATTGAAGGTTGGCCAGAAACTGATATTTTTGCTCACTCCTAAAAACGATTGCGAGCATGGGGGCTAATGAGATTTTCGTTCGACAATAGCTATTCTTTTTTTGTTGCGTGGGTCAAAACACTGCTTCCAATTGCTGCCCTCGGCATGCTTTCAACTATTTTTCTTTTTTCAGGAAAAGTTGATGTGACACAATCATTGCCTTATGCTGATCTAAATGTAGCAGACATTATTCGTGAACAACGCATAACGAGACCATATTTTACTGGTATCAGTGAAGGTGGAATCGAATTTGCGCTCTCAGCAGCTTATGCCACTCCAGACGCAAAAAAGCCGTCTGTTTTGAATGTTTCTGAACTAGATATCGAATTTAAATCGCCAAAGGGTAGTAAAACCAAAATAACAGCCGGCGCAGGTCTGGTAAACGCAAAAACAAATTACGCATCTATATCACAGGGCGTACGTTTAGATTCAAAACTAAATTTTTGGATCGCAACCGAAAGGCTCGATATCTATTTCAACCACAGTTATGCAAGCACAAACGGACCTTTCAAGGGGGTTTTTCCTTTGGGCAGCATAGATTCTGGTAATATGGTTTTAAAGATGATCACAGGAAAACAGCAAATTCTTTTCACAAATGGCGTTAGAATGTTATATCAACCAAAAGAAAGCCAATAGAGGTAAGCTGTGCAAAAAATTATTCTTATGAGTACAATTGTTATTTATACATGTCTTTTTGCATTACAGGGCGTTGCAAAAACAAGCCTGCTGCTGGGTGGTTTTGATCAAAATGCCAACGCAACAGTAGAGCTCACAGCAGACAAGCTAACAATAAGTGAATCAGATGGATCTGCGCGATTTGAGGGAAATGTAATAGTTGGGCAAGGCGATATCCGAATCGCTGCCGACCTTGTGATAGTGACATATTCAGAAACAGGGGAAATTGATAAATTGAGTGCCAGTGGTGGTGTAACAGTTGCTACTGCAAACGAAAGTGCGGAATCTAAATTCGCTGAATACTCTCTAAAAAACCGTACCTTAATTATGAGCGGAGATGTGGTTTTTAGCCAAGGAAAAATTTTGATGTCTGCTAAATCTTTACAAATTGATCTGGATACTGGTGCAGCAATTATTGAGGGTCAGGTTAAAACGATCCTATCGACTGGATCTAATTAATGGCACAACACTCTTTTAAAGTTTCTGAGGGCCAGGGCGGCCTTAACATAGTGTCTCTGCGAAAAAGCTACCAAAAACGTTTAGTAATTCGTGATGTGAGCATACAATTGAATCGAGGTGAAATTGTCGCTCTGTTGGGGCCCAATGGATCAGGCAAAACAACTTGTTTTTATTCAATTGCAGGACTCGTGATACCAGAAGGCGGACAGGTAATCCTTAATGGCCGCGATGTGACGCGCCTCCCAATGTATCGACGCGCAAGACTTGGTATTGGCTATTTGCCTCAAGAAAATTCAATCTTCCGCGGAATGAATGTCGAAAAAAACATTCTGGCTGTTCTTGAGCTTACTAGATTAGACAAGAAAAGCCGCTATGAACGCCTCGAAGAACTTCTCAATGAATTTTCTATTGGCCACTTGAGACAAACACCCGCACTCGCTTTGTCGGGTGGTGAGCGTCGTCGCGTTGAAATTGCGCGTTGTTTAGCAGCTAACCCAAAATATTTACTTTTAGATGAGCCATTTGCTGGTGTTGACCCTGTAGCTGTTAGTGAAATTAGGGGGTTGGTTTCGGCACTGAAAGCGCGTGGAGTGGGTGTTTTAATCACCGACCACAACGTGCGCGAAACTTTAGAAATTGTGGATAGGGCTTATATTCTTCATGACGGTAAAGTTCTTATGAGCGGAACAGCGAGCGAAATCGTTAAGGACGAAAATGTTAGGCGTGTGTATCTTGGTGAAAACTTTCAAGTAAAATAAATTACACGTTGACTGGTAGTACTCGATTTTGCCCAAATGATAGTTTTTTAAATGTCTATTTTTTTTGAGAAGCTCTAAAGAATAAGTATGTGAAGGACATGTGTACCTCTTAACTGGTTTAACCGATTATTCTAATCAAGTGCACGTGAAATTTATTTTACCTTTGGTGCTACTTATAAGAAATTAGAAAAACAGGTACGCAGATACACAATAAGTTAAAAGACCATAGTTTGGCAACATCACAACCCGTTGAACTTTCTTAAACACCCTCGTATATGCAAGTTAAAATAAATGATGCGGTGATTCCGGTCTGCAACCAAAGCACCCTTAATTTTTGCCAAGACCAAGAAAAAATTTAGCCTTCGTAATTTAGGCAGGATGTAATAAAAATAGAACTAGCCGGTGCGCCGGTCCTTGCCTTCAGGAACGAAGGCCACAATGGAGTAAGTGTTGTATGCCGCCGTAACAATGGCAACTTAGGTTGAGTAGATCGGGCTTAAGTTAAAATACAGCTAATAAAAAATGGACCTAATAGAGATATTGATACCAGAAGCAGTCCGCAATGCGCAATCTGTTGGAAGCAAGAAACGACTTTTTCAAGATTTAGCAATAATTGCAGAACAAAATTACGGAATTAATCCCGAAATTGCTGTCGAAGCACTTTTAGAACGAGAGGTTTTGGGTCCAACTGGCGTTGGGCGTGGAGTAGCTTTGCCACACGCACGCCTTGCAAACTTAGATCGAATTGTTGGCTGTTTTATAAAATTAGATCGCCCAATAGAATTCGATGCTGTAGACCGTCAGCCAGTTGATTTAGCCTTTGCGCTGTTTGCTCCACTTTCCAGTGGTGTTGAGCACCTAAAGGCTCTGGCATTGGTTTCACGTACTTTACGCGACTCGGATGTATGTATGAAACTCCGAAACAACGAAAATTCTAGTACGTTGTACGCCATTTTGCAGCAGGGCCCAACATCTGTTGCTGCATAGATCCACATGTCTAGAGTTTTGGTATTTAAATTAAAGTTCTGAGTGTCTTGCGAAGCTGACGAACTTGCGAGAAACTGCTAATGCTAAATAGTAAGGATTATTTATATTTTTTTAGGTTACTACCCGCAATGTAACATTTAACCGTCCACCGTTTTTTAATAAATTAGAACTTTTAAATTTTATGCGATCAATGCCATGAAAATTGAGTCTTGCGTCCCCCCCCATTACTGCTACATCGCCTGACTGAAGCCAAATTGATGATGTTTTGCCTCCCTTTATTTGCCCACCTACGCGCAACAAAGCATCGTCGCCAAGAGAAATAGAGACTACAGGCCACTCAAAACTCGCCTCATCACGATCTTGATGCATACCCATTCGAGCCCCTTCTTCATAGTAGTTGATAAGGCAGCACTGAGGCGATGGCGCGTGTGCAGCCAGACTACCCCAAACACTTAAAATAGAAGATGGTATTTCAGGCCAAGACACGCCAGTTGGATGACGCTTCTCATAGCGATAACCTTGGTGATCAGAAAACCAACCAAACTCTCCCGCAGCAGTTAGTTGTACCGACATTTTTTTTCCAGACTTGGTTTTTGGCGAAAATGTAGGTGCTTGGCCAACAACATATCGTAAATCATCTACAATCCGTGTTTGATCTGTTACCGGTAAAAAGCCTTTAAAAACAGCAATTCCACCTACTTTTACTGTCGGTGTTAAGGGCACATTTTCATTTAACTTCAAAAAATCCAAATTTCATTACCTCAAGATGGTTGCAGGGAGTCCTCGTCGTACCTATATAGCGCGCTGAGCTAGTAGTTTATAGAAGCTACTCAGAAATTTGGGCTGGGGAACCGTAATAGGGTCTACCGCCTCTAAATAGCCAGCGTGAAGGAATGCTAAAATGGCAAAAGTCATTGGGATTGATCTTGGAACTACCAACAGTTGTGTCGCCATTATGGATGGATCACAGCCAAGGGTAATCGAAAATGCGGAAGGTGCACGCACGACACCTTCAATTGTTGCTTTTACAAATGATGAACGGCTGGTGGGTCAGCCAGCAAAGCGGCAGGCCGTTACAAATCCAGACAATACCGTCTTTGGCGTGAAGCGATTAGTTGGGCGCAGATATGATGATGCTCACCTGAAAAAAGATATGAAAAACCTTCCTTTCACCGTGATTAACGGTGGGAATGGAGACGCTTGGGTTGAAGCACAGGGGGATAAGTTCTCACCTTCTCAAATATCAGCATTCATTTTACAGAAAATGAAGGAAACTGCTGAGGCCTACATTGGCGAGGCTGTCGAGCAAGCCGTAATTACAGTTCCAGCCTATTTCAATGATGCACAGAGACAAGCAACTAAAGATGCCGGTAAAATCGCTGGCCTTGAAGTTCTGCGGATCATTAATGAGCCAACAGCCGCAGCTTTAGCCTATGGTTTAGATAGAAAAGAAACACAAACAATTGCCGTTTTTGACCTTGGAGGCGGTACCTTTGACGTCACTATTTTGGAAATTGATGATGGCCTGTTTGAAGTAAAGTCCACCAATGGTGATACATTCCTCGGTGGTGAAGACTTCGATATGCGCATAGTTAATTATCTTGCAGACGAGTTTAAAAAAGAAAATGGGGTGGATCTTAAAAAGGATAAAATGGCCTTGCAGCGGCTCAAAGAGGCAGCCGAAAAGGCAAAGATCGAACTCTCCTCTTCAAGCCAAACAGAAATTAACCAACCATTTATTTCAATGGATGGCTCATCAGGCCAGCCCCTACACCTTGTTGTAAAATTAACCCGGGCGAAGCTAGAGAGCTTAGTTGGGGATCTGATCAAAGCTTCATTAAAGCCTTGCCAGGCCGCCTTGAAAGATGCGGGTCTCTCAACTGGGGATATTGATGAAGTTGTTTTGGTTGGCGGCATGACGCGAATGCCAAAAGTAATAGAAGAAGTCACTAAATTCTTTGGTAAAGAGCCTAACAAAGGTGTTAACCCAGATGAAGTTGTTGCTATGGGCGCCGCTATTCAGGCTGGCGTGCTACAGGGAGACGTGAAGGATGTTGTTCTACTAGACGTCACGCCACTCTCTTTGGGAATCGAGACCCTGGGTGGAGTATTTACCCGTTTAATAGATAGAAACACCACCATACCAACAAAGAAATCGCAGGTGTTCTCAACAGCTGAAGACAGTCAAAGCGCAGTGACGATACGTTGTTTTCAAGGTGAGCGTGAAATGGCGGCGGATAATAAGATCTTAGGGCAGTTCAACCTAGAAGAAATCCCGCCAGCACCACGAGGCATGCCACAAATTGAAGTTACGTTTGATATTGATGCCAACGGTATTGTCTCAGTTGGAGCGAGCGACAAAGGCACTGGAAAAGAACAAAAAATAACTATCCAGGCATCGGGTGGTTTGAGTGATTCAGATATTGACGCGATGGTTAAAGATGCAGAAGAAAATGCTGAATCTGATAAAGACCGTAAAGAGTTGGTTGAGAGCAGAAATCAGGCAGAAAGCCTCATTCACTCAACCGAGAAGTCATTGGAGGAGCATGGCGATAAAGTTGACCCAACTACTGTTGAAGCCATTGAGCTCGCCATAGCAGCGTTGAATGATGAGTTAGAAAACGAAGATGCAGGGAAAATAAAATCTGGCATCCAAAACGTTACAGAAGCGGCAATGAAGCTGGGCGAGGCAATATATAAGTCAAGTCAAGAAGCTGAGGCCGCTGGTGGCGTCGATGAAGGAGCAGTTATGGATGATGATATTCTTGATGCTGACTTTGAAGACTTGGATGGCGATAAGCGCGGCTAACGCCAAATAGGAACCAATTAAGACCAGCCATTTATAAAATTGGCTGGTTTTTGTTCCAAAGGGGACAGGCCAAATGTCTAAACGTGATTATTACGAAACGCTTGGAATTGCCAAGGGCGCGAACGCGGACCAGATCAAAAAGGCTTATCGTACAAAGGCCAAAGAGCTGCACCCCGATCGCAATACTGAAAACCCAAAGGCTGAGGATCTCTTCAAAGAAGCTAACGAAGCTTATGAGGTTTTAAAAGATAACGATAAAAAGGCTGCCTATGATCGTTACGGACATGCCGCTTTCGAAGGCGGTGGTGGCCGTCCCAGCGGCTTTGGTGGGCAGGGTGATTTTTCAAATGCGTTTTCTGATGTGTTTGACGACCTTTTTGGTGATTTTAGGGGTGGCAGTCGTGGAGGCGGTCGACAAAGAGCAAGTCGAGGTTCTGATCTTCGCTATAATATGCGTGTCACGCTGGAAGAGGCATACAAAAGCCAACAAAAAACTATTAATGTTCCAACTGCGGTATCTTGCGAGCCATGTGGTGGCTCTGGTGCAGCATCCGGTACTGAGCCCAGTAAATGCGGTACATGCGCTGGTATGGGCAAGGTACGTGCCCAACAGGGCTTTTTCACTGTTGAACGCGCCTGTCCTACTTGCTCTGGGGCTGGGCAAGTAATCAAAAACCCTTGTTCTAGTTGTCGAGGCGCAGGCCGGATAGAAAAAGAACGGTCGCTTTCTGTTAATATTCCATCTGGTGTGGAAACTGGGACGCGTATCCGTTTGTCAAACGAGGGTGAAGCTGGAACCCTTGGGGGACCAAAAGGTGATCTATATATATTTATCGAAGTAGATGATCACTCAATATTTGAACGGGAAAGTACAAATTTATTTTGCAGGATACCCGTGTCCATGACCTCTGCCGCAATAGGTGGTGATATTGAAGTACCGAGTATTGATGGTGGTCGAAGCCGTGTAAAAATTCCTGCTGGTAGTCAGACGGGTCGTCAAATGCGACTACGCTCCAAGGGCATGCCTGCAGTCCGCGGCGGGGCACTCGGTGACATGTTCATAGAATTGCAAGTGGAAACACCAGTAAACCTTACTGCCAGACAAAAAGAGCTGCTTAAAGAATTTGAAGAACTGTCTCCTGACAACAGTCCCGAAAGCGCTGGCTTTTTTAACAAAGTCAAAGGTTTTTGGGATGGTGTAAAGGGCCGTGATTAGTAAAATTCAATCCATTGTTGATCACAAGGTTTGACTTTTTTTATTTATATATACTGGAATTTATTTAAATTTTTCTTTTGAAACTTTTTGATGTGGTAATCACTTAGCTGAAGCAGCCTTAGCCATTTATGCTATTTGAGCTCTATAACTGTTTTCTCAATAGCTGACGCCTGAGCAGCCATACCCATCCGAACGGCCCAAATCCCATCTTGAACACTTACTTCTGGTAATTTTTTACCTAAAATAGCTGCCTGAAATTTTTCATGCTGGTAAAAGGTAGATCCATTATGATCACCTGCAATTAAGAGCTCAGGAGGGACAACAGTATCTATCCTGCTGGGAGCCATTGGGCTTCGTGGACTTAAAATTAAATGTGGTACAGGAGGTTTGGACATGTGCTCAGGCCAAAAACGCGTTGGGCCCGGTACCTTGCAAGAAATTTTTCCCTTGGGGCCCACTGCATGTATTTCTTCTTGATATTCTGATCCCTCTGCAAACATGCTGAGCTCTAGCATTGCACGTGAACCATTAGCGAAATCTACAATCACATAACCACAATCCCAAATATCAGAGTATTCACCATTGTATGATTCATTTAGATGATTAACCTCTTGTCCAGCGCTTGCCATTATTCGTATTGGATCGGAGCGAAGTACAAGTCGCATAAGATCAAAGAAATGACAGCATTTTTCGACTAAAGTTCCACCAGTATTTTTGTTAAACCTGTTCCAGTCATTAATCTTTGGCAAAAATGGAAAGCGGTGCTCACGAATTGTGAGCATTTTTATTCCCCCAGTTGTCTCTGCAGCTCGGTCTATAAATGCTGCCACTGGCGGCATGTAACGGTACTCCATTGCTACCCACACTAAAGATTTATATTTCTGGGAAAATTCCTCAGCAGCGGTCAAATCTCTTGCATCAGCATAGAGCGGTTTTTCACATAAAATTGGTAGTGGTCGCGATTGTGCTATCTCTTTCAATTGGCCCATGTGGCAGTAATTGGGGCTGACAATTACCAAGCAGTCTAGGGGATTATGCTCAAGAAGCGCAGATAAAGTATCTACAATTTTTGTCTTTGGTAGAGTTTTTAAGGCAAGTACTCGCATTTCTGGATCAGGTTCATAAATCACTGAAATCTCTGTATCATCAAGCAAGGCAATATTTCGAATGTGCTCATGCCCCATCATTCCGCAGCCTATTAATCCGTAGTGTAGGGTCATTAACTTTCCTTACTTAATTCGCGCAACATATTTTGCGACTTTTGGATCATACCAACTGCGCGAAAACTCAAGTGCAGTACCGGTATTTGCCCAAGCGATTCGTTCGACATAGCCTGCAGTATCACCAGGTTTCAAACCAAATTGATCCACCCCCCAATCTGGAACTGGGGAAAAGCTCACATGATCTTCGGCACGCACAATCCAAAATCCAAACCGTGATTGGTAGGTGTGGTAAAGAGATTCTGAAATCTCCTGTTGGTCAAGTGTTGAAGCAACTGATCCATCAAGCCAAATCTCTTCTAGTGCTGCAGGGCAGTCGTCTAAAAATCGTAGTCTGCGAAAGCAAAATGCCTCTTGATCAGGCCCAAAATAAGGAGTGTTTAAGGGTTTTTTTTGCCTATTTATAGAGATCAATTGGGCGGTTGGTAGCCCTGCTCCAACAATAGATTCAAGACTAAAAAACGAGTACACGTTTGTAGCCTCTGTTGCTTTTTTAATATAATTTCCAGAGCCATGCTTTCGAATAAGAAATCCTTGGGATTGCAACTCACACAGGGCTTTACGCAATGTTCCAACAGCAACACCAAACTCTACGGCCATTACCCGTTCACTTGGGAGACGCTCACCAACTAATATCTGCCCAGCATTTATACGCCGGGCAACAACCTCACTGATCTGTATATAAGCGGGCAATGCGCCAGGTTTTTTACTAGTTTGTTTCAAAAATTTCTCTAAATTGATACACCATTGATTTACCCATTGATGCGAGCTTTAATACTCGAATGCAATTGAATTCTCGCACGCTGTTATGACGCTGGTACCCATCACTTCTGCCAGTCTAAATACCACCGAAGTATCGTGGTTTTCCGCGTTGTGCTCTGATGATTATGAATACCTTGGAATACCGGATGGTAGGCTTAGATCTTCTTGGGAACATTGTAGTAAAATTGTTACTTCCGCTGAGGCAAACGGATTTCGTAATATCCTTTGCCCATCATCTTATCAGGTGGGGCAAGACACATTATCTTTCGTGGCGGGCTGCGCACCAATCACTGAAAACATCAATCTCCTTGCCGCCATACGTTGTGGTGAAATGCATCCAATCATGCTGGCACGTACGGTGGCTACTCTAGATCACATGCTTAAGGGCCGGCTCACACTTAACATAATTTCATCTGACTTTCCTGGTCAAAAAGAGCCAAGCTCATATCGCTATCAAAGATCAAGAGAAGTTGTACAGATACTAAAGCAAGCTTGGACCCAAGATCAGATTGACTTTGAGGGAGTTATTTACAATTTCCAGGGCGTGAGTACGGAACCAGCTCGACCCTATCAGCAAAATGGTGGCCCTCTTTTATATTTTGGAGGCTACTCACCAGATGCCATTGAGCTTTGTGCCGAGCATTGCGATGTCTATCTAATGTGGCCAGAGACAAAAGACGACTTAGCAAATAGGATGATCGCAGTAAACAATAAGGCAGAAGCCCATAACAGAACTCTGGATTATGGGCTACGAGTACATATGATTGTGCGAGATACTGAGGTGGAAGCACGAGAGTTTGCGCGAGAATTAGTATCCAAATTAGATGATGATACTGGTAGTTTGATACGTGAGCGGGCGCTTGATAGTAGTTCGTTTGGAGTATCACGTCAGTCTCGCAATCGGAGTTTGGCAGATATGGATGGATTTATTGAGCCGCATCTTTGGACTGGCGTAGGTCGCGCTCGATCTGGCTGCGGTGCGGCATTAGTGGGATCTGCTGACCAGATTCTGTCAGAAATTGAATCGTATCAAAAAATGGGAATGCGGTCTTTTATCTTTTCAGGCTACCCACACCTCGAAGAATGTGACTATGTAGGTAAATTGATATTACCTGAATTGCAGACTTGTTCACTTCCCCATGAGTATGGCCGCGTGCCTTCAGATATCCCTGCAACCCCCTTAGGAAACGGATTTCGTAAATAATGGAACGTATTTCTCTTACTCAAAACCTATCAATCAGCCGCCTAATATATGGCATGTGGCGATTGGGAGACGATTCAAACACAGCTCCCGGGCATGTTCAGGAAAAAATTGAGACTTGTTTGTCACAGGGAATTACCACCATTGATCAGGCAGACATTTATGGCGGCTATCTCGCAGAAGAACTTCTTGGTTCTGCTTTAAAGTCATCTCCAAAACTGCGAGATCAAATTGAAATAATAACTAAATGCGATATTTTGGTAGGGGCTGGTCGGTACGCTAACGTAAAAGTAAAACATTACGACACCTCTGCGGCACACATTCAAGCTTCGGTTGATCACTCCTTGCGGTTGATGAATATCGATCACATCGACCTTTTATTAATACACAGACCTGATCCGTTGATGGACCATAACGAAACAGGCAAGGCATTAGACGATGTTATCGCTTCCGGAAAAGTTTTGAGTGTTGGGGTATCTAACTTCAAGCCATACGATTGGACATTATTACAATCTGCAATGAAAAACCCATTAGTCACCAATCAGATTGAAATTAGTGTAATCGAGAATTCCGCCCTGACTAATGGTGACTTAGCCTTTTTACAGGAGCGAAGCAAAGTACCAATGGCGTGGTCACCATTAGCAGGAGGTGCACTTTTCTCAGGAAATAATTCTGAGCTGTTAAAAATTCTGACTGAAGTAGGAGAGGGTGATGCGGCAGCGGCGGCAGTTGCATGGCTCCTAGCCCACCCAGCACAAATTGCCCCAGTTATGGGTACCAACTCACTTGCCCGAATTAAAAACCTTTCGCGGTGTCTAAAATTAGAGATGGGCCGTGAAACGTGGTTTGATATTTACGGTGCCGCTAACGGACAAGAGGTACCCTAAAAATGGACCAAAAACATGTTACAAAAAGTTGTAAATTAACTTGAAGCTTTTGATCGAGATATTGAAACCTTTGCAACTTTTTAACGATTTTGCTGGCAGGTTTGGTCGATACATATCGGTCACTGCATTAGCCTTAATGGTTTTTGTTATTTTGCTGCAGGTATTTTGTCGATATATATTAAACAACGCACTACCCTGGCCCGACGAAGCTGCGCGTTTCTTAATGCTTTGGTTGACCGGTCTGATGGCACCCATAGCATTAAGACAGAGCGGCTTTGTAGCAATTGATACTTTACATAGATTCCTGCCACACCGAGGTGTTTCTTTGTTGGCAATCTTATTGGCAACCGCGTCACTAATCGTGTTGTTCGTAGCCGTTCAACTGGGGTGGAAGCATGTCACATCAGGTTGGCTTTTTTCCAGCTCATCTTTGAGAGTTCCACTTTATTTAATTGGGTTAAAAATGATTAAATTAAAGCTAGCCTGGATGTATCTATCCATTTTAACAGGGGTAGTGCTAATGATTTTAGTCAATATTGAGATGATAATCCGACAAATTCTTATTCTGTTGGATAAAAATGTAACCCTGAGGCCAATTCCTGCTCTTGATAGGGCGAACTGATGTTACTTTGGTTTCTACCTTTATTTCTAATATTTCTCATTATTGGATTGCCAGTTTTTTTTGGTTTATTAGCCGCTCCAGGACTTCTGTTATGGATGAACGGTCAAGAGCGCGACATCGCTTTGCTATATCGAAATGTGTATAATGGTATAGATAGCTTCCCCTTAATGGCCATACCATTTTTTATGCTCGCGGGCGAGTTGATGAACCGGGCTGGCATCACTAGTCGGCTTGTAGAGTTTGCGCAGGCAATGATGGGACATCTGCGGGGAGGCTTAGCACACGTCAACATTCTATCTTCAATGTTGTTCGCAGGCCTGTCTGGCTCAGCAGTGGCTGATACCTCAGCTCTAGGGTCAATGTTGATCCCAGCGATGGAGAAACAGGGCTATACCCGCCGGTTTGCAGCTGCAATTACGGCTGCCAGTTCAGTCATTGGACCAATTATACCCCCTTCTGGAATTATGATAATTTATGCTTACGTAATGGGTGAGAGTGTGGCCGCACTTTTCTTAGCAGGTATTGTTCCCGGGGTAATGGTAGGTCTTGGCTTAATGTTAACCGTAAAAGTAATGGCCGATCGCTATGACTTTCCCGTAGCTAGCGCTAAGTACACATGGAATGAGAGGGGCCACGCAAGTTTAAAAGCATTTTTTCCATTATTAACGCCTGTTATTATACTTGGTGGTATTCTTGGTGGTATATTTACTCCAACCGAAGCAGCAGCTGTCGCCGTAGGCTATGCTACATTTATTGGGCTATTTGTTCTGAAGTCACTTCGTTTAAGTGACCTTCCAAGCGTACTAACAAAGGCGGCAATGACCTCGTCAGTAATTTTACTTTTAGTTGGAGCGGCAATGGCATTTAAAACTGTGGTTAGTCTCAGTCATGCGCCAGAAATTTTAGCCGTATACATCGTGTCATTATCTAACAATCCGCTGGTACTCTTGTTTTTGATAAACATTTTACTATTCGTAGTTGGAATGTTTTTAGATGCCGGTCCCGCAATTATCATATTAGGTCCAATATTGGGTCCAATATTTATTAGCTTGGGTGTCGAACCTATTCACTTTGCTATAATAATGAGTGTAAATTTGACAGTTGGGTTAGCCACACCACCAATGGGCCTAGTTCTTTTCGTTGCCTCATCCGTTTCCGGAGAGCGTGTCGAAGCTATAGCTAGGGCTATTATTCCATTCCTTTTGGTTGAAATATTTGTTATTTTCTTGATAACTTATATTCCAGCCATTTCGATGACGATTCCGCGTTTAACCGGTTTCGTAAACTAACCTGAACAGCAACACTCTAGGGAGGAAAATTATGCTAAAAGGTACAATAAAGTCACTAACATTGGTGGCGATTCTTGCAGCTAGTGCTATCTCAGCACAAGCGGCAGATTTTACAATTCGCGCTACAGCGAACTCAAACGAGAACGACGAAGACTACGATGGTCTTGTTGTTTTTAAAAACTATGTCGAAAGTGCATCAAATGGGGCAATTGAAGTCGAATTGTTCATTGGCACACAGCTTTGCTCAAAGGGCGCTGAGTGCCTGCAAGGTGTTGCTGATGGCTCGATAGACGTTTACATTTCAACTTCTGGCGGCGCAGCGGGAATTTTTCCTTATGTTCAGGTCTTAGATTTGCCTTACTTAATGGCAGATGACCGTGTTGCAGAGCATGTCCTATCTGGTGATTTTACTCGTACTGTTCGAAAAATGGCGTTGGAAAATTCAGGTGGAAAAATTCGCCTAATGACAATTGGTAACACCGGTGGATGGCGCAATTTTGCCAACACAAAACGTCGAGTTCAAAGTCCAAGTGATATGGGAGGTTTGAAAATTAGAACTGTTGTGGCCGACCTGCCTCAGGAACTAGTCAAAGCTCTTGGCGCGTCACCTACTCCAATTCCATGGCCAGAACTATTCACATCTTTCCAAACTGGTGTAGTTGAAGGTTCTAAGAATGGTATCACTGACATCATGGGCATGAAATTTCCTGATGCCGGCTTACAGTATGTAACACTTGACGGTCACGCATACATGGGAGCACTTTGGTGGATGTCTAATGACAAATTTATGTCAATGCCAGCTGGACACCGTACGATCATAGTAGATGGATTTGCTCAATTACAGCAAGCTACTTTTGCATCACCAAAACGCAAGTCAATTCAGGCCTATGCCGATTTTGTTGCAGGTGGTGGTGATCTATATGTTCCAACACCAGGTGAAAAAGCTGCATTTAAAAAAGCTGCGGCACCCGTTTATGACTGGTTTAAGTCAAACGTAGATGGCGGTGAGGCTGTATTTAGTGCCTTAACGTCAGCGGTTGCAGCAGCAGAAGCTGACCTAGATGCAGGTCGAGCCGCTGATATCAAATAATAAGTAAGGAGTTGTCGCGCAGGCCTTTCCTGCGCGGCATCTATTTTAACACTAATAAACAAAAAACCTTGGATCTCAGCCTATCTAAACGGATAGAGCCAAACACGGTAATCATCGATTAAAATATGCGCTTTATCTATCTGCTCTTTTGTCATTTTTTTAACTACCTCCTCTTGGCTTATCATAGCATCAGGATCATTTCCGATTGCAGAAAGAACGTACCACAGATAAGCGCGCGTGAGGTCAATCGAAGGCATTCCAAGGCCCACTTCATAGTACCAACCAACCCCAGACTGGGCCCCTGGGTGTCCTTTCATAGCGCTACGCAAATACCATTCAAATGCGCGTTGGTAGTCCTGTTCTACTCCAAGACCCATTGCATACATCACGCCAATCAACTCTTCTGCTTCCGCATTCCCAGAGCGTGCAGCTGGCCAAAGAGCAGCCCGCGCTTCAATAAATTTTCCATCCTCCATAAGGTCTCGTGCTTCCTCAAGCTCAGCATTGGCTGGCGATCCAATAACGATAGCCATCAGGCTCAGGAGTATCGCAATACATCCACTTATAAGTCTTGGCTGAAAGTACCACATGTTTTAACTCTCCTTATCCTTAGTGCTTTACCTATTTCTGCCGAACAGTATCCGTTGTTGCAAAGTCAGTTTCAGCCTGCCGATACTAAAAAAGCAAAGATTGGGCAATTTTTATTCTATGATAAAATTCTGTCTGGTAACCGCAATATAAGTTGCAGTACATGTCACCACCCCAAACACGGTGGTGCAGATGGACTAAGCCTTGGGATTGGTGAGGGTGGAATTGGTTTAGGGCCTGAGCGAATAGCGGGCGTTGGCGCCAATAAAATCCGTAAGCGGATACCACGAAATGCTAGTTCTTTATGGAATTTAGGGCACGAATCAATAACAGTAGTATTTCATGATGGTCGTCTTGAAATAAGTGATATCTATCAAAACGGTTTCAACTCACCTGCACAGGAATGGCTTCCAGCTGGCTTGGATTCAGTCATTTCAGCTCAGGCAATTTTTCCACTTGTCGCTCAGTTTGAAATGGCAGGAAATCCTAAAGAAAACGAAATTGCAGGAGCTATTCATGATAGAATTGATGCAGCTTGGCCCATTTTAGCAAAAAGGATCAGAATAATACCAGAGTATGGCCAGATGTTTGTGGAAGCCTTCGATAATATAGACGAACCAGAACAAGTCACTATCGTTGAGATAGCTGAGGCATTGGGTGATTTTATAAATATTGAATGGCAAAGCTACGACAGTGCCTATGATGAATTTGTTAATGACAAGATTGCCCTGCCAAAGTCTGCAGAGCGTGGTCGTAAGATTTTCTTTGGTAAGGGCGGTTGCGCCACTTGTCATAGTGGACCCTTATTCAGCGATCAAAAATTTTATGCTTTATCATTACCAGCCTTTGGTCCCGGTCGGACTAGGCGATTTGATCCAGCAGCTCGCGACACTGGGCGTATGGGTGAAAGCGACCAAATTGAGGATGCGTATAGGTTCAAAACACCACGCCTCCGTAATATTCTTCTAACCGCTCCATATGGCCATAATGGCGCCTATCCAACTTTAGAGGGGATAGTTCGCCACCATTTGGATCCAAAAAGTATGCGGTTGAAGTGGGGACGAGAAATGGCTGCTTTGCCAAACATTCCCTGGCTGGAAAGTATAGATTTTGTAGTACAGTCTGATCCACTTGAGATCGCCAGGCAAGCTGCCAAAGTAGACATTTCCCCAATTTTCTTAAAAGACGCTGAAATCTCTGATATATTAAGTTTCCTTGGCAGCCTAACTGGAAAGGCATCTGTCTTGGGTAAACTTGGTATACCTGAAAGTGTTCCCAGCGGCCTAAGTTTGGATTAAAATTTTAGAAATCATTTGGTCTAAATTGAATTGGGTCAATCGGATCTAGAGGCCCGCCCACTGTTAGTTCAACCAGTCGTGCAGCAGATAGGAGTTCTGCTTCGCCGCGTGGCTTCCCTATCAGCTGTAAGCCAACCGGCAATCCTCTTGGGCCCAATCCAACTGGAACAGAAATAGATGGCAAGCCCGCAGTCGTGGCTAAAAATGCAAATCGCAGCCAGTCCATATAACCTGATAGTTTCACCCCACCAACATTATCTACCCACTCCTCGGACTGAAGGTGGGGCATACAGCCAACGGTCGGACAGGCTAAAACCTCGTATTTTTCAAAAAGCTTTACCATAGCATTATATATTTTTGAGCGATTAATGTTGGCATCAATAATGTCATCTATTGATAGAGATTGGCCAAAAACTGTATTTTGAGCCAATGTAGTTTTAAAATAACGCCTAACCTCTTCTGGTAAGCTCCTGGCGGCTGTCGCCCACATTACCCCTCTGAGAGTATGGTAAGTTTTTTCAAGCCCTGAAAGGTCAGGACAAGTTTCTTCAATATCTACCCCATTGTTTTCCAACATCCGCAAAACACCACGCAGATGATCATCCATCTCCTTATCAACCTGACCAAAACCTCCCAAATCAAGAGAAAATGCTATAGCAAGTTTAGTAGGTACGCGCGTCACTGCATCTTGATAGGAAGTTTTTGGTTCAGGAAAAGACATTGCAATTCTTGGATCAAAGCCAGACATAGCGTCCAAAAAAAGTGCACAATCCATAACGGATCGAGCCATCGGCCCTTGGGTCCCTTCGATCATGAAAGCATTATCTTTTCCAGGTCCTCCAGCCATACCGGGACTAGGCCGCAAACCAACAACACCACAGTATGCGGCGGGCGTGCGAAGGCTACCACCATGGTCACTTCCGTGACTGAGCCAGATTTCTCCTGTTGCGAGTGATGCTGCAGCTCCACCAGATGACCCACCAGCATTTAAACTTGTGTCCCAAGGATTTAGAGTTGCACCAAATACCTCATTAAAGGTATTCCCACCGGCGCCAAATTCTGGGGTATTTGTTTTGCCTAAAACAATTCCACCACGCGCCTCAAGGAGCTGTACAAGCGGATCACTTTCATCTGGTATAAAATCTGCAAAACCCTTGCTTCCATATGTTGTGCGAACACCAGCCACTATGTTCAAGTCTTTGATTGTAATAGGCAGACCAGCCAACCAGCCGTCATGACTATCTTTACTGCTTTCTAGAGATCTAGCTGCCATTCTGGCACGCTCCTCACACAATGTGGGTGTGGCGTTAATTACCTTGCCAGTTTGCGAAATTCGCTTTGTCGCTGCGTCCAACAACTCACAAGAAGACACGTCTCCGTTTTTTAAAAGCTTAACAACCTCATGTGCCTCATACTTACATAACTCTGGTCCAGAAAATTTTATCTTTTTTTCCATATTTCTACCTTGTGATGCCAGTTTTTAACGGTGTTGTAGTTAAAGATTTTTTTTGTTTTTCTTCTACACTAGTCTCACTTATTGCTTCAGTTTCATTGTCAGAAAGCACTGAAGTCACACCTTGATCCACCTTAGCCATTTGACCAACTATTAGTGGTAGCATCTCAGCACTGACAGACTCAGATTGAGGTGGCCGCTTCCAAATTACACTGTCGATAGCCTCACAATTAAGACAAACTGACTCCCAACTTTGATAAGTTTCTCCACAGTTTTCACAAATCCATTGAGGGTCTCGCTGTGCTGAAATTGCCTGGGTTAAAAGTTGCCGTACTGTTTGATCGTCAGCACCTTCACCCCTCTCAATCGCAGCCATTATAGTAAGCGAGCGCATTGTTGGATCAGATTTAGCTAGTCCCCTAAGTACCGAACGGGCCTTGGTATAATTACTTGCAGCAATATTTAACTCAGCTAGTAGCATCTTAGTCTCAGCGTGTTTAGGCATGGATTTAGTGAGTTTCTGAAACCGTTTTATTCGATCAAGGGGTGCCTCATCTGGGTCAATTGCTGCATAAACTGTGGCTAGCTCAGGATGAGGGCCCAGTTCCCAAGCGGCAAGGATAGTGCGGCTGGCAAGCTTTGGTTTATCCTTTTTTATTTGCCCACGCGCTACTAACAAAGCCGCTGGCACTAGTGCTGGCGAGAGACGATTAGCCTCCACTGCCAGCTTATGGCTCTCATCAAAATTACCTTCACCTTGCAGTTCCATCGCTTGGGACAAGGCAAAAATAGCATCTCGGCGCTTATGGACATTTTTTGGAAGCGCACCGTGCTTTAGCTTTGCTTTTAGAGTATCTCGAATTCCCATCCAATCTTTCTGACCAGCTTGAAGTTTAAGCAAAACATCTTGGGTTTCTACATGCTTAGGCTTCAATGCGAACGCCCGCTCAGCTAACTTGAGCGCTGTTTCCATATCACCAGACTGCAGTGTTTGTTGAAGTAAGCCATGAACGCCAACAAACCTGGTTTTTGGATTCTGTAATAGTTTTTTGTAGGTTGCCCGCGCAGTTTTCTTATCGCCAGAAGCAACGGCGGCTTGTGCGATAACCAAGTTTGTCAATTCTGGTTTGCCAAGTAGCTTGTCGGCCTTCTTGGCTTTTGTCATGGCCTCAGCACCATCGCCACTGGCCAAGGCCATCAATCCAGAAGAAAGCGCCTCAAACCCACGTCGTTCACGATTACGAAACAAGTATCGAGACAACGCTGTTTCATCACCATTTAAGAAACGAAATACTGCAACAATAAGTCCAAAAACCTTTAAGAAAATCCATAGGGCCAAAGTAAATAAAATTCCCAATATGGTTGCCTGAAGCGCGCCAAATGATAATTCAAAACCCGCATATTCAATTGTGACGCCAGCCTGTGACTCCATTAGCGATACCGCACCCAGTGTAATTAAAACCACAAACGTTAAAAAAAATAGAATTTTTATAAGTGACCAAAGCATCTTAATTTCCCTAGTTGGTTATAACGTTGTCAGAAATTTTAGCTAATTCTTCCAATACACGAATGCGGCTTTCAGCAGCCAATGACCAATCTTTTAGAACTGCTTGCCCAACATCTGTAAGCATCTTAATTTGTATGAGTGCAGCACCTATGTCTCCATCATTTACTGCAACTTGCGCTCGGGAAAGCACAGCATCAGCAGAAAATCCTTCCTGTGGAGTTAGAGAGCGGACACCAAGTTGAGCTTTTACAAAAGACCAAAAGGCGCCTTCACTTTCAAAACTTACCTTTTCACTTCTTATTTTTTTTAGTGCGATGCGTGCCTCTCTAGGAAACTCGTTTTGTAGAAAACTTAAACTTGCCACCCCACTTTTAGCATTATCAACAATAGCCTGCGAAAGACTTAAGTCAGTAGTACGGCTCAGTTCAGCCAGAACTGTTTGATATCCCAAACCACTTGCTACCAAAGTCTGGATTTTATCTAGGGCGGCGGCCGTCATCGCGCTTTCAGAAATTTTACTAGCACTCTGCTCTTCAGTTTTTATCTGTAGCTTAACTTCTCGAACCTGAGCTTGTAGCTCATTTGATATTTTTTTAATTTGGGAACGTTGTCTCTCTAAGTCCTTCTCAATTTTTGAGATGGCCTGCTCGTAAGCTTTCATTTCAGGTGATGGAACAATGCTAGTAGGAGAACTCTTTTCAAACACTTCAATACGACGATTGAATATCTCTGACTGCTTTGCCTGAAGCGCTCTCAGCTTAATTATGGTAGATTCAAGCTTAACTAAGGCTGGATTGACTACTTCAAGGATCCTAATGCTGTTCTCTTCTGGGTCACCACCCTCAAGTACAGCTACTTGAGCGCTTAACTTCTTAAGCTTGTCTTGAACCTCAATCTGCCTTAGCTCCAGCAACCCTATTGTAGTGGCTGATGTAAAGTATTTTGGCAGAATTAAAAAACCAACACCTGCAAGTCCAAGAAATAATATCCCAAGAATTATAAACGAGCTGCCAAGCTTTAGCTTTTTTGAAACCCTATTAAAGGTCTCTTCTTCAGAGTTAACATTAGAGGAATGCTGTGCCTCTTTATCGACATTAGCCGACCCTACATCTATTATAACTGCCTCCTCGACAACCACATCAGTTATTTTAGATTTTTTATTTACTTTCTTATCTGACAAAAAATTACCTATATCTTTCCACAACTTTTATTTGTCCCAGTTTTTCAACCTAAGACCATTAGTCACTTTTTATTCTCATAAGCGGGACTATGGCTTCAAGCATAGATCGCGCATCAGGCTGAAGGGAAACAATAATCTGACCAAAACCTGCTTTTTTACAGTATTTTGCTACATTTTCACTAATTGCAACGGCGGTATGCCGGCTCCAGCTATATTTCATTTTACACAAACTTTGAGCGCTCCGGGTTGAAAAAAGGGGAATAACTACACCCCTTACGGTTTGCAGAATATTTTGGGTTTCTAGCTGAAGTGGCTGTTCAGTTTGCTGATACGCAATCAGGTTTTCTATTTTTAAGTCTGTATCAAGAAAGTAGCTACCAAAATCTATGGTCGTAAATGAGCCTCGTACATGTACTAAGGGCCCTTTTGGCAAGATTTCAGCCAGAGATTTTCTAAGTTCTTCAGCTGTTTTGCCCATATTCTTTGCCGCAAGGCCACGCTCACATGCCAGACACGTGGTAGCACTACCCACACAGTAAACTGGAAGGCCAAGCCCATCCAGTCCAACTGGTAGGTGATCCAAGGCATTTTTTGAAGTGATCAAAACTCCCTTAATATTTGAAAAATTAAAAGCTACGTCCAATGCGGTAATACGCATAATTGGATCAATTAGAATTTTTTTTGATTTTACACCCACAATTTCAAGATCCTTAGCAAACCTTAGCGCCTGATCAATAGGGCGGGTAACAAGTATGTGAGGCATTGAGCCTCCTTAGGATTGAGCAAAAATTAAAGTGGTGTTATGATTTAGCTTAAATTCAATCCACAAGGACAAAGCAATGGCTAACATTAGCAGTACGTTAATTCCAAGTCTATTGTACCGCTGCCTTATGCCTCTAGGTGTACACGCAGAAGAGCAAAAACTATGACCATTTGCATACTTGGGGCTGGTGCTTTTGGCACAGCTTTAGCAATCGCCCTTTCAAATAGAAACACAGTTCATTTGTGGGGTCGCAATGAGAAGTCCATGAACATCATGGGAAAAACTCGTAAAAACTCAAAACTACCAGGTATCAAACTAGGGCCAAAAGTTACTGTGACTAATGATATCAAGGCAGCACTCCACAAATCCAGTTTAGTACTATGCTCCGTTCCACTGCAATCTACACATCAGGCTTTGCAGAATATAACAAACCACCTAGAAGGCCAGGCCCTTATTGGTTGCAGCAAAGGGATTGACTTGAAGACTGGGTTTGGTGGGTATTCAATACTAAAAAATCTATATCCAGACGGCCCAGTTGGGGTTTTGACTGGCCCCAGTTTTGCGGCAGATATAGCAAAAGGTTTGCCAACCGCCCTTACCTTAGCCGCGGATAAAGCCCATGACCTTAATGAGTGGCAAATTAAGCTATCAACTGACACGTTGAGAATTTATGTGTCTCACGATCCAATTGGCGCTGAAGTTGGCGGGGCTTTAAAAAATGTTATTGCCATCGCATGTGGCGCTGCTATTGGCGCGGGCTTAGGAGAAAGTGCAAGGGCCGCCCTGATAACACGTGGCCATACTGAAATTATTCGATATGCAATGACATTTGGGGCAAAGGCTGAAACACTGGCGGGCCTGTCTGGCTTTGGTGACCTTTGTCTAACTTGTACATCTGATAAGTCCCGAAATTACCGCTACGGCTTAGCGCTTAGTGGAGCCAGGGGATACGATTTTAGCAGTACTATCGAAGGAAAAGAAACAGCACGGGCAATGGTTCCCATCTTAAAGCGTTTAAATATTGATATGCCCATTACTGAAGCTGTTGCAAAACTTTGTTCTGGAACAGCCAATGTTTCAGACGTTATGGCCGACCTCATGGCACGGCCACTTAAAGAGGAAATATAATGCGTGTAGCACTCATGGCTTACGATAAGATTGATCATCTCGAAGTTCGGGTTTCAAACCGGGAGGCTCACCTACAATATATCAAACAAACAGGTGTCGTAGAAATGGCGGGGCCCTTGCTTGATGATAGTGGTCAAATGTGTGGGTCTCTAATTATCTTAAAAGTAGACAACATGGCTGAGGCAAACACTTGGGCTGCTTATGACCCTTATAATCAAGCAAATTTGTTTGAAAGAACAACACTTACAGAATGGAATAAGGTTATTGGTTAAGCGAGTTTTCTAAATTGGTGACTAAAGAGGGTGCAGTATAATTGCACCCTCTTCTTAAATAGCTTTTAAGCTTATTAGTAGCGGTAGTGCTCAGGCTTAAATGGACCGTCAGTCCCAACCCCAATATAATCAGCCTGTTCTTTGTTAAGTGAGGACAACTTCACCCCAATACGTTCTAAGTGCAGTCGGGCCACTTTTTCATCTAGATGCTTAGGCAAAATATAAACGTCGTTTTTATACTCATCGCCTTTGGTCCATAGTTCCATCTGCGCTAAAACTTGATTAGTAAAAGACGCTGACATCACAAAGGACGGATGACCGGTTGCATTTCCAAGGTTTAATAGCCGACCTTCAGATAACAGAATTAAACGAGCGCCAGATGGCATTTCAATCATATCAACCTGTTCTTTAATATTGGTCCATTTATGATTTTTTAAATTTGCTACTTGGATTTCATTATCAAAGTGGCCAATATTTCCAACAATAGCCATGTCTTTCATCTCACGCATATGCTCGATACGGATCACGTCTTTGTTGCCAGTTGTAGTGATAAAAATGTCTGCGCTGGAAACAACATCTTCCAGTAATACAACCTCAAATCCGTCCATAGCGGCTTGCAATGCGCAGATGGGATCAACTTCCGTTACTTTCACACGTGCGCCAGCACCACTTAGAGAAGCAGCAGAGCCCTTACCCACATCACCATAGCCCAGAACCACCGCAACCTTACCAGCCATCATTGTGTCAGTTGCACGGCGGATACCGTCAACCAGAGATTCCTTGCACCCATATTTATTATCAAATTTTGACTTGGTAACTGAATCATTAACATTAATTGCTGGAAACGGCAGTTGCCCCTGCTTGACCAATTCATAAAGGCGGTGGACCCCTGTTGTGGTTTCCTCAGATACGCCCTGAATAGCGGCACGGGTTTTGACAAACCAACCAGGTGTCTGAACCATACGCTTCTTTATCTGTGCAAATACTGCCTCTTCCTCTTCGGAAGTTGGCACTGCAATTAGATCAGTTTCACCTTCCTCAACACGTGCTCCTAAAAGAACGTAAAGTGTGGCATCGCCCCCATCATCCAAAATCATGTTGGCTCCTTGTGGGAACATAAATGAGCGGTCAAGATAATCCCAATGCTCAGTCAGAGTTTGGCCTTTGATTGCAAACACAGGCGTACCACCTTCTGCAATCACCGCAGCAGCATGATCTTGGGTTGAAAATATATTACAAGATGCCCAGCGCACATCAGCGCCTAGCTCCACAAGTGTCTCAATCAAAACGGCTGTTTGAATGGTCATATGTAATGATCCAACAATCCGAGATCCCTTAAGGGGCTGACTATCACCGTATTCTTTGCGCAACGCCATCAGGCCTGGCATTTCAGTTTCTGCGATATCTACTTCTTTACGACCGAACCCAGCCAAATTAATATCTTTTACAATGTAATCATTCGCCATTTAGTAATCCTTAATAATGGGTTTTTTGACAATTTGATGCGGGATAGCATTACCAAGACTTCTCGACAATAGTACAATAAATACATACTTAAATATTGAAAGGCGCAGATTAATGACACAGGCTAGAGCTTGGCAGCGTATGCTGTCCGGTCGCAGGTTAGATCTTCTAGATCCCACCCCGATTGATATTGAAGTTGAAGATATAGCACACGGCTTAGCATTTGTGGCACGATGGAACGGACAAACCATTGGTGATTTTCCTTACTCTGTTGCAGAGCACTCATTGTTAGTTGAAAAAATTTTTAGTCGTCTTAATCCCAAGGCAAAGCCTGCTCAAAGATTAATAGCTCTTTTGCACGATGCTTCTGAATATGTTATTGGAGACATGATATCACCAGTGAAGGCCTCTGTTGGCCCTGGCTACGACGAGCTTGATAAACGCCTGGCTGCTGCAATCCATATGCGATTTGGATTATCGGCAATCATACCTACTGGGTTAAAAAAACAAATCAAAAGGGCAGATAAAGTAAGTGCTTGGCTTGAGGCCACGCAACTTGCAGGCTTTTCCAAGTTAGAGGCTGACAAGTTGTTTGGCAAAGTAGATGAACAAACAGTGAAGGGGCTTAAAGTACTCTTAAGGGAACCTATTGAGGTAAGAAAAGAATTTATGCACCAACACGCAAACCTGTTGAGTGAAATGTAATGACAGGCTTCAATTGGCATTTAATTTAAACTATTAGCCTTTTGAGTTAACGCGGACTGCGTTTAGCTAAGATACGCTGAAGTGTCCTACGGTGCATATTAAGTCGCCGAGCAGTTTCGCTCACATTTCTATCACATAGTTCATATACTCTTTGTATATGCTCCCAGCGAACCCGGTCAGCTGACATCGGATTTTCTGGTGGCGGTGGGAGGGCATTTCCACTCGCCAAAAGTGCATTTGTAATGTCAGTCGCGTCTGCTGGTTTTGAAAGATAATCAGTAGCACCAATTTTAACAGCAGCAACAGCGGTAGTTATTGCGCCATAGCCTGTTAAAACAACAATACGACTATCTGGGCGCTTTGCGCGCAAAGTTTCAACAACGTCTAATCCATTTCCATCTTCCAGCCTTAAATCGACTACTGCATATGCCGGAGGTCTTGCCGTTGCTATAGCGCGGCCAGCTGCTACTGATCCCGCCTGTTCTACGGAAAAACCCCTTTTCTCCATAGCTTTTGCGAGACGTTTCAGAAAGGGCTCATCATCATCTACTAATAACAATGATTTATCTTCGCCGATTTCAAGTTGTCCAGTTACCATTATTTGATCCCTTTAATTTACTCTAAGTTATCAACATGGGTCGAATTACGCCAATATCAAGCAGCTTTGATGACACAAGCAACCCGGTCAGCAACTTTTTGAGGTGACAAATCACTTCTCAAGAAATCAACAAACCCAAATTCAGGTAGCATTAGGTAAGTGAAATTTGAATGGTTCATGAGATAATACTCGTCATCATCTCCTGGTTGTTTTTGATAATATACTTTGTACGCGCGAGCTGCCTTAGCAATTTGCTCGGCCGTACCGGTAAGGCCAACTAAATCTGGGTGATTGTTAGCTGCAAAGTCAGCCAAATATTCTATTGTATCACGTGTTGGGTCAATTGTTATAAACACTGGCTTAACCTTAAAGCCATTGTCTCCTAAAATATCTACCGCAACTGAGTTACGGCCTACATCCATTGGGCATATGTCTGGGCAAAATGTATAACCAAAATATACTAGAGCTGGCTGATCCAAAACCTCTAAATCTGTGACGGTTTGGCCTTTTTGATTGACGAGCTCAAATGGTCCACCAATTGAACCACCCGCAACCCCACCCGAAACACACGTTTCAAAGCGATTGGCGGGCGCCATGATCTGTGTATAGAGAAAGGTCCCTATCACTAAGGTTAATAGCGTAGCTGCCGAAAGGCCCGCAAACTTTTTTCTGGACATTATGGCTCCTTCTACACTTTCGTTATATTAGTTATACCATAAGGGCGAGCCTGTTCAGCTTTGGATCGTCACGGGAGCGAAAAATGCCACAACCAAGTATTGGTTACATCGACCAAAGCGCGCGCAGTAATTGGATGCGGCTTCGCACTTTAGTATTAGTTCGGTGGTTTGCAATCGCTGGCCAGATTGTAACTTTAGTTGTTGCGCAATATGTCTATGGGTTAGAATTAGCGCTTGGGCCTTGCGCTACTGTTATTGGCATGTCTGTGCTCACAAATCTTTTTGCATTGTTAGTTTTTCCCGACAACCGACGCCTGTCTGAAACAGAAACAATGTTTACTCTTCTGTTTGATACGCTTCAGCTGTCTTTGCTTTTAGCCTTTACTGGGGGACTTAGTAATCCATTTGCATTGCTCATTTTGGCTCCCGTAACCATTGCGGCAACAGTGCTACCAACTCGTTCAACTCTATTTTTAGCCATTTGTGCGATAGGCATGATTACAATTGTTGGCCTAATACACCTTCCCCTAAACACAGCCACAGGTAACCTAATGAACATGCCTGATGTCTTTGTGTTTGGCTTTTGGGTTGCAATTGTAACAGGCGTAATTTTCATCTCAGTTTACACCCGCCGCGTAACCGCTGAGATGACCTCTATGTCGGAGGCCCTACTGGCCACCCAAATGGCACTTGCCAGAGAACAGAAACTAACTGATTTAGGTGGTGTGGTTGCCGCCACCGCCCACGAGCTTGGAACCCCACTAGCTACCATAAAGCTTACCAGCGCAGAGTTAATGGAAGAAATGGAAGGCTCCGCAGAACTTCATGCAGATGCACGCCTCATTCATGAGCAAGCGGATAGATGTCGAGACATCTTAGCCTCCATGGGGCGGGCAGGAAAAGATGACCTGCATTTGCGATCTACCCCATGGTCTGCGTTGGTGCGCGAAGCTGCTGAACCACACTTAGATCGTGGAAAAATAGTTCTTTTTACTTTTAGTGATAATGATGAGTTTGATACTAAGCAGCCCCAAACTATGCGTAAGCCTGAGGTAATTCATGGTCTTAGAAACCTCATTCAGAATGCTGTAGATTTTTCAAAGTCCAATGTTCAGATAGATGTTGGCTGGGACCAAACTCATGTTTGTGTCAAAATTTTTGATGATGGCCCTGGGTTTGAGCCACAAGTTTTGAACCGCATCGGTGATCCTTTTGTACGAAGCAGAAAACGCAGCAAGTTGATATCTGACCGTCCCGGTTATGATGGAATGGGTCTTGGACTATTCATCGCTAAAACCCTTCTTGAGCGTTCTGGCGCAAAGTTAGATTTTTCTAATGGGATAGGTGTGGACGATCTTGGTGGAGCTGTTGTGTTCGTTATTTGGCCAAACAAAAAGCTAGTGATCGATGCTCCAGTTTTTGGAGAAAATGAGTTAATAGAATTTTAGGGTCCCGCCAGGCTTGAGTGCAAGCCTTTTCCCTTTTGTTTCACTGTAGTATTTTAATTGCTAAACTTAACAAAGGTAGATAATTTTTTAAAATATCGAAATTCTAATTTTACTACGGTGAATTTAATTATGATAGATCCTCCAATTTATTACGACAAAGGCCATATTGAATTCTTACAAAAACTATGGGGGGATGGTTACCTGTCCCCTGGTGGCCCTGAAGAAGTTCAGCGGATATTGGGGGTTGTTAAATTATCGAAAGCCACTGTTCTTGATATTGGGTGCGGAAGCGGCGGAATTACTGTGAGCCTGTTTAATGATTATGGCGCCCACAAAGTAATTGGTATTGATGTTGAAGCTGATGTTTGTGAGATCGCTGCGGAGCGCGTTAAAAAGCTAGGGCTACAAGAAGACATCGAGATAGTGAAAGTGAAACCAGGAAACTTTCCCTATGATGACGCATCCTTCGATGTTGTTTTTTCAAAAGACTCTATCGTACATATTGAAAATAAAGAGCAACTCGCAAAAGAAATCTTTAGGGTCCTAAAGCCGGGAGGGCACTTTGTGGGATCAGATTGGTTGCGCTCAAATGATGACGACCCTTCACCCGAAATGTTGCATTATCTTAAATTAGAAGACCTAGGGTTCGAAATGGCTTCGCCAAACAGGTACACCCACGCTTTAGCAGAGGCAGGTTTCCAAGATATTTTTTTATCAAATAGAAACAGATGGTATACAGAAAAAGCAAGGCAGGAAGTATTAAAACTGTCAAAGCTAATGCGGCAGGAATTTGAAGACATGTCATCTAAAAAATTCATGGATCTAACAGTCGAAACTTGGAATGCTATGATCACTGTTTTAGAAACAGGAGAACATTGCCCACACCACATAAAATGTAAAAAGCCAAATATGGCCCAGGAGTCAGATAAATTATAATTGTGTTCTCATCGTTTTCAAAAATACAATGTACTGCGGTTGGGGTAAAATTTTTGGATGACAAAAAATTCTTACAATTCCCTCTTGTAGGGTTTCTGGCCAAGTTTAATAAGTTTCGTATGCTTCAAAAATTCTCATGCAACAGCTTTCCAGACCAAACCACAGTACCTAATTTTTTGGGGATGTTTATGCAACCGAACCACCTTGGAACATACCATTGACTAGAGTTTTGGAAATTGAGGCATTTTTAAATAAGGCCGGTTGGTCCAAAGTTCAGCGCACACCTTTAGCTGGCGATGCTGGTAATAGAAGGTATGAACGCCTAATTGACCCCGTTCAGGGTAGTGCTATTTTAATGGATGCTGAGCCTAAGCTTGGTGAAGATATTCGATCATTTTTAAAGATTTCTCTACATCTGTCAGATTGTGAAATCTCCGCACCAAAAATATTTAGTCAAGATATTTCACTCGGTTTAATCCTTATGCAGGATTTTGGTGATGAGCTCTTATGCAAAGTAGCCAATGATGCTCCACATCTTGAGTTACCACTGTATAGATTAGCAATTGATGCTCTTGGCCAATTACACCAATCACCCCCTCCCAAAGAAGTTGGTGATTATTTGACGCCTGAAATGGCCAGAGCTCTAGCGGCCACCCTGCCCTGGTATTGTAAAAAAACTCTCTCCCAGAAAATTGAAAGAGAGGTAGAAATCAGCCTTGGGTCCCTGGACTGGTCAAGTCCTGTTCTAGTTCTTCGTGATTACCATGCTCAAAATTTGATTTACAGACGCGATCAAACGGGAATAGCTCAAATGGGAGTGCTAGACTTTCAAGACGCGCAGTTGGGCCACCCACTGTATGATGCTGCATCACTTATCCATGATGCGCGGCGAAGCCTAGATCCAACTGTGGTTAATACTTTACTGAAAGAACTTGCTAAAGATTATAGTGGGCGGGATGACTTTAAATACGCCTTTGCGGCATTAAGTGCACAACGAAACCTACGCATTTTGGGTGTATTTTCTCGCCTCTGTTTGAGAGACGGAAAGCCAAGCTACCTAAATCTAATTCCTCATGTCTGGAAAAACTTATGGAAAGACTTGAGCCACCCACTTCTCTCAGATCTTAGTAGTGCCTGTAAAAGCCTGCCCAGCCCTAGTCCAGATTTTCTAGAAGGACTAAGACAAAATGCGTAATGCACCTGACGAGCTAATGCTTTTTGCTGCTGGTTTTGGCACACGCATGCAACCGCTCACGGATGAAACCCCCAAGCCACTGATTGAGGTCGCGGGGCAGACTTTGCTGGACCGGACGTTGGACTTAGCACTTGAGGGTGGTATCAAAAAAATTGCGGTTAACACCCATTACCTCGGAAGTGCCATTGAGAAACACTTGAAAGATTCATCTGTCGATATTTTTCATGAGCAAAACATCTTGGATACCGGCGGTGGATTAAAAAATGCGTCCTCAGCCTTCAACGGAAGCACTGTCTTTACCAGTAACAGTGACGCCATCTGGTCTGGCGAAAATCCATTCTTGTTTTTAGCAAAGCATTGGGAAGACGACTGTGATGCGTTGCTTTTATGTGCACAAATAAGCAACATACACGGACGCGAAAAGCCTGGTGATTTTGATTTATCAGAAAACGGTACCATTAATCGCGCTGGGAACTTGGTTTATCTGGGTATACAAATTATTAGGTTATCCCTAGTCGATGAAGTAAGTGAAAGTGTTTTTTCTCTTAATCTAATTTGGGATACTCTAATTGAACGCAATAGATTGAAGGTTGCCACGTATTCAGGCCAGTGGTGTGACGTTGGGCGACCTGAAAACATTGTTTTTGGTGAGCAGTTGCTGGAACGTAAAATTGTTTAGTACTCAGGAGACAGCACGTGTTTTTGGAACTCAATCCAATCAAAACTTTCCAGAGGCTTTACTTGAAGGACTGACCAAAAGACTAGAAGGGTGTCCCCCAGAAGAGTGGGCCAAAGTCGTAATTTACATCAATACACGCCGAATGCAGCGCAGGATATCTCAGCTTTTCTTAAACGGACCAGCCCGACTTCTGCCAACAATTAATTTAATTACAGATATCGCAAATGATCCCGCCCTAACAGATTTGCCAATGCCTGTTCCAGCACTCAAAAGACGACTGGAAATCACACAGTTAGTTCGGGGGTTGCTAACACGTGTAGATAGCTTAGCACCTCGCAGTGCTGTTTTTGATTTGGCCAACAGCCTGGCTGCCTTAATGGATGAAATGAAAGGGGAGGGCATTGAACCAAAAGCCATTAAAAACTTGGATGTATCAGATGTATCAGGCCATTGGGAACGAGCACTACAGTTCATTAATATAGTGCAAGGCTACTTTGAAGACGGTGCAACTCCAGATACTGAAACGCGCCAGCGTGCCTGTGTCTTGGCCCTCGCCAAGAGTTGGAAAGCTTCGCCACCCAAACACCCGATCATCCTGGCTGGATCTACCGGATCGCGCGGTACAACCTTTCAGCTCATGTTAGCTATTGCAGGACTGCCGCAGGGAGCTATCGTTTTACCCGGGTTTGACTTCGACATGCCTTCCAACGTCTGGGATAAACTTGGTGACCCTAACACTGGCGAAGATCACCCCCAGTTTAGGTTTTCGCGCCTAGTTAAATCACTTGGGATGAAAGCAGAACAGGTGGAACCTTGGACTAATAATGCCAATACATCGTCCGCACGAAACAAACTAATTTCACTAGCCATGCGACCAGCACCAGCTACACATCACTGGCGCAAAGAGGGCCCAAATCTCAAAAATCTAGATGAGGCGACCCGTGATATTACCTGGCTAGAGGCGCCCGATCAACGGGTTGAGGCTATGGCAATTTCTCTAAGATTGCGTGAAGCTGTGGCAACTGGGGAAATTGCAGCTGTAATCACTCCCGACAGAAAACTTACACGCCGAATTTCGTCGATACTTGCTGCCTGGGATATAACACCTGACGACAGTGCGGGCGTTCCTCTTAGTCTGACAGCACCGGGGCGGTTTTTGCTTCATGTCCTAGAGTTGGCCCAGCCTCAAATAACATCCGAGGGTTTACTAATATTATTGAAGCATCCCCTTGCGCATTCTGGCGATGACCGCGGCCAGCACTTACTCAACACGCGCGAATTAGAAATATACCTCCGCCGCAAAGGCCCAGCGTTTTTATCACCACAATCCCTACTGGACTGGGCTAAGGATAAAGATTTATATCTGCCTTGGGTCAACTGGCTAATTAGCTGTGTCTTTACATATTGGCCAACAGGATCCCAGCCAATGGGGTCGTGGCTAGATCACCATTGCGCAGTTACTAAAAGACTAGCTGATGGCCCATCCAAAACAGAGGGAAAGCTTTGGGAGCAGGCTCCCGGTCGTGATGCAAAAAAAGCTATAGATGAATTGATGCTTCATGGACCTGCTGCCGGTGACATAGACCTTCTTGATTACAATTCAATTTTGCGCGGTGTTTTGGGTACAAGTGACACAAGAGATCAAAACATCACACATTCTAATATTTTAATCTGGGGTACGCTTGAAGCCCGAGTTCAAAGTGCTGACTTAGTAATTCTTGCAGGATTAAATGATGGAACATGGCCTGAACCCCTCACACCTGATCCTTGGCTAAACCGAAACTTGCGACTTCAGGCTGGATTGCTTTTGCCAGAACGGAAGATCGGACTTTCAGCACATGACTTTCAACAAGCCATTGGGGCTAAGTCTGTATGGGTTACCCGAGCCCTGCGCTCAGATGATGCAGAAACAGTTCCATCACGTTGGCTAAACCGAATGGAAAACCTACTTAATGGCTTGGACAAGCAGGATGGTAGTACTTGGCTTCAGGACATGCGACGTCGAGGTGTTGACTGGCTTGAATTGGTTGAGCAGACCGAAGTCACACAGAGCCTAAATCCAACACCCCGACCCTCTGTTGCACCCCCAATCCACACCAGACCCACCCAGTTAGCGATCACTGATATAAAACACCTCATTCGTGACCCCTATGCCATTTATGCAAAGCATATATTGAACCTTAAACGCCTAGACCCACTAAAGAAATCTCCAGATGCGCCTTTGAGAGGTACAGTTATTCACGATATTTTAGAGGCTTTTATTAAAGCTGGCCCATGGGAAAACGCCGGAAAAGCTAAGGTTGTATTGCTTAAATTATCCCATGAAATGCTCCAGGATCTAGTGCCTTGGCCTACTGCTCGGCGAATGTGGCAGGCAAGGGTTGCGCGTTTTGCTGATTGGTTTGCAGAGGGTGAAATTATACGGCAGGCAGACTTGCTCTCATCACATACTGAGGTTCGGGGCAAAGCAACCCTAACTGACACAGATTTTACATTGGTGGGAAAGGCCGACCGCGTGGATGTTCTTCATGACGGCACAGCCCGTATCTTTGACTATAAAACTGGGCCACTTCCCAGCAAGGCGCAACAACTCCATTTTGACAAACAGCTCCTACTTGAAGCTGAAATATTACAGCGAGGGGGATTTGAGGGGCTCAGCGTACTGCAGGTTGCAGAGGCAACCTATATCGGTGTTGGCAATGAACCCAAACTTGCCAAAGCACCGCTCGATGAGGATGATGTTTGGATCAAATTTTCAGAACTAATAAAAGCATATCAAAACCCAAGCCAGGGATACACAGCGCGACGCGCTATGCTTATGGTAGACGTGTCGTCAGACTATGACCAACTCGCACGCTACGGAGAGTGGGGGACTAACGAGTCTGCCCTTTTAATCAAAACATGAAAATGAATGAGGCAAGCCAAAGGCAGGTCGAAGCTGCTGATCCAGCTCACTCCACATGGTTGGCCGCCAATGCAGGCTCAGGAAAAACCCACGTGCTGACAGACAGAGTGGCGCGGCTGCTTCTTGAGGGAGTAATGCCACAAAATATTTTGTGCCTTACTTACACCAAGGCTGCAGCCTCAGAGATGCAAAATCGTCTATTTCAACGTTTAGGCCGTTGGACCATGTTAGAGGACAGTAAGTTATTAAGTGAACTTGAGGAATTAGGTATTGAGCGCAGCCTAAATGCAGAGGATGTTAGCAGCGCTCGTACACTTTTTGCCCGAGCTATTGAGGCACCTGGTGGCCTAAAAATCCAAACGATACACTCTTTCTGCGCCTCAATTCTTAGACGGTTTCCACTTGAAGCTGGCGTAAGTCCTCAATTTGTTGAAATTGATGAAAGGGCTCAAAAAATCTTACTAGGTGAAGTGATAGAGGTCATTTCTGACAAAACTGGGCATTCTAGTTTTGATGGAATTGCGCACCACTTCACTGGTGTAGAAATACGTGATGTTATGCGTTCTGTTTTAAGTTTGGCTAAGCTGTTTGAAACCACCACCACCCAAGAGGATATTTGGAAAGGCCTTGGCTTAAGGCCTGGTTATCAGGATCAAGATCTACAAGATGATTGCTTTTTACCAGGCGACAGTGATCTGATATTTAAGCTTAGAGCAACACTTCTAACCAAGGCTGGAAATGACCTTAAAGATGGGAAATACCTGCGAGCTATTGAGGGTCCTAATCTTACCATCACTGATTTGCCAGTTTTAGAATCTGTTTTTTTAACCAAAACTGGGGCGGCCCCCTTTACGGCCAAGACCACATCCTTTCCAACAAAAGAAACGCGTCTTGGGTTAACTTATACCGAACAACTCAAAGAGTTGATGTTGAGAGTGGAGGTTGGTCGCCAAAGCCGAATAACGCTGCGCACCGCTCAGCGAACAGAAGCGCTTTATAACTTTGCCACAGAGTTTTTGCAGACCTATCATGAACACAAGCAACAGCGTGGTTTTTTAGATTTTGACGACCTCATACTTCGCACCCAAAAGCTGCTATCAGATGAGCGTGTGGCAAATTGGGTGCTCTTCAGACTAGATGGAGGCGTCGACCACATTTTAGTAGATGAGGCTCAAGACACCAGCCCAGCACAATGGGGCGTAATTAAGCTCTTAGCCCAAGAGTTTACATCTGGGCAGGGTGCCCGATCCGACGTGCATCGAACTATATTTGTTGTTGGGGATAAAAAACAATCTATCTTTTCTTTTCATGGTGCTGACCCAAAGGGGTTTGACACAATGCGAGACCAGTTTGCGGCCCAATTACTCGAGATCAAGCAACCGTTTCAATCTACAACTCTCGATTATTCCTTTCGGTCATCACCAGCAATACTGGATCTAGTAGACCAAGTTTTTTCTAATCGGCTGGGCTTGGGGTCCCAGTCAACCCACTTGGCTTATAAGTCTGCACTACCAGGACGCATTGATGTTTGGCCAGTATTTCAAAAACCAGAAAAGACGGACACTCAACCATGGACTGACCCGATCGACGAGGTATCCACCGACCACCAAGACAAGCAATTAGCCAACGCACTTTCCACACAAATTAAAGAACTAATTGAGGCAGAAACCATAACCCAGCTTGATCGCGATGGAACACCATTCCGTCGAAAAATCACAGCTGGAGATTTTTTAATCTTGGTTCAGAACCGTCAAAAATTATTTTTTCGTGAAATTCACCGCGCCTGTAAAGAGGCTGGCCTACCAATCGCTGGAGCAGATAGACTTAAGGTTTCTGCTGAACTAGGGGTCCGGGATGTAATATCACTGCTTTCATTTTTAGCACTACCTGAAGATAACCTATCACTAGCAGAGGCCCTGAAGTCACCACTCTTTGGTTGGTCAGAGCAAGACATGTTTAATCTCGCAGAGGGTAGGGACTCTCAATTTTTGTGGCGCAGCCTACAAGATCGAGAGGCAGAGTTTTCAGATACTGTACGCAGCTTGGTAAAATTGCGTAATCTTGCAGACTTCAAGCGACCATTCGAACTAATAAATCATATACTAATCGCACAGGGTGGTCGTTCAAAACTCTTGGGCCGATTAGGATTAGAGGCCGCAGAGGGCATTGATGCATTAGTTAGTCAATCCTTGTTCTACGAACAAAGTAACGTACCCAGTCTAACTGGTTTCTTGGTCTGGTTGGACTCTGATGAACTTGTTATCAAACGTCAAATGGACACCATTGAAGACAAAATACGGGTTATGACAGTACATGGTGCCAAGGGTTTAGAGGCGCCCATTGTGATACTACCAGACACCGCTGCCCGCTCTGCCCCAACGACCCCAGATGTAGTGGATCATCATGGAATTGCTGTATGGAAACCAAACAAAAACCTAGTGCCTAATACCCTAAATCCCACATTAGACAGTTTGAAGATGCGCCAAGTTGACGAACGGGACCGGCTTTTATACGTCGCCCTCACCCGTGCGGAAAGCTGGCTGATTGTCATGGGGTCTGGGGATATAAAAGAAGAAGCAGATTGCTGGTATAACGCCATCCAGTCAGCCGCTATAGCCAAAGGAGCAGCGCCTTTGATTACAGCAGCTGGCAGCGGATTACGTTACGAGCCTAAGCCCTGGAGTACAGGCGCGCTGCGTCCAATGGAAAAATTGGAGAGAGAAAAGTGTCAGGTACCCGTTTGGGCAAAGACCACCACTAGCCCGGTTCCACAAAAAATTTACCCACGTGCGCCATCTGATCTGGGGGGTGATAAAGTTGTGTCAAACACATTAACTGAAGCAAACCCTGACGCATTAAGCTTGGGGGAAGCAGTGCACTCTCTGTTAGAGGTGCTGCCAAATATCCCAAAAGAACAGTGGAAAACTGTTGCAGAAAAATTAGTCAAAAGTGAGGTTTTCTTACAAGCCTGGGCAGAGGCTCAAGACATATTAATGCATCCTGATCTTGCGCACATATTTGCACCAGGTACTTTAGCGGAAGTAAACATATCAGCACATATTGATGAATTAAATGGCAACCCCATCCAAGGCTCTATCGACCGGTTGATAGTTTCAGCAGATAAGGTTTTAGCAATAGATTTTAAGACGAACCAGATAGTACCAGAAAACCCCAGTCATGTTCCTGAAGGTATTTTACGCCAACTGGGAGCTTATGCTGCGGCACTGAAGCAAGTTTTTCCAAACCACGCCGTGGAGACATCTGTTTTATGGACTAAAACACGTTGTTTAATGGAAATGCCCAACGACCTAATAATAAATTCATTACAAAGAGTATCATCTTCTTGACGATAGTGACCTACAACCTTAACCCTTTTATCAAATCATTTAATAACCGGAGAATGTCTGATGGCAACTATAGCCGCTACCGATGCAACCTTTGATGCAGAAGTCAAACAATCTGATATTCCTGTTGTCGTAGATTTCTGGGCCGAATGGTGTGGGCCATGTAAACAAATTGGCCCAGCTTTGGAAGAAATTTCCGCTGAAATGGAGGGCAAAATTAAAGTTGTCAAAGTTGATGTTGACAGCAACCCCGCTGCTGCCCAGGCGCTAGGTGTACGGGGTATCCCAGCCTTATTCCTGTTTAAAGATGGAGAAGTTATCTCAAATAAAACTGGTGCCGCCCCAAAAGCCGCCCTCAAAACTTGGATTGAAGACGAAATTTAAATTTTGTTTTGTTGTTAAGCCAAAGCTTAACGTGGGAGCCTTTACTTTTTCTTGATCATGTTATCGATAGTTCCCATTTAAGTATAAAGCTTTGAGGAGAAGTGCATGAGTATTACAGAATTTCCTGGCTGGCATGGTACAACAATTATCGGTGTACGTAAGGGCAATCAAGTTGTGGTTGCAGGCGATGGGCAGGTCAGCTTAGGCCCCACTGTAATTAAAGGTACAGCGCGCAAAGTTCGTCGCCTTTCTCCTGGTGGAAACGACGTTGTTGTAGGGTTTGCTGGATCAACAGCAGACGCTTTTACCCTTTTAGAGCGTCTTGAGGTTAAGCTGGAAGCGACACCAGGTCAGTTAGCAAGAGCATCTGTTGAATTGGCTAAAGACTGGCGCACTGACAAGTACTTACAGAAACTTGAAGCAATGCTGATAGTTACGGATGGAGAGGAACTTCTCATTATAACTGGAGCAGGTGACGTTCTGGAGCCCGAGCACGGGGTTGCAGCCATTGGGTCTGGCGGAAACTTTGCCCTTGCAGCTGCTCGGGGCCTTCAAGAAACAGATATGGATGCAGAAAGCATTGCCAGAAAGGCGATGTCTATAGCATCAGATATTTGTGTCTACACAAACGGTAACCTCACCGTTGAAAAAATTTCCAAATAATCAATTCAATTTTTTTAAAGGTGTTCCTTTGACAGACCTTACTCCCCGCGAAATTGTTTCAGAATTAGATCGGCACATAGTTGGACAAAATGATGCCAAGCGAGCTGTAGCTGTAGCATTACGGAATCGTTGGCGCCGTAAGCAACTAGGAGACGATCTACGAGACGAGGTCTATCCAAAGAATATTTTGATGATTGGGCCAACTGGGGTTGGAAAAACTGAGATTAGTCGAAGATTAGCAAAGCTAGCACGAGCACCATTTTTAAAAGTAGAGGCTACCAAGTTCACTGAGGTTGGATATGTCGGGCGAGATGTTGAGCAAATTATCCGTGACTTAGTTGACTCCAGTATTGCAATGACGCGTGAGCACATGCGCGAAGATGTTCAGACCAAAGCAAAAGAGGCTGCGGAAGAAAGGGTGTTGGAAGCTATCGCTGGGGAAGATGCGAGGGATGCTACGCGTGAAATGTTTCGCAAAAAACTCCGTAGTGGAGAGCTAGATAACACATTCATAGAGCTTGAGGTTGCCGACACTGCCAACCCAATGTCCATGTTCGACATTCCAGGTCAACCAAGTGGGCAAATGGGAATGATGAATATTGGAGAGATGTTTGGTAAGGCTATGGGTAGCCGAAAAGTACGTAAAAAGCTTACCGTTGCAGCCAGCTATGATATTTTACTTGGAGAAGAAGCCGATAACCTTCTCGATGATGAAATTGTAACAAAGGCTGCCCTAAAGTCAGTTGAAGAGGGTGGCATCGTATTTCTTGATGAAATTGATAAGGTTTGTGCTCGATCTGATGCACGCGGTGCAGACGTAAGCCGTGAAGGTGTGCAGCGTGATTTACTACCCTTAATTGAGGGAACAACAGTTTCAACAAAGCATGGTGCAGTGAAAACTGACCATATATTGTTTATAGCGTCTGGGGCATTTCATGTTTCCAAGCCTTCAGATCTTCTGCCCGAACTTCAGGGGCGCCTGCCAATCCGAGTAGAATTACACGATCTTACAGAGGAAGATTTTGTTAGAATATTATCAGAAACTGAAAATGCGCTGACCTTACAATACTCGGCCTTAATGGCGACAGAAGATGTACTTGTTTCTTTTAGTGAAGATGGAATTTCTGCGTTGGCTAAAGCTGCCGCTGAAGTAAATCGTTCTGTAGAAAATATTGGTGCTAGACGGCTTTACACTGTGATCGAAAGAGTTTTTGAGGAGTTATCTTTTAATGCGCCTGACCTTTCAGACACAAAAGTAGTAATAGATCAGGATTATGTAAACAAAAACTTAGATGTCTTGCTTCAATCAAGTGATCTTTCGCGCTACGTGCTTTAAACTCTTGTTTGAACTAAATTTACACTTAACAACTAAACAATGTTAAATTTTCAAACAAATAATAGTAGATGGTTGCTAGCCGGCGCTCTGCTTACGCTTGTTTCTAGCTTCGGACAGACGTTTTTTATTTCGTTGTTTGCAGGAGAAAGTAGAAAAACATTTAACCTTTCTCACGGTGATTGGGGTGCAATTTACGGCTTTGGTACCTTCGCTTCAGCAATTGTTCTGATATGGCTGGTGGCCTAACAGATATAATGCGCGTAAAGCACATTGGGCCAATAGTACTAGCGGTTCTAGCTGGTTCATGCTTGCTAATGGCATTTAATCCCTGAGCTGCCCTACTACCTGTCGTTATTTTTTGTCTGCGACTTTCTGGGCAAGGCATGCCGACACATATCGCAACTGTTGCAATGTCTCGATGGTTTGTTGCCAATCGTGGCAAGGCTTTATCAATTGCCAATCCTGGTTTTTCTTTAGGTGAAGCAACATTCCCTCTCTTGGTGGTTGGGCTTTTGGTGTACTTTGCGTAGCAAGAAATTTGGATAATCACGGCTGTTTTAGCGTTATTATCTATTCCAACTTTAATCTGGTTGTTAAGACGGGAGCGTACTCCCCAATCAATGGCAACAGAAAACCAATCAAAAGGTAAGAATAAGCGGCACTGGGCACGAAACGAAACCTTAGTGCGCCCCTTGTTTTGGTTCATGGTACCCAACATTTGTAGGCCAATCTGCTTTCAAAACAGCCTTCTTTTTTCTACAAGTGCACTTTGCAGAAATTTAAGGTTGGGAACATTTTCAATTGGTTACAATATTTCCAATTTATACTAGGTGTGCGATTGGCACTATGTTTTTAACGGGTATTCTGTTGGACAAATTTAGAACTGTAAATTTAATTCCATATTTCCAACTACCTCTAGTTGTGGCTTTCCTACTGTTCTCTTTTGGTGAGGGTCTCTTTTCCGCTTTAGTTGGTTTTGTTTTTTTAGGACTAACTTCTGGAGCTTTTGCCACACTTCCAAACGCTTTTTGGGCTGCGTTTTTTGGAACAAAACACCTCAGATCTATAAAAGAAGCGGCCGTTGCTGTAATGGTCCAAGGGTCAGCTATTGGCCCTGCACTTACGAGTTTTTTATTAGATTTTAATCTTTCACTTGAAAATCAATATGTCTGGATTTCCGCTTTTTTGTTGTCTCGTCTTTTCTGATGTGGGTAGGCGTTTCAAAAGCAAAAAAATCTTTGTATAATTAACGCTGTTTCTTTAGATACACATAGACAGCACCACCGCCACCGTGTCTTTGGTGTGCATCAGTGACATCAAGAATAACGGCGGAGAGTGGTGGTTGGCGCAGCCAAATTGGCACGTTATGTCGTAAAACGCCGTGCCGCTCAGGAGTTCGACCATAGTCCGTTTTAGGTTTTCCCTTCCCTGTTATCACCAAAACCAAACGCCGTTGGAGTTGCGCAGATCCTAAAATAAAATTGCGCAACTCTGGGTGGGCCTCTGACATTGTCATGCCATG
>CAJJBD010000009.1 GCA_905182325.1 uncultured Planktomarina sp. | reverse complement strand
ATAAGCTGCGGATTGATCCGGGTATAGCGATGGTTCTTTGCCTTGTAACCCCACCATAATTACTACCGGCAGATGGTAATCTACACCAATAGCGCGAACAGCATTTAGCGAATCCATCAATCCAGTTTGCTGTATCAAAAGAAGGGCACGTGTCCCATTGTAGGACATAGCTCCACAAATGCTAACACCCTCATCCTCTTTGCAAATACGGGTCACCCGGAATTCTGGATCCCGTGACATAGGCCAAAGCAAACCTTCACTGGTTACGATATCAGGAAGCGCCACAATCTCTCTTATTCCAGCCTGTTTGATCATGGCTATTATTTTAGACCCAGACGGATGCATCACTTCCATTTTCTTAGGACTTACATTCTGCTCGGCACCCATCAGGTCAGGCCACTTAGAAAATTAAACAAGCAATTTCGAGTAACCTTAAGATCACGATCATAGCCAATTGTGATCCGGATATAATCATCAAAGGCAGGCGAAGCGAACCTGCGAACAGCAATTCCGTTTTGCCGCAAATATTCATGGGCAGATTTTGCTGACCTATTTGCATCCGGAAAGTAAACGAGGATGAAATTCGCCTGACTTGGGATGACGGTTAAGCCCAACTTTTCAAGTGCTGACGTCAACCATTTGCGGCCATTCAGGTTAGCCTTATAAACAAAATCCGTATGCACCGTGTCTTCAAGCGCCGCAATCGCCGCAGCCGCCGATATAGACGAGATTGGAAATGTCAGACCGACCCGACGGATCGTATCTACAATATCTTCGGGTCCATACATCCAGCCAACCCGCGCACCCGCAAGGCCAAAAATTTTTGAAAAGGTGCGACACATTACTACGTTATTCGCGCTGTCTACTAATGTGTGAGGCGGTTCGTGGTCTGCTGCGTCCATATATTCCTCATAGGCGCTATCTATTACCAAAAGTGCATTGTCCGGAATGGCCGAATGTAAACGTCTGACTTCGTCACCGTTCAGATATGAACCCGCAGGATTTTCTGGGTTTGCCAAATAAACAATACGCGTACGATCACTCAGAGAGCTTATCATCCTCTCGACGGAAGGTTTGAAATGATTATCGGGGACAGAAACCACAGTAGCGTTAATAGCATGTGCATAATTTGGTACTTTCAAATACCCATTCACCGAGCGCATAAGTTCTGTTTCGGGCCCAAGGTACGTGCGCGCCAGCCGTGCCAGCAAATCGTCAGATCCCTGGCCTACCGTGATACGTTCTTTAGCAAGTCCAAATCGATCCGCTATAGATGGCGTCAAAAATGTATCTGGAGATTCTAAATACCTTTCAATTCCATTGACCGCTGCGTGTGCCGCCGCACGTGCATTTGTGCCTGGCCCAAAGACACTTTCGTTAGAATTCAGCAAGATTGATGGAGGTGGAGCTGGCAGAGGCATGCCCCCAACCATATGCGGTTTTATCTTTTCAATTCCTTTATTAGGCCGCACAACCAACATGCATTCTCCCGACTATACAAGACGATCCTATCACACAGTAGGCAAAATGGGCAATTCACATCCACTAAAAATATGCTAGAAATATAATGTAGACCGCTTCAGAGGCACTCATTGGTTACAAAATGATCAGATCGACGGGAAAAAGCAGGTTGAGTCTAAATTTTGACTTAGCCGCACCAGGTAGGCAAAATGGCGATATTATGTTGCGTTGGTCAGACAACGCAATGGCATTGGGCTACTACCCAGTCCCAGTCATCAGCATTAAACATGGTGACGGCCCCACAGCGCTGATCATAGGTGGCACTCATGGCGACGAATTTGAAGGCCCCGCGGCGATTATGCGTCTTGCTGCATCCCTGACACAAGAAGACATAACCGGCCAACTGATCTTAATTCCTGGATTAAATTCACCAGCATTTCAGGCTTCATCCCGGGTTTCGCCGCTGGACGGCGAAAATTTAAACCGTGCCTTCCCTGGCGATCCCAACGGCGGACCCACCGCAACACTAGCTCATTTTATTGAAACTGAAATCATGCCCCATTGCGATGCTGTTTTTGACTTACATTCAGGTGGCAAAGCATCCTTTTTTCAACCCTGCACGCTGGCAACCCGCACGAAAGATCCAGATTTGTTTAATGCTAACCTTGGGCTTGCAAATGCTTTTGGATTGCCGTTGATTTGGGAGCTAGGCGCAAATAATGATAACCGCTCAGTCAATTCAGCCGCCGAGCGCACAGGTATTCCTATGATTGCCACCGAACTTGGAGGTGGTGGAGGTGTTGACCCCGTCATTACTGCGGAAGCAGAACATGGGCTGCGAAATTGCCTGGTTTATTTGGGCATTTTGAGCGGTAGCATTATTACCGCAGATCCACGTCGGGTTGAAATCACTTCTTCTCATCACTCATTATACGCTCCCGCTGACGGCTTGTTTGATAGAAAAATCTCTGCTGGGGATGATGTGGTAAGCGGCCAGACGGCTGGGATTTTACACTTTCCCAGCGAACCAACCCGCCACTCAATTGATCTAATTTTTCCAGAGGATGGTTTTGTCCTTGCCCATAGCAACAGAGGGATTTTACGCCGTGGTGATCTTATTGCATTCGTGGCACAAGACGTTTCGGAGCTTAATTGAATGTATCAATATATGACCTCGACTTATGGTGCGTTCACTAAATGGCCAGCGACCACCATTGAAAGCATTGATCCCTATACAGGGCAGTCGTGGTATTCCACACCAGAATGCGAGGTGGCTGATGTTGCAACTCAATCTAGACCGGCACGGAGCCTGTCGCCGATCCGTTTCTTTAACAAAGCAGTCTGGAGTAACCATGGCACCTCATATTGACATTCCTGCAGGCAATTTTCATGGTCACGACAAACAACAGGACTGGTGATTAGCCTAGGTATTTTTGACCGTTTGGGCATAGCTGGAGGTTTGGGAGGGAGTTTTTACGACATGCCTCTCGCGCCCGTTTCACTAGCTTTGCTAGAACTTGAAGCTTGAGACCAGACAGCCTTATAAACATCACTAAACAGGATAACCACCAATGATAAAAAATTCTTCCCGGATTGACATGCACTCACATTTTTATGGTGGTGGTCTTGTCGAAACATTGCGCGAACGTACCTCTCGCCCTTATTTACGTACCCGAAAGGATGGAGTGACGGTCATGGTCGCGATGAACGGAGAGTTTCCATTCACTGACGCCTACCATGACCACACTGTTGGCCTAACTGAAATGAGGGCACAAGGACTTACCCACCGGATGCTGACTTTTCCCGGTGCGCTGGGGATTGATGTTTTGCCTGCTGACGAAATTGCTGACACGATTTATGCGTTCAATAATTTTCTTGAAAAATTAGGTCGCGAAACCGATGGTGCCTTAATCGGCCTGGGCGGCGTTCCACTTGCCGATATAAGCCTCGCGTGCATTGAAGTTTTAAGAATCCGGCGAGACCTAAAATTACCTGGCATTATCCTACCATCAAATTACTTCACGTCGTTGGCTGAGGCTGCTGTAATGAGGCCACTATTAGAAGCGGCAAATATTTATGGCTGCCATATCATGCTGCATCCAGGATTAAAGGTCGGCCAAGAGCCACCAGCCCAACCCGACGATTTCATGCAGTACCGCACGTCAGCAATCGACCTGCAATCACAAGCATCCCAAGTTGCACTTACGGTTATTTTATCAGATATGCTCGAGCAGTATCCTCGGATCAGCTTTCAAGTAGTCAACCTTGGCGGCACTCTGCCATTTATCTTTGAACGGCTAGAAAGCATTGCCCGCCATCGAAACCCAGAAGAACCTTTCCCCACTAAACGTTTGCGTCGAATTTGGTATGATTGCGCGTCTCTCGGACCCCGCGCGCTTGAAGCTGCTGTAAAAGTGTTAGGAGCAGACCGGATAATGCTTGGATCAGACTTCCCAATTTTTAAAGATGATCCATACACTTTAGCGTTGGAACCTTCTGACCTGAGTGTTGCAGACAAAAATCAGATCGCCTGGAAAACTGCAGAAGACTTGATGCTCCATTTAGAAGTACTACAACTTACAGCAGTGGAGTAATTCCACTTGACCCTAAAGGTAGATTGGTAAATATAGTTACTGTCATGCAAAAATATTCTATTTTCTCCCTAGCCCGTAACGCGTTAAGTGGGCACAAAAATTGGACACGGGCATGGAAAAGTCCACCCCTGCGTGACCGCTACGAAGTTATCATTATTGGAGCTGGAGGCCACGGCCTGGCGACAGCATATTATTTGGCTAAAGAACACGGAATTACCGATGTTGCGGTGCTTGATCGGGGCTGGCTTGGTGGGGGAAACATCGCGCGCAACACTGTCACCATCCGCTCAAATTACCTTAGAGACGAATCAATCCCTTTCTACGTCAAATCTGTGTCACTGTTTGAAGGTCTAACTAAAGAGCTCAACTTCAACATGATGCACTCAAAACGCACGATGATTGATGTGGTGCACAATTACCCAAAAATGCGCGAGTTACGTCGTCGTCAGCTAACAATGGATATTTACAACTCAACTTATGATAACATCTCAACTGAAGAAGTGCGTCGTCGGGTCCCTGCACTGACGGGTGGCGGCCCTGGATCACGGCTTCCAGTGATTGGGGGGATGGTTCACACAGATGCAGGTGTAAACCGACACGATGCGGTGGCGTGGGGGTATGCCCGCGCTGCAGACTCTCACGGCGTGGAGATGCACGAGCAAACACCAGTTTTATCTTTGATCCGAGGGAGTGATGGAGCAATTTCTGGCGTACAGACATCACGCGGCGTGGTCCATGCAAAAAAAGTTGTGGTGGCCGTATCAGGACATACAACGACGTTAACAGAAACAGCAGGATTGCGTCTGCCATTGCGCACAATGAACCTGACCGCGTTTGTATCTGAACCTGTGAAGCCGCTTGTTGATGTGATTGTGAATTGTCCAGATTTGGGTTTTTATTTCAGTCAATCAGATAAAGGCGAAATGGTGATTGGTGGAGCACCCGATTCTGGTCAAAGTTTCAGGCGGGATATCAAGCAACACGTATTTGAAGATACAGTGGGTGCAATGCTAGAACTATTTCCTTCATTCAAGAAATTAAAGCTCTTGCGACAATGGGGTGGCCACCTTGATATCACCCATGACGCATCTCCAATCATGGACGAGACAGACGTACCAGGGCTTTTTGTCACTGCCGGCTGGTGGGGTGGTTACAAAGCAATTCCTGCAGGTGGATTGACTTTAGCCCATCATGTGGCCACCGGAAGGCCGCACCCACTGATGGAAAAATTCACCGTGAAGCGATTCAAAAACCTAGATTTCATTATGGAAACTGGAACAACTACCGCGCGCTAGAAAGGGAATGTCTGATGCTACTAATCAATTGTCCGTTTTGCGGAGAGCGCAATGAAACAGAGTATGTCTATGGTGGGCCAGTATCGGCGGATAGGCCAGATCCTACTGCGGTTAATGATGATGAATGGATCGATTATCTGACAATGGTTCCAAACCCTGTTGGACCGACACATGAGCGTTGGTGGCACGCAAAAGGTTGTGGTGACTGGTTCACACTATGGCGTGACACTGCAACTCATGACATCGTGAAAGGTCCAAAAAAATGAGCAACCGGCTTGCAACTGGTGGACGGATTGACCGGGCACGTCCGTTGACATTTACCTTTAATGGCACTCGATTCACTGGGTTTGAGGGAGACACGCTCGCGTCAGCGCTGTTGGCAAGTGGGGCAACCCTAACCGCACGTAGTTTTAAATATCACCGTCCGCGTGGGATCGTTAGCGCCGGCGTCGAAGAGCCCTCTTCTCTGGTTGAACTGATGGGGGATGATGCATCAGGCAACAATGCAATCACGACAGTACAACTCAGTGATGGATTAGTGGCAAAATCAGTAAATTGTTGGCCTTCACCACAGTTTGACTTTGGGGCGTTAAACCAACTCATTAGTCGGTTCATTCCCGCTGGGTTTTATTATAAAACTTTCAAATGGCCCAGCTGGCATTTGTTTGAACCAACAATCCGACGCGCGGCGGGCCTCGCCAATGCTCCAGCTTCAGCCCCAAGCACTGGGCATTTTGAAACGCGTAATGCACATGTAGACATATTGATTGCAGGCGCCGGACCCGCTGGCCTTGCAGCAGCCCTCGTCGCAGGAAAATCAGGCGCAAGAGTTATCCTGGCTGATGAAACAAACGAAGCTGGCGGCAGTATTCTTAATAGAAATTTGGAAATAAATGGCAAACCCGCTCTTGAGTGGGTTGCAAAGACAGTTGCCGAATTGGCTGATATGCCAAATGTTATCCATCTCCAAAGTAGTACTGTTTGGGCATACCGCGAACATAACTTGCTCTGCATCAATGAACGATCTCCAGATCACAAAACAGTGTTGGAACGAAACTGGCGCGTTCGCGCAAAAAAAGTTATCATTGCAACTGGCGCCATTGAACGTACCTTGGTTTTTTCTAATAACGATCGTCCAGGCGTGATGCTGGCCTCAGCCATTCAAACTTATGTCAATAGATATGCAGTCCTTCCAGGTAAGTTAGTGGTTCTTTTCACCAATAACGACAGCGCCTACGGTGTAGCTGCAGACATCTTGGCCGCCGGTGGGCAAGTAAAGGCGATTGTTGACAGCCGCAACTCTGTTCCCCAGTTTGCATTGGACCGCGCACCAGGTGTCGAAGTAATTTCAGGGTATGTCGTAAGTGATGTTGCTGGTCGTAGCCGCGTCAAGTCTGTAACAGTGACTTCGCGTGACGGCGAATCTGAGCGCTCAATCATTTGTGATCTACTAGGTTACTCAGGAGGCTGGAATCCAACTGTCCATCTGTTTTCACAATCCCGAGGCACGCTAAAATTTAATACTAAACTAGCAGCCTTCCTACCAGAAAAAGCAGTCCAAGCTTGTATTTGTGCTGGCGCATCAAGTGGTGAAATAACTTTAAGTGATGCATTAAGCGATGGTGCGGCTAAGGCTACTGCAGCTGTAAAATCACTTGGATTCAAATTGAAGCCACTTAAAAATCTAGCTGTTCAACAATCATTTTATACCGTCGAGCCACTATGGCGTGTTGAAAGTTCAGCTAAGGGTAAGGCTTTCCTTGATTTCCAAAATGACGTAACCGTAAGTGACGTTCAGCTTGCCATGCGTGAAGGGTATTCAAACGTAGAACATGTAAAACGCTATACCACGGGTGGGATGGGCATTGATCAAGGGAAAACCGGCAACATCAATATTATTGGTACGGTTGCGATGGAGCAAAATGCAACTTTAGCCGACGTTGGGACCACCACATTCCGCTCACCTTACACGCCAGTATCGTTTGGCGCTATTAATGGTTTACGGGAAGGTTCAGTTATATTGCCTTACCGCCATACACCGATCACCAGTTGGAACCACGAAAATGGTGCGTTTATGTACGAGTCTGGGGCAAGGTGGCGTCGCCCAGGATATTTCCCACGTGGCGACGAACATTTCCAAGACACAGTCAATCGCGAATGCTTGACCGTTAGAAACAATGTTGGGTGTTACGATGGCTCACCACTTGGAAAATTTGAACTCAAAGGTCCTAATGTTGGCGAATTTCTAGATCTTATCTATACCAACATCATGTCAAACCTAGCACCCGGCAAGGGACGTTATGGGATGATGCTGTCTGAGGATGGATTGATATTAGACGACGGCGTAGCTTTGCGACTTGATAAGCATCGCTGGTTAATATCAACATCAACCGGTCATGCTGATGCAATACACCAGCATATGGAAAAAATATTGCAATTTGATCAACCCCATTGGAAAGTTATGATCACCAACGTCACCAGCCAGTGGAACAACGTCACAATTTGTGGTCCAAACGCACGCAATCTTATGAAAAAATTTGCTACAAATATTGATCTATCTTCGGATTCTTTCCCCTTTATGGAGTTTCGAGATGGTACTTTTGCTGATCTGCCAGCACGCATAGTCCGCGTTAGCTTTACGGGTGAACTATCTTTTGAAATTAATGTTGCACCGCGCCATTTGCGCGATTTATGGGACAAAATAATGGCGGCAGGTACATCATTTAACATCGCTCCAATTGGGTCCGAAGCCAACCATGTTCTGCGTGTCGAAAAAGGCTTTTTGTCGCTTGGTCATGAAGTTGATGGAACAGTTGATGCCTATGACTTAGGCCTGAGCTGGATCATGTCCAAGAAAAAATCTGATTACATCGGCAAGCGATCCGTCGACTTACGGCGGGCGGGCAACAAAGTACGACGTGAACTGGTGGGCTTACTACCGGATGATCCAAATTGTCAGATCCCAGAGGGCGCGCCACTCACACCATCTGGCAAGAAGCAAGCTACTGAGGGACTGGTTACCGCATGCGTTTGGAGTGTCGTCAATAACCGTTGGATAGCACTTGCACTACTAGAAAACGGTCGCGCACGGCGGGGTGAAACCGCACACGTTCGTCTTCAGAACAGCGTTATCCCTGCCCAGATTACTGCTCCGGTGTTTTACGACCCGGACGGTAAAGTATTGAGGTCGTAGAATGAGCTATAACGCAAATATTACCCAACAGAAAACAGGCGCTCTTTTTGACATCAAGGGAATGCAGTCCAAGGTGAAAAAATTTGTAGGAACCTCACTACCCAACTTTCCTAAATCTGTGAACACGGCCTCGGTAAAGGACGATATATCTTTATTGCACATTGGTAGTAACCACTGGCTGTTACGCGCGCCTCTTGATCAGGAGCCCGCTTTAACAGAAATTCTGCGTCCTAATGATGCACCTGCTGATCTAAGCATAATCCTAGTTTCGGATACACTATCGTTCTTTTCGGTAATAGGGCCAGACGCAGACCAAGTGATCAACATAGCAAGTCCACTTGATATCCATCCACAAGCCTTTCCTGAAACTGGCGCAACTTTCACCGAAATCTTCGGTTTAAAAGGTCTAATCATCCGGCAAAAAGATGGATTTTCAATAGCGGTGGAACAAAGCTATGGTGATATGATCAACGATTATTTGTCACGGGTAATGGCCTGAAGAAAAACAATACGTCCGGAACCTACATTCCCCCTACAAGACACGTTATCACGCGCAGGCAACCTATTCAAAAGCGATCCGCGCCAAGGGTGATTTTGTATTCATGCAGGGCGAGGTCAGTACGTTACTCGACGGAACACTTATTGGACCAGGTGATCCTAGAGCCCAGGCATGTCGCAATATTGATCAATGGATGAAAGAGGCAGGCGGGCACCTACAAGATGTCTACAAATTAACTGTTTATGTAACTAGCATTGATTGCCGACCAGCAGTCCATGAAGCGATAAATCTCTGGTTTGAAGGAGTTCAGCATTGTTCCACAGGGGGCGTTGTTCAGGGATTGGCTGATACATCTCTGCTAGTTGAAATTGATGCGGTGGCTGTGGTTGACCCCTAAAGAGCTGCCAGATGGGCCTTTTGATGGATCCAGCCTAGGTCGTTATCAAAGAGGTCGCGCCGATACTGTCAGCATATGCACTTCTTCACTATGAATTTCTACAAATCGGTGGGGAAGTTTTGCGTCAAAGCTCAAAGATGCGCCTACGGACAGTTCAAACTGTTCAGCGCCACACTCATAAGTCGCCTGTCCAGAAACTATATACATAAACACATAACCTTCGTGATGATACTGGGGTGGGTGAAAATCTGCGTCCCGGCAGATTATGACGCGGGCAGAACTAAAAATACCTTTTTCATCAGCGTGTTTTCCCAACAATACAAACTCATGCGCGTGACCAGGTGAAATTCGACGTGCATTCAAACCTTCTCCTTCAGGAACGTAATATATGTCTGAAGAATTAGAAGTATGGGCAAACAAAGACATCAACTGCACATTCAGCGCCTGTGCTAATGCATTTAAGGTTGCAACCGATGGTGATACCTGCCCATTTTCTATGCGTGATATCATTCCAGACGAAACACTCGATATGTCAGCGAGTTCAGTCAAAGTCAGCAACTTGGCTTGTCGCAACTGTCGTAGGGCTATGCCAATTTGCGCGTAAACATCCCGTTCTTCCAATTTCCAAGTATCCTTTTACACTTCAACATAGTGTATATCTATATATATTGGCATGACACCTAAAGCCAGTCACACTAGTTTTGGCTCCACCTATCTGAACGAACTACATTTGTGAATTTAGAAACTCACACTAGAATTTGGACCCAGATAGTGACGCGAGTACAGTTATGTTTTTCCGACCACCTAACGGCCAGATGTCACCGATCCGGCATAACATATTAAAAAGGTGATATTTTTTCACTGTTGCATTGTCTATTTTTAAGTATGTAGTGAATAAATTAGCACACATTAATCCTGAAATATAAGTCTAATTTTTAGAAACTTTCTACTACTAATGCTTGTATTGCTTGAAAATTTTCGTACAATAATTTTACTGTGGCGCACAAGAGAGAGAAATTTACGCCTAAAATAAATTTATTATTTTTTTAAAAGGAAGAAATTTAGTAGTTCGAAACCAAAGTAGGCTAGAAAAATATGGATGAAATTTAAGTTATGACCGATAACGTAATAATCATAGATTTTAAAAACGTAGACAAATTCTACGGGAGTTTTCATGCCCTGAAAGATATAAATATTTCGGTTACAGAGGGTGAACGGGTGGTGATCTGCGGCCCATCAGGCTCTGGGAAATCAACGCTAATTCGCTGTATAAACGGCCTCGAGTTCCACAACTCTGGTGTGCTGAATGTAAATGGGATTGAAGTTCACGAAAACTCTCCATATATTAATGACTTGCGCCAAAATGTTGGAATGGTTTTTCAACAATTTAATCTGTTCCCCCATCTCACAGTGTTAGAAAATTTAATGATTGGTCCCATGAAAGTACGCAAATCTTCGCGTATTGATGCTGAGGTAACTGCTCGCAAATATCTCGACCGAGTACATATACCTGAACAGGCAGATAAATATCCCGCAGCTCTTTCCGGTGGTCAGCAGCAAAGGGTCGCGATCGCCCGCTCGCTTTGCATGGAAAGCCGTATCATGTTGTTTGACGAGCCAACGTCAGCGCTTGATCCAGAGATGATCAATGAAGTTCTCGATGTGATAGTAGAATTAGCAGACACTGGCATGACTATGGTCGTAGTCACGCACGAAATGGGGTTTGCGCGCAAAATCTCTGATAGGATGGTATTTATGGAGGAAGGCCGTATTGTTGAGGTTTCGCCCCCAGATCAGTTCTTTACCAGTCCGTCCAGCGAACGATGCCGGGCATTTTTAGAACAGGTATTGGACCACTGATGTCTAACTCAAGTAAAACGCTCGCAACTGTTGATGGCGTTTCCGGCACCGGACCCTTGCGAGGACGCGCCCTACCAAAGCCTCCACCTATCAAACAGTTTTTTGATTCCAAAATTGTTTCTACAATACTTTACGCATTAGTTATTGGCGTGATCTGTTACGGATCATATGCTGGCGCCCAATCGATGGGCTACAACTGGCAGTGGTATCGAATACCAGCATATTTTTATTCATTTACAGATGACGGTTTTCAAGTTGGCGAGTTACTCATTGGCCTTGGCGCTACAATTAAGCTTTCCGGCGGGTCATTTTTGTTGGCCCTTCTTTTTGGGCTAATCATCGCACTGTTGCGTCTTTCTGGTCTCTACATAGGCACCAAAGTTGCAGTAATATTTCTGGAGTTCATTCGAAATATCCCGCTACTGGTCCTGCTTTACTTGTTTTATTATGTGCTTGGGCCGATATTTAAATATGATCGAATAACGGCAAGCGTATTGTGTTTGGCAATATATCATTCAGCATTGTTATCTGAAATATTTCGCGCTGGCATCAATGCCGTTGTAAAAGGGCAGTGGGAAGCTGCAAGTTCAATTGGGATGACCAAAAGTCAGGCATATCGCTACATAATCCTACCCCAGTCCATCAAGTTCATGCTGCCACCAATAACCGGTGAGATAGTGCATGTAATAAAAAGCTCTGCAATTGTAAGTGTGATTGCTGTTGGTGAGTTAACGACCTTTGGTCGCAACATCATTTCTGATACTTATATGAGTTTTGAAATCTGGTTCACCGTCGCCGCCGTTTATCTGGTTGTGACTTTGACCCTGTCGATCGGCGTTTCTTATGTTGAAAAACATTACGCCGTAAAAACCTGAGCCACTCACATGAAGGGTGGGCAACAACTAAGAAACTAGGGAGTATATTATGCATTTAGTAAGAAAGTTATTAGCAGTCGCATTGACTGCGGTAGTGGCGTTATGCGTCAGCCTACCGGCAACAGCTCAATCAACCTCACAGACCTTGGGCAGCGAAAGCGTGATCGAAACGATCAAAAAACGCGGCGTGATCAAAATTGGACTATCATTGTTTGTTCCATGGTCAATGCGTGACTTGAATGGTGACTTGATTGGATATGAGTTAGACGTGGGTCGCAAACTAGCCAAAGACATGGGTGTGGAAGTTGAGTTTATCCCAACGTCATGGGATGGCATCATTCCGGCGCTTGTGTCTGGGACCTTCGACGTCATCATCAGTGGAATGACCGTTACTCCTCAGCGCAACTTGACGGTGAACTTCACTCAGCCCTACGCATTTTCTGGCCTAACAATTCTGGCGAACACTGCTATGACTGGAGGATACTCTCTGGATGATTATAACAGTGAAGACGTGACTTTTGCGGCGCGGCGCGGTGCAACTCCTGCTGTATACATTGCCAATAAATTTCCAAAAGCCACATTACTACTTTTTGATGAGGATGGCGCAGCTACCCAGGAAGTCTTGAACGGAAATGCCCACGCTACAATGGCCACAGAGCCTGGGCCATCTAACGATGCTCGACGCAACCCAGAAACGCTGAACGTACCTTTTGATGTGGCATTTGATGCTGGTGGCGAAGGTTTTGCTCTTCGCAAATCTGACCCAGATGGTTTGGCATATTTCAATAGCTGGATAGCCCGCCATCACCACACAGGATGGTTGAAAACTACACATGACTACTGGTTCCGTGGTCACGCATGGGCCGATCTAGTAGAACAAAAGTAACCTAACAACATTGGGGGCGGGTTTTCCCGCCCCCAACACTTCCCAACATTACTCAACGAGGTGCAAAGGAATGTTTTTTGTCTAAGCTAATAAAAAGACTCACCTGGATTGATTTTATAATTATTGCAATTTTAGTTGGATTTTTTGGTTATATCTGGCAGCAAATTGGCGTATCTTTAAATTATAATTGGCGATGGGAAAAAATTCCTAATTACATCGTCCGTTATCACACCGGTCGCGAGGAATGGTTTGCCAATCTCCTACTACAGGGACTGTTCACCACTATACGCATCAGCATATTTGCAAGTATTCTTGCACTAATACTTGGCACAACACTTGGCATCGCACGCTGTTCGGTAAACCTTACTATCCGCATGTTAGCTCGCACTTATCTCGAATTTTTGCGCAACATTCCGCCAGTTGTTGTAGTCTTCATCTTCTTTTTCTTCTTATCTCAGCAACTCATTCAAGCGCTAAATATCGAAAACTGGGCACGGTCCATAGCACGCTCTGAGAACAATGGCGTCTGGACATTTATTTTTGGTGATATGCGGCGTTTCCCTTCGCTCGTTTCAGGTACCATCGTACTAGCTCTCTTTGAAAGCGCATTTGTAGGTGAGATCGTTCGCGCTGGGATCCAATCGGTAGAACGTGGACAACTAGAGGCGGCACGCTCGATTGGCATGAAATGGTCGCAGGAAATGCGCTACATCATACTACCACAGGCCATGAAAAAGGTTCTCCCGCCTATGGCCAACCAATTTATTACGTTGATCAAAGATAGTTCAATTATCTCTTTGATCTCTGTGCAAGAACTGACCTATAAAACTGTTGAGCTAGTTTCTTCTACGCACATGATTTTTGAAGCTTGGATCACAACTGGTGCGTTCTATTTTGTCCTTTGCTTTGGTTTATCAATGCTATTTCGAAAACTTGAAAATAGTTGAAAAAAACAGAACCCCTCGTAGCTCAATGTATTAAAGAGGAATTTCTAAACGTTTATACAATAATTACAAAGATTGTGATTACAGCGAGTTTAAAAGATTTAAGACAATTGTACGCGGGGTTTAGTGTGGAACTGCCGGTACTAAGTGTTGGTCAAACAATAAAGAGAGTGTGCAAATGTTTTTGAAGAATTGTTGGTACGTGGCCGGTTGGTCTGTAGATTATGCTCGCACGCTGAAAGCAGAAACCTTTCTTGGCGAAAACATCGTGATCTATCGAGCTGAAGACGGAAAACCGGTGGCGCTTGAAGATGCATGCCCGCATCGTAAATTACCTTTATCCAAGGGAAAATTGATTGGTGATACGGTTGAATGTGGCTACCATGGCCTCACTTTCGACTGTTCTGGCGCATGTGTATCTGCGCCAACACAACGTGACCAAATTCCCCGCCGAGCTGTGGTTAAGACTTACCCCACTTTGGACCGGTACCGCCTGCTCTGGATCTGGATGGGAGACCCTGAAATAGCGGATCCTGACTTAATTTTTCCAGTCGAAAATTTTGAAAACCCGAACTGGGGCTATACAGACGGTGGCGTTTTAGAGGTTGACTGCAATTATCTATGGGTCTGTGATAACCTTTTAGACCCCAGTCATGTCGCCTGGGTACACGTGACATCGTTTGCAGGTGCTGGGACAGATGACGAACCACTTGATGTAAAAAAGACTGACCAGGGCGTCGTCGTTTCGCGTTGGATCCACGGGCAGCCACCTTCTCCTTATTATGCTGGCATCGTTAAATTCGAAGGCAATTGCGACCGTTTACAGCACTATGAAATGTGCCTTCCAGGGATTGGCTTAAACAAGTCCATTTACACACCTGTCGGCACTGGTGGTTTAGGAAAGGATCCCACTGATCTAACTCTGATCAACATCTCATATAATTTTATGACCCCAATAGATGAGGACCGAACACGTTATGTCTGGTTCCAGCACAGAAATACAGATCCTCATGACAGAGAAATTTCCGAGACAATGAATGCTGGAGCTCGAATGGCATTTGAAGAAGATCGTGAAGTCTTGGAATATGTGCATTCTGGCATGAAAAACCCAACTACACCCTACATTGACCTTGGATTAGATGCTGGTGCTAAACTATTTCGTCAGATGCTAAACCGAAAGATTGAGGCTGAAAAAATTGTATGAAACTAGCTGGACAGATTGATTTAACTAAGGGCAATCTGTCACAGCATTTCCAAAGACTGGCCATTCCCGCAGCTATTGGGATGGTATTCAACACTCTGTACAATATGGTTGATATGTATTTTGCTGGACGCCTCGCTACGACGTCACAGGCAGGAATTTCTATTGGATTTAGCCTATTTTTCATTTATATCGCGTTTGGCTTTGGCCTTAGTTCAGCAATCAGCGCATTAGTTGGCGGCGCATTGGGAGCAAAAAACCAACGTGCTGCGCGCAGAGTAATAGGCCAGGCACTATTATTTGGGATACTTTTATCCTTGATGTTAATGGGGGTGGGTTTGCTGCTTAACCCAATTCTTGTAGAAGTTGTATCCGAACCCGGACCCTATCGCGAAGCGGCCAACCGGTACACTTTCGTGTTGTTGCTCGCAATACCAGGATTTATCGTAGCTTATGCTTGTAATGGGGCGCTGCAGGCACAGGGAGACAGCATTTCGCTTACCCGCGCACTAATTGTCGCTTTTTTTGCCAATATTGCACTAAATCCACTGCTAATTTACGGAATTCCAGGGGTCTGGAGTGGGGTTGGGTTCGACGGACTCGCAGTTTCAACAATATTCAGTCAAAGTGGAGTTATGATTTTTATGGTATCACGGCTGCTGAAATCAGATGCAGCCAACGGTATAAGAAGAGCCCATTTTGTCGCGCGTTTTTCAACATTATGGACTTTGGCAGTGCAAATGTTACCGTCCAGCTTTTCGCTACAAGTCATGATCTTTGCTGGAATAGTAGTGCAATATGCACTCAAATCGTTTGGAGAGCACGCAATTGCAGCGTATGGTGTTGGGATGCGGATTGAACAATTGGTACTTCTGCCAATCCTTGGTGTTGCGTCTTCACTTTTACCAATTGTAGCTCAAAATTTTGGAGCTCATGATTTTGATCGAGTGCGTGCTGCAGTCGTATTCAGCATCAAAATTGCGTTGACATTCATGGCCGTAGCTTGCCCAATCTTGTGGCTAGGGGCTGAGCTTGCGTTCAGTTTCTTTTCACAAGATCCAAACGTGATCCATGTAGGCGTCAGCTACCTACATTTTGATGCTGTCTTATTACCAATTTATGCCCTTCTATTCATTATAAATGCGTTACTTCAAGCCCTACAGAGACCAATATGGGTGTTGTGGATTAGCATTTATCGGCAGGGTTTTGGCGTTGCCTTTTTTGTCTGGCTATACCTAAAATTGTTTGGCTGGGATATCTGGTACGTCTGGTACGGTGTGGGAACCAGTGTGGTTTCCGGCCTGGTCTTATCGGTACTAATCGCAATGTATGTTGCTAAACGTGAGATCAACGGGCTTTGGCGCGCAATTAAATAAGGAGTGAACTTAGAACCTTACCGCGCTGCATATCCCAGTTTATTAGCATGTCAAAAAATATTTTATACTAGATCAAAACCTGTACGACGCCATCCACAACCCGAGATTCCAGCATCCGAAGCGGAATCCGTGCTGGAGAGGCCAGGGCTGCACCAGTCCGAACATCAAATAATCCTTGATGCAGTGGACATTCAATTCGAGTACCATCGAAGTAACCGTCGCATAGATCCGCCGCCCCATGGGTGCAGCGTGCCATACTTACGAAAACACCATCAATAGAGTCAAATACAGCCAAATCACGTCTGCCAAGCTTAACAGGTGTCGCGTCGCCAGGATCAAGATCTACTATGGCTATTAACTCTTGCCAAAGTTTTTTACGGGCTATTGCAGGAGCCGCATTCATTCTTCTGAAACCACTTGATCACTGCGGGGTTTGCTTCCCACCAGTTGCATAACAATATCGATATGGGCGCCCAGATAACCACGCTTTTCAACATATACGTAACCTTTTAATTTTTTATGAAGTTTGGGCAAGGCGTGAAAAGGAACCGAAGCCGCGTAATGATGTTCTGCATGGTAATTCATATTCCACGACAAAAACCTCAGTGGAACCGAGACCAAGGAAGTCCGAGTATTTTCCCTCATATCATCTACGTTTGGACGGCCAACATGTTCGGTCAAACGGATAAATCGCATCACTGGTTCACCCATGAACAGAGGAATCACCCAGTACCACAGTGGTGCCCAATAATTGGTTAACGCACAAATTAGCAATATGACCACATAAATGGCAACCATGCTCCGAGCCTCACGAAACACGACAAGCGCTTCGCGATCGGACAAAAATGCCCGATCATCATCATTTAGGTGGCCCAAGAAATGCCTAAAAATCTGCTTGAACTTGTTATTCCAATAGGGAACCGACGAGATATACCAAAGATATTTACGAATGGAGATCGGTAATTCAATTAGCTCGGGGTCTTTCCCCTTTAATTGGGTGTAAGTGTGGTGGTCACAATGTTCATATCGAAATTGCTGGTTTGGTAGAATAATAGAGATCCCGCACAACATCCCAAAAATGTCATTTAACTTTCTCGTTTTAAATGCAGTGTAATGCACACATTCATGTTGGAGAGAAAAATGATGAACAATAATAATTCCTTGAATAAACATCGCTAGAAAAATCCACCAACTTTCATAAGTCAATAAGATCAAACTACTTGAAATCATAAGAATTACGGTCCAAATTCCCAACCTAGTAAATGCGTGACTATTTGACCGGGCCATAAACGCCTTAAGTTCCCGACGGGTTAGCGCACCCTCGCTGATTGCCTGGGTAATTGGCGTTCGCACAGGCTCAACCATGGCTACATTCCCTTTTATAATCTTAAAATTTTACTCTTAGTAAAAAGGTTTATCAATGGCTAGGAAGGAAAAATTGGAATTAATGAGTAACAATTATGGAACAAAAACTAAAAGGGCGGTGCCCGTGTGGCGCCGTTCGGTTTATGGCTAATGGAAACCCAGCATCTAAAGTGAACTCTCATTGTAAAAATTGTCGTCAAACAACTGGCGCGGTATTTGGGACAATGCTTTACTTTCATCAGGACAATATAAAAATATATGGATAGCTTAAAGACCATACACATATGTCTAATCGAGGTACCGCTATCCAAAAAAATCTGTGCCACCTGTCGATCGACATTGTTCACCTTCCCAGCGTCCTGACCAAACCTGATTAGTATTCGTGCGCATTGCATCACCCAACCCGCAACTATCAAACCCGAGCGGAATGTATTTATGAACAGTCACATAGAAAACACATCCGTTGGCCATGACATACAACAGTTTCCTAGCAAGCTTTTAAGGTGTCCGCCTTGTGTGTGCCGGCGAAAAACCAAAAGCTTGGCGATAAGATAGTGTGAACGACCGTCGACTGGAAAACCCAACCGCAATCGAAATTTCGAGAATGGGCATTGAAGTTTGTTCAATCAATAATCGACCATGTTGCAATCTTTGCCGGATGTAATATTTCTTTGGCGCCATACCTAGATGCGCAACAAACAATCGTTCACTCTGACGTACAGAAATGCCTGCAGATAGTGCTATATCTTTCACGCGCATTGGCGTTTCTAAATTTTCACCCATCAACGCAACCATCTTTTGGAGTTTTATAGGCGCATTGCGTAATTTGGCGTTCCTTTTTTGCGGTTGCGGCATATCCGACCGGCGTGGAAAACTAACCATCAGGTTACTACAGACTTGCTCCGCTAAATCAGCGCCAAACTGATTAGTGACAAAAGCAATCACCATATCCAGGGCCGCTGCCTCCCCCGGGGAACTGGTTAAATGGTCCGAGACAACATAAAGTTCGTCCAGCGCTGCGATATTGAGGTGACGTTCAGCAAAAGCAGGAAGCGTCGCCCAGTGAACAGTGCCTCGACCCTGCTCTAGCAAGCCAGCGTCTGCCATTTTCCACGCAGCACAACCAGTTCCTAATATAGGTATTCCCGATCTGTTTGCAGTACGCAGTAACTTTTGAATATCGCCCTGTACACCATAAGGCGTCCACAAACCAAAACACAAAAACAAAGCATCTGGGCGGCGGACACTAGCTAAAGATTTCAAACACTCAGAAAATGACAGAGGGCAAGATACTTCTAAGCCAGCAGCAGAAACAATCTCACTCTTGCCAATTGAACCAATTTCAATTTCAACTTTAAGTTCTGGAGCAATTCTGTTCAATGTATGAAGCGGCTCAATCAATGCCCCAAGCGACAGATGCGAAAACCCAGACACCAATATAATCATTATCTTCATTGGCGTATTATAACAAATTTATGTCGCCTTTTATACCCCTTTTTAAAGTTTCATTATGTGATGATTATCCAAATCCACTCATACCTAAAGGAACAACATCATGAAAACTTACAACCACATGACCGTAAAGCCAATTACTGGCGCAATGGGGGCCGAAGTTTTTGGCATCGATTTGTCGAAGCCACTTAGTGATGCCGCAGTTGCCGAAGTCAAATCGGCCTGGACTAATTACCTTGTACTGATCTTCCGTGATCAAGATCTCACAGATCAGCAGCAAGCCGACTTTTCCGCTCGCTTCGGTCCTATTATCCCACACCCTTATGTTAAAGGCCTACCTGAAATTCCAGAAATCTTCCAGATCATCCGAGAACCTGGTGAAAACTTCAGTTGGGACGGATTTTACCATTCCGACTTGATGTTTCTGAAGAGGCCACCGAAGGGTGCAACTCTTTACGCAAAGGAGTGCCCGCCTTTTGGTGCGGATACAGCATTTTGCAATCTCTATCTGGCCTATGAAACCCTTTCTGATGGTATGAAAGAGATGCTTGAAGGTTTGGAGGCCGTGAATGACTCCGGCGACCCAATAAAATATTCTAACAAGTATCAATCAATGGAGGAACTAGCCAAGAATGACGCGATGGCCGCTACTCACCCAGTGGTTCGTTACAACCCCGATACAGGTCGCAAGGCGTTGTTTGTATCACTGGCCTTTACTAAAAAATTTAAAGGCTGGACTGAGCAGGAAAGTTTGCCATTGCTGACCTATCTTTATGAACACAGCATCCAGGCACATCTTGGCTGTCGGTTGTCTTGGCAACCTAAATCATTGGCAATGTGGGATAATCGCGTGTGCCTGCATCACGCAGTTGCAGATTACTTTGGAGAAGTGTCCAAGCATCGCCGGGTCATGCAGCGGGCGACGATCGAAGGTGAAATACCAATTGCCGCCAGGTCAGTAGAAAAAAAAGCAGCTTGAAAGGTGCAGCAATTAACTTAAGCTGAACTGAACTAAACTAGGGACC
>CAJJBD010000008.1 GCA_905182325.1 uncultured Planktomarina sp. | reverse complement strand
GTGGTGTTATTTTTGATTTTCTCCCACCACATCTCAGCGGTCTTGCCACCGTAACAATAGATAATTACCTCGTTGGCTTTGCCACAGGACTGACGAACAATCTTCTCACCCGGAAGTCCCAACGCTACCCACAACTCTAGCTCACCACTTAGGCTTTTCTGCCAAATATCTTGCTCGTCATCTGTTGAGATACCCCTCGAAAATTCTTATTTCTCATGCGCATTCAGGGCAAAAGCGAGAATGCGTACCATTAACCGTTCATCCGTCTAAGATGGATGTTTGGCAACTGTTAGATTATGCGTTTCGTAATAGTGACGATCCATATCCGCTACAGAAAGTTCAACTGTATAAATGGTAGATTTTTGCGCCATAATTTATCCCTAAATAGCCAAGATATGCTTTTTAAATGCGTCCAGTGACTTTGTGAAAGGCCATGAAAAAGCCCCCAAAGCAAACGGGCCCAAACAGAATATTGGTCGGTGCTCACATGCAGCATTACAAACACCTTTCTAAAATAACTATTTATTATTTTATGCTTATCTTTAGTAGGCTACCTATTCATTCGGTTTTGTGAATCTTATTAACCTGCCACCTGGGCCATCCTCTAATACCCAAATCGCACCATCATGGTCCATTTCGACCTCTCTCACTCTTTTAGACCAACTGAAGCGTTCAGCCTCGAAAGGCTGTTCATTATTAAAACCTATTCGAACCAGTGCCTTACTTTTTAATCCTCCAATAAATGCATCTCCTTTCCATTCAGAAAATTCATCTCCCTCATAAAAAATTAATCCAGATGGCGCCACAGTGGGTACCCAATAAAGTTTTGGTACTATGAATTCTGATCTTGTTTCATGATTGGGAATTTTTACCCCACTGTAATGATTACCCTCCGACACTATTGGCCATCCATAATTTTTACCGCCAACGATTAAATTAAGTTCATCTCCGTGCCGTGGACCCATTTCGTGGGCCCATAGCTCACCATTTTTGGAGAATGCAAGCCCAAGGGCATTCCTGTGACCAACTGTCCAAAAAGTTTTTGCGAGGTTACCCTTGTCCTGAAATGGATTGTCCGTTGGAACAGCACCATTATCGTTTAGGCGAATGATTTTCCCTAATGCCATATCCCATTTTTGTGCTGGAGTTTGTTCCTGCCGATCGCCAGATGTAATAAAAATCTTACCCGCGTGCTTCGTACCATCAAGACCAAACGCAATTCTGTGAGAAAAATGTCCTTTGCCCGATCGTGCGGGTGTTTGATCCCATATAGGTTCAATATTTTTCAGATATAGTTTATCTGAACGTTCCAATGTAGCACGTATTACGGACGCATATCGTGTCTTTCCTAAATTGTCCGAATTAATATAAGAAATATAAATCAAGTTATTTTTTAAAAAATTTGGGTGTGGAACTACATCCCCTAAACCGCCCTGGCCACCTGCAAAAACCTTTGGCACCCCAGATACTAAAGACTGTCTCCCACTTGTATTTACAAGCCAAAGTTTTCCAGTTTTTGTAGTGACTAGTAAGTTTTTACTATCGATGAAAGACATTGCCCAAGGACTGTCAAATTCTGAAACGACTTTACCTTCCAGCCTGCCACCTGCACTCCCAGTGACAACATTATTTGCCCAAGCATTGGAAGCTAAGTTCAACAGCAATATTAGAAATACCATACGCATCAATATCTATACCACACGTAATATTTCTCCCAAACTTTTTAAGTTGAATTCTGCATTATGTAATTACTGAAGTCAGCACAATTAATTTTCAGCACCAAACCATGCGGTCTTATCTCTTTGCAACAGTGTGGTTCCAAAACCCCTAAATACATGATTGGGTAACTTTGCGTTAAATAAAGCCAGTCTGTTAGACACTTTAAACTTTGCGAACTTCTTCAATGGAAGTATTTCTAGCTGATAACTTGCCCAACCACGTTATCTCTTAAAACAGACTGGAATTTATTTGTTAGAGCATAAGACGCGCTAGCAATTATAGAATAGCTACCCTTATTTGGTTGAATTTTATCACCAGAAAAAGTACAAATGTTACCTCCCGCCCCTAAAATAATGGGCACAACAGCAGCAACATCATGCCATTTTAATCCTTCCTCAATAATAAGGCTGATACGACCACAGGCGAGTGAACCATACAAATGCCCATCACCACCAAACTGGGTCACTGAGGCAACTTTTCGAATTTCATTAAATGCTTTGAGGGTATGTGTGGATAAATAATCTGGAGATGTTGTCGCCAGAATTAAGGGTTGGTTTGGATAATCATCAACCTTAATGGGGTTCCCGTTCAAGACCGTCCCATTTTTTGTGCCTACCCACATATCCTTTGTTAAGGGTTGGTATATAAGCCCCAACAAGGGAATATTACCCTGCCAAACAGCAATTAAAACAACAAATGTCGGCATACCAGATAAGTATGCTGTAGTACCATCAATGGGATCAATTACCCAATTAATGGTTTCGTCATCACTATCTCCTGGAACAACATCATCAAACTCTTCGCCCTGCACTACATGTTTAGGAAATGCATTTATAATAATATTGCGAATTGCTATTTCAGCTTCACGGTCAGCTTTTGATACTAAAGGTGAAAGTTCACTTTTTACCTCAACATCCAAAGAACTCCGAAAATATTGTACTAATATTTCGCCACCAACCCTTGCTGCCTCAATAGCAATTTCTTTTATTTTATTATCCATTTTAAATTTCCCAAAAAACACTTGCCAAATCATTTTGTACCATTGTATTAGCATGTTAATACAAAACCACAAGACCTTCTAGCTGTTTTAAAGGTTTTAGAAAAGGTAGGAACCACAATGCCCAAACAAATAACTGTTCATAAAGGCGAAAGCGAAAGTGATCATTTAGGACAATTATGTAGTGCAATGATGTTCGTTAAGTCTGAAGAAGAAATGCAACGTTTTCTCACAGATCTTTGCACACCAGCCGAAATTAGGGCGTTAACAGAACGTTGGCATGTTGCAAAAATTTTAGATCAACAGGGACTATCATATCGCAATATTAATGAAAAAACAGGTGTTAGCACCACAACAATTGGCCGAGTAGCTAGATTTTTAACAAACGAACCACATCAGGGATACAGAATTATTTTAGATCGCCTGAGTGAAGAGAGTGCGGATGGAAAAGACTAGACTAAGAATAGGCATCTCTTAGAGAAATTTAAAGAAATACTAAAATTTTATTTGCTGATGCGTTGATGTTTCAATTAAATTGGTATCGCACCATCATGACGTGGATGTATTTGTAAACTGTACTACCTAACAATTAGAGTATTAAGAGAGGGTGAGTGATGAAGAAAAAAAACCAGTTCAGCCGTCGGAAATTGTTAATAATGGCCTCAAGTGCAATGGCGGTTAATCCATTAATAGCCGTAGCAGGCCAGAATAATACTAATATTCATGTGGTTAAAAACCCACAATGTGGCTGTTGCAACGCGTGGATCAAAATCTTAACAGATCAAGATTTCAATGTTACTACTGAAAATAGCTCTGGTAGCCTTTTAACTGAATTTAAGATTGAAAGTGGCATCCCCAAAGATATGATGTCTTGTCATACTGCTAAAGTTGGGGGGTATTTCATCGAAGGGCATGTACCAGTTAGCGATATCAGACGCGTTATAGCCGAACGTCCTGATGCTTTAGGGTTAGCAGTACCAGCAATGCCCTATGGCTCGCCGGGGATGGGACCTGAAGAAGAGCGTGACGCCTACGATGTTTTTATAGTTAGGACTGATGGATCTACCGAGGTATTTCAGCACTATCCACAAGGAGGAATACAAGTTTAAGGCGGCCCAACTCAGGGTCTAGTTCTTCATTTGCAAGTAATGCCCCGTATAACCTAGTTTACGGTTCATAATGCCGTGATCGCCTAATAATGTTATATGAAAGAAAAAATTAGTTAATCATGAGTTTGGCGCTTAAGTGTTAAGCATCCTAATATCCAAAGTTAACATCAGGATAGCTGAAGGCACTATGTGACAGGCATTATATCATAATCACCAAACTTCAAAATAGGCTCCAGTGCCTTATCCACTGCTTGGTAGTCTACCGCCTCTAAAACCCAGATCCTCGTGTGTCGACCACGATTGTTGTAAGTGGCAAGTATCGTGACATTATTTTCTGCAGTTGACTTAATAAAGCCATCCGTAAATTCCTCACGAGCATCTGGCCGATGCGCCATACAAGTCCTGTAATCATGAGTATGCGTGACGTGAAACAACATTTGTAATTCTCCCTATTTAATCTCATAAACTATAATAATTATTTTCACACTTGCCAGTAAATTCATAAACTGAAAGCGGTTTAGCTTTACCAGTTCTGCCTCTAAAATCTATTTTTGGAAACTGCACATATTGTTCTCAGTTAGGTAATTACCGGCATCTCACGCGGTGCCCGCCGAGTAAGCAATTCAGCACCATCTTCTCGAACAACAATATTCTCTTCATGTACAATCATTTTACCTGGCGCATACTCCATCCCTGGCTCAATCGTTAGAACCATGCCGGGTTCAATAATGGTGCCATCACCTGGCATGAACGAGGGCGGTTCTGTTAGTTGCATGCCAAGGCCATGGCCAAGCCGCCCAACATTGTTACCACATGAACCAGAACTGCCAAGCACAACAGCCATTGCGCGATGCAGGTCATCAGTCGTCGCGCCAGGTCGAACTGCCGCAAGACCAATCTCAGTAGCACGCCAGACTGCATCATGCGCGCGTTTAGCTTCATCCGAAATTTCGACTACCGCATAATTTCGGTCAAAGTCACACCAATATCCATCGTATGTACAACCCGTATCGAAAAACAGAACATCGCCTTTTCCTATTTCGCGTTCGCCCGGACCACAAACAATTTGTGGTACGCCGCCAGGGCCAGAGATTGCTGGTAAAAACGGCGTTGAATCTGCGCCAAGAATTGCAAATTCAACCCTCAGTTTGCGAGCAGCTTCGTGTTCACTGTCCCCAGCATTTACAAGATCTGGGACACGATCATAACCATCACACGCGATCTGGCATATGTGACGGATATGCTGAACCTCTGCATCAGTTTTTACCATCTGGATTTGCCAAATACATTTGGAACCGTTGACCAATTCAACGCCCAATAATTTGTTACGAACCTCAAGAAATTGTTCAACAGGCATCCGCAATGCGTGCTCTCGGCCCAGTTCCATTCCAATACGACCAAATTTCCGGGTTAGTTCCTGAAGCACAGATACGAGCAGAGATGTGCCGTCATCCTCCGGCCTTGGCGCAGGCCAAGTGCGGACATCGTCTATCCATGTTTCTGCCATCCGCGGGCCCCCGATCTCAGGGATCACAGCAATGGGCTTACCTGCAGCTGGAACAATCAAGAACCATGGCCGGGTTGGGCTTTCCCAAAACTGGCTGGCAAACCCAGTCACCCAGCGAATATTGTGTGGTGTCGTGAACAGTAATGCATCAAATTTATGCTCATGCATAATGGTTTGCGCACGCGCGATGCGGCGCTCAAATTCTGCTGTGTCAAACCCTCTAACAGGCGCTTGCGACAAACGGTCCATTCTTTTCTCCTTTTCGATATCGTGTATCGCAAAATTCAACCCTTAACGAACGTTGATTTCCTCTGTATTGACCAGTCTTTATGTCTGAGTGCTAGATTTAGATTTTTCATTTCTACGAAAAGTTAATGCTATTTATATGCACTGCTCGACAGTAGGAATTGTTAAATATTTTAACTCATCAACCAGACTAGTAATCAAGTTAACACAACTCTTAATAAAACCTAACCAATACATTGCATAATAGCTCCAGCCCAATGCTAGACGAATACGTTCGGTTAAATTGCTGTGCCATTTGATGAATTCCATGGAACCGCTTTCACTTAGACGCGTTTTTCTTTGGAGGCCGTTTATCAAACGATGGAATGCTATCAGGGATATGGTGGTACACTTGCTGATCACACGTGAATATTGCAGCCTGAGCTTGATACTCTTCTGGGTTGTCCAAGGTACCTACCTTTACGATCATAGAATTGGGGCGTGATGGGCTTCGGGTGCCAATACCAGTTCCACAGCTCCCACAGAAGTGTCGTATCACTGGGGTTTTTTAAATCTGACCGTGAAAAGGTCGTGGTAACGCCCTTCGTGTAGTTAAAATCACTTTCAGCATAGATGATAACAATATTTGAATTGCCGCCTGTAAAGTATTGGCACTCACGACAATGGCATTAAAAAGCTCCTTCTTGCAGTCCGTTCACCTCGTAGCGAATTTTCCCACAATAACATCCACCAGTAATACCCATCACGCATCTCCCTTATTATTTAGTCCACATTTAGAACAATTACTCCAATCATCACACCTTCATAGACTGATGCCAAGGAAACACTTCTTTGCTCAGCTCATGCCTCCCAACGACCGGTTAGCCACTGTAATATGTATTCAAAGGAATCTCTTAGTGTGTTGCGGGCAATTGGGATCTCGAACTGGACACCACAATAGATCCAAATAAATCATTATGAAATACCAGTTGCTTTCTACTTTAACAAAGTCATCTGGCGCATTAGACAACACTATCTTCGCTATTTCGGGACCAATCATGGCGCAAAAAGCCACTATTTATAAAGTTGAACTTTCCGTTTCCGATATGGATCGTAACTATTACGAGACCCATAACCTTACTGTTGCCAAACATCCTTCGGAAACGGATGAACGGTTAATGTTACGTATTGTCGCTTTTGCACTGAATGCCCATGAGAAATTGGAGTTTTCTAAAGGTATTTCAACGGATGACGAGCCAGACATCTGGCAGAAAAGCCTGAGTGGTGAACTTGAGTTATGGGTGGCTTTGGGGCTTCCTAGTGAGAAGATCATTCGCCAATCCTGTGGAAAAGCCAATGAGGTAATTATCTATTGTTATGGCGGTAGGACGGCTGAAACTTGGTGGGAGAAAATCAAAAACAGTACCACCCGGTTTAATAACCTACAGGTTATTAGTTTTTCAGAGAAGGACACCAGCGAACTGGCAAAACAGGCCAGTCGCTCGATGAAACTGCATGTTAGTATTCAAGACGGTGATGTGATGGTCAGTATCGATGAAAGCATCGTTTACGTTACCCCGGTCAAATGGAAAAGTTCTAAATAGGCTTGGCTAAACAGCTGTAAGGCCAACAGTCGGATAGTTATGTTTTATGGAATGTCTTATTCAAACTTAATGGAGATTAATAAATGAAAACGCCTGAGGAAAAATTAGCTGACTTAGGCTTGTTGCTCCCTAACCCTATAAAATTATCACCAGATTTCCACCTGCCCTTTGCGTTTGTGAACGTGAGGGGAAAGCGAGTATTTACATCTGGTCACCCCAGACAATCTGAAAAGGGTGAAATTGACGGGCCCTACGGTGTTGTAGGCAAAGATCTAACAACTGAACAAGCCCAAACTGCCGCGCAGGCTATTGCATTATCGGTGTTGTCTAACCTCAAACAAGAAATTGGCGCTTTATCTAACATTACCGGATGGAGCCGGGTGTTTGGCATGGTTAATTCTGCTACTGACTATAAAGAACAACACCTAGTTATAAATGGCTTCAGTGACTTAATCATTAAATTATTTGGACAGGATATAGGGCGTCACTCTCGCTCAGCGATTGGAGTTAAAAGCCTTCCCATGAACCTTTCAATCGAAATAGAAGCAGAACTTGAAATTAGATGATTAAATCATTTTTTCTTAATCTGATGATTACCGTCCCATTGGCTACAATAGGATTTGAAGCACAAGCATTAGACAAAGGTTTTATAGCTTACATGCTTAATGACTTTAGCACCGCATTAAGCGAGTGGAGGAAGCAAGCAGAACTTGGCAATGCTACTGCTCAGACCAATATTGGCGATATGTACGAGGCTGGTAATGGCGTTATAAAAAATAATGTTTTAGCCTATCTATGGTATAGTCTTGGGACTATAAATGGTAGTGATACAGCCAAAGAAAACAAAGGGAAACTAGAGAAGAAAATGACACCGGCTGAATTAACTGTGGCTGCAGAAATGGCAGAAATATGTATCGTGAGCAAATATAAAAAATGTGGATTTTGAATTATATCAACTATCAAATTTTATCCATGAAAATCGTAACACCATTATAAATATTTCGCATTAAACATTCAGAAACGCCGACTTTTAAATAAGCAATTATCATTCATCAAAAACCTAGATCCGATACAACCTAAGCAGTGCACCTAATAATTTACCAAAAACTGACGTTTATATTCATATGACAGACAAGGATAACATAAAAACGATATGGCTAGTTTTAGCTCTTAAAAAAAAATTTGAGCAAAATCCATACGGTTTATCTTCATCAGAACTACAATTATTGAAATTATATGATCTAAGTCGTTCAAAAATACATTAATTAGAATTTGATTAATTATTAATTTGGGGATCAATTAGAAGCATAGATTAAATACAAGCACTTTGCTAAAATCTTAGAGTTCTTTAAAAGGACTATTATTTTATTTGGTCAAGAAATATCCCATAACCTTCCAGATCCATGTCATCACGATGTATAAAGCGTAGCGATGCTGAATTAATGCAATAGCGCAATCCACCCCTGTCACGCGGACCATCAGGAAACACATGGCCAAGGTGGCTATCACCGTGCTTCGAACGAACCTCTGTCCTAGCCATTCCCAAAGAGGCGTCTCTCAATTCACTAACATTTTGGCTTTCAATCGGCCGCGTAAAACTCGGCCAACCGCAACCACTTTCATATTTATCAGATGACGCAAATAATGGCTCACCAGAAACAATGTCAACATATAATCCAGGCTCTTTATTATCTAATAATTTGCCTGAACCAGGGCGCTCCGTACCACTTTCTTGTGTAACGTAAAACTCTTCTGACGAGAGACTAGCAATGATATCTGGATTTTTAGTATACTTCGCCATGTTTAATCCTCTTGTTATTTTGTTTACCTAAACTGTTTAGACACAAGGCAAACATAATGATCAATTATTACGCTTCAATTAATCACCCATCAAAATTAGGACACTAAAGAAACTCAGAACCAGCCAGCAACGGTGTAGCCTGTTCACTCATATACAAAAAATAATGAGTTAAAAGATAGTATAGGCGCATAAATTTATTTTGGACCTAACAAATACTAAAATTTATCGCGTTATACCTTTTAGCCAAATAAAAATTGGACGAGGCATACTAAAAGTAACTAATTTGAATTAAACACATGTAGACTACCCGGTAGACGCGTCAAATGGGACCTTATTCTTTTTTTAAATATCATGCCCTTAACAGGGGGAAACTAAGGCTATTAAAAATGACATCTCTAAATAAAAAGACTACAAAGATTGCTTTTTTAGGCTTGGGGGTCATGGGCTACCCAATGGCAGGCCACCTAAAGAAAGCCGGTTACCACGTAACAGTATATAATCGAACAAATTCGAAATCCATTAACTGGGTAAATGAATATGGCGGCTCTTTGGGCAAAACTCCAGCTGAAGCAGCTACCGGAGCAGACGTTGTAATGGCCTGCGTTGGAAATGATGATGACCTTAGGGCAGTCTGCCTGGGACCAGACGGTGCATTTAACGCAATGTCTGATGGCAGCAAATTTGTAGATCACACAACCGTCTCGTCGGCGGTAACACACGAGTTGTATGAGATTGCAAAAACACAAGGTGTTGCTTTCATAGATGCACCTGTTTCCGGGGGACAAGCCGGTGCAGAAAATGGTGCTTTGTCTATTATGTGTGGTGGAGATCAGGCGGTCTATGATTGGGTAGAGCCAGTGATCAGTGTGTACTCAAAATTATGTCGAAGAATTGGCCCAAATGGAGCTGGCCAGTTGACCAAAATGTGTAATCAAATTGCAATCGCTGGATTGGTTCAAGGGCTTTCTGAGGCGCTACATTTTGCAGACCATGCAGGGTTAGATGGCGCCTCTGTGATTGAAGTTATAAGCCAAGGTGCGGCAGGTAGTTGGCAAATGACAAACCGTTACAAAACCATGTTAGAAGACCATTTTGAGCACGGGTTTGCTGTAGATTGGATGCGTAAGGATTTAGATATTTGCCTTAAAACAGCTGATGAAAATGGCGCCAGCCTTCCAGTAACAGCTATTGTTGATCAGTTTTATAAAGACGTTCAAAATATGGGTGGTGGCCGCTGGGACACATCGTCTTTGTTCAAAAGATTACAAAAGGTAAAAACCTCTTAACAATTTTAATATATTAATTACAAATACAGTAAATAAGCTAACTTGTGATAATTAAATGCAAGAAAAGTCACAAATACAATCATTAAACAAATATTTCAAAATTTAGCGCGAAGCGCGAAGGAATGATCCCATGAACCGCAAAGCTATAATCGTTGGTGGCGGTATAGGTGGTTTGACCGCAGCTATTTGTTTGCGTGAAATCGGTTGGGACGTGCAGATTTTTGAGACGGCACCATTAATTTCAGAAATTGGGGCAGGCATCCAAATCAGCCCTAACGGTGTAAAGGTTCTCCAAAAAATTGGCGTAATGCCCCTACTCGAAGAAAGCTTATTTGAACCAGAGATTATTGAAATTCGTTTGGGGAAATCTGGCAATAAGCTAGTTCAAGTTCCAATGAAATATGTTGCCTTAGGTCGGTGGGGCGCACGATACATTCAAATTCATCGCGCAGATTTAATTGCTGGACTAACTGCAAGATTAGCCGAATTGTCACCAAACTCTATCAAGACCGACAGTAAAGTAATATCTTTCGATAACATGCGTGATGCAGCCAGTATTAGTTTACAGAATGGCAAGACATATCAGGCAGATTTAGTAATTGGGGCTGATGGAATTCACTCAGCCATACGAAACCAAATGTTTGGCCCTGAAGCAGCCCGCTTCACTGGAAATGTTGCTTGGAGAGCCATTGTGCCGGTAGAGAGCCTTGGGGCTCTTGCGCCACCACCAACAGGTTGCATCTGGACTGGTCGACATAAACATGCGGTGACCACACGCGTGCGGAGCGGTAAAGCAGTAAATTTTGTGGGCATTTTAGAACATTCTGATTGGCAGCAAGAAGGATGGCACATTGAAGGGAAGAAAGCTGATGCACTGTCCGATTTTAAAGACTGGAACCCAACTATCACCAATCTGTTAAAAAAAGCTGAGAGCCTTCACAAGTGGGCTTTATTTGATCGGGCACCACTACCCCACTGGCACCAGGGTCACGTAGTATTACTGGGCGATGCGGCACACCCGATGCTCCCCTCAATGGCACAAGGTGCTGTCCAATCAATAGAAGATGCGTATATTTTGGCACAGACATTGGCGAGTTCTAGTGCTACTCAAATACCAACTGCGTGCGGCGAATATTTTCAAAAACGTATTAAACGAACAACTCAAGTTCAAAAAATTTCTGCCAAAAACTTGAACCTATTTCACAAGTCAAATGCCTGGACGCAATTTATTAACTATGCACCAATTTGGTTTGTGGGGAGGTATACACCAATTTTACTTCAAAAGCGCTATGACTGGCTTTATGGCAAAGAATTTGGGCCATTACTCCCCACATCATTAAATTAATTTATCATAAGTTTTTGAAGTTGATGCTAAAATAATCTCAGTTTAAACTTATTAACAATTTTTGAACCTTTTGGGGTTTTAGGCAGTTATCATGTGATCTATTCGAGTACATGTGATCTATTCGAGTAATTGCGCCGTAAAAGTAATAAAACATAGTAGCTATTTAACTGTCACTTCCAAATCAACGAAAATATCTATTAATTGCAATCGCTGCTTCAGCGACAAATAAAAAAATGTGGGTAAAATGAATAATTATTTAAGTTATATTAAAATTGGACTACGAGAGTTGTTCTGGATAGCTATCGCTGGTGTCGTTGTTTTTGGTGGAATAACTGGATTTAGATATCTGGGCGAAAATAGAGAAGTTGTGGAAGCAGCACCAATAGAACGGCCGATAACTTTAGTTGAAACTATTGAATTAAAAATAATTGATGGGGCGCTGCCCATTCGTGGGGAGGGATTTATAAAACCCTTCCGCATCGCAAATTTGGCCAGTCAAGTTGGTGGACAAGTTACAAACCTACATTCATCCATCCCGGAACGAGGAACATTTAAGCATGGTGATGTTCTCGTTACATTAGATAATAATACCGAACGAGCTACATTAAACCAAACTTTAGCCAATATTGAAGGTACTCAGGCCCGATTGGACCTTAATGAAATCCTTTTAGCACGAACAGAATCCCTAAGGAAAAGCGGTACAAGTAGCCAGGCAGCGTTAGACCAAGTGCGCAGCCAACGAGAAGAGCTGTCAGCCACTCTTAATAGTTTAAAAGCGGCACAAAACTCCGCTGAAGTCGCTTTGGATAGAAAAATTGTAACAGCTCCATTTGATGGCGCCGTTTTGAACAAATCAGTAGAAATTGGGACTGTGGTAAACGGTGGTCAGGCAATTGCTGAAATTTTCACCCAAGATCGCATGGAAATTGATGTGCCCATTCGCGAGGTGGACGCAGCGCTAATACCAGGTTTATTTGCTGGAACTTTCCCATCAGCTAACGTGAAAGTAAAATTTGCCGGCAAGATTTTTACATGGAATGCTCATGTATCCAGAGTAGCCCCTGCGCTTGATCCTCGAACAAGGACACTGACCCTGACTGTTGAGTTAGACGAACTTACAATAGATGGAGCGCCCGATGAAAATACGTTAGTGTCTGGTGCCCCACCCGCTCTGATAAATTCTTTCGCGAAGGTAGTAATAAAAGGCACTGAACCTAAGGCAACATACCCAATCCCCTCAACAGCTTTGAGGGGCGGAGATAAACTTTGGCTTTTTGACCAATCAGACAGAGATGAACCTGTCCTCAACATTATTACAGCTGATTTGGTACATGTAGACGGCGAAATCTCTTATGTAAAAATTACAGATTTTCCTGCAAATTCGAAGCTTATAACAACCGCCCTTTCAATACCCCAAAACGGGATGCCGCTAAGAGACGTTCAGAGCAAATATAAAAAAGAGTCCCCTGCGGTCGAAATACTAGAGTTAAATTTAAATGAATAATGTCATAAAATGGATGGCAGAACATCCCGTAGCATCAAATTTGCTTACAGTATTTGTTTTAGTTCTGGGCATACTGTCCGCCTTTCAAATGCCACAGAAAACATTTCCAGATTTTACGTTAGATGCTGTCAGCGTCTCTGTGTCCTATCCTGGCGCCTCACCTATTGAAATACAAGACAGCATCATTCGACCAATAGAGGACCAGCTTTCTGGAATTGATGGAATTGACAATATCACTGCGAGCATTGGTGAAGGTCGGGGCGGTGTGAACATATCATTCCTACGTGGCGAGGACATTTCAGCAAAGTTGGATCAGATAAAAACTGAGATAGATAGAATTAATGTGTTCCCAATAGACGCAAATGAACCAACAGTTATTCAAGCAAATAACAATTCTAGAGTACTTGAAATTGCTCTACACGGAAACACTACTGAGACTATTCTGAAGGAGGAGGCTGAACGTCTTAAGGATGAGTTAAGTGCACTAAAATCAATTTCATACGTTGAGATTGGAAGTACACGAGACTACGAAGTATCAATTGAAGTGTCTCGTGATACGCTCCGTGCCTATGGGATCACAATGGCAGAGGTTGCGCGCATAATTAAGCAAAACTCACTTGAATTGCCCGGTGGGTCAATCGAAACAAACACCGTCGCAATCCCAATTAGAACAACTGGTCGGAATTATACCCAAAGCGATTTTGAGAATATTATCATTAAAACCAACCCAGATGGTGGGCGCGTGTATCTTCGGGACATTGCTAAGGTGATTGATGGTTTTGCAACCACCGATTTATCGGCAAACTTCAATGGCGAGACTGCCGTTTCCATAAAAGTTTTTCGAGTCGGTAATGAGCAGGTTTTAGAAATTGTAAATGAAGCCATAAATTATCTTGATCTTAAATTTAGACCTAGCTTGCAAGATGGAATTGATGTCACAGTCTGGCAAAATGAAGCCACCAACTTGCAAGATCGAATTGACCTTCTAGTCAACAATGCTGCAATCGGTTTGACCTTGGTGGTTTTATGTTTAGCCCTTTTTCTTGATATCAGGTTAGCATTCTGGTCGGCAGTCGGAATTGGCGTTTCTTTCACTGCAACTTTTGCCATAATGGGCTTGCTTGGCATGTCGATTAATATGATTTCTCTTTTTGGGTTTATTCTGGCAATTGGAATAGTTGTTGATAATGCAATTGTAGTTAGTGAAAATATCTATTCAAATAATGAAAAAGGTGTTCCCGCCATTCAGGCGGCGGTAAAAGGAACACAGCGTATAGCCATTCCAGTTATTTTTTCTGCTTTGACCACAATTGTTGCGTTTTGGCCACTCACTCAATTGCCTGGAGTATTAGGGAAGTTTTTGACTGATATTCCAGTTGTGGTAATGGTCGTTTTGAGCCTTTCTTTGGTGCAAGCGCTTGTAATACTACCGAGGAACCTCTCAAATCTAAACGTTTCTCCAATCCACCGACCAAGTTTTGTATTTAAATTTCTAAACTTCATTCGTTCAATTGTAGACGCAGTATTACAGTGGTTTATAAAAGTACCATTAGATGCCGTGCTTCGGTTCACAACAAAAGGTTTCGCAATTTTAATTCCAATTGCTTTTTCAATTTCACTAATGATATTAACGGTGGGCCTTTTAACGCATGGCTATGTAAAATTTAACTTTTTTCCATCAATTGACGGAGACTTTGTAACCGCAAGCATCGAAATGAATGACGGAACCACCTTTGCAATGACGCAGCAAATAGCTGAGGATATACGTGAAGCGGCAAATCGTGCTGGCGATATTCTGCAAGAGAAATTACCTAACAACGCACCAGCAGTTATTGTTGGAATGAACGTTGTGGTAGGTCAAGGTAAGGCGGCAGGAGGGCCCAGTGGCGGCACAACAGCCGGTGGTGCAACACTCGCAAATGTTGTTGTCAAAATCACTGATCCAACAATCCGAGATTGGGAAACCACCGCTTTCGAAGCGGCATGGCGAGCTGAAATTGGATTGGTCGCATCTGTCAAATCATTAACAGTGTCAGCCGAATTAATCGGTGCTGGTGACGCAGTTGCAATCGAACTTTCGCTCCCAGATGGGCAGGATATTTCACCAATAGTTGCAGAATTAAGAGAAGGTTTGAGACAAATCCCTGGTCTGTTCTCAATTCAAGATGATGATTCAGCTGGTCGTATGGAATACAGGTTAGCCTTGCGCGAAGAGGCTCGTCTTTATGGGATAACCCTTTCCGACCTTGCAAACCAGACAAGAGCTGGATTTTTTGGCCTTGAAGCAACTAGTGTTCAACGCGGTGGAGATAATGTAGCGGTTATGGTTCGCTATCCCAAAATTGAGAGAAATAGTCTGTCAGATTTAATGTCCACCTGGATAACTACGCCTAATGGTGACCAAATTCCACTTGGCGTTGTCGCTAAGATCGAGGAGGGACAGTCTCCAGCACAAATTCTCCGCCGTAATGGACGGCAAGTTACAACACTCACAGCAGAACTTGATATTGCTGTCGCAACTAGTTCTGAAATTAACGCGTTGATTGAGAATAGCGTACTTCCGGCATTAATGGAAAAATATAACGATTTATTAATATCGTCTGGCGGAGAACAGCGGCAGCAAGGAGATGCGCAGGCGGCATTGAGTCAAGCTTTAGGAATTGCGTTGTTTATCATTTTTGCCCTTTTAGCTTTAGTTTTTCGTTCCTACATTCAACCTATAGTTGTTATGTCTGCAATTCCTTTAGGCTTAATTGGTGCAGTAACTGGACACTTTATTATGGGTATTCCACTAACTATTCTTTCAGTTTTTGGGATCATTGGCCTGGCGGGCGTAGTGATCAATAACTCGTTGGTAATGGTAGATGTTTTTAATGAACATATAAACGAGGGTATGGATGTGCGAGAAGCCGTAGTGCTTGGAACTAAACAGCGTTTTAGGCCAATTTTACTTACTTCTCTCACAACATTTTTGGGGGTTTATCCACTAATTATGGAAACATCCTTACAGGCCCAGTTCTTAATACCGTTAGCAGTTTCAATTGGCTACGGAGTGCTGTTTGGAACAGTAATTATCGTATTGACTGTGCCAGCTATATTCATGGCACAGCATTATGTTGTGATAAGTCTCAAGGGTGCATATTCAGCTTTTGTTAAAGGCCCAGAGCAAATGCTATCCACCACATTAACTTCCAAAACTTCCAAAAAATATTAAGCTAGCCCTTAAACCTAAAAAATAATCAGCTGTCTTGTGGCAAAGTTCCAGTCACAACATATCTCAACGCTTCTGAAACCTCCCCGGGGCTCTTGGCTACTACCAACGCTGCCGCATCAATTTCCTTTAAAGCATGTTGATGCTCCGAACTGTGTAGAATAATTAACGATTTTCCCAACGCAGATGCAAACCCAGCATCAAAGGCAGCATTCCATTGTTTGTATTTATCCCCAAACCTTACAACAACAACATCGGCCTTCTCTATCGCATTGCGTGTTCTAATGGAATTCAATTTTGCACTTTTATGATCATGCCAAAACTTATTATTCTCCACTCCTAAAATTCTAACTCCACAATCATCACTTGCGGGATGATCAGTGACCGGAGTATAAAAAGTAATGCCTAAATCAGAACATTTTTTGACAATATGATCTCGCCAATCAGTATGAATTTCTCCTGCTAGGTAAACATGCATTAATCTAATCCTATCTATGAAACGTCCGTATACTATAGCGACGCTAAATATATTTAATCTGAAAGTTCAGTTGCGACAATAAGTTTTCTTATCCAGGACAAAAATCTCAATAAGCTAATTATAGTTGGCAGATCAATGAAGATCAAATAAAGTAATCATAAAATTTTTGACTTAAGACGTCACATGCACCATTCTTATATATAAATTAACAGATAAAAAAATCTGAAATTAGTGTAGATAACTAAAGTTATTTTTTTAAAAAATGCTAACTAAAAGTCTATAGATAAAAGTGATAAATATGGAATTTACAAGTTTTAATTTACAAGAGTTTGAACAGTCCAGCGGCCCAAAACGCAAATTTAAAGCACAAGAATTAGACCTCATATGTCAGAGTTCCGGTTTTCTTTTTTTGTCTGGGCACGGCATATCCTCCTCAATAATAAATGAACAATGGGATTCAGTGGCCTCATTTTTTGCAAGTGATGAGGAAGCCAAACAAAAAGTTGCAGTACCATATTCAGGCTACCCATATGGTTGGATCAGTCCAAACCAAGAAGCGCTTGCGGCATCTAAAGGTAAAAAAACACCACCAGACTTAAAGGAGAGTTTTAATGGTGGTCCTCTTAATGTGCCATTGGGAATATTAGATCAAAGAGCGTACAAATTCTGTTATCAACCAACTCTTTGGCCAGAAATTGCAGGTTTTCAAAAATCCTGGCGAGCTTATTATGCAGAAATGGAGCAGCTTGCTGAACGTTTGATGGCAGCATTTGCCGAAGCATTAGACCTAGATAATGCCTTTTTTAAGCCATACATAACGCAACCCATTTCTGCGCTAAGAGCATTATTTTATCCTGCCACTATTGATGCTGCAGAGATTGGTCAACAACGCGCTGGTGCGCACACAGATTATGGCTCGTTGACAATACTTCTCCCACAGCCAGGCACAACAGGACTTCAAATATTTAATAGAAACAAGTGGGTTACTGTTCCCACTGTGGATGGCTGTTTTATTATTAATATAGGAGATCTTATGGCACTTTGGACATCTAATCGATGGGTTTCAACTTTACACAGGGTTGTAGCTGAACCCAATCAGCCAGCTCGCCAGAGCCTTGCATATTTTCACCAACCAGACTGGGATGCAGTAATTGCACCAATAAAAGGTCTAGGAAAAAAAGAAAATATAGTATCCGGACCATACCTTATGGAAAAATTTAAAAGTACAAACCTAGTTAATTAAATTCAAGCTAGTAATTATTACTAAAAAGTGTTGTAGGGAAAAGAATTTAAGCGTTGATAATCAAGTTACGCAAACCATTATTTTGTCTAATTAATAAAAATATTCCATTAAGCAAATCAAAATGAAAAAGGTATTATGAGCAAAAAACCATTTGATCCAAGCACTGAGGGTGCCAAAACTGATTTCAGGGCAGCAATGTCTTACGGTGACTATCTTAATATTGATACGGTTCTCGATCAGCAAAATTGCTTAACTGATGCGCATGACGAAATGCTATTTATAATTCAGCATCAGACTTCAGAACTTTGGTTAAAGCAAATATTACATGAAATGCTGGCAGCCCGGACTGCGCTCGAAACTGGTAGTATGGCGAATATGTTGAAAATGCTATCACGCGTAAGCCGTATTTTTGAGCAACTGAACAATCAATGGGATGTATTGCGAACAATGACACCCGCAGATTATACACATTTCAGAGATGCTCTGGGGCCATCTTCAGGATTTCAATCCTACCAGTACAGGATGGTTGAATTTATTTTAGGCAATCGTAACCCAGCTATGATAAAGCCACATGCCTATGTTCCAGATATTCAGAAGATGCTTCAAACAGAGTTATTACGACCTAGCTTTTATGATGAAGTGATACGGTTTTTATTTAATACTCTGGATGGAACAACTGAGGATATGCCATCTCCCCAACTCAATACGCCACATGAAGCCAGAGCCGCTATCCAATCAAGGTGGAAAATTGTTTACCAAGATGTTGAAAATCATTGGAGCCTCTATGAACTTGCCGAAAAACTAATGGACCTTGAAGATTATTTTCGTCGCTGGCGCTTCAATCACGTCACTACTGTTGAACGAGTAATTGGGTTCAAGCGGGGCACTGGAGGGACTTCTGGGGTCAAGTACTTACGAAAAATGCTAGACGTCGAGTTGTTCCCTGAACTTTGGCATCTGCGTGGAGAATTGTAATTAATAATGCTTAAAGGTATATCATTAATACTACGTTTTAATTATACTTATTTATAAAGAGAAGCGAGACGGGTTAAACGCCAATAGGTCCATATTTGGATTTTGGCCTGCAACCATTTGTGAAAGCAAGTATCCAGTTTTAGGCCCCGCAGTTAACCCAACATGCTGATGGCCAAAGCCCACAAAAATACCACTATTTTCAACCTCGCCAATTACCGGCAGACTATCAGGCGTAGACGGCCTAAAACCCATCCATTCTTGAGTCCCTGAAAAAGTTAGTTTTGGAAATGCCTGGCGTGCATGGTTTTTTATTAATTTTATTGGAGCGACACTTGGTCCAGATTTATGATCACCTAGCTCTACGGTGCCAGCGCAGCGTAATCCCATATCCATAGAATTTACACCAAATTTTCCATCGACCATCAAGAGAGGATTGCGCGGCAATACAGATGGATTTTCGAAAATTACATGATAACCACGCTCTGCCTCAAGGGGAATTTTCAAGCCAAGTTTTTTAGTCAACCCCTTAGACCAAATGCCTGCGGTAATCACCGCAAAGTCACATGGCATAGTGCCTATGTCAGTACTAATACCAGAAATTCTGCCATCTGTATTTTTTTGTAAATCATGGACCTCAGCACTGATAACTCGACCACCAAGGCTTGTAAAATGATCAGCCAATTTAGCCACATATTGACCGGGATCCGTTATGTGACCTTGGCCCTCAAGAACGGCTAAGTAACGGTAATCTTTTCCTAAAATTGGTTCTTCTTCTCGGACAGCCTCACCTGTGACAACTTTAGGTATAAGCCCAGCTGTTTTTTTCATCTTCCAGCTATATGTGTCAGAATCAAAGTGCATCTTATCTCTATAAACAAAACTGATCTTGCTATCGCGCACCCAACCATCAAGTGGCGTATTTTGAACTAAGCTTTTGTGTTGATCTACAGCATCTGACAAGAGCGGGCCCAAAGATCTTACCACATGACGCGCACCTTTATCAGTTGCATTACTCAAAAACCTAATTAACCACGGAAACATCCTCGGCATATATCCCCACTTTATAAAAAGGGCGCTGTTTTTATTGGCGAGGTACTTTGGACCTATACGCCAAAGATCTGGAGATGCCACTGGATCTACAGCCCATTGCGCTAAAAACCCTGAGTTCCCATAAGAAGCGCCCATTCCAGGCTTACCCTTATCAATTAGTGAAACTTTATAGCCCATACGGTTTAGGTAGATAGCAGTGGACACACCACAAATACCCGCTCCGACAACAATAACTGTTTTAGCACTCACAATGCTACCCCCACTTATTTCTTCAATTCAGAATATCGGTGTCTAAATCTAATAGAAAAATATCTATACTAGGAACATAAATATTGTCATAGATAACTTTATTAAAACCCTTTTCATTTTTTACAGTAATAAAGGGTCGCCTATACCAAAAATTTGAAATTATGGTATATTTTGCTAAGGAGACTTATCCATGTTCAGATTGACTATTGTAGCAATATTATTATTTTTAACAGCTTGTTCTCAGGGACCTTCATTAAATGATGCAAGTCTGTCAAAATTAGAACTTAATATTGAAGATTTTTTTAACGGAAAAACAGTGGCTTATGGTCAGTTCCAAGATAGGTTTGGGAAAGTTAAGAGCAGATTTAAAGTAGATATTGAAGGAACTTGGGACGGTGAAACCTTAACACTTGTTGAAAATTTTAAATATGCAGATCAGAGCACTGAAATCCGTATTTGGAAGCTCAAGAAAACAAGTGAAGATTTATGGACTGGAACAGCTCCAGGGGTGGTTGGAGATGCCATAGGAAAAGAATCCGGCGATACCTTCAATTTTAGATATAGCCTAAAAGTACCATTTGGAGAGAATACATTACTCGTAAACTTTGATGATTGGATGTGGTTGTTGGATGATAAAAGGTTGTTCAATCGAGCTTATCTATCAAAATATGGAATTAATATTGGTGAAGTTTTAATCACTTTTGAAAAGTTAACGTAAATTATAAAATACCTAGAACTTGCAAAAAAGTTAAGTTTTTATAAATTTCAAGCATTATGTATATTTGTTGCTAAGCCTGACTGATTGTTACAAGCTTGTCCCAGTATTTAAAGTAATTCACATTAATAGTCCTAGGCGCCACCAAATGAGAGAGCCACACATGCAGATTTCAGAACTTCAACTTCTTAAAGACCTTAAAATAAAACATGTTATAGTTGATACTGAAGAGGGCTCCTCAATCGACAGAAAATCTACGATCACTGAAGCGTTATCATTGATGGCTAAAGATCCTAATAATGCAGTAGTAATTACAGTCGAAAATGGTAACATTATAGGCATAGCTACGGAAAAAGATGTGATATTGGCTTTAGAAAAGTTTGGTCCAAGTATTCTCGACCATGCAATAGAAACGATCATGACATCTGACCCTGTTAGAGCTGATATGGAAACGACTTGTGAAACGGCCTTACAGAAAATGATAGATGGAAATTTTCGAAATATACCTATTTTTGAAAATGAAAAATTTAAAGGTATTGTCCAAGCTCTAGAAATTGCCGAAGGTAAAACTGTTGAAATTCTTGAAGAAAACCGGAAGCTGAAACAACTTATACTACAGCATCTACCAAAAAAGTTTTATTTTCAATCAACTGATGATGTGAACGAAGTCCATGATAGCATGGTCAAAAATAACATGTCTTGTGCTCTAATTCAAAATCCAGATAGACCAGCCGACATAATTGATCTTAGTGACTTCCTACACCTGATGGGCCAATCGCCTAATTCAGAGTATCCATCTAATTGAAGGATAATTAGAAAATGGCAACAAGATTTATGCCTGAATGGGTCCTTGGATTTACCTGTGCATACATATCTTTACGTTTTGTAAATGGCACTATTCCACTGCAGGCATTCACTAATAAATATTCAAAGTCGTTGTCAGAAAAATACGCTGATGCCTCGAGTAAAAAACTGATAGGAATTTCCCAAGATATGCTGTATTTTCTTGCAACTTTTGAAAGTTCTAACCATATGGCTATTGTAGAATCTTATATGTTTAATAGTTTAAATTTTACCCAAAGGGGTAAAAAGCGGAAGATCAAAACCCTGTTTGGTTCTGCTTTAGACGCTCAAAAACAGGCTACCACTCACCAGACTAGTATAAGGAGGTTTAAGAATTTTGTTTTCCAACTTCGAGCCGACATTAGATATAATGCGCCCCAGGGTTGGAACTTAAGAGAAGAGCAAGGAATTGAGTGGCTACAAGACATTTACGAACAAAACATACGCCCAATAGATGGATTTTAAGCTTTAAAATCTTAAAATAAATCTATTATTTTTCAAGATGCCGTGGTACTTAAAGTCCGAAATAGTGAGGTTGTAGGCATAGCTGCGTAAAAAGATGTAATATTGGCTTTAGAAAAGTTTGGTCCAAGTATTCTCGACCGTGCAATAGAAACTATAATGACATCTGACCGTGTTAGATCTGATTTTGAAATAACTTATGTTCTAATTCAAAAGCCAGATAGAGCGGCCGACATAATCGATCTTAAATATTTCCTAAACCTAATGGGGCAACTGGATAGTTTAAAAAAGCTATCTAATTGAAGGAAGCTTAAAAAATGGTCACAAGATTTATGCCTGATTGGGTTCTTGGATGTACCTGTGCCTATATCACTATACGTTTTGTAAATAGCACTATTCCACTGCAGGCATTTGCTAATAAATATTCAAAGTCGTTATCAGAAAAATACTCTGATGCGTCCAGTGAAAAACTGGTAGGCGTTTCCCAAGATATGCTATATTTTTTAGCAACTTTTGAAAGTTCTAACCATATGGATATCGTAGAATCTTATATGTTTAATAGTTTAAATTTTACCCAGAGGGGTAGAAAGCGGAAGATCAAAACCCTGTTTGGTTCTGCTTTAGATGCTAAAGAACAGGCTACAACCCACCAGGCTAGTATAAGGAGATTTAAGAATTTTGTTTTTCAACTTCGAGCTCACAATAAATATAATGCTCCCGAGGGTTGGAAGCTAAGAGAAGAGCAAGGAATTGAGTGGCTACTAGATATTTACGAACAAAACGTAATCGCAATGGACGGACTTTAATTTTTAATTATATATTGGACTACCTTACCTATTATTTCTCTAAATGGTTAGGCAATTTACGCCCAGAAGGCTTGAGTTCTTCTTGGTTCCAGTAACCTATAATAACACCTGGCGGTTCTTTAGCATCGGTCATCTTTTCAACGACGTCCGCTGGTCGCGTAATTCTATTATGATGACGCCGTGCCCACTCAAAATGAAGCTCGCGCAAACGGGAAATTTGATCCTTATAATCCGGGTTATTGCCAAGGTCGTTTAATTCATGTGGATCAACATCGAGATCAAACAGCATTGGCCGCATATTTTCAACATGAGTAAGTTTCCAACGGCCATCAAAAATCATTACTAGCCGAGCATCTTTTTGATCAACACCCACTGCACGCCGTGCGTCACGGGTAGAATAGTCATACTCACTGACGCAAAAACTGCGCCACTCACATTTGGAGCCATGCAGAATTGGTTGTAGTGACAGTCCTTCCAAAATATGAGGTATTGGAGGACTACCAAAAGCATCCAGAAAAGTTGGCAGCAAATCAATACCTTCAACTAATTTGTCAGTAACAGTTCCCCGCGTACAATTGGCCTCAGCACGTGGGTCATAAACAATCAAAGGAACTCGCGCAGAGCAATCATAGAACAAGTCTTTTTCACCCAACCAATGATCTCCAAGATTATCTCCATGATCAGAGCAAAACACGATCATGGTGTCATCCATTTGGCCACTCTCTTCGAGATATTCAAACAGTCTACCTAGCTGGTCGTCCAATTCTTTAATTAACCCCATATAGGCGGGTCCAACTACATCACGAACTTTATCACGAGAAAAACTTTTACTTACCCGCATTCTAGTCCATTCTTGCATCAACGGATGATCTGACAATAACTCATCTTCAGAACGGTTAACCGGTGGAAGATCAGAAGCAGAATACATATTGTGATAAGGAGCTGGTGCCAAATATGGCCAATGTGGCTTTATATAACTCAGGTGACAGAGCCAAGGATCATCACCTTGGGCCTCCATAAAATCAATACCACGAGTTGTAAGCCATGCAGTTTCAGAATGTTCTTTGGGAACACGCGCTGGGTATTTCGAATTTTCTAACATCCAACCCGAACACAGGGAGCCATCCGGACATTGACCAGTATTAGCCCATTCTTCCCATGGGTTATCACCATCCATTCCATGCTCACGCAGATATTTATCATAATCCTCTGAGTGACGAGTCGGGTAATCAGAGTTATTGTTTCCATCATCCCTAATAAAAACATCAAAGCCACCTTCACTGGCTCTTTGTCCAACAGTACTTTTTGGGTCAATACCTAGCCGCGCCATACCATCTTTATCAGGCGCCATGTGAGTTTTACCGACAAGAGTGCAACTTACCCCCTGCTCTCGCAAATGATCACCTAAGGTGGGCTCACCAACACGCAAAGGAAAACCATTCCACGTAGCTCCATGGCTTCTCGTATATCTACCTGTATAAAAACTCATTCGCGACGGTCCACAAATAGGCGACTGCACGTAAGCTTTATTAAAAGTTACCCCGCGAGATGCCAGCCAATCAATGTTAGGCGTCTCAATATGTGTAGCACCATAGCAGCTGAGATAATCCCAGCGCATTTGATCTACCATTATCCATAAAGCGTTCATTTTAAAAATTCACCCTATCACCACCTTTGAGAGCTAGTATTTTCCTGGCTTCATCTGGCGTAGCTATCTCATTCCCCAATTCTTCAACAATTCTGCGAATTTTTGAAACCTGCTGTGCATTATTTTTTGCTAATTCACCACGGGAAATAAGTAAACTATCTTCAAGTCCAACCCTTACATTTCCACCCATTTGGCTAGCTGTCGTGGCAAAGGGAATTTGTGATCCACCAGCCCCTAGCACAGACCATCGATAGTCATCACCAAACAAGCGGTCAGCAGTGCGTTTCATAAAAATTAGATTATCAATATCAGCACCAATGCCTCCCAAAATACCAAATATAAATTGAATAAAAACTGGTGCCTTGAACAAACCCGTATCCATACAGAATTTCAAATTATACAGGTGACCAACATCATAGCACTCATGCTCAAACTTAATATCATGCGGAGCCAGCGTTTCTGCCGCCTCACGAATATCGCGAAATGTATTACGAAAGATATTACCTTCTGAGCCTTCTACATAATCTTTTTCCCAATCAAATTTCCATTGATCATACCGTTTGGCCAATGGATGAAATGCAAAATTCATTGAACCCATATTCAAGCTACACATCTCTGGAGAAAATGTGGTTGCAGGCTTCACTCTGTCTTTGATTGATAAAGTCAGACTTCCACCGGTTGAAATATTAACAACTGCATCAGTTGCTTGTTTGATCCTTGGCAGGAATGCTGCGAAATCAGAAGGTTCAACTGAAACACCACCGTCATGCTCACGTCGCGCGTGTAGGTGGAGTATAGAAGCCCCTGCTTCAGCCGCAGCAATTGATTGGGAAGTAATGTCATCAGCCGTATAGGGCAAAGCACCAGACATGGTAGGGGTGTGAATAGCGCCAGTGATAGCGCAGGTAATGATCGTTTTGCGTTGTTTAGCCAAATTTAATCTCCTTTAACTTTATCAGATACAACTCGGTACCCCAATGGAAAAAGTTGTAAATCAAACCGAGCACGAACAAGCCCCCATATTCCTTTTGGAGCTCTAAGCATAATCAGTATCGCAACAACACCAAGGACCATCAAATAGACTGTGCCAAGATCTGCAAGTGTTTCACGTAATGCAAAGAAAATAAGGGTCCCAATTATTGGCCCCTCAATAGTTCCAATGCCGCCAATCACAACAATAAAAATAACAAATGCCGTCCAGTCATTTACAGAAAATGCAGCATCTGGCGATATTCGTAATTTTTGTAAAAAGATCAATGCTCCAATCATAGCAGTAAGGGCTGACGCCGCCACATAGACAATAAATTTGGTCCACCAAATGTCAATTCCGAGCGAAGAAGCAGCTAATTCATTATCGCGTATTGCTGTCAGAGCAAGGCCTTGCCGCGACCTCAGGAACATGTAGACAGCAGCAATAACACAAAAAGCGATGCCTAGCGCCAGCCAGTAGCTTAACGCCTCTCTCGCCAACCGGCCATCTGCCATAGAGCGCACTATTTTGACGGGTAGAGAAGATCCAGATCCTCCACCCAAAGCAGATATTTGAGCAAAAGATAGGCGAAATACTTCTGCAATTACCCAGGTCCCTATTGCGAAGTAAGCCCCACGTAGACGAAAGATCAAAAGAGCAACAGGCACTGATATTAGAGCACCTAATACCCCAGCACCAGCAATGGCTACAATTGGTGGAAATCCCGCAAAAATAGTAAGAGCAAATAACATATAGCCACCAAACCCAACATAAGCCTGCTGACCAACAGATACCAACCCAGCATATCCAGCCATTAAGTTCCAAAGGCTTGCTAAAGCCAGATAGAGAAACAATTCCCCCATTAGTCGCATGTCTGCGCGTCCAGCCCACCAAGGCGCTATAATAAGCACAACTAGAACCCCAGCACCCAAGATTGCAGCAATTTTTGCCGCCTGCGATGTCCGGGTAACTCTCATCCACTGATCCTTGGGAAAAGTCCTTGCGGCCGAATTGCAAGTACCAACAAGAATGCCACATGTCCTGCTAAAACCTGCCACCCAGGGTCGATCTTAGCTCCAACAGTTTGTGCAACACCAAGTATTACTCCACCAACGAGCGTGCCCCAAAGGTTTCCTAATCCACCAATAATCACAGCCTCAAAGCCAAATATCAAACGTCCACCACCTACTGAAGGATCAAAGCTAGTTCGAATACCCAACAAAATTCCTGCTATCGCTGTGACGGCTAAAGCCAAAGCCATCGCTAGTCCAAAAATATGACTTTTATTTAAACCCATCAGTTGGGCTATGTCTTGATCATCAGAAACTGCTCGAAAAGCGCGGCCTATCGCGGTTCGATAAAAAAGCCACTGCAAACTTGCGATAACAACAACAGCAATCCCAAATGTGAGCACAGGCAAAACGCCAAGTTGTAGTTCACCCAAAGGGAAACTTGCTGTTTCAAGTACGCCAGCATCCATTTTTTGAGGGTCAGCAGTATAAATTTCTAGTAAACTATTTTGCAAAATAACAGACAAGCCAAACGTAACAAGAAGTGGTGGCAACAAGTCATCACCAAGGGTATGATTAAGTATACCTATTTGAAGAACGTAGCCAATTATAGCCATTGCAGGTATTACAAAAACCAACGCTAAAAGTGGATGAAGTCCAGTAAACGTAACCACTGTAAGCCCCATGTAGGCTGCAAAAATAATTAAATCACCATGTGCGATATTGACCAAACGCATCACACCAAATATCAAAGAAAGTCCCGCTGCAAATAAAGCATAAAGACCTCCTAATAACGCGCCCTGCACTAACACATTAACCCAATCCATCAGGTAATCCCAAAATAAGCATGACTAATATCTTCGCGAGAAATACTCTGAGATACTCCTTCCAAGGAGACGCGTCCCTCTTGCATACAATACACGCGATTTGATACCGAAAGAGCCTTGCTGATATCTTGTTCAACAATCATTGCTGAAATTCCTTCTCCAACAATGTGCGGCAAAGCCTCATAAATTGATTTTATTATAACGGGGGCAAGTCCAAGACTAATTTCATCAAATAGGATCAATTCAGGGTTAGCCATAAGAGCACGACCAATTGCGACCATTTGTTGTTGTCCACCAGACAAAGAAGTAGAGGGCAATGTCCGCCGCTCCTTAAGGATTGGAAAAAGATTAAAAACATTCTCGAGAGACCACGGTCCTTTACGACCCAAGCGTCCACCAATCAATAAATTTTCTTCTACGGAAAGAGAGGGGAACAGCTGCCGACCTTCCGGAACTAAGGCTATGCCGAGTGCAGCCACTTGATCGGCCCTCAAAGCACCGAATGGCCTACCGCGATACCTCAGTTGTGTGGAAGCATTGCTCATCAATCCAGAAATTGAACGCATTAGTGTAGTTTTACCAGCACCATTAGATCCAATAATTGCTAAAACTTCACCTTCACTAAGACTCATATCTATTTGATAAAGAGCTTGAAAATCATTATAGTGTGCATTTAGCTTAGTGATTTGAAGCAACGGTTCATCCATCCACTTCAATCCCTAAATAAATTTCCTGCACCTCTGAACTGGCCATAATTTCTTTTGGGGGACCTTCCGCTATCTTCTTCCCAAAGTCGATTACAATCAATCTATCTACAACTGCCATTAATGCATGCACAACATGCTCAATCCATATAACTGACACACCCTGGGCATGAATGTCTTTGATAGTATGCACTAAACTAATACATTCAGATTCAGTCAGGCCACCAGCTATTTCATCCAACATTAATAGTTTTGGCTTCGCGCAAAGAGCTCTAGTAAGCTCTAACCTCTTACGGTCAAGCAGGTTAAGGCTACCAGCCAAAACATTCGCCTTGTCCAAAAGATTAGTCTGTTCCAAAACTTTAAGGCAACTATCTTCGGCAACCCACCCCGATAGTCCCGCCGCCTGTGTTGCAGCAATCATCGCATTTTCAAAAACTGTCATACCAGAAAACGGTTGAGGGACCTGAAAGCTCCTTGCCATCCCTAATCTACAGCGTCGAGCCGCAGAGTACTTGGTCACGTCCTTGCTAAGAAAGATTACATCACCTTTGTCGGGAGTCAGTGTACCAGTAATAAGGTTGAACATTGTAGTCTTACCAGCACCGTTTGGACCAATAATCCCAAGCGCCTCACCTGATTGCATTTCATAGCTTAATTTATCTGCTACGACGACCGCACCAAACGACTTAGACAGGCCACGCAGCTGTAAGATCGGCGACATTCTATTCCATTCAATGAAGGCAGTGCCAACTACTCGGCACTGCCAATTTCGTTAAAGCGTTTTGAGACTACCTGTTTTTGGGATACTTGGATGATCAGAATTACCAACTATTTTCAAATCCAACCTATCACCATCCCGCTGCCATTGGCCTCCCACCAGTGGCGTCTTTGAGACGTTCTTAACAGGCCCATTTGACCAATCAATCCGTCCAACAATTGTTTCTAACTGAGTTGCCGCGATAGAAGCAGTAATCGCCTGTGAGCTATCCAAATCTTGAGCACGCTTTACAACGTCAGCTACCACCTCAAACAAGGCGTGCCTAAAGCCTATCGGCTGTGTCCAGGGACGCCCAGTGGCCGCAGTATATGCGTCAACTAAATCTTGAGCCGAGTCTCCCGTTAAAGATGAATTGAAAGGGTGATTTGGAGACCACCAAACTTCAGAAGTAAGGCCATCGCCCCGCACCCCTAATGACTCCACCACCGATGGAAATAAAATAGCTTTACCGATAGTTGCTACCTTGGGATTGAAACCCTGTTGTGCCGCCTGAGCCCAAAAGGTTGCAAAATCTGGTGGGATCATCACGCCAGTTACTATTTCACATTCTGCATCACGGAATGCCGCTATTTGGTTAGAGAAGTCATCTGATAGAGGCTGATAACGGCCAGGATCAGTTAGCTCAAACCCAGCGCCAGACAGCGCAGGCGGCAGCCCAAGTTTTGCATCTCCCCATGCATTTCCGTCAGCATCATTTGGAAATAAGCCGCCAACCTTCTTCGCAGCACCACTTTGTCCCCAAAGGTCAAGGAACACTCCAATGACGTCTTCAAGTCCCCAGAAGAAATGATAAGTACTTTGAAACCCTTCGGCTGGATTGCCACCACGTCCAAAGAAATATGGCTGCCAAGGGGCGTCAGTAGTAATGCAGGGTACTTCATTTATTTCAGCCTGATCTGCAACTGGATTAGTAGTATCCGGCGTACCCGCGGCCAGAATGATATCAACTTCATCACGCAAAATAAGGTCCGCTGCAACTTCTGCACCACGGTTGGGGTTGGATTGGCTATCACGGGTAATAACTTCGACTTTCCATGAGCTACCATTATTCTGTAATCCACCTGCAAAAATTTTATTTATACCGTCTATAATAAAATCGTCAGCCTCAGCAAAACCCGCCAACGGTCCAGTCTTAGGGTGTACATACCCAACTTTAAGCGTCTTGTTGGCCGCATATGCACGGGTACTGGTTAAAATGGCAGGGGTCGCAAGTAATGCCCCAGATCCCGCCAAAAAGCCCCGCCTAGTTGGTGTTTTTAAAAAATTACGTTTCATTTTTTCCTCCCAGAAATTGCCCATATTTAGGCGGTAAAGTTATTTATTATTTAAAATTCCTTCTAGTTTTTGAAGATGTTTACTAACCCTCATTCGCATGCTCATAGCTTCTGTATCTGTCCACGAACGAAAACCTTTCCCAGTTTTCATACCAAGCTCACCCCGTTTAACCATTTCTTGCAAGTATGGTGACGGCCCTGCGTGCCTTTCCAAATCAAATAAAACATTCTGATGGATGTCTAAAGTCAAATCCGTACCAACTAAATCAGCGTTTTCAAGCGGTCCAAGCACTGCCAAGCGGCGGCCAAAACTAGCCTTAACTACTGTATCAACTGCTTCTGCGTCACATATTCCATTTTCAACAAGGCTAATTGCTTCTCGCCAAAGCGCATGTTGTAAGCGATTGCCAATAAAGCCAGCAACATCTTTTTCAACCATAACTGGGGTCTTTCCAGAAGCCTCAAGAAGGTCAAACATAATTTTCGCATATTTTGCTTCAGTCCATTGGGTTTTAACAACCTCTACTAAAGGTATCATGTGTGCAGGGTTCCACCAATGCGTTCCGAGCGCTCGGTGTTTCCCATTCAAGTGCTTCATAATTTTAGTAATTGGGATAACAGATGTATTCGATGCTAATATTGCATTTTTCGGAGCATAATTTTCAATATCAGAAAAAATTTGATGCTTAATCTCCAGCTTTTCTGGGCCAGCTTCAAATATAATTTCAGCATTTTTTACAGCTGGCGCTATTGTCTCACAAACTTCAACGTTCTGAATTACAAGCTTAGTTTTAACATCATCAACTTCCAAAAGCCTCAAACTATCGGTGATACGCGCTTTAAGAGACTGTCGAGCTTCACTTGACGGGTCAGTGACGCGCACCCGATGACCAGCTCGCGCAAGGGTCAAGGCAATTCCGTGACCCATTAAACCACCACCTATAACTGATATTAACGAGACTTGTTTCATCCAGCTGTGTAGCCTCCATCAGCGTATAAGATATGCCCAGTGTAAAAGTCAGAAGCTTTTGAGGTGAGAAACAAAAGTGGGCCAGCAAGATCCTCGGGTTCGCCCAACCTACCTTTCGGAACTCTTGCTAAAAACCCCGCTCGAACAGCATTAGCTTTTTCATTGTCTTCAAACATCCAGGACGTGAGTGGCGAACGAAATACAGTCGGCGCTATTGCGTTTACTGTAATTCCGGTTGGCCCAAGCTCACAACCAAGGGCCTTAGTCATCCCATCAACCGCAGCTTTAGACGCACAGTAAGCAGTATATCCAGCAGGATGACCCAATAAACCTCGAGCAGACGAAACTAAAACAATTTTGCCACCATTACCTTGCACCTTCATTTGCGCTGAGGCTGCCCGTGCGAGAAGCCATGTCTGCGTAACGTTAGCATCCATGATCTCTTTAAACGCTTTAGGTTCCATATCATTAATTAAAGCCACCTTATTCATACCAGAGGCTACAACCAGTATATCCAAACCACCCATGGCAGATACCGCTGTATCCACCATGGCCTGGCAATTTGTTTCATCACTTGGGCGCTTTTGCACCTTGACGACTTCTGCACCCAACGCACTGCACTCTTCAGAAATTTTATCTAAAGCGGGCGCATTGCCCGCTGCCAAAACTAATTTGCAACCAGCTTCAGCCAAGACACGTGCCGCAACCATGCCAAAGGCTCCTGAAGCTCCTGTTACCAGAGCTGTTTTACCCTCAACGTCAAACATCTGCATTAATTTCATTATTTTGCTCCAGGAGGATACGGCATAACAACTAGCATAGTGCACGTATTATTAGTCCGGTTTTCAATTTTACGGGTTTCACCAGCTGGAATTGTGCAGCTATCATATTTTGCGAGTATTGTTTCAACATTATCAATAATCACAGTCATTTCACCCTCAACAATAAAATACACTTTTTCTATTGGAGTTGAATCAGGACCAGCACCTCCACCAGGTAAAAACTGGCTTAGCCCCATCCACTGATTTTTTGGGCCCCCTTCTTCAAAACCCTGCAGCCGCAATCCGACTACTCCGTGGTGATTGGGCGCATCATAGGATTCAGCTGAGTCAAAACGCTTAACTTTCATTAGAATGCCTCACCAGATTCAATTCGATACGCCTGTTTTTTGTCCGTCATCGCAACCAAACGAATGATACAACCGTCGCCCCGATCCCAGTTCCAGGGAAAGAAAGCGAAGGTTACACGTTTACCAGTGACAGAATCTAAATCTCCACCAACATTTTCTATGCCCAAAATACCATTTGAAAACAATGTGTTATGAACAGGCTCCCACACCGGAAAATCATCTTTCCAGTCATTGCCACCAGACCATTCTTTATATTCAGCCTCAAGGTGAGGAAGAATTGGTCCATTTCTTTGTGGCCCAATTGCTGTAGCCAATGGATGATCATTTGCCTGGGTATCATGCCCAACAACCTTTATCCCTTTTTCTACCATCCAATCTGCTGCCGATTGGACCAAGCCTGGGCAATAAGGAAAATAATCACCGTCTTCATATACCTTATGCCATCCAGTATTGATTATAAGGACGTCGCCTTTACGAATTGCATGTCCACATGCCTTCTCAAGATCTTCTCTGGTTATACTTTCCCATTTCTTTTTAGGGATAGATACGACGAGGCCACTACCAAAAAAGTGCGGTAATGGAACTTCGTCAATAAAGGGAGTTCCTTGGACCACATGTGCTGGCGCATCAATGTGGGTCGTGACATGCATTGTCGTAGTAATTGTCTGGCTTAAAACACCAGATTTCGCCATGTAATGCTTTCGTTCGATTGCTACATCTTTAAAATATGGCCAGTTTGGGCATTGATAACCAAAGCGATGGCTTAAGTTAACAAACTCCAAGCCCATATCGTTGTTAAGGTTTTCTTGAAACTCTATGCCGCGAATTTCTTGCATATACTCTTCTCCCATTTGATCTTTGTAAGGCTAGAAATCTTTAATACTGGATTCTTAGTTCCACCCATAGGTGCATATTCATAACCAAAACGTCAACTAAAAACCGCAATGTAGTATGCTTGTATCACATCGTGATCCAGTCTATATTCAAACAGAAAGTGATTTTAAATTTTCTGAATTAAAAAAGGTTTAAATGTCTAAAAATCAAAAAAATGGTATTCAAGTAATTGCCCGTGCGGCTAGTATATTAAGGCTATTAAAAGATAACCAGTCAGGTCTCAGCCTTGGCCAGATTTCCAAACAGGTACTCCTACCCCGCTCCACGGTCCAAAGAATAGTTAATTCGCTCCAAACTGAACGCTTAGTGATTTCAACTGCAGCCGGCAGGGGTCTTAGGCTTGGACCAGAAATTAGCGCATTGGCTCAAGCAACGAATTACAATGTAGTGGAAGCTTGTCGTTTATTTTTAACCGAGTTAACCGAAGTCACAGGAGAGACCGCAGATTTATCTGTTTTAAGAGGTGCAGGCGTAATATTTTTAGATCAAGTACCAGGCACTCAACGATTGCGTACTGTGTCATCTGTGGGCGAAGTTTTCCCATTAACTACTACTGCCAATGGAATGGCATGCTTATCGCGTCTCTCGCCCAAATCAGCACATTTACTTGTTGCAGATGAATGGGATCGACGAAGTATAGTCAGCGACATTCAAAAGATGGAACAAAAACTCTCAGATATAAGACAAAACCGTCTTGCGTATGACGAAGATGCCCACACCATGGGAATTTCTGCTATTGGCTTTGCGTTTAATGACCTTTCAGGTGATGTCGTTGCAATATCAATTCCAGTCCCCAGTACCCGATTTTTAGAAAAACGCGACCTAATTGAAAAAGCTCTTCTAAAAACAGCCTTCCATATTGATAAGGTGATGGAAAAATAGAGAGGAAAAAAGCATGTAGCTAACGGCATTCTGGCCTAATTTCTTAGAGTTAATAAATAAGTTTTATGAACGTTATTTTTAAACTGGATCATTTATTAGCCTTAGCCATGCCTTTTTACTACTAATAAAGTTACAAAAGATTTACTTTTTATTATTCAGTTTTGGCATATTCTTTTCAAAACCAGCAATTTTTTGATAAGATGTAGCAACATGTTTCAATTCCTTTAAGGAAATCAAATCTTCAATTCTATCATTGGGCCCAGTAACCCGCGCAGCTGCGATGTCTAGGACCTTTTCTGGGCCACCTTCCCGGTTACTTTGTACAACTTTGGATGTTGCTGGCAGGCGTGCAATTTCATAGGCCTGCAAACCACCAGTACTAGGGCTTTCTGAAAGACAATGGGCTATCGACCAAGCGTCAAGAATTGCTTGGCTGGCACCGTTAGCCCCAATTGGATACATTGGATGTGCAGCATCACCCAGCAAAGCAACATTACCTTTGGTCCAAGACGATAGCGGATTTCTATCTACCATGGGGTATTCAGTAACAACTTCAGTTTTTTCCATAATTTCAATTAAATTCATATCATGCATAACAAAATCTTTAAAAGGTTTGATGAAATCTAAAGTGGCTCCCCTACCCCAATCTGCATCATTAATATGTCTTGGCTCGGTGTGGCGCACCTCTGCTACCCAATTAGTCAAAGCGCAACCACTTTGCCGTGCGCGCTCACTTATAGGGTAGGTCACAAATTTTACATCATGGTCACCAGCGATAACCATTGTTTTTCCATCACCGATCGCATCCGTCTCAACGGCACCACGAAACATCATAGTCCCCTCGTAGCATAATGGCCCCTCATTTGGGTTCATCTGCTTTCTTATCTTTGAGTGAAGCCCAGTCGCATCAATAAACAGATCAATATTAAACTCAGAGCCATCCTTAAATAATATGGCTACTGTGTTGTCACCTTGTCGAAAGCCAACTACCGGTTTGCCTAGTTTAATAGAACCATTACCCAGTTGCTTTTCAACTTCACTCGCTAACATAGCCTGTAGTTCACCGCGATGGATCGAATATTGTGGCGCCTCGAACCCAGCCTCGATACTCCGAGGGTCCGATTGTATTAAATGACCAAACTTTGTGCGATATTCAATGCAACGAGTTTGCACTCCAAGCGCATCAAGTTGCGGGCCAAGCCCCAACTGTATTAATAGCTTTGACGCATGTGGCATAATATTAATGCCGACGCCAAGCGCCCTTATCTCAGTGTCAGCCTCAAAAACTTTTACATTAAAACCCTTATGTTTAAGACAAAGAGCCGTAACCAATCCACCGATGCCAGCACCAGAAATCGCAACATCACTCACGCACTCTCCCTAAGCGTTGCACCCAAATGGTGCTCATTCGCTTTCGTATTCAACTGTTTTAAAGCCTTGGTTTTCCCATTCAACAATACCACCAGATAAATGCATGACATTCGTATAACCCAATTGATCCACTAGGGCGTTTCCAATCATTGCGGAGCGACTTCCACTTCGACAATAAAGTAATATATTTTCGTCTAAACCTTTAACCAATGGAAAAAAAATTTCTCTGAACTGAGGATCCAAATTGCCGTCCTGTGTAAATGCCGTTATTGTTATGGCTCCATCAATTATTCCAGTTTCTAACCATTCGTCCGGCCGCCGGATGTCGACAATCAATACATTATTTTTTTGTGCCTGGATGAGTTGCTCCGTACTTACACCAGTTAGCTTTGGTGGGTACCCAACCTTTACCAATTCTACATCAAAAACTAACTCTGAATTGGGGGGAATACTCGCTCCAGCACCACTCTCGCCGTAAGCAAGGTCAGGCGGAATAAAAAGTTTTCGCTTTTCTCCCACTTTCATTCCAAGGATGCCTTGCTCCCAGCCTTTAATTACTTGGCCTTTTCCTAATATAAATTCAAAAGGTTTTTGTCGGGGAATAGAGCTATCAAAAACTGTCCCATCCAATAGGGTCCCAGTGTAATGTACTGATACTTTCATTCCTAATTCTGCAACTGCTCCGGTACCAGCTGAAATTGTTCTTATTTCTAATTCTGAAGCACTAATTGATCTACCAGAGCCAAGTCCAACCAATATGAAAATGCAAAAGGTAATAAGTTGTGAATATGTACGTCGCATAAATTTTTTCCATTATTATGAATAGATACTCTAAATAATTTGATGGGTAATTATCAACTAAAAAGTATCGAATAGACTTCGTTAATTAACGCTAACATAGTGCAAATAATTACTAGATAAAGCTTTCAATTTCAAAACCAATCGAAAGACTACCAAATGTTAAAAAAGCACGCTGTTTTATTAATACTAACAGGTGGTACTTTCATGAGCTTTGTCGGTCTATACATGCGATTAATATCACAGGCAGATGGATTTCAAATTCTTTTTTATAGGTCGTTCAGTCTCTGCTTTATGGTAGGTCTGGTATGCTGTTTGAGAAGAAAGGCTACACCACTTAATTTTCTGAAAAGTATAGACAAAAACGATCTTCTAATTGGCTTTATTTTGTCTTTAGCCTTTGCCTGCTATGTTTTTGCGATGCTTTACACCACGGTTGCGTCGGCCCTACTCATTTTATCCGCTACGCCCTTCATGACTGCTATCATTGGGTGGCTATGGATAAATGAACGCCCTCAAGCGATTACTTGGGCTGCAATGGCGTTTGCCATTGTGGGCATATATTTTATGGTAAAATCAGGAAATCAGCTGGGAAACAATTTAGGAAATATATTGGCACTCCTAAGTGGTTTTTGGTTTGCTCTAATGCTCGTTATGGCACGTCGAAGTGGAAAAGACGATATTTTAGGTGGGACCTTTATTGGAGGCGCGATATGCATTGTGATTGGCGCCAGTATGGCTTTAGCCGTCGGCACTGGCTTAAAGATTTTAACTTTGGATCTACTAATTATCTTAGGAATGGGCGCTTTTGGTATCGGTATTGGGATCTCTTTTGTTACTTGGGGGGCAAGCCACGTTCCAGCGGCTGAAGTAAGCATTTTGGTACTTATAGAGAGTGTTTTGGGGCCTGTCTGGCCCTGGCTTTTCCTTAATGAGGCAATGACACTGTCCGAAATCTTCGGTGGGGCGTTAGTTCTTGGTTCTGTAGTTGTATTTGCCTTATTTAGTAGCAGGAGTGCACCTAATTCACTGATGCAATAAACTAGCTAATAGCACTAACAATAAAATTAGTGGTCCAAAAATTTGACTTAGAAATATGTTAAGTAATTAATTAAATGTAAAATTTTATGTTTCAAATACCTAAAGGATGATGTCTTCCAAGGCTTTTGAGTGATGAGTTAAAGTTTCATAACCGTCTTCAGTAATAATAAAGCTGTCGCCTACTTGGGCCCTAAAAGTTTCTACCGATACAGAGCCATCAACGGCCAAGACCATTCCTGGACGGAGTATTGTTTTATCACCAGTAACCAGTTCTGGGCCCTCCAGAAAACTAAAGCCCGTCGCACGGCCACACCGAAAGGGGTACTCATACCCTGCACTCTGAATGACCTCAGCATATTCCAAGTGTATGCTTTCAGCCGTAACCCCTGCCCGCAGTGCATTCAATGCCGCTGTCTGGCTGGCAACGGCAACTTCATAAACTTCTAATTGAGATTTATCTCCAATTTCGCCAATCCAGAAAGTTCTATCAAACCCAAGTTTGAAACGGTGAAAATTAGTCATGCCGCAAAAGCATAGGAAAACAGGTTCGCCGTATTGCATTATTCGCGTTGAAGCGCGGTGATGCGTTTGTGTGATTTTGTCACCTGATGCCATAATTTGTAAAAAGTGCGTATTTGGCGACATATCCTTATCGCCATAGTTCGCGGATAGAAGTTCAGCCGCTTTGCGTGTGCCTGCCTCCGATGTTGCAATCGCAACTTCAAATTCTGGGATATTTGCCGCAATGGCCCTCCTGCCAGCATTCATCATTGCATTTGCTACTTGTCCAGCATGCCGCGCCAATTGTAATTCTTGATCAGACTTGATCATTCGCATTTCGCTAAGAATTGGAGTAATTGTTATTATTTTTTCTTGCCCTACAAGCTCACTCACGTAGGAGCGGACCAAGGCTGGCATGTGTCCCACCTCAATTCCAACCCTACCGGAACCACGCGCTATACTAGATAAATCCTCTCGCCATTCGCTTCCCATACCATCATTCCAAGCTGATATTCGGTCAACCCGCGCGTGCTCTGTCGCCGTATTTAGGTCAATGGCAGGCGTTACGAGAAACGTATCACCATCTTTTGGCACGACTAAAATCGTTGGCCGGCCAAATTCCATATGAAGATAATCGTAGTACCCTGAAAGGTAATAGACACTATCCTCATCAGTAATGAGAGCAACCTTTATATCAGTTACCAATAACTTTTCACGAAATTCTTTCATACGTTTTTCAAACATATGCTATCCCCTAAGTTTTAGTTTATGACAACCGATCACGCACCAACGCAGCCCAAAAATCTGCACCAATTGGCAGTAATTGATCGTTAAAATCATAATCACTTGAGTGTAGTGGACGACCATTTTTACCCTCTTTTCCGTTTCCTAAAAGAAAAAAACAGCCAGGAATGGCATTGCTGAAGTGGGCAAAGTCTTCCGAAAAGCTCATTGGCTCCCTATTCGGAATAGTTTCAAGCCCCAGCGTCTCAGAGACACGCACAACAGAATTTGTTGGCCCCAAAGCATTAACAGTCTCAACAAACTGGGTATCAAAAGTAAATTCAACACTCGCAGAATGTGATATTTCAATTCCCCTGCAAATTTGCCTCATAAAGCTTTCGATCTGATCACGATCTTTTGTTGATCTAGTCCGCACATCTCCTTTTAATGATGCACGACCAGGCAGTACATTGCGTTGCCCATCAGTAATAAATTCAGTTACGGACAACACAGCACCAGACCCCGGTGGTAGTTTTCGTGACACCACAGTCTGCAATGCCTGAACGATTTCAGCACCAATAGTTATGGTATCTTGACCCAAATGGGGCATCGATGCGTGTCCACCTTGACCATTAATATTTATTTCAAAAAGGCTCTCACTTGAGCAAATCAAGCCAGCGCGTGTAGATATCTGACCAGTTGGAGCCCCAGGTAGATTATGGGTCGCATAAACTTCCTCTATAGGAAACTTTTCAAGAAACCCTTCTCCAATCATTTTTTTAGCGCCCAGCCCATGTTCTTCATTAGGCTGAAAAATAAAAACAACCGTCCCATCAAAGTCAGGTTTTTTTACCAAGATTTCTACTGCGCCCAAAAGCATTGCCATGTGGCCATCATGGCCACAGGCATGCATCACCCCATCTATTTTTGATCCATAGCCGTGTTTACTAGTTTCACCGATAGGCAGCGCATCCATATCTGCGCGCAAACCAATAACACGATTACCTTTTCCAGCACGAAGTACGCCAATAACACCGGACTTTTCGTGAACCTCAACATTCAGGTCAGACAAAAACTTTATAATCTTTTGTTTAGTAAGTTTTTCATAAAACCCTAGTTCTGGAAACTGATGTAAATCACGCCTAAGGGCAGTCAATGATCCAATATCAAGTACCATGTTGAATTCCGATCGCTAGTATAAAATTGTTAGGGTCCTCAAAGTATTTTGCCAAGAGCAACAATTGAGTTTTATTATATAGGATAAATTAAGAACAATTAAAACTTACCTATCAAACGGGTTACTAATTCAGCATCTATGAAGTGTTAATTGTTTACTTTCACCAAAAATACAGCGAATTGACTCAGACTGTTTTTATATCGGGTTTTAAATGCGTATTTCAACTACTGAATTCATTTCGCTCATGGCGATGTTAGTCGCTACTGTTGCACTATCGATTGACGCACTATTACCTGCACTACCTGACATTTCAAAAGAACTCACTTCAAGCAATCCGAACAAGGCACAACTAGTTCTATCAACTTTTATAATTGGTATGGCCTTTGGAACCTTTGTTACAGGCCCACTTTCCGACAGTTTCGGACGCAAAAAAATAATATATTTTGGAGCCATAATTTATATCTTTTCTTCGGCCCTATGTATATTTTCGACAAACTTAGAAACACTTGTTATTGCTCGAGTTTTGCAAGGGATCGGAGCAGCTGCACCCCGGGTAGTATCCCAGGCTTTAGTGCGGGATCTATATTCCGGAAGAGAAATGGCGCGCATTTCATCTTTTATTATGGTAATATTTGCAATCGTGCCTGCGGTAGCTCCACTATTGGGAGCAGGTATAATTTCAATATCAGACTGGCGATCAATTTTTGGAGTTTTCATTTTATTTGCGCTTATTAGTACAGTTTGGACAGCAGTACGTATTAACGAGCCATTAAAAGCAGAAATGAGGCTACCGTTCCGCTTACAGCCTTTTAAGATCGCAACTATGGAGATTTTATCACTAAAAATTGTACGCCTTGCAATTGTCACACTAATTTTTGCCGGAGGCATTTTATTTACTGCAATTTTACTTGTTCAACAAATTTTCGATCAATTCTACGGACGTTCTAACAGTTTTCCACTGTGGTTCGCCATGATTGCAATCCTGTCTGGATCGGCGAGTTTTTTTAATTCAATGATAGTTATGAAATTCGGAATGCGACGAATTGTTAGCATCTCTATGTATGTGCAAATCCTTTGGAGTATTGCGATGCTATTTCTTTACAATAGTGATCTACTTTCAGGGGGGGGTGGTTTCTCAATATTTGTTTTTTGGATCTTTGGAATATTTTTTCAAGCGGGGTTAACGTTTGGAAACTTGACAGCCTTAGCCATGGAACCTTTAGGTCATATAGCGGGTACAGGCGCCAGTGTGACAAGTGCCCTCTCAACATTGGGCTCAGTTACCATTGCAGGTTTTGCAGGACAATTTTTTGACGGCACACCTTATGCAATGATTGCAAGCATACTTATTTTTGCCTCTTGCGGGGCTTTCAGCACCCACTTTTTAATTAGGTGCAACCGTACTACCTGATGCAAATTGCCTTGATGCGCCTGGCGCCTACGGCTTTTAGTATCCTATTATCCCACGATGGCGCAGCTGGTGAACTCCTATCACCAGTACTGCACCGACTATAGCAAAACTAAAAATTACCGGAGATTTGAATAATAGTAACATGGCTAGGCCGATGCGTAAAACTACTTCAATAAATCCGAGCGGCCCAGAATCAAACCTCGATAGAGAGCTTGAAACTAGGTACAGCGCAATTGCCAGCCTGAACAGCAACATAGCCAATACGCCCAAATCAACCGTGCCAGTATAGCCTGCTAAATATTTTATTGCCCCACCACTATTTGATCCAGCATCTATCACCGCGTCTTCTATCAATAAAATTTCAGGATAAAATGCAAATACAAATGGAATTATGAACATAACAATTCCAGATTTAACAGCCGAGAAAGCAGTTCCCATGGGACCGGCATTTGTAATAGTGGCGGCTGCAAAAGCGGCAAGCGCCACGGGCGGAGTAATAGCACTTGCTACAGCAAAGTAGAAGATAAACATATGCGCAGTAAAAGTGGAAATTCCAAGACCCGCCAAAACTGGCCCCATCAACAGAGCCACATTGATATACGCAGGCACCGCTGGCATTCCCATCCCCAGCAAAATAGCAATAAACATTGTCAGAAGAAGAGCAACCAATTGAAATATCACTGGCCCACCATTCCCAAGGTTCAAGCTTTGCAGCCACTGTAAAACATCAAGAGAAAGAAAAGTTGGAAGCCCTGTAAAATTCAAACAAAAGTCGATGATAGAAACCGCAAGGAACATTAAATAGAGTGTGGAGATCAATACACCTGCCTGAGACAACCCATCAACTACTTTTTTAGGCTTAGATCGAACTTCTGGATCCACGAACAATAGCGCCATAAGTAGCAGTACGGCCATCCAGCCAGCGCTTCCTGCATCGCCAGCCGCATTTTGTATTAATTGTTGGCCCCAAGACAGGCTTATCACATTACAGCCATCCGCGGTGATAATACGCTCTGCACCCATCATTCCACCAAAGAACCCACAGCCCACTGAACTCTTATCAGTCAGAAGTAATAAAAGGATCAGTAATATTGGAGCTAAAATCATGATGAGGTTTAACAAGTCTTGAAAATCAAGGTGCATATCTTCTGTCAATACGCCAATAGCCTCAATTTTTTGTTTTCTGGACTGGAAAATTACCGAGAGGAAGAGGCAGAAAAAATAACAAAGCGCCGGGATCACTGCAGCGATAATTACGCTAGAATAAGGTACTGCTGTTAAAGCAGCTAAGACGAAGGCAGCAACTCCCATAACAGGCGGCATGATGGAGCCACCTGAGGAAGCAGCCGCTTCCACCCCACCGGCAAAGGTCTTGGAAAAACCGCGTTTGATCATCATTGGAATAGTCAAAACTCCGGTAGACAAAACATTAACGATTGGACCACCTGAGATGGTTCCAAACATAGCCGAGGAAACAACCGCGGCATGTGCAGGTCCGCCACGAAGGTTACGTGTCAGCCTAAACGCAACTTTAATTAATGAGCGCCCACCAGCTGAGCTCCCGAATAAAGAACCCAAAACTAAATATGGAAAAATTGTATTGAGAACGATGTCCATAAACCGACCAAGCATGCCAGACGAATTATTGACTAAAATGTCATGAATTCGTGGTCGTCCATCGCTCAATATGCGCGGTTCACCTGCAAGCTTAGTCATCAAGTATTTATTAATGTCATCCGGGCCATGGAAATACCAAACTAAAACCGTGATGATAGTATAACTTGCAATCAGTATAGCTACCAAAACGAGTGGAAAGCCCCATACTTTGACATTATAAGACAGGAAAACTGTTATTGCCAAACCAACTATCAAAACCAACCATCCACCAGTTGTATTTACACATTGTGGGTCGTCAACAGTCGTTGGTGGCGTCATTCCAAGAAGCTCAGCCATTTCTTTTTCTGAGTTTAGGCTCTGAGCAATTAGACGAGCACGGTCACCTGTAAATTGGTCGATAAGACATATCGCTTCGATTTCAATAAAATAGGTCACTGAAATGGTGGCGGCCATCACAACCAGTGCGATGTCCATAAAAAGTCCAAACTGCCGTTTTATAAGAGCTTTGCCTGCCCAAGCCCGCCACATTGAATGTTTCAATGCTACGATCAACATCATTAGTGCAAAAAAAGAGGGGTAAAACCATTCAAAGGGAAATTTTCTGAAAGTTGCACCATCAATTCCGGTTATTTGGGCAACAAGATCGTCGTAGCCTGGGATTCCGGGGGTAGCATTAATTAAGCCGACGATAACCATAGATACAGTAAGGAAATAAACCAACTTCAAACCCAAGTCACTAGTTGTATGACCTGCTTTTTCTGTATCAGACATTATTTAAACTTTCAGATTTTCTATAAACTTGAAATGCTAGCGCCCACGCGAGTTAGGGCGGGCGCTAGCATTTCGATTTAAATTATTTGGCGCAGTCAGGAATGCTGTAGCCAGCTTCTTCCCATGCAGCAACTGAACCTGGGTGATATTTTAATGGGTTAAGACCACACATATCAGTCACAGCGATGTCTGTCTCGCCATGCCATGAATTCGACATGAATGGAGCTTTTTTCATGTAAACGCTGTCTAATCCATCTAGGAATGCTTTAGTTAGGGCTTTCGCCAAATCAAAGTCCATCGATACGTTCACAATGTCGCCACCAACTGTGCCCGGACAACGGAAATTATCGTCCTCGGATTTAACAGTTACTCCACCAGAAAATCCCATTTCAGTTATTGGAAGTGTCACAGCGACTGTACCAGGCCTTTTGGTAAATTTCTGAAAAGTATCACTCTCATAAGCTGCAATAGGCATCGAGAAAACAGTCATGTCTCCTGACGAGAGGGCCGCAGTCAGCCGTCCATCCGGAAAACTCATTGGCAGAACATTTGCATCCCCAGAACCATCCTGGATAGTTTTCACCGCTTGACCCCAGTTAACCTGTACCGCGGTGTAATCCTTCTTCTCTTCAAGACCAGTTACAATTCTAACCAAATCACGTGCATTCGTTAACGCAGCGCCACGAGGTGGGCCGTTAAAGATTGTTGAACCTTTTATGCCATCGTAGCCTGGGAAATTGGCACTGTCATAAGCGTAAAGTCCCTGACAGGCGATTCTGTATGTGTAAAGGACAGCTAGGTTTGCAGTAAGTTCCGCTCCCTTTTCCTTGCCGAGTTTCGCATACGGACCAACTGCCTTTGACATCAAAAACGGCAAGACAAAAGGCGCGGCCGCAATATCACTTTTACCCTCAGCGACGTTTTGAACCGAATTGGTCAATGTCTGACCAGTACTGACCTGCATGTTTGCGACATTATATTTTGCAGCTACTTCTGATAAAGCTATAATTGACACCCCGGGAGCGCTTCCAGGCGATGCTGTTTCTGCGGTTAGGTTTGCCTGTGCCAGTACAGCGGGTGCGGACAGCATCGCAACAATACCAAACAAGGATATAGTAAATTTATTTAACATTAGTTCCTCCTAATTGACCTTAAGAAACAAGCGGCCATGCCTCGGTCCATTAACACGGCGTTTTTCATTTATTTTGGCGACACTCTTACTGAAAAGCTTAATGCTTAAAACATCTAGTGAACTTTTGATCAATTGATAAAACACAAATTTATCAGAATCTTAAAATCCACCAGTCATCATTTTTATAATTAAATATCGCCTCCGTCTGTGTGTATAGGTGCATATGGAACCAATGAACGTCAACTAGAAAACCGCATTGCAGTATTGCTGTATTGCATCGTGATAACCCGTGATCAAACTAGTCGCTAAATTCTGCACACTTTTCCCTGAAGATGAATTAATAATTAAATATTACAATAATCTTCAGTTAGTTTGTTTTAGCTGAATATATAGAAAATCCATGTAGAACATCATTATTAATAAGTTTTCCCAATTTTTTAATAAATCGAATCTGCATGAAGCACAATTTTTTGCAATCTTAGAATCATAAATCTATTGCTTAAGTCTCATTCAAGTTGCGCAAGTTTGATAAATAATTAAGAATAATAAGTTTCTTACGACAAAATATTGCTTTTGGCTGCTAGCACCAGATAAAGTGGAATAAGTAATTAAATCAAAGAGGCAATATAATGCTGGCCCTTTATCATGGTGCAAACTCAGTTTGCTCAATAAAAGTACGAATTGTACTTGCGGAGAAAAACCTTGAGTGGGAAGATAGACACGTTGACCTGCCGGCAGGTGAACAGTTTACTCCAGAATATCTGGCGATTAATCCGCGGGCAATCGTTCCAGTTCTGGATCACGACGGGATGCTGATAAATGAATCTAGTGTTATTTGCGAGTATCTTGATGGTTTAAGTAAGTATAATCCACTTTTACCAAATTCTCCACATGATATAGCGAAGACGCACATTTGGGGCATTTACGCACTAGAATATCACGATAGCGTCAATACCCTCACTTTTAGTAGTTATCAGCGCCAGATGCTACTTAGTAAAACTCCAGAAGAACTAGCTGCCCGCTGGGCGGCAATGCCAGACCAAATTAGAGCCCACAAATTAAAAGATTTGGTAGAACTTGGTGCTGACTCTAACTATGTTTATGTAGCATTAGAGCGGCTTGCGCGAATGTGCTCCGATATTGAGGCAGCACTTGATACTTCTTCTTGGTTGATCGGCAATGAATATTCATTAGCAGATGCACTATTAACTGCGTATTTTTATAGAATAGAGTGCCTTGGCATGACTATGCTGTGGGAACAACGCTATCCAAAGACCACAGCTTGGTATGCCCAAGTAAAAGCACGTGAGTCTTTTTCAATAGCCACTGGACCCTGGTTAAATGAAGAGGCCGTCAGAAAAATTAGTGAAGTTGGCAAAAAGACTTTTTTAGCCCATAACAAATTCATAAAATTTTTATAGGCCATTTCATATCCAATTTATTATCAAAAAAGAGAAATAAAATGACACATCCTGATTACCTCAATGAACTCTTCATTTCAGCCAGAACCCATCGCTTTTATACTGATAAACCAGTTAGCAACGATATTTTGCACCAACTTTATGAGATAGTGAAATTAGGTCCGACAGAGTCAAATTTCTGCCCAATGCGGCTTACCTTTGTCACATCACAAGAGTCGCGACAAAAGGTGATCGACGCAGCCGCAGAGGGGAACCGACCAAAAATTCAATCTGCACCTGTGGTTGCAGTAGTGGCACATGACCTTGAGTTCCACCGCCACCTTCCAAATCTGTCACCACAATTAGATGCAAAGGCGGTGGCTAGCCAACCTGCCGAAAAACTGGCTAACAAAGCATCACTTAACACATGGCTTCAAGTAGGATATTTAATTGTAGCAGCCCGCTCCCTTGGCTTGGATTGTGGCCCAATGATCGGCTTTAATGCTGCTAAGATAGATGAAGCTTTTTATGCGAACAGCAGTTGGCGTGCCAGTATGCTGATAAATATTGGCTACGGAGTTGGTGGAGATAAGATCCGCGATCGTTCCTCCAGGCTCACATTCGATGAGGCTTGTGAAATCGTTTGATTACTGGCGGAACACTATCCCAAACTTTAATCAAATTAAAAAAATAGGCTGAGCTTTCATAAGAATGATGGCTCAGCCGCGATTGGCCAGCCAACTACCCGCTTGCAACGCAACACTTGCACTATCCATAATCGGTATACCTGTTTCAATTTCTAAAGGAGCAGCAACCGCTGCTCCAAGCATATTCGTACACATGATTAAAATAATATCTGGGCCCTTCTCGGCCACCATACGCACCATTTGTTCCGTTCGCTCAATTGGGATTGCGGCATAATCATTACTTAACACCCCACCATAGTGTTGTTCACTGACACAGGAAAACCCAAGTATTTTATAATTCTCAATAATTTTGTGCTGAACATCCGAGGTATAGGGTGTGACAAGGCCAAAGGTTTTTACCTGATTACTAGTCATAAGTCGGTTCATTTCAAGAACACAGCTACCTGCGGGAACGCCAGTCTCTTGGGTAAAAAGGGTGCAAAAATCAATATCATGCTGGATTCCGAGCCAGCTAGCAGATGTACCACCCCAAACAACGCAATCAACATCTGCATCACATAGCAATTTTCCGGCATTACACTGGGCTTCCAAAGTAAATTGCTCGAGAGAATTTGGGGCCAGAGTAATATCAATTACGCCTAAACGCGAAAAGTGAAATGTCATATTAGGCTGTGTCAAGGTTTTCGCTGCTAGTGGCTCCAGCACAGAGTTAGACGAGGGCAATAAAATACCAATTCGCTTTGCTTTAGTGTCCTTTGGCACAGTGTAATCCAAGATCAAATGATGGATCGGCGAGATGCGATGCCGCCATCAACAGTGAATATTGTCCCTGACGTGTAGCCCGACCGAAAAGATGATAAAAATGCAATAAGATCAGATACTTCATGCTTATGTGCCGGTCGACCAAGCGGATAGGTTGCCTCTAAATCTTTATACTTATTTGCATCGCCCAACTCTGATGCTGCACGCTTTTTCAACATGTTATAAATACGATCTGTGTCAACTGGCCCTGGGTTAACTCCAACTACCCGGATATTGTCAGCCAGGCTATTACCACCTAGCGCACGGGTAAATGCCATTAAGCTGGCGTTCCCAGTCGTACCAGCAATATATTTTGCATCAAATACCTCACCGCCATTTCCTATATTATTTATTATAACGCCTGCGCCTTGATACTGCATTTTTTTATAAAATAATCTACAAAGGTTAATATACCCCATTACCTTCAGATCCCAACCTTTACGCCAAGCTTCCTCGTCCACATCCCACAGACTACCACTAGGGATAGCCCCCGCATTGTTTACCAAAATATCAATAGATCCAACTGCCTCAGACAGCGCTTCACAAGCGCCAGTCTGAGCGAGGTCACTGGAGTAAAGGGAAACCTTCACATCATGGTTTGCCATGATCTGCTTTTTTAGTTCCTCAAGCTTATCTGTGCTCCGTGCAGTGAGGTGCAAGTGGGAATTTTCTGCTGCAAAAGTTTGCGCAAGATGCGCCCCGATGCCCATAGACGCTCCGGTAATCAAGACATGTTTGCCGCTAAGTTGAAGATCCATCTATAGTTCCTTAAATTTTAGTTTTCCAAACACGAAATTTAGTCAAATGTTAAAACGCTCCGCCCTTCAGCGGTACCATCAATCAACTCAGAAAGGGCATCATTAATTTGGTTAAATGGGCGAGGATTGATGACACCTTTTACTTTGCCACCAGCAGCTAATACCAGAATTTCATTCATTTCTTGGCGATTTGATGCAGAACTCCCAATTACCTGCAGACCACGTTCGATCACTTCATGTGCATAAAACGCCATCTGGTCAGCAGGAACTGCCGTGAGTACAATTTTGGCTCGTGGATTACACGCCACTAGCATAAGCGGCCAGGTCGCGCCGACAGGTGCGAAGTTAATACAGCCATCAGCGCCGCCCAAATCCTTAATTACAAGGCCAGCTTGGGTATCGGCACGAACGACTTCATCAGCACCAAGTTCTTTTGCGGTATTTAGCTTGTCCGAGCTGATATCTACCGCGATAACCCGCACACCAGACAACTTAGCGATTTGGACAGCATACTGGCCTAATCCACCAAGTCCAAAAATTGCTAAAGTTTCTCCAGGCTGAACTGATGCCTTTTTAAAGGACGAATAGGCTGCTGCTCCCGCACACATCAACGGTGCGGCTTCAATTGCATCAATACCCTCAGGAATTAAGTTAGCCCATTCATGCCGCATACAGACATATTCGGCAAAGCAGCCGCTTACATTAAAGCCAGTTGCATCAAACTCGCCACAGTAATTCTCTCCACCAGTTAGACATTCTTTACAATGCCCACAGGCTCCAAATACATATCCAATACCGACCCGATCACCAATTTTTAAGCGACCGCTGCCCACACCAAGCTCTACAACGGTGCCAACTCCCTCGTGGCCCATTATCAGTGGTAATGGATCTGGCGCTGCATGGTCCCCCCGCCAAATATGTACATCGGTAAAACATACACCACTTGCCTCTATTTTAACTAAAACTTCATCAGCTTTTGGTACTGGACGGGGTACAGTTTTAAATTCCAACGGCTTGCAATATTCGGTCAGTAGCGCCGCTTGCATTGTATGTTTAATCAGATTGTTATCGGTAGACATTTGTTTCCCCAATCACCATATCAACAAAAATATTTATGAGTTTTTTATAACTATCAATTTCATAACAGATGGTAGCGTTACAAAATAGCCAACGTCAATTTTATTTCATAGAACATAAAAATAATAGAGAAAAATCGTTAGCGATATAAATATAAACTAATTTGTATTTATTAGCGACAGTCGTATACACTTAAAAAGCCAGTGGAGGTGTACATCAGTTACCCTTGGCAAGAAAATACTTTTTAAAATAAATCCCTGTTAACTTTTGAACGAATATTATTAATAACTTAACGTTCGAAAGGCTTTATGTCCTAACTACTGTCAATAAAAAAAGAGGGTGAAAATGCCGAGTATAATTGAAGAGCTCCTAGTACCTGAGACTAACAAAGGAATATTTTACGGTGGGGCTTTCCACCCAGCATCCCAAACTGATAAGATTGTTGTAGTGAACCCAGCGACTGGTGTGCGGTTTACTACTGTTCCCGATGCTTCAGCCGAAGATGTAGTCAAAGCAGTAGCAGCGGCAAGTGCGGCTTTCCCCGCCTGGTCAAGTTTAGACGCCTTTGACCGCAGTAAATACCTTCTTAAGTTCGCAGAAGTAATACGTGAAAATATTCCTTCACTGGCTATTTTAGAGTCGACTGTCACGGGGCGTTCCCTACGCGAAATGAATGCCCAAATGGGGCGTATTCCAGAATGGTTGGAATACTTTGCCGGTATTGCTTTAGGACTAGAGGGAGAGTCTAATCAGCTCAAAGGTGGGTACGTCACCCTTACACATTACGAGCCACTTGGTCCCGTCGCCCTTCTTACGCCGTGGAACCACCCAGTACTTATCTTAATGAAAAAACTCGCTGCAGCACTTGCAGCTGGCAACACGTGCGTGATTAAGCCTTCAGAGCTTGCCCCAGTCTCTCCACTGGCAATTGCAGTTTTAGCAAAAGTCGCAGGGCTACCAGACGGAGTGGTAAATGTTGTGACTGGTGGCCCTTCAACTGGTGCAGCGTTGTGTGCCGCAGATGACATCAATTATATAGATTTGACTGGTGGCACAGAAACTGGCCGAAAGGTTGCCAGCCAAGCTGGTCAGCGCCTAGTGCGAAGTACAATGGAACTTGGCGGCAAGACGCCAGTTATTGTTTGTGACGATGCAGAGATTGATGCAGCAGTGGCTGGAGTATTGTTTGCAGCTTTTGTTGCCTCAGGTCAGACCTGCGTCGCAGGTTCTAGAATTCTAGTCCAAAACAAAATTTATAACGCCTTCGTAAAAAAATTAGCGGCTCGGGCCGACTTGATAAAATTGGGTGATCCCATGGATCCCAATACTCAAATGGGCCCCGTGATATCACAGTTAGCACTAGAACGTTGTCAGCGGTTTGTGGCGACAGCAATCTCAGATGGTGGCAGACAGGTTGCCGGCGCAAAAGCGCTAGACTTAGATGCTCCATTTACCCAAGGATACTATATCCGTCCAACAATTTTTGCAGATGTCCAGCCACATCATCTATTGTTTAAAGATGAAGTTTTTGGCCCAGTTATATCAATTACTCCTTTTGATACTGATGAAGAGGCAACTGAGCTAGCCAACGCAGGTGAGTTTGGCCTTGGCGTATCAATTTGGTCACGCGATATTTCTCGTGGACATAGATTATCACGCCAAATCCGTGGAGGCATTGTGTGGCTTAACGACCACCACCGCAACGACCCAAGATCAGTTTGGGGAGGGGTCAAAGATAGTGGCTTTGGAAAAGAGAATGGCTGGGACGCACTCCGGGGCTATTTGACCAAAAAATCTATTGTAGTCCGGACCGAGCCCGGCTTTGATGACTGGTTTGCAGGTAGTAACAGATACGGGTAACAAAAAATAGATTGAGCCCAGGGCATTACCATTAGGTATCTTTAGCAGGCTAATTTGCTCCACTCATCCAATATAAAAATATGGTGGCAGATATTTAGTACAAAATTTACCTTAGTCACGCGGCATGGCCTTTCTAACTGTCAACGACTAATCTAAATTTGTGAAATGAGGTGACCGGTATGAAAATAGATACATTTGGCGTTGAAATGTGGATGAACGAATGGGAAAATAATTGCAAATTTAACCTGGCCGAAACATGTGTCGAGAGCCTAACCTTAACTGAACTTTTAAAAATAACTGGAAGGAATGAAACGGACCTCTCAGCCTTGCTACCTTTAAAAATGACATATGGTGATATTAAGGGGTCCAATCGTCTTCGCCATGCGATCACTACTCTATATCAAAAACAAAACGACACAAATATTCTGGTCACCCACGGGACCATTGGGGCTAATATGCTTGTTCATAAAACATTGGTCGAGCCTGACGATAGAGTAATTTCTATAATACCCACATATCAACAGCATTATTCAATTCCTAAAAGCATTGGTGCCAATATCAGTCTTTTGCATCTCTCCGAAGAGATGGGGTGGTTGCCTGACTTAGATGAATTAGAAAGAGTGACCCAGCCAAACACGAAGCTTATAGCACTTACAAATCCGAATAATCCCACAGGGGCGCTTATCCCACAGGACATGCTTGAAAAAATAGTTAGTATTGCACGTAATGTTGGAGCTTGGGTGCTTTGTGATGAAGTTTACCGTGGCACCGATCAGCACGGCAACGGAATGACAACTGCTGTGGCAGATATCTATGAAAAGGGAATAAGCACCGCTGGCATGTCCAAGGCTTACAGCCTAGCCGGCCTTAGGCTTGGGTGGATTGCCGCACCAGCTGATTTCATTGAAGATGTAATGATTCACCGAGACTATGATACGATAAGCGTTGGAATGATTGATGATCACTTTGCTACCATTGCTTTGGAAAACTATGAAAAAATATTGAAACGCGCGCATGACATAACAAGAGGAAATCTGGCGCACCTTTCTCTATGGATGGAAGACGAAACTAAACTCTCATGGGTGAAACCCAAATCTGGTACAACGGCATTAGTTAAGTATGATTTAGAAATTAGTTCTCATGATCTCTGCATAGCTTTAATAGAAGAGACAGGGGTTATGTTTACGCCTGGATCGGCCCTCGGAATGGAAGGCTATATCCGTATAGGTTACGCCAATAGTCCAGAGATATTGAAAGCTGGGCTGGAACGAGTATCAAAATTCCTATCACGCCGCTAAATACGCAGCATTTGGTGGGCTTGTCCTAGAACACAACTAGTTAATAGATATAAATACTTTTTGCCTCAACATCTTTAGATAAAAATATCAAACGTCCACAAAGAGTAGTCTGCTTTAGCCCACAATATTCTTTTTAATCTTATCTTTATAAAGTTGTCGTATGCGATGAAAAATGGGACCAGCTTTACCGCCACCTATTACTCGGCCATCAATTTCAAACACAGGCGATTGCGCGCCGAATGTTCCAGTTAGAAAAGCCTCTTCAGCCCCATAACTGTCAACAAGAGAGTAGTTACGCTCAAATACCGGAATGCCATTTTCACGACACACATCAATAACCTTTTGCCTTGTAATTCCATTCATACAATAATCACCATTCGAGGTCCAAACAGCTCCTTTCCGAACGATAAAGAAATTACAAGCATTCGTCGTATTAACAAATCCAAACGGATCAAGCATGAGTGCTTCATCGGCGCCTGCACGGATGGCGTGGTTCAGTGCAATTATACAATTCAATTTTGAGTGTGAATTAAGTTTGGCGTCCTGCGTCAAAGGCAATCCCCGATGGTGAGGGACAGTGTGCAACCTAATTCCACGATCAATGATGCTATTATCAGGTTTTGAGTGCTCCGCGATAATTACAATTGTTGCACCAAAAATACTCAGGTGTGGGTGCTGAAACGGTTTCTTTTTGCGACCACGAGTTACCATCACACGGAGGTGTACGTCGGTCTCCATATCATTAGCTTTCAATGTCTGCCAGATTGCCGAGGTCAGCTCCTCACGGGTAAGACCAACGTCGAGATCTATGTAGAGAGCCGCTTCATAAAGACGATCAAGGTGCTCATCTAAAAAAGATAGCCAACCCTCATATAGGCGCAAGCCTTCCCAGATGCCGTCACCCAACATAAAGCCTGAGTCATAAACAGAAACCTTAGCATCATCACGATGTAATAAATCACCATCTACGTAAATAATGATGTTATCATTGCGGTCATCAGACACTGAATCATGGGTGGAGATATGCGTATCAGTCATAGTGATCCTTCACTGACTAAACCAAACTTTGGGGATTTGTTTGGGAAACTCAATTTTCTTTTAAACCTCTAATCATTTTAAGCGTTATATAAATGGAAGGTAAAAGTCTCTAACCTGATCAACAGTTTTACCTTTGAGCCTATTAAATTCGTCCCTTTTTTGGAAAATTAAAGCGTCACACAGTAGCCCCCCAACAGCATCTCGCAACTCGGCATCAGCGTCAAGCGCTGCCATGGCTCGATCAAGACTTGGGGAGGCATGCCTCAAAGCGCGTGTATTTTCCATTCCATCTAGGTCCTCCGCAGCAGGTAGCGGTAGGTTTTTTTTCACCCCAAGTTTAGCTGCCTGCAAAACAGCCGTCACCGCCAGATACGGATTTGTCGCACAGTCTGCCATTCGATGTTCTAACCTCGCTGATTTGGGAGATTTTGTCGAAGTACGCGTAGTTACTAATCGATGATCTTCCGCCCAATTAGCCCAATAGCCAGCCATACTTCCAGGATTTAATCTATCATAACTATTCACCGTTGTTGCCAGAAGGCCTGAAAGACCTTCGTGATGGTACATTAAACCAGCTATACAATCTTGAGATATTTTGGCTAAGGATCCATTAGGCGCAATTATGTTCTTTCCAGTACTATCAGTGAAGCTAAAATTCACATGCAGTCCAGATCCACCACGATCTGGAATTGGTTTTGGCAAAAAAGTAATTAGCAAATCTTTTCTCAAGGCTATTTCTCGAGCCATTATGCGCATCAAAAAAGTGTCATCGCATGCTCTGATTGGATCATCAAATTTGAGGGTCAGTTCAAACTGACCATTGTCAAATTCTCCATTCATACTTTCGATCGGAATTTCACAATGATGTGCCATTTCCCAAATTTCATCCATCACACCAAGAGGATCATTTGCTGGTCCTGTACCGTAAACAAAAGCACCTGGAGTATCATAAGGTCGCCAAACACCATCATCATCTTTTTGAAACAAATAAGCTTCAGTTTCCAAGCCAACCTTAGGAGACAGTCCAATATCAGCCCACTCCGAAATAGTACGCTTCAATTGAGACCGCGCGCACAACCCAAAAGGTTGGTCGTCCACCTGCAAATCACCAAGCGCAATTTCTGTTTTAGATTGCCAAGACTTTCTGCGCCCTTCGTCTAGCACCAATTCCATATCAGGCAGCCCATCATAGAATCCGCATCCAGGTACTGCCAACAAGTCACGATCAAAGCTAACCGCAAAAGCACCCCGAGCGAAACCAACTTTGCCAGATGCAGCAACGTCTGGCGGCAAGTACTTTCCGCGTGGTAGATTTAAAAGATCACAGAAAAGCACTCTAGTTCTAGTTATTTCACTATTTACCATGCTTACTTCATCCTACTTCTACTATGAGTTTTTTCACACCACAGATAAAATTTGAACGCGTCCAAGTTGGCGGCTGGATAGCTTTAATAAAATCAATTCTCTTCACTAGTTCTTCTAAAGTGATACGGACCTCAAGCTTCGCAAGATGCATGCCTAGGCAAACATGTGGGCCACCCTGTCCGAATGCAAGATGCCTGTTGGGAGTACGGCCCAATTGGACTTCATTAGGGTTATCAAAAACTACTTCGTCTCGACTCCCAGAAACAAACCAAAGCAGAACTTTGTCTCCTTCTTTGATTGTTTTATCGTGAAACTGTATATCACTAGTCGCAGTGCGTCTAAAGTGCATCGTAGGTGAGGCTAGGCGTATAATCTCATCCGCAACAGTATCCCAATAATGCCCAGTTTGTAATTTTTGGATCAGCTTTTGATCCTGTGATAACAAATGAAGAGCCATTGCGATTGAATATCTTGTGGTATCATTTCCAGCAGCAACTAATAGACAAAAAAAGTTTTTAAACTCTAATTCGTCTAGCTGGTCATCACCTGAAATCATACGGGCCAGCACACCATCGGGATCGACACGTTTTCGCCCTGCCAAAACCTCAGCAGCATAATCATAGAGTTGCTTTCCCGCTGGGCTTCGAAACGGCATGAAGCGGTAAGCTTCTGTATCAACTTGATCGACGACATGCTGTGTAAAATCAGGATCTGAATTACCAATCAACGCGTCCCCTTTTTCAACTAGCCAATCAAGGTCACTGTCCTGCACACCTAAAATGCGGCCAAGCATCATCATTGGTAATTGTTTGGCTATCTCCTCCACGGCGTCAAATTCAGATTTTTTAATCGCTTTTTCAACAATATTTGATGCTAAATTCCTAATAACTGTCTCAAATTTAGCAACCACAGGTTTTGCAAATATGGGATTAACGCGGCGTCGGGTCCCCGAGTGCTCTGGCATATCTGTTTCTTGGAAAGTCCGTCGAGCCATGTATTCTTCATAGCTTTGGTCCTCAACACGTATACCTTGGGCAGATGAATAAAGATGACCATCTTTATTTGCTGTTAAAATATCAGCATGGCGTGTCAGGTTCCAAAATCCACGTGTATCACTATTTCCCTCGGACCAAGAAACAGGATCCTCTTTCCGTAACCTTTCAAAGGTTCTGTGAGGAACGCCATGCGCAAAGCTATCATGCTCAAATAGGTTCAAATTACCATTATCAAACATCATAGGTGTCCTTGGAAAAACTCTGTGCACCAATCTGCATATACATGACCTTTTGTCAGATCATTAATCTGCGATAAGGCAACTTGAGGGTTAAATCTTTTATCTTTTTTTGCAGTGTATGAGACTACTGACGCCATAAACTCAGGTGTAAACTCCGGGTGTGCTTGTGTGGTAAAGATGTGGTTTCCTTTAGAAAAACTAGCTATCTTGCACTTCGGTGTAGAACCTAAAAGTTTTGCACCTTCAGGCAACTGTGTAACTTCATCCTCATGAAAAACGTACATTGGGAGCTTTTGTTTTTTTTGTTTCATCCATAGCTTTTCTTCGAAAAAATGCGTTTCTTCTACGCCCACATTGTAACCATTTTTTGATTTTTCTACTTTGCCACCAAGCGCATCAGCTATAATTTGATGGCCAAAACAGGCGCCAATTAGAGGTTTTTTTGCGTTATCACAGGCGCGAACAAAGCCAATCAAATCTTTAGTGAATAAATGTGAATCTAAGACGCTAAGAGGACTCCCCGTGATAAGGAAAGCATCTTGTTCATCCAAAGTTTTTGGAACTTGCCCACCAATTGTCATGTAAACTTTATATTCAAAACGCAATTCTTGAGCATCGAATAAGTCGCGAAAACGATGGGCATCGTCTGGGTGCGCATCGCCTACCTCGACTGATTTGTCATGGTTGGTTTGCAATATGCCAAGTTTAAATCGTTTCATTTTTTTATTTTAATAATGGGACCACAAAACAGTGTGGCCCCAAATTAGTTGCAAACTACTCTTCATTTATAGCATTTAACTCTGCTAATTTTTTTCGATCAATAACAATGCGTGCTTCAGATGTCTTCTGATCTTGCCAGTAAATACGGGCGCCAGTTTCCTTCATCAACTGTTGTGCCTCCGCACCCGCCATGGTTGCAGAAGCTATTTCAGCCAGCTTATCAATGATTGCTTGTGGCGTACCTTTTTTAACAAACAAACCATTCCACAGTTCTAAATTATTAATGCCAGATTGAGTTGCCAAGGTCTCAACTCCATTCAGTTTACTGATTGGTTCTTCTCCAATACTTGCTAGGACGTTGATTTCACCAAGACACGGCTCAATCAATGCCAACGTCGTATTAATGACATCAGCATCACCTGCGGAAAGTGTGTTGCAGTCTAGCATGTCAAACGCACTATCATCTGCAAATTCAAAGCCTAGCTTTTTAGCACCGGCAAATGATGCTTGGGTTGGCGCCAAACCACCTCCAAAGTGACCTAAAACAACGTCGTTATTTTTTGCGTACGCCGCAAGCTCAGCCATATTTTTGTAAGGTGCGCTACCAGAGGCAGCTAATACAAATGGGTAAGTAAGAAAAATACCAACGGGCGTGAAACTATCCTTTTCGATACCTATATCAATCAGGGGGCCTACAACTGGCACGCCAATTACAAACGATCCAACCATAGAGCCGTCAGTCGGTCCATTAAGCACTTCTAAAGCACCAGGAAAAGGACCATCACCACCACCAGGTTTGTTAACAACAGATGCAGATTGTCCTGTTGCCTTTTGCATGTCAGCGGCAATCATTCGCGTAAGAATATCCTCAAAATCACCAGGAGGCCAAGGAACAATGAATTGAACTGGTCCCTCTGGATATTCGGCAGTTACCGGTGTCGCAAACCACAAACCTGCCGTCGCCGCAAAAAATGTAGCTAATACTAATTTTTTCATTTTTTTATCCTCCTATTAAAACTTTAACTTTGGTGTGATCGACGATTTTTTATCATCGACCAGATCACAAAACATAGAATGAGTAGAATAGAGATTGCAAGCACAGCGGACACTGGACGATTTACCAAATCAATGAGCGATTTAACTTGACTGGCTCCCGCAGTCATTCGCTCCAGTATAATTGAGCCCAAAACCAAACCCAAAACCAAAGGAACAAGGGGCCAATCTAGTCGCCGCAGAATAAATCCAACATACCCAAAAAATACTGCAAAAATACAGTCTGCTAAGCTATTTCTAATGGAGAACACACCAACAAAAGACAGTATCATCACTAATGATCCCAGAAACTTATTAGGTATGTAAATCATTTTTGCAATGAACCGAGTGGATAATAGCAAGGTACTCAAGACGAGAACATTGATCAAAAGCAGTGCAATAAAGAGGCTAAACAAAAAGTCAGGATTGTTTTCAAAAATGTCTGGTCCAGGCTTAATTCCCGCATCAAAAAATACAACCATCATCATAGCGGTTAACGCCTCGCCCGGCACTCCAAGAGCTAAGAGTGGGATCATAGCTGCGGCAGGAACAGCATTATTGGCAGTTTCTGATGCAATCAAACCTTCCGCAGACCCATGCCCAAATCGTGTGGGATGCTTTGAGAGAGCGCGCGCCGTGGAATAGCTAAAAAATTGTGCAACAAACTCACCAACACCTGGGATAATACCCATAATAGTGCCATAGAAAGCAGACAAAAGGGTAACTACTTTATTTCTTGAAAGTTCTACAAAACCCAATAAAGCCCCTCCTCCAACTCGCGCTTCTGGCGGATCGTTATCTTTTCCAGTCAAGAGGATCAGTGCTTGGCTAAGAGCAAAAATTCCAATGATAACTACAATCAAGTTCAAGCCAGGGAAAAGATATTCAACATCAAACGTAAATCGGTCTATCTTTCGAGTCGTTTGACGACCAATCATTGCTATCAAAAAGCCAAAACCAAAAAGAAGTGCCGCAATTCCCATTGTTTGGCGATGAGCCGCTATTAGCAAGACGGAACCCAAAACTGCAGCCATTAAAATATCACGCTGTCCAAACAGAGCGCCAAGGTCCCTGAGATATGGGCCAAACGCAAATAATGCGATGAGCGCCACTAGAATTGAAAAACAGCCACCAAAAAACGAAGCAGAATATGCCAAAGATAGTGCTCGTGAGGCTTCTCCACGACGCGTCATGGCATATCCATCATAGGTCGTTAGGGCATTTACCGGCGTGCCCGGCGTATTAATTAATATTGCTGGTATTGCCCCACCGTACATCGATGAACCATATACACCAAGTAATAGAACTAAGCTGACGAGATCATCCAGAAAAATAGTTGCTGGCAAAAGGATTGCTATGGCAATAGCTGGGCCGATACCTGGAATTGCCCCGATGGTAAGCCCACCAATTGATCCTAGCACAATCGCGAACAATACTGACGGTTTAAGTAAGTTTTCTAGACCAAGTAAAAAAGCTTCCATGCCATATCCTACCTAAAAATACGTCAACATAAATCCGCGTGTTGCGGAAGGAAGAAAATCATATAACCATATATTTATAGGTGTTTTTATTTGCAAAAAAGAACGAAACACAAAAACGATAACCAAGCTAGATAAGAGACCAATAAATAACCATCGGGCAGTGCGATACCCTAACCGCCACGTCAAAAAACTACCCAGAAGAAGTGTCGATATTAGATAGCCAAGAATTGGAACAGAAACTGTGTACAGGACAAAATATGCAACATATTCTATGGCCGCTATATATTTTTCTAATTCATATCGGATGCTAGTCGGAAGCAAAAACCGTTTCCGATAATGGTGAACTTGAAAGCTAGTTTTAAAATTCCAAATAGCGGCAGGAACCAAAACCATTAAGCATAAAAGTGGACCAACCCAACTCTGTTTTAGAATACGCCCAAAGCGAACCATCTTCTCCTCAGTTTCAACAAACCCAAATTGGTGGAGCATATAAGTGCCAAAATCATTAGGTAACTTTTTACCTTGCCAGCCCGTTTCCGTAAAAAATGAAATTAAAAAGAAAAATGCAACTACCAGAACAATTGCAGAAAATAGAAAATCCCCGCGTTTTCGTTTGAACTCAAAAAGGTCATCCAGCTTAATTTTTCGATCCGGCGGGCAATCACTTTTAAAAGAGACTTGGGAGGCAACAAATGCCGGAATTTGTTCGTCAAATAAATAGAGCGTCGCACTATTGATAGTGTTTTTTTCTGAAACTTTATCCAAAATACGTTCCCCAAACCTAGTTACAGAAATTTAATGGATCTGTGATTGAGATTTTATTAGTAAAAAAGTTGTATCTTTGTTTACTTACTATGTTAAGTAAATTTTTATTCTGTTTATAAAATATAACATAATATTTAGATTTAATCTAATTTAGTTAATCTGAACTAGGTGACTTCCTAATCGTTTCCTTATCTAGATATAGCTTCAAGGTGAGACAACGGCAGCGACGAGCTATCCTTTATCTGCTTGAGTGACATTCTTGTGGACATAGATGTAAAATCAATTTTACTAATTAGGCTTTGCTGAAATTGGTCATAAGAATCAATTGACGGACAGACGACTTTAAGTTGATAGTCAGCACCTTCACCAGTCAATCTGTGAACTTCAATAATCTCTGGAAATTTATCTATCACACCAGTAAACTTTTCAATCCAATCGATCGAATGCCTACCAACAGTAATCGAAAGAAACACAACTATTTTAAGGCCTAGAGAATGACGATTAAACAAAACCTGTTTACCTAAAATAATTCCCTCTTCCTCCATTCGCTGCATACGATTCCAGCAAGCTGTCTTAGATATGCCTATACGTTGCGAGAGTTCAGATAGTGAAAGATCAGCAGTTTTTTGTAGCTGCTTAATTAACTTGAGGCTCGTTTCATCCATTCTAAGTTTTTTCCAATAAATTGAATTTTGTTCACATTAAGCTCTTAAAGTAAAAATAAAAAGAACAAATAATAATATATTTAGCTTATTTTATATACATTGTTCATATTTGGATTAAGAAAAGTTGAAACACCTTTAACTTTGGGAACTAAAAATGGCTACTAATTCAAAAAATATGGAAACTCTCATGCTACATGCTGGTAGCCACAGACGAGATCTGGGCGCAAACTCTGTTGCTGTCCCAATTCACCAAACTACAAGTTATGAATTTGACAACACAGAGCATGCAGGGAAGTTATTTGCCCTCCAGGAATTGGGAAATATTTATACCCGGATAACCAATCCAACAACTCAAATACTTGAAGAAAGATTGGCTGCCTTAGAGGGTGGCATAGCCGCTGTTGCAGTAGCATCGGGTTCATCCGCAGTGGCGTTGGCAATTCAAAATGTAGCTTCAGCTGGTGACAATATTGTTACTTCGCCCTACCTGTATGGAGGAACTTACAATCTCTTTACCAACACTCTTCCAAAAATGGGGATCGAGGTACGCTTCGCCGATCCTTCAGAGCCAGAAAGCTTTGCCAATCAGAGCGATGACCGCACCAGAGCATATTTTGGTGAAACTTTACCTAATCCACAGCTTATTCCTTTTCCTATTTTTGATATCGCAAAAATTGGTAGGAAAAGAGGCATCCCTCTAATAGTCGATAATACTGCCGCACCAATAACCTGTCGTCCATTTGAACACGGCGCTGCTGTAATAGTTCATTCCTTAACTAAGTTCATCGGTGGACATGGCACATCTATAGGCGGCGTTATTATTGATAGTGGGAATTTTGATTGGGTAGAAAATCCAGATCAACAACCTAACTTTAACTTACCAGATGGTAGTTACCATGGAGCGGTGTGGGGCTCCTTAATACCTGACGCTCTAGGTGCACCGATAGCTTTTGCTGTAAGAGTCCGTGTTGTTTTATTGCGGGACCTAGGTCCATCTTTATCGCCATTCAATGCCTTTCAGCTTATACAAGGGCTAGAAACCCTTCCACTTCGCTTCGAACGACATCAATCAAATGCTGAAAAGTTGGCAAATTACTTGAGCCAGCATCAAACAATTGTTTCAGTGGTTTACCCAAAACTTTTTAAAGGGAGGAGCAAGTCACTTGTAGAGACCTACTTAACTTCTGGAAGTGGCTCCCTGATAGGGATTGAGATAAAAGGAGGCGTAGAGGCTGGGCGGCAATTCATTGATAATTTGAAGTTGATTTATCACGTCGCTAATATTGGTGATGCACGCACACTCGCCATTCATCCTGCGTCAACTACACATTCTCAGCTCTCGGCAGAGGACCAAATTAAAGCTGGAGTAACTCCTGGATATGTAAGGCTATCAGTGGGGCTCGAACATATTTCTGATATTATTGCTGACATAGAGCAAGCATTAAAATGCATAATTCTATAACTATTTATAAATAACAAAGTTGCTCAGTTTAATGACATTTTTTACCTCAATATTTAAAGGCTACCGATAAAATTACTGAGAATTCTGTTCGTATGTCCAATACGTTAGTTTAATTAAAAATAAATAATTGATCATAAAAGTAATACCATATTGGCTTTATACGAAAAAATGCTTGCAGCATGGGACAAAAAGGACAGTCAAGCATACTAGTTAAGTTTGTTAGCGTTAGCGCTTTTGATTGGCGCTAAAATATTAAACCAGTGCTTGAGAGCGAAGTATATATGGTCTAAACTTAGCTAAGTAATTCATCCAAGGCGATTTATAGTGTTAAAGAGTGAGAGAGCTGCATTTATTTTGCAGCGTTTAAACGAGCATTATCCAGAAACACCTACTCCCCTCATCCACAACAGCATGTATGAGCTCCTCATTAGTGTACTACTGAGCGCCCAGTGTACCGACGAGCGGGTCAATAAAGTTACACCAACACTTTTCAAAGAAGCTAACACCCCATTTAAAATGCAGCATGTCCCACCCGAAATTGTTTACAAAATTATACGTCCTTGCGGCCTGGCACCAAAAAAATCAGACGCCATAGTAAAATTATCAAAAATTCTTGTGGAGCAGTATTCTGGAAAAGTGCCGCAAACTTTTGAGGAGTTGGAAGCACTTCCCGGAGTTGGTCATAAGACTGCTGGCGTAGTTATGTCTCAGGGCTTTGGTTATCCAGCATTTCCAGTAGATACACATATTCATCGGCTAGCTCAAAGGTGGGGCATTACCAAAAAAGGCAATAATGTCGTAAAGACTGAGCGCGACCTAAAGGCTGCTTTTCCACAACGTGAGTGGAATAAGTTACATCTGCAGATTATTTTTTATGGCCGAGAGTTTTGCTCAGCCAGAGGGTGCGATGGACGAGTGTGTGAAATTTGCAGAACATGTTACCCGGTTAGGAAGCATCCCTTTAAAATCAAGAAAGCATAAAACATTTTATTTGGCAGCATCGATTTGGTTAAAGCATTAAGCCAGCGTTACGTAGAGGCTTTTGCTGCAAGACTAGAAATTGTTAAGCAAAGATCTGTCGCTTTTGCCATATCCTGAACCGAAATCCATTCAAGAGGGCCATGAATGTTTTGCATCCCCGTGAATAGGTTTGGAGTAGGAACACCCATTTCGGTTAAACGCGAACCATCAGTTCCACCACGAATTGGGACAGATGTTGGCTGGATGCCAAGTTCAAGGGCAGCTTTGCGGGCGATTTCTACTGGCGCCATATCATTTTCTAGCCAATACCGCATATTTCTATATTGTGCGTTAATTTCGCAGATAATCTCGGAACGAGGTTCAGATGCCTGAACTGTAGCACATACTTGTTCCAGCAATTTTCCCTTTTCACTAAGACCCTCACGCTCAAAGTCTCGCAGAATAAACTTGATCTTCATCATCGCAGCGTCCCCAGTCATCTCCGTTGAATGAATAAAGCCCTCACGATCAGCAGTTGTGTCAGGCGTCATAGTTGCTTGCGGTAAAGTTGTAATAATTTTGGAGGCCAGCTGAATGGCACTCACCATCTTTCCAGTTGCCAGTCCAGGATGAATTGAAACACCCTTTATCATAACCACGGCACCATCAGCTGAAAAACTCTCAAACTCTATTTCACCAATCTTTCCACCGTCAAAAGTATAGGCAAAATCTACTAAAAAGTCCTTTGGTAGTTTTGGATCAACACCACGACCAATTTCTTCATCAGGGGTAAAAGCAATGCGAATAGGTCCATGTCGCAATTCAGGATTGTTTAACATGTGACGGGCAGCAGTCATAATTATGGCAACCCCTGCCTTATCATCCGCACCCAATAATG
>CAJJBD010000007.1 GCA_905182325.1 uncultured Planktomarina sp. | reverse complement strand
ATCTAGCAAATAAGCTGGAGGCAGAAAAGGTGGAAACAATCGTTTATGATCCCAAAATTTTAGCCTCTCCCTTGCCTCGTGCATTTCAGTGGGCTGATGGTAGTGCCTATTTGAGCCACATGCGTTTAGTACGAAAAGCGCGTGGCGCTGAGATGCCGGCAAACTCTGAGACAGATCCAATGCTTTATCAAGGTGGCAGTGATGGATTTCTAGGACCAGTTGACCCAATACCCTGTGTAGACAAGCAGTGGGGATTAGATTTTGAGGGTGAAATTGCTGTGATCACAGACGATGTACCTCGGGGCTGTTCGCCCGAGCAGGCGGCATCACATATTAAACTTATAATGCTTTGTAATGATATCAGTCTCCGCCATGTGATGCGCCCAGAATTAGTAAAGGGTTTTGGCTTCTTCCAGTCAAAACCTGCCAGCGCATTTTCTCCAGTTTGTGTCACCCCTGATGAATTGGGTGAGGCTTGGACTGGTGGCCGCATTAACTTGCCTTTAATCACTACTTATAATGGTAAAGAATTTGGGCATGTAGATGCTGGAAAGGATCTTAGCTTTGAATTCACAGATTTGATTGCACACGCCGCGCGTACCCGCGAGCTTTCAGCGGGAACTATCATTGGATCTGGGACTGTCAGCAATGAAAACCATGGAGAGGTTGGCTCGAACTGCCTGGCGGAAAAACGTATGATTGAGATCATCCGTGATGGTAAGGCTACCACACGTTTCATGGAGCCGGGTGATGCTATTAGATTTGAAATGCTCAACGGCGAGGGAGAGAGTATATTTGGTGCTATTGAACAAACTGTGGTTAAAGGATGACACTGTAGGCCTGGGCATTTGTCTGGCTACTCCCAGCTTTTGGAAATTTAATGGCGTCAATTTCTGGTAATGTGCGAGCGCTCTCGCGTGGGTTGAATATTTTGAGGTTCTTAAATAGAGCCGGTGCCGCCCGTGTAGCAGAAATAGCGTCGGAATTAAATTTACCTCGTCCCACAGTATACCGCTTACTTCATACCTTAGAGGAAGACGGGTACGTCCTTTATTCTGGTAGCAACTCACGGGTCCGGTTGTCGCCCTTGGCGGCGGCTCTTGGAGACAGCTCTTCAATGCGTTCGCGACTATGTCAGGTAGCTGCTCCAATTATAAACAAATTTACTGACATTCACGCTTGGCCTGTCTCAGTTACGACCTACAAAGATGGTCACATGGTTATTCAGGAATCCACACACAACCGAAGTCCATTATCAGTAGATACAGGCATGGAAGGCTATTCACTTCCAATGCTACGAACATCAGATGGACGGGTTTATCTTTCGGCCTGTAGTAAAAGTGAACGTAAAATAATAATTGATTTGATACGTACAGAAGGTTTGCCTGAAGACCTTCCATTTTTAAAGAAAAACTGGCTTGAAGAGAACCTAACTGAATACTTTGAACAGGGATTTGCCACACGCAGTCCCCCCATTTTTCGTCTTAAAACTTCAACGCTATCTGTACCAATCCTGGCTAATGAGCGTCTACTTGGCTGCTTATCAATAGTCTGGGTTACAAAGGCGATGAAACTTGAAGATGGTGTCGAAAGGTACGCAGTTTTACTGCAACAAGCCGCTAAAAAAATCGCGAGTGAATTACTTTTACAAAAAACTACCACAGACATAAATCTAGTTAAAAATTAGATTTGTAATTTTTATTGGACTATTTTTTTTAATTGCGTCAAGATTATTATGGATCACAGAGGTGCAAAAATGGCAAAATTAGCGCCAGTCATTGCCGACATTAACCTAGACGAACTAATTTCTGACCCTTATCCAGTTTATAAACGCCTGCGCCAAGACGCACCTGTTGCCAGAATTAAATCAATGGGCCGTACCTTCATAACCAAGGCCGAAGATACAAAATATATTAAAGACAATCCAAATTTATTTAGCTCAGTGGATACAAATACGCCTATGAGGCGTGCTTTCTGGGCGCATACCCTGATGCGTAAAGATGGGGCAGATCACTTGCGTGAGCGTATGGCCATGGCACCAGCCTATGCACCAAAAGTCATTCAAAATGATTGGATGCCACATTATGAAAAAACAGCAAAAGCGTATGTTGGACGGCTTCCCCGAGGTGAAATTGTTGATCTTTATGATGTATTATCCGGCGCCTATGCGGCCCGTGGTTTAGCATTTTTACTGGGGATGGAAGATGCCTCAGATGACGAAATGATGGAGTGGTCCCAGGCCTTAATTAACGGAGCTGGCAATTTTGCTTGGCAGCCAAAACCTTTTGAAAGGGCTGATCGAGCTAATAAGGCAATCCATCAATTACTTGATGGATTGCAAGGCCGGCATCGAGCTAATCCAAACAACTCAGCTTTTTCGGTAATGTTAAACGCAGATGACCCAATTCCAGAGAAGCAGATGTATGCTAACATTAAGATTGCAATTGGTGGTGGTATCAATGAACCACGCGATGCATTGAACACCATCATTTATGGATTACTCACAAACCCAGATCAGCTGCATGAGGTTAAACTTCAGGGAGACTGGGTTAAGGCTTTTGAAGAAGGCATACGATGGGTAGCGCCTATCCAAATATCATCGCGTATTGCAAAAAAAGATACTGAGATTAGGGGATGCTCTATCCCAAAAGGTGACACCCTGATGACGATTCAGGCTAGTGCGAACTGGGATGAGGACCTGTTTGAAGACGGAGAATTATTCAATGTCTATCGCCAAAATAACTCGCATCAGGCGTTTGGCAATGGCCCACATTTCTGTCAGGGAACACATGTCGCGCGTAGGGCGGTCGCCAAAGTTATGTTGCCAATGTTATTTGATAGATTTCCAAACATGAAAATTCCAGACCTGTCTGCTGTAATTTGGCGTGGTTTTGCCTTTCGCGGTCCAACGCAAATGCCTGTATTACTGCAGTAGTTATGATTATTTGAATAAAATTTTTTGGTCTTAATTGATAGCAAAATATACAATGGCTTTTCTAGGGTTGGCTTATTGTTGCTGTGTTTTATTTTTTTGAACGTCTAAAATAGTAAATTGGCCAAGCAGAAACTTACTATATTCATATGGTATTACCACTGTATGTATTTTTTACTAATAGTAAGCTTATGAAAAATATGCACCTCTAATATAAAATTGACCTGCTTCTGTACGAAACTTTGGCATGTACCTCAAATTTAAATAGAAAAGTTGAACGTCGCCTGAAGCTAAATTGTCGAAAAGGCAACCCGCGGCAAGTAGTTAGCTTTCCATCCCGACCAGATGTGTCAGAAGCTCTGCGACATTTTTAACATTGAATTTGGCCAAAAGATTGGCGCGATAATCCTCGACTGTTCGCGGAGATATCGCAAGACTTCGCGCGATTTCCTTACTTGTATTACCTTTACGCAAAAGCATCACGACCTGTCGTTCGCGCGGCGTGAGCGCGATGGATTGATGCGTGGTGGAAATATCTGCAAAACTAAGGATTGTACGCCCCAAAGGATCTTCCGGCGTTAGCGTGTGCGCCCTGAAGCGGCACCAAAACATATTTCCATCACGATGCAGCATTATGCGTTCGTCTGTATAATCCCTGGTTTCACGCAATGGTGCCAGACCGACATCACGAATCCTGTCAAACTCTTTGCGCGTTCTGTAGAGCATACGAAAGGATTGGTTGATCAGTTCCTCTCGCGTATATCCAAACAGGTTCGCAAAAGTCAGGTTGCAAGCTTTTATTATACGGTTTTCAGTCAGAACTATACCCATAGGCGCATGATCAAACGCTAACTGAGAGAACGTGTTGTTATCTTGCATCTCACCCCCGTATTTCTACCGTATTGCTGAAAACCGACTTTATCTCGCATGATAGTATGTAGAGTTTGCAACTAAATACATTTGTTTATGGAACGGCTAGGCATGAAATTGAAAAACCCGAAAACTGCCCAGTTTACGGCGCGGGTTGATGCTTCGCGCGGCGACCTGATTTCGTTAACTCAAGAATTGATCCAGATTCCGACTCTTAATCCACCGGGTGAGAACTACCTTCTGATCTGCGAATATTTGGCGCGAAGGCTGACTGGGCGCGGCTTCGAAGTTGAAATGATCCGTGCGTACGGCACGCCAGGTGACAGCGATAAGTATCCGCGCTGGAACGTGGTTGCGCGGCGCGAAGGTGCTCGCACTGGCGAATGTGTCCATTTCAATTCCCATATTGACGTGGTCGACGTCGGACAGGGTTGGAGCTTTGACCCCTTTGGTGGTGAGTTATCAGACGGTAAGATTTATGGTCGTGGATCGTGCGATATGAAGGGTGGACTTGCAACCTCAATTATTGCGGTTGAGGCGTTTCTGGATACATGGCCGGACTACTCCGGTGCAATTGAAATTTCCGGCACGGCAGACGAAGAAACCGGTGGATTTGGTGGTGTCGCCTATCTAGCCGAAAAGGGATACTTTTCGCCCGAACGCGTGCAGCATGTCATTATTCCTGAACCATTGAACAAAGATCGTGTTTGTCTAGGTCATCGCGGCGTCTGGTGGGCCGAGATTGAAACGCATGGCCACATCGCACACGGCTGCATGCCCTTTTTGGGCGATTGTGCTGTACGGCATATGGGTGCCGTGATGGAAGAAATGGAAAAGTCTTTGTTCCCCGCACTGGCAGAAAAACGCACAGAAATGCCTATCGTGCCTGAGGGGGCAAAGCAATCGACATTGAACATAAACTCGGTGCATGGCGGCCAAAAGGAGCAAGCCGATGACTTCGATGGCCTGTCATCGGCTGTGGTTCCTGATAGCTGCAAAATGATTATCGACAGACGGTTTTTGCTCGAAGAAAACATTGATGATGTGCGGCAGGAAATGGTAGATGTATTGGATAAAGTCCAATCTGAGCGCGAAAAGTTTAGATATGATATCACTGATATAAACGAAGTTTTACCGACTATGACTGATAAGAACGCGCCCGTCGTTACCTCTGTTAGTCGCGCGATTGAAGATGTGTTGGGCAAACCACCGGAATATGTGGTCTCGCCCGGAACTTATGATCAGAAACACATCGACCGAATTGGAAAATTGAAAAACTGCATTGCGTACGGACCGGGAATTCTTGATCTTGCACATCAGCCGGACGAATATATTGCAGTGCAAGATATGATAGACTCTGCGAAAGTTATGGGTTTAGCTTTGGCAGAGCTACTTACGGATTGGGGCAAATAATGCTCAAATCCCAATATAAACTGGAGGAAGTATGAAACATTTTAAATTGAGATTGGCGATTGCCAGTGCGCTAGCGATTACCGCTAGCCTAGTATACGCTGAGACGACCGACATTACTGTAGGTGTAACGCTTGAGCCGCCGCATTTGGACCCAACAGGTGCCGCCGCCGGCGCCATCGACAGTGTGGTCTACGCGAATGTTTTTGAAGGGCTAACGCGTTTTGCGGCTGATGGCTCGATATTGCCAGCACTAGCTGAAAGCTGGACAGTTTCTGACGATGGTCTGGTCTACACTTTCAGCCTTCATTCAGGTGTCAAATTTCACGATGGCTCTTCGATGGATTCCGGAGATGTTAAATTCTCGCTGGATCGCGCACGGGCTGATGATTCAACCAACGCGCAGAAAGCACTGTTTTCAGGAATTGATACAGTCGAAGCGCTCGATTCAACCACTGTTCGTGTAACGTTGTCTGCACCAAACGGCGCTTTCATATTCAACATGGCTTGGGGTGACGCGGTTATCGTTGCCGAAGAAACCATTGCCGACGCAAAAACCAACCCGGTTGGTACTGGCCCGTTTGTGTTCACAAACTGGGTGCAGGGCGATAGCATTACGATCACAAAAAATACAGATTATTGGGGCACACCAGCACGCCTTAATAGTGCGACATTCAAATTTATCTCTGACCCGACTGCGGCGTTTGCGGCTTTGATGGCCGAAGATGTGGATGCCTTCCCGATATATCCGGCACCGGAAAATCTGCCGCAGTTTAAAGCAGATTCACGCTTCCAGGTGCTCATTGGTTCAACCGAGGGTGAAACCATCCTTTCGACCAACAATAAAATGCCACCATTTGATAACGTGAAAGTCCGTGAGGCGATGTCTCATGCGATCGACCGTCAGGCGATTATTGACGGTGCGATGTTTGGTCTGGGTACACCTATCGGTACGCACTTCGCACCACACAACCCTGATTACGTCGACCTGACAGGTCAGTCCAACTACGACCCAGCTTTGGCAATATCCATGCTGGCCGACGCTGGCTATCCTGACGGCTTTAAAACAACTTTGAAACTACCACCCCCATCCTACGCACGTCGTGGTGGCGAGATCATCGCCGCGCAGTTGCGCGAAGTTGGTATCGACGTTGAAATCAGCAATCTGGAATGGGCACAGTGGTTGGAACAAGTGTTCCGCGGGTACGATTTCGGCCTGACCATCGTTTCACATACCGAGCCAATGGATATCGGAATTTATGCGCGCCCTGAATACTACTTCCAGTATGACAGCGCAGACTTCCAGCAGTTGATGGTTGATTTGAACGCTGCGACTGATCCGGACGCACGTTCAACAATCCTGAAAGCTGCACAGCAGATGATTTCTGATGATTACGTCAATGGATATCTCTTCCAACTGGCCAGTGCGACTGTTGCCAACGCTAACATCGTTGGCCTTTGGCATAATGCACCGACACAGGCAACAGACCTAACGGCTGTTTACTGGAACGACTAAACCATTTGGCAGAGGCGTTCATTCGCCTCTGCCTTTTCATTTGGAAACGCCCCCATGCTTCGCTATTCGCTGAAACGATTGCTTTCTCTCGGCCTAAGTCTATTGGCCGCCAGCGCGGTAATATTCCTGACAATCGAGATCGTCCCTGGAGATCCAGCCAGCTATATGCTCGGCATTAACGCCCAAGCCGACACTGTCGCGGCGTTGCGCGAAGAACTCGGGCTAAACGTTTCTGCATTCGAGCGATATATCAGTTGGGTTGGCGGCATGCTGACTGGCGATTTCGGCACTTCTTATACATACCGCACACCGGTTGTAGATATGATCGGTGACCGGATCATGATCTCGCTACCTCTTGCGATTTATGCACTTTCACTCTCGACCCTTATAGCTTTTCCAGCCGGAATCCTTGCAGCTTCAAAACGTGGGTCAGTAACGGATGTGTCGATAATGGGCGCAACACAGGTCGGTGTCGCGATACCAAACTTCTGGTTTGCCATGCTATTGGTTGTAGTATTTTCGATTAACTTGCGATGGTTCTCTGCTGGTGGTTTTCCGGGATGGGACAAAGGTCTGATCGTTGGCCTAAAAGCCCTGACGTTGCCCGCCATTTCGCTGGCATTACCTCAAGCATCCATTCTTGCTCGCGTTATGCGCTCGGCTTTGATTGATACCATGAACGAAGATTTCGTCCGCACTGCGCGCGCCAAAGGCCTCTCAAAACGCCAAGCCATGTGGCGTCACGCTTTGCGCAACGCCATGATACCAGTATTGACGATTATTGGTTTGCAATTCTCCTTCCTCATTGCAGGGGCCATAATAATCGAGAACGTATTTTTCTTGCCCGGTCTTGGACGGTTGGTGTTCCAAAGTATATCGCAACGCGATCTGATCGTTGTCGAAAGTGTGGTCATGCTGTTGGTTTTCGCTGTGGTAATAGTGACATTTATCGTCGACTTAACCTACGCAGCGGTTGATCCCAGACTAAGGGGGCGCAGCTGATGTCTTTTCTGAAATCCACTTTACGCAATCGCAGCTTTATGATCGGCGCGAGTTTTGCCGCCTTATTCATCGGCGCCGCGCTACTGTCATATTTATGGACACCATTCGACGTAACCAAACTTGATATCCCTCATAAACTGCGAAAACCAAACGCCGTACATTGGTTTGGAACAGATCATTTTGGCCGCGACATATTCTCGATGATAATGGTCGGCGCACGTACATCTATCGCGGTGGCGGTCGTTGCTGTGGGCATCGGCATAATACTGGGCGTACCGCTTGGTCTAACTGCTGCGGCACGCAAAGACAGCTTGCTCGATGAAGTCATCATGCGCACCAATGATCTGGTGTTTGCCTTTCCTGCGCTGCTGATCGCGATCATGATCACTGCAGTTTTTGGCCCGTCTGCCATCAACGCGATTATCGCCATTGGTATCTTTAACATTCCGGTATTTGCCCGCATGACGCGCGGCGCGGCGTTATCTTTGTGGACCCGAGATTTCGTCCTTTCCGCCCGTGTAGCGGGCAAAACTGCCCCGCGTATATCTATCGAACACATTTTGCCAAACATCCTGAACCTGCTGATTGTTCAAGGAAGCATCCAGTTTTCGCTTGGTATCTTGGCCGAGGCTGGACTGTCGTATGTGGGTTTGGGCGCACAACCTCCTCTCCCGAGTTGGGGCCGTATGCTGGCTGAAAGCCAAACCATGATCAGCTTTGCCCCTCATCTGGCAATTTTCCCCGGCATTGCCATCGTCTTCACCGTCTTGGGCCTTAACCTGATGGGCGACGGGTTGCGTGACCTACTTGACCCTAGATTACGTCAGGCGCGGAAATGAAGTTCCTGCAAATCGAAAACTTAAACCTGTCCATTTATGGCATGGGTATTCTGAAAAACGTGTCTTTGTCGGCAGAAAAAGGCGAGATTATCGGTGTGATTGGCGAGTCGGGATCAGGTAAATCAATGATGGCTTTTTCGGTGATGGACTTGCTGCCAACGGGCACCGAACGCAGTGGTCGCATTGCGTTAGATGGTCAAGATTTATTGACGAAAACTGAGGCCCAGATGTGCGCCATTCGTGGCAACGACATTGGCATGATTTTTCAGGAACCTATGACTGCTTTGAATCCCGTCAAAACCATAGGCGACCAAGTGGCTGAAACGGTACTAATTCATGGGAATGCCTCACGAAACAAAGCCTCTCAGATTGCACGGGATACGCTGAATCGAGTTGGTTTACCTGCAGAACAATTTCCCTTGTCTCGTTACCCGCATGAGTTATCTGGTGGTCAACGTCAGCGTGTAGTTATTGCAATGGCTATCGCGCTTCAGCCCAAATTGCTGATCGCAGATGAACCTACAACGGCGTTGGACGTGACCACACAGGCACAAATTCTAGATCTTCTGAAAAAACTGGTTGCCGAGGATGGCATGTGCCTGATGTTGATTACCCACGATCTAGGGGTGGTCGCGGAGCTGGCTGATCATATCGTCATCATGAAAACTGGTGAAGTCGTCGAAGCTGGTGAAACGCACGCGCTTTTCCGGAATATGCAACATCCCTATACCAAAGCATTGTTTGAGGCCTCCAGCCACGTGCCGGATAAAGGCGATGCACGCGCCGCGGAACCGGCACCATTATTAGAGGTTCGTGACGCCATCCGTGACTATGTTTTGCCGCGTAAAACCGTATTTGGAAAACAGGGCTCTTTTCGTGCCGTTAACAAAGTCAGCTTTACCCTTACAAAAGGCGAGAACCTTGGGCTGGTTGGTGAAAGTGGTTGTGGCAAGTCAACACTCACCCGTGCGATACTAGGGCTCGAGGAGTTGCAGGGCGGAGAAATTCGTATCAACAACACTACAGTTCAGGCTGGAACCCATATGCCACGAGAACTGCGCCGGAAAATGCAGGTGGTGTTTCAGGACCCATACGGCTCTTTCAATCCAAGACATAAAGTGGCCCGGCTGGTCGCAGAACCATTTCATTTGTTAGAGGTCGAACTGAACGGTGCCGAGAGGCGCAAAGCCGTCGAAGAGGCTTTGATTGAAGTGGGCATGCAGCCCTTGGACGCAGATAAATACATTCACGAATTTTCGGGTGGTCAGCGTCAGCGCATCGCTATTGCACGCGCCTTGATAATCAAACCAGACCTTATCATTCTTGACGAGGCCGTATCAGCTTTGGACGTTTCAATCCGCGCCCAAATTCTTGATCTGTTGGCCGATCTGTCCAGCCGATTGAACCTGTCCTATTTATTCATATCGCATGATCTGTCCGTCGTGCGATCTGTGACTGACCGTGTCATGGTGATGAAATCCGGCGAGATTGTTGAATACGGTGTAACCGAGGCGGTTTTTACTAATCCGCAACATGCATACACCAAAACCCTGATAGCTGCAGCGCCGTCGTTGCACGACGCGCTTGAAAAGGAAAATGACTAATGTCTGTTCAAGATGACCTGTGGTTTGACGCCACGAAATGTTTCATTGGTGGCACGTGGGTTGCTCCGCTTGGTGGCGAGTATTTGTCATTAAAAAACCCCTCGGATGGCTCAGAGATCGCCAAAATTGCACGGGGCAAACTTGGCGACGTCGATGCGGCTGTTCTGGCAGCCAAAAATGCGCTGACAGGCGAGTGGGGTCGAATGACCGCACTCGAACGCGGAAGGATACTTACCCGCATTGGCCAACTTGTACTGGAGCGTGTTGACGAGCTGGCCCGACTCGAGGCAGCAGACGTAGGCAAACCGTTAAAGCAGGCTCGCGCTGACGCAGTGGCCTTGGCGCGCTACATGGAGTTTTACGGCGGCGCGGCAGATAAAATTCACGGCCATACCATCCCGTATCTGGACGGCTACACCGTCTACACCCTGCGCGAGCCGCATGGCGTTACCGCGCATATTGTGCCTTGGAATTATCCAATGCAGATTATCGGACGCTCTGTCGGTGCTGCGCTGACGATGGGCAACGCGACGGTTCTAAAACCCGCCGAAGAAGCTTGTCTGACCGCACTTTCTTTTGCAAAAATAGCAGAGGAGGCCGGCTTGCCTGCCGGTGCGCTGAACGTAGTGACTGGTTTGGGCGAAGAGGCTGGCGCTGCGCTGTCTTCCCATCCTGATATCAACCACATTTCCTTTACCGGATCCGTTGGTGTCGGATCTCTGATCCAGAAAGCGGCGGCGGATGCCATTGTGCCGGTTACTTTGGAACTTGGTGGAAAATCTCCACAGATCGTGTTTGACGATGCTGATCTTGATGCGGCGATACCGTTTCTGGTTAACGCAGGGGTGCAAAACGCAGGCCAAACCTGCTCGGCTTCTTCGCGTATTCTGGTGCAACGCAGTATTTACGATAAACTCACGGAAATGATGGCTGAACGATACCGCGCAATGAAAGTTGGCCCCGCGATGGATGATCTGGATGTCGGACCGCTGATTTCTGCGCGCCAAAAAGAAATCGTCGAGGGTTTTGTTAGGCATGCCGGCCCCGCGCGAATTGTGGCGCAAGCGACGGTGATTACGGGCGCACCTGACGGCGGACATTATTTTGCACCGACCCTTTACGCCGGCATAGACCCTGACGATCCACTGGCCCAAAACGAAATTTTTGGTCCGGTTCAGGCAATCATCCCTTTTGATACCGAAGAAGACGCCGTGCGTATCGCGAACGGTACGGCCTACGGACTTGTCGCCTCGATATGGACGCATGATGGCGCACGCCAGATGCGGATGGCAAAGGCAATCCGTTCAGGACAGATTTTCATAAATAACTACGGCGCAGGTGGTGGCGTAGAGCTGCCATTCGGCGGTGTTGGAAAGTCGGGCCACGGCCGCGAAAAAGGGTTTGAGGCTTTATACGGGTTCTCGGTCCTGAAAACCGTTGCAGCCCATCACGGATAAGGAAAATATCATGAGACTTTCAGGTAAGACAGCAATTGTGACAGGCGGAGCATCAGGCTTTGGCGCAGGCATCGTACGAAAATTCATTGCCGAAGGGGCAACGGTCATGGTCGCAGACATCAACGGTGATGCCGCAAGGGCTATGGCAGACGAGGTCGGGGGTAGTTCATGCACCGTCGATGTCGCAAAATCCGATAGTGTTAAGATAATGGCTGAAGCGGCAATTGTCCAAATGGGCCACATCGATATTCTGGTGAACAACGCCGGCATCACGCATCTACCGACACAGATGGAAGACGTCACCGAAGAAGAATTTGACCGCGTCATGGCAGTTAATACTAAATCGGTATTCCTGACGGCCAAACATATAATCCCGCATATGAAATTGCGCGGCACAGGCGCAGTCCTGAACGTTGCATCTACAGCTGGCGTAAGCCCGCGCCCGCGCCTAAATTGGTATAATGCCTCGAAGGGCTGGATGATCACCGCTACCAAAACCATGGCGATCGAACTTGCACCTGAAGGCGTTCGCGTTAATGCAATCAACCCTGTCGCAGGTGAAACACCTTTGCTGAAATCCTTCATGGGCGAAGACACACCGGAAATTCGCGCGAAATTCATTTCAACTATCCCTATCGGCCGATTTTCTACGCCAGAAGACATGGGAAATGCTGCCTGTTTTTTGTGTTCAGATGAAGCTAGCATGATAACTGGAGTAGCACTGGAGGTTGACGGTGGTCGCTGTATCTAAACCTGGTCCAAAAAACTTAATCACAGATATCTCTGGGCTTAAGGTTGGTAATTCCAGCGATGAGTATTTTAAGACTGGTACCACTGTTTTGGTTGGAGATGTACCGTTTACAGCCAGTGTCCTTGTCATGGGTGGTGCGCCTGGGACAAGGGAAACTGATCTTCTAGCGCCCGATAAGGCAATGGAAGATATTGATGCCCTTGTATTGTCTGGTGGATCAGCATTTGGCCTAGATGCGTGTTCTGGAGTAATGGATGGGCTGAGGGAAATGGGGCGTGGGTTTCCAGTAGGCGTAATGCGGGTTCCTATCGTACCAGGGGCAATCATCTTTGATCTGATTAACGGCGGAAACAAAGATTGGACTGAAAACCCTTACCGCTCGCTTGGCCTAAAGGCGTTTAATGGTTTGTCTGAAGATTTTGATCTTGGGACTGTCGGGGCTGGCACTGGAGCCTTAGCTGCCATGCAAAAGGGTGGGCTGGGATCGGTCTCTCTTAAGTTGGAAAATGGTTATACTGTGGGGGCGTTGGTTGTAGCCAATCCACTTGGTAGTGTTACGACTTCTGGGGGCAAATACTTTTGGGCTGCACCATTCGAATTTGACAATGAGTTTGGCGGCCTGGGGCCTGATCCAAGTTCGGATCTGTTTAACTCAAAACAAAGTCCAAAAAATAAGGCCATGAAGGTTCATAGTACTCAAATTTCTAATACGACTATTGCAATTGTTGCGACTGATGCACCTTTGAGTAAGACACAATGTTATAGGATGTCAGTTGCTGCTCACGATGGTATGTCGCGAGCAATTGTTCCCTCTCATACCTTGCATGACGGTGACTTAGTTTTTGCTCTATCAACGACCAAAGGTCAGATTGACCACGAAATATTTTGTGATATTAGCGCCGCAGCTGCAGTTTGTTTAAGCCGCGCGATTGCGCGGGGTGTGTATGAAGCGACTTCAACTGAGCACGATATCTTGCCAACTTATAAACAAATAAATAGGGTTTGACGGTTTAGAAATAAGCAGTGCTTATATTTCGCATAAACCATCCCCTCAGACTGGCAAAGTGAGACTGGACGTCATGACAGCCGTTATTCCAAGAATGGCAAAAATTGCTACCCACTCAGCTAAAATGGACCTAATGAGGTTTTTCGAGGAATTTGGATTATTTTTGTGCAATCCTGGAATGAACCTGAGTTTGTTTGCTGCGGCAAGCGCTAGGAGCAATGAGACTACAGTTAATTTTAGGATTAGCGCCTGACCATAGCCAGTGTTGATTAGGGCGTCGAGTGATCCAACGAGTATGTAGCTCATATATATACCCGCAGCGATTAAAAGTGGGACTATGAACTTAGCAATTACACCAAAGCGCTGGCCCAAGTCTGCGGCTTCAGGCCAAGTTTGTTTTGATAAGCTTAGGCTCCTAAGTGGCGCCAAAATCCCAATCCAAAATGCGATTGCGGTTAGGTGTGTTGTTAAGGTAATTTTTAGCAATAATTTGTCATATCCGGCAATATGTCCAATATTACTGAAAGACCAAATAGCGATGAGACCTCCAAATGCTGAAATCCAGCGTCCAGGCTGTCCCAATAGAAGACCAAAGGTTAATATTGCAATCCCAGCCAATTGAAAACTTAAAGTTGTGCCCGCCGCTGTGCTCCACAGTAAGCCGAGTAACTCGCCATCCAAAAGCCCACTCGCGTCGCCAGCGAGATTTGCACCCAGTAATGAGAATGAGAGAATTGAAGCACACAGGCCTAGAATTCCAAACGATGTGGACACGCCACGATAGGAGTTAAGACGAAACACTAATGATGTAAAAACAGTGCCAGAAGACACCAGCACTCCAAGGTAGAGTGCAAATTTTGTTGCAATCGCCGCAAGGGCCCAGACATCTGGCAGTGTCATTCGACAGTAAAGCTAAAAGTACCATTGAGTGCGTGCCCATCGTCACCCAATCCGCGCCACTCAATTAAATAATTACCAGTGCCCATTCCCTCGAAGGGAACTAGATATAGCTTCTTGAAGCCATCATGCCCACTGAGATCCAGTTTCATTTTTTTATCATCTGCGTGGGTAACTGCCAAACGTGTTAGGCGAATAGCTTTCCCGAAGTCTAGACGTATTTCATTTGGTGCCTGCGCGATAATGGCCTCGTTTGCTGGCGTTGTGCTTTTAAGAGGGGAGTGCGCAATGGCCACTGATGCCCACATTACAATCAACCCGGCAAGTAATACTCTCTGCATTATTGTTCCTTAAATATCCGCTATCTGACGGCAGTTTATTTCTGCCCTTTTGGGCTTGGGGGGTTGATGTCTGTTACAACACCAAGCCGCCTCATGAAATTTGTCCATTACAACCTTGGCGTTTGATGGGTTTTCCAAGGTCACGGTTTTGTGACCATCCAGATTGCCATTCCGATCATCATTAGATTTTCAGTTAATGAAATAAAACCTAGCGGTACATTGCTGTCTCCACCCACGCACGCGCATTTTAGATTGCGCTTGTCGATGTATACGGCCTTGAATACGCTTACCGCCCCTATGGTGGCCACAAAGAGTGCTGCTGGAGCGGAAACCCAATTGAGTATCCCCACTATCATCATTAAGCCAGCGCTAACCTCTACAAAGGGATAAATATAACTGTACCTAACCCAACGCTGAGCCAGCAAGTCGTAGGTTAAAAACATGGTTGAAAACCGTTCTATGTCCATTAGCTTTTGAAGTCCTAAAAGCACCATTGAGATCGAAATAAACCACTCAACAGTCCTTCCAGTCAAAATAGTGCCAAATTGCAACCAGGTGATGGCAATAGCCAGAAGAAGTCCAACTGAAAACAGAACAATAATAGGTTGGTAGGTTAGCGCTTCCTTTGGCTTTTTTATTTGTCCAAAGTGTTCCAGCAAATCGTCAAACCCGCCAATGCGTTTTCCATCAATGAATGCCTGAGGCACGGTTGACACGTTGTGAAGAACTTTAAGCGCATCTACCTCTTCCCGGTTTTTAAGTTGTTGGTCATCAACTTTAAAACCCTGCCGCTTTAACAGGTCCTTAGACCTTAGCCCGTGGGGACATATATGATCAGACATTACCGTACGGTATAAAGTAGCGGTTTTTTGTCTCTGGTTTGCCTGCATGGCAGTCTCTTTTTAATTATAGCCCAATTTCAATTTCAACCATTACACCATCAATTTCTGATAATGGACAGTGGGGCGGTTAGTCACAGTAAGAAAAGTTGAAAAATTATGAAATAATGTATGCGTGAGAGTGAAAAAAAGACATCTAATAAGCTGTCCAAGACACTGAGTGGAAAAGGCCATTTTAAACAAAATATAGTAGTTTGTTTATTGTCCACAATAATTGAATTTGAGAGCTTGAACATTGCAGTAACGTTAATAGCGCTCAAGATAAATAGCTTTTTCTTTTTATTAACTGTGCTTTAATAGTTAAAAATTTAAATAATATTATTTACATCTCGAAAAAAGTCTATAAATAAAAGGTAACATATAACTGGCTTTAGGTCTGTCACGAGTTGATTCCAATGAAACTTTGGTTCAACACTAAGTGGTTGAAATGAAGTTATATTTTCTTTTGGGTAGATAATTAAGATGCAAAATCAACTAGTTATCAACCTCACTTTTACTGGAGTAACACATGTCGCGCAAAAATAAATTTTTAGTTGGTGTCTCTCCGTTAGGCCTTTTAGCCCTCTCTGCATGTGGAGGAGGTTCATCCAGCGGCGGCATCACCCCTGCTGCATCCGGTTCTGCGACAAGTGGTAAGGCTCAAAGTGGTCCTTTGAACAATGCGACTGTATTCCTCGATTATAATTTCAACGGCGTATGGGATGCTGGGGAAACCAAAACTATCACTGATGAAAATGGTATTTACAAGTTCGACGGTGACGTAGGGTATGGCGCTTTACCAACGAGCAATACGTATCAAATCGTTGTGACGACAACCCAGGACGCCTTTAACCAAAGCATTACCACGGATTCTACAATTGGCGGGATAGTTTCTAATATCACTCTGATAGCGCCGTCGGGCGTTGGCAACGCATTTAATGGCGGAAGTGTCATGGTGACGCCGGCCACAACGATGATCTCTAATTTAATGGCGCTGGATGCGTCGCTGTCGGCGACTGATGCGCAGACCAAGGTCTCCACGGCTCTTGGATTTACCGCAGCGGACATTGCCAACGGGTTTAATCCGTTAACTTTTGACGCCTTTAGTGCGATACCAATGTCTGGTGCTGAACTGGCGACATACGACGCTCTCGCTCTGAAGGCTGAGAAAACAAGCAAGAAGATCATGACAGTCGTAAATACACTTGCTGCTGCCGCTGAGGGTTCGGGCG
>CAJJBD010000006.1 GCA_905182325.1 uncultured Planktomarina sp. | reverse complement strand
CTGAAGAGCAAACGACAAAGGAGTATCACACATGTTTAGACAAGCAGTTGTCACAACATCAATATTTAAACTGCCATCCGCCACTGCTTTGGATAATTGTTTGGCCCAAACAACTCCAGAAGTCGCTATCTCATTTTTCGCACATGTTTCGCATATAATCACTCGGTTTTTCAAAAATTCTCCTGTTGCATCGTCTTTACACGGCCTAGAACACTCGCAGCTTGATCACAAGGAACCCTAACATGGTCACAAAAATTCCTGCTACAATTATTACCGGCTTTCTTGGCGCAGGTAAAACTACATTGATCCGCCACATGTTGCAAAATGCGAAGGGCAAACGAATTGCTCTAATTATCAACGAATTTGGTGATTTGGGCGTTGATGGCGATATTCTTAAAGGCTGTGGTGACGAGACCTGCCGCGAGGAGGATGTGATGGAACTTTCCAATGGCTGCATCTGCTGTACCGTGGCTGATGATTTCATTCCCACCATGGAGAAGCTTCTAGCCCGAGAAGACAAGCCTGAACATATTGTAATAGAAACCAGCGGCTTGGCCCTACCACAACCTTTGGTCCGGGCCTTTAATTGGCCCGGAATTTCGACGCAAGTGACTGTGGATGGCGTAGTCACTGTGGTGGATGGCAAGGCCGTTACCGAAGGGCGTTTTGCCCATTCTGTAGAGGCGGTAGATGCACAACGCAAATTAGACGAGAACCTCAATCACGAAACTCCATTATCAGAGCTGTTTGAAGATCAAGTGGCCTGCGCAGATATGATTGTGGTCAACAAAACAGATTTGTTGAATGCTGTACAAGCCGATGCCTTGGTGGCCAGCCTCCAAAGCTCCGCGCGTGATGGTGTGCAAATTGTAAAAACGTCAATGGGCAAATTGCCAGTGGATGTATTACTCGGACAAGGCATTGGTTCAGAGGCTGATTTGGCGTCCCGCCATGAACTCCATCATCACCACCATGACGAAAAGGATGATCATGACCACCACGAGCATGACCATGACGCCTTTGAAAGCTTTGTGGTGGACCTTGGCGAGATTGCCGACGCCAAACATTTTGCGGATCAAACCTCAGACATCATCCGTACTCACGATGTTTTACGCCTCAAAGGTTTTGCAGCCGTGATAGGAAAACCCATGCGCCTCACGCTTCAGGCCGTAGGGCCCAGGGTCGATACCTATTTCGACCAACCTTTTGGCGAAGCACCTCGTCTTACGCGACTCGTGGTAATTGGACAAGCTGGGCTGGACCGCGTGGCGATTGAGGCAGCACTCCACGCCTGCATTCCAGCCAAGTGATACGATGATTGTCGTTGAACTCACCGATCCCCATGATCCGCAGGCCACAGCTTTGTTAAGGGCCAGCCATGCACTAATGCAATCATTGTTCCCACCAGAGGACAATGCTTATCTGTCGATTAACGAGCTTTGCGCCAAGCATGTACATTTCTTTGCAGCCCGTAGTGACACTGTACTGTGCGGCATAGGAGCGCTGGCAGTTAAAAACGGATATGGAGAAATAAAATCCATGTTCGTGGACCCCAATTTCCGCGGCCAAGGGGTGGCTGATACCATCCTAAGGAGCGTTGAGGATCTGGCCCACAAAATAGGCCTTACTGGTATAAAATTAGAAACTGGAAACAAATTGTATGCCGCCCAAAGGCTTTATGAGCGGCATGGCTTCCTAGTCAGTGGACCGTTTGGAGATTACACCGCAAACTCAAGCAGTATCTTCATGAAAAAGAAACTATGACTCTATTTGGCAGCTTTGCGCGCTTCAGCGGCCGCTTTCATTCGAACCAAGAGTTCTGCCTTAGCGCTACCTTTGCCAAAAGGATTCTTACTACTGCCTTTAGCGTTATGTTCAGCGTGTTTTGGGGTGTTGCCGCGTTGGTTTGCTGCGCCCGTTCCTTTGTTGTTCATAATTCGTCCTTTTTAACGGCTAGTACACTGCACGCTCCTAATGCCCCATTCTATTGCACTGAACAAGACAGGTCTGTTTGATGCATCTGCTCGCAGCCACCGCTGGGTCTGTTGATGATGGCAAAGATCCAGTTGATTTAGGACAAACCCCTGCTGATGTAGTTTTCATTTCTGCCGCAGACACAGAATTGGCTGCACTTTCAACTGCTCGATCTGATATGTCAGATCCGCCCAGCCTTCGATTGGCAAGTATGATGCATTTGCAGCATCCAATGTCAGTAGATCTACATATCCAAGGCTGTGCCTCAAAAGCAAAATTAGTGGTGGCTCGCGTTTTGGGAGGTGCTGGATATTGGAAATACGGATTTGAGCAATATGCGGCTCGTTTGGCCGATACAGGGGTCGCCTTTGCGGCCCTGCCTGGTGACGATAAACCAGATCAAGAACTACGCATGTTTTCAACAGTATCCGACGCAGATTACGATGCTCTTTGGGCCTATATGGTGGAGGGAGGGCCAAAAAATTCGGTTAACTTCCTGCATTATTGTAGTGCAATGATCTCTCTACGAGAAGCTCCACAGGTAGCTGAGCCCATATTGCGTGCTGGTATCTATTGGCCAGGAGCCGGTATCTCAAACATCACAACTGTGGAAGCAGAATGGACTAAGGATGCGCCAGTTGTACCAGTAATTTTCTATCGAGCTTTAGTGCAGGGTGCCGGGCTCAATCCGATCAACCGAATGGTGAAGGCATTGCTTCGCGCCAACCTCAATCCGCTCCCAATATTTGTGGCTTCACTCAAAGATCCAATCTCTGTAGCCACACTAGACCAACTTTTTCTATCAGCAATGCCTGACGTGATTCTTAATTGCACATCCTTTGCGGTGGGAAATCCACATGGAAACGGCAGTTCCGAAAATCCGCTAACACTGCCATCCGCCTTAAAAGCTCCAATCTTTCAAGTGGTGCTTTCTGCCAGCACAGAGCAGGATTGGGAGAAAGGCCTCAACGGTCTTTCCGCACGTGATATCGCGATGAATGTAGCACTACCTGAGGTAGATGGCCGGATCTTATCCCGCGCAGTCAGCTTCAAAGGTGAAGCATTTTTTGATGAAGCAACCGAATGCCCCATCGCCACGTATAAAGCCCGCGGCGACCGAATCTCTTTTGTGGCTACTCTTGCTTCCAATTGGGCCAATCTACGCCGCACAGCCGCCTCAGAACGGCAAGTGGCACTAGTGCTGGCAAATTACCCCAATAAGGACGGGCGACTAGCCAATGGGGTTGGACTAGATACCCCAGCCTCAGCGGTCTATGCGCTTAGGCTTTTGCAAGAGGCCGGTTATGACGTCCAGGCGCTACCCGTAAACAGCGCAGATCTGATGGCACAAGTCATGGCTGGGCCTACCAATTGGCTGACAGATCGTGCAGATCGCAACGGAGGCGAAACCTTGTTACTGGCTGATTATTTGGAACAATACCAAGCTCTGCCATATGCCCTGCGCGCACGGATAGAAGAGCGTTGGGGGGACCCCAGAGTGGATCCTTTTTTTGAAAAAAATACAGCAAAAGCAGAGGGTGGGTTCAAGCTGTCTATTCTGCGATTCGGAAATGTCACCTTAGGCTTACAACCAGCACGGGGCTATAACATTGATCCCAAGGAAACCTATCATTCTCCAGACCTTGTACCACCACATAACTATTTAGCCTTCTATTTCTGGCTGCGTCACAACCAAGGCGCGCATGCAATTGTACATCTGGGTAAACATGGTAATTTGGAGTGGCTTCCCGGCAAAGCTTTGGCGTTGAGCGAAGAATGTTTGCCAGAAGCTATTTTAGGCCCAATGCCACATATCTATCCCTTTATAGTGAATGATCCCGGCGAAGGTACACAAGCAAAACGGCGCACTCAGGCTGTAATTATTGATCACCTTACCCCGCCTCTGACCCGTGCAGAGACCTATGGTCCCCTACGTGACCTAGAAGCCTTGGTTGATGAGTATTATGAAGCAGCTGGTATTGACCCCCGTCGAATTGACTATCTGAAGCGCGAAATCCTAACGCTGACGGCCACAAGCGGCTTGGACAAGGACATTGGGTTTAAAGGTGAAGAAACGGAAGATTTAGCAAAGTTAGACGCCTATCTCTGCGATCTCAAAGAAGCACAAATCCGCGACGGGTTACATATTTTTGGGCAAACTCCAGAGGGCCAGCAACTGAGGGATCTCACCATTGCTCTTACGCGGATCCCACGCGGTAATGGCAAAGGCGGAGACGCCTCATTGTTGCGGGCTATGGCAGATGATTTAGATTTGGAATTTGACCCACTCGATTGTGATCTTGCAGGCTTATGGCAGGGGCTAAAACCCAAAAGTATGGCCCATCTAAGCAACGATAACTGGCGAACTAATGGCGATACGGTAGAAAGATTGGAGCTTTTGGCTCAACACCTGATGGACAACAGAGCCCAAGCCCCCGGCAAAAAATCCAGTGCCGTGATGGAACATATTCATAATGACATTACCCCAAAACTGGCAAATTGTGGACCTTCGGAAGGCCAAGGGCTTTTGACGGCGCTTGCAGGACAATTTGTAAGTCCAGCCCCTTCCGGTGCGCCCACCCGCGGACGGTTAGATGTATTACCAACCGGGCGTAATTTTTATTCCGTAGATAGCCGTGCTGTCCCCACGCCAACTGCCTGGGCCTTAGGTTGGAAATCCGCCAACCTACTGATTGAAAAACATTTACAAGATCATGGAGATTGGCCACGCGCGCTATTGCTTACCGCATGGGGTACCGCCAATATGCGTACTGGCGGCGATGATATCGCTCAGTGTTTGGCCTTAATGGGCGTGAAGCCAATTTGGGACAGTGCAAACCGCAGGGTCACTGGTTTTAAAGTGATCCCTGCTAGCGCCTTAGGGCGGCCACGGGTGGATGTAACTCTACGCATATCTGGTTTCTTTCGTGATGCCTTTCCCGGATTAATTGATCTGGTTGACAGCGCCGCTCGGGCAGTTTTGGCCTTGGATGAACCACATGATCTAAACCCAGCCAAAGCAAATGGCGGTGGCGCAAGGGTGTATGGCTCAAAACCAGGGGCCTATGGAGCTGGCTTGCAAGCATTGATCGATGAACGCGTCTGGGACACTCAAGCAGATTTTGGGGCCGCTTATTTGGAATGGGGAAGCTATGCTTATGGCAACGACCGGGCAGGCAATAAAGATCAGACGGGGTTTGAGGCGCGCCTCACACAGGTAGAAGCAATTGTGCAAAACCAAGACAATCGAGAACATGACATACTCGATAGTGACGACTATTACCAATTTGAAGGTGGTGCCGCAGCAGCAGTGGCAAGCTTGCAAGGCCATTCACGACCTATTTATCACAATGATCACTCCCGTCCCGAGCGCCCTATAATCCGCACACTCGACGATGAAATGGCTCGGGTAATACGCTCGCGAGTGCTAAACCCAAAATGGATAGACGGAGTCAAACGGCATGGATATAAGGGAGCGTTCGAAATTGCCGCAACTGTCGATTATATGTTTGCCTTTGCGGTTACTACGGGGACAGTAAAATCTCATCATTTCGATGCCGTGGAAGCCACATTTTTAGAGAATAGTGAAAATCGGGATTTCATTGGCGGTGCCAACGCCCCAGCCCTTCTTGAGATTGCAGAACGCCTTCAGGAAGCCATAGACCGTGGACTGTGGCAACCTCGATCTAACTCTGCCCGCGTTCGGATCACAGAATTATTATCACAAAATTAAAAGTTTTTTAATATCTAAAAAAGACTTATTGAATATCCAACCACCAAGTTAGCAAAACCTTACTTGTAGTTAACATTTCGAAAGGTAGAGTGTCTAAAAGACGAGGATCCCCAAATGACTGATGATGCCAAACGACACGCCATAAAAATGGCCAAGAAAAAAGCAGCCCGTGACAAGATAATGGCCACCAAGACTGATGAAAAAGGATTGGTAATTGTTCATACCGGTAAAGGAAAAGGGAAGTCATCCGCAGCATTCAACATGATTTTTCGTCACATCGCACATAGACGGCAAAGCGCAGTGGTACAATTTATTAAAGGTGGAATGAGCACGGGTGAGAGGGATTTAATCATATCGCACTTTAGTGAGCTTTGTGCATTTCATACTATGGGTGAAGGTTTCACCTGGGAAACACAAGATAAGACCCGTGATACAGAAATGGCCCAAGCAGCTTGGTCCAAAGCGAAAGAACTAATTTTAGATGAAGCCAATCATATGGTTTTGCTGGATGAAATTAATATTGCATTGCGTTATGATTATATCGACATTCATGAAGTGATCGAATTTTTACAAAATGACAAACCACCTATGACTCATGTCGTACTCACCGGTAGAAATGCGCATGTGGATTTGATTGAGTTAGCCGATTTGGTGACCGAGATGGAACTTGTCAAACACCCATTCCGATCGGGAATTAAAGCACAAATTGGTGTGGAGTTTTGATTTCTACAGGCTAAAATATATCGTCAAATTAGAATCTATCACTTAAACCTCAGGACAAAAACATGGCTATTAAACGATTGCTTACAGAATTTGGTATGGGTTCATCTTTGCGTCGATGTGACTACACAGAGGCAGCTAAGCGCGCTGTAAAAGACGCTCTTTGGCATAATTCAATAAATATAGCTGAGCTTTTTGGAAAAGAAAAAACTGCCATGTTGATCGATGTCGAAATTGGCGTTCAAGAACCTGAATCTGTCAATAGAGCATTAGTGGAAGAGATATTTCCATATGGCAAAGTCAAAGTGAAGGTCGTCCATGGCGGTTTAGATGTTCCCCGTCCAGTTGGAAACCCAACAGTTATTGCTAATGCCGCCATTTCCGTATCGTTAGATTTGGGAATATCCACGTGAGTGATCAGAGGTTTATCATAGAAATGGGCATGGGAAATGATCAGTATGGCCAAAATTATACAAAAGCAGCGCGTCGTGCGATTGAAGACGCACTGCGCCATTCCGCAATACCAATGTTCCAAACTTTAGAGCCCACCTTAGGTCTTTCAGCAGATGACATGCGGGTTCAAGTAACGGTGGCTGTACAAAAACCTGATCTGGTTAATGTCAAGGAATTGGCAGACACTTTACCTCATGGCCAGGCAAAAGTGCAGGCAGTACTTGGAGGGCTAAATGTATCCAACCCAGACACTGGTAACGTAATCGTAATCGCTAGCGCAGCGGTAGAGGCATTTTTGCCCTACCAAGGCGACAAAATTTAATACTTAAATTTGATTAAAGTTATAACCTTAAAGGTGAAGTATAAGATTGAACTACACTACTAGATAACCAGATAATTAAAATTAAATTTGTTTTATTTAACTATCTTTTCTCGTCCAGACACCAAGCTAGCGCTAGCGCGAAAATCATTAGGAATGTTATCAACTCCGTCTAGAACCAAATCCGCCATAACCTGCCCAATCTTGGGAGCCATACCAAACCCAATTTTAAATCCGCCGTTTGCGATAAACCAATCTTGGTTCACTGGGTGTTGGCCCAACATGGGCGCACGTGTAAATGCCCTAGGGCGCACACCCGCCCAACGGGAAATTACTGGCGCATCCTTTAAGACTGGAAACAATTTTTTAGCTTTGGCAATGAGGTCATCCAGTTGTTCATCAGTGTTTGTTGGTGATTTAAAATATCGTTCACTAGTAGAGCCAATTCCAACAGTTCCATCTAGGTGCGGTACAATATGCAAACCATCCGAAAAAAGTTGTGGCTTACCAGGACTGTAAAAATCTAGTAGCGCTGCCTGCCCTTTTACCCCATTACCAACCTCTTGTTTTAGAGTTTCAGATATATCAATCAAACCCTGCCAACCACGGGCATCAATAATTATTCCCTGTCGTGCACCCGCAGGCGTAATCACGCCACCTAAGTTTTCAACAGCACGCGCAAGGGCATAAGTCGCCTTGAGAGGGTGGATATGTGCAGACAGTGTGTCATAAATTAATTGGCCAGTGACTGAGGGAGGTGCCCAATCCCCAACTTGGTTAGCCGATACCACTTCCCACTTCGCTTTATCCCCCCAATTTTGTTCAGCATCAGAAATGCGTGACAACGCCAGAGCAACCAAACGCTCCTCATTGATTGGTTGCAAACGCCCATGATTAGAAAATCCAGTCATCATATTGGAGTTAGCCTCAACTTCAGGCCAAAAACTACGAGAGTATAATAAACTTTCTAATTGAAACTGTTTCTTGGGTAACCATAAGTCTGGAGTGTGGGGCGCAAGTGCGCCTACAAAGCCACCACTGGCTCCCGCTGCTACGCCAGCGGGGTCAATAACGCGCACGCGGGCACCACGTAAACTGCAGCAAAAGGCTATTGACAGGCCAAACACACCTGCCCCCAAAATTGTTACGTCAGCAGTTGCCAAAATCCCTACCCTTCTGCATGGTTCTCTAAATACTTAAGGTAGGCAATGATCATCCACCAGCCCGGTATTATAAAGTGGCGCAATGGCGTTCCAATCTCAATTCAGTATGCTGATCCTTACTACTCGGTAGATAATGGTTTGGCAGAATTACAACATGTTTTTCTTTCAGGTAATGAGCTTCCAAAAAAGTTTTGTGATGGTTTTCATATTGCCGAGCTTGGTTTTGGAACTGGCCTTAATCTTTTAGGAGCGCTCGCCGCATGGCGGCAGTCTGGCATTAAAGGCAAGTTATATTTTACAACCTTTGAAGCGTTTCCACTTACCCCAAGTCAAATGGTTCAAGCACACTCTGCCTTTCCTGAGATCAAGTCATTGGCCACCGAACTAGCATCACTTTGGTCCACTTACATTGAATTGCCCGATTTGCAGTTTAAGCTGATCGTGGGCGACGCTCGCAAAACACTTCCATCTTGGCAATACAAAGCTGATGCCTGGTTTCTAGACGGGTTTTCACCAGCCAAAAATCCAGAGCTTTGGGGAGCAGCAATTATGAAAGAGGTTGCCAGCCACACCAAGACTGGTGGAAGTTTTGCAACTTATACCGCAGCAGGATCCGTGCGCCGTAGTTTACAAGATGGTGGTTTCAAAATAGATCGCATACCTGGCTTTGGCCGTAAAAGGCACATGACCAAAGGGATAAAACTATGAGTGCAGGACACAATACGCGCCTTGGTATTCTATTAATGGCGTGTACAACCTTTGTTTTTGCTGTGCAAGACGGTCTAAGTCTGCATTTATCTTCGACATACAACGTATACATGGTTGTTATGGTTCGATACTGGTTCTTTGCAGCTTTTGTTATGACAGTTTCTGCCAAGCAAGCTGGTGGATTGCGTAATGCTGCACGTACCCGCCAACCCTATTTACAAGGGTTTAGAGGCATTCTATTGGCCACTGAAATATGTGTAATGGTCTCTGGCTTCACCTTCCTGGGCCTAGTCGAAAGTTTGGCAATATTCTCGTCATACACATTGATAGTTGCCGCTTTGTCGGGGCCAATCTTGGGTGAAAATGTTGGCTGGCGTAGGTGGCTGGCTATTGCTGTCGGGCTGTGCGGCGTACTTATAATTCTGAAGCCAGGCATGGAAGTATTCTCTCCCTATGCCATAATACCAGTAATAGCAGCGTTTATGTTTGCGCTTTACAGTCTCCTTACACGTTACGTAGCACGCCAAGACAGTACTGCTACAAGCTTCTTTTGGACTGGTGTTATGGGCTGCATTGTCACGACTTCTGTCGGTGTATTTCATTTCCAGAATATGATCCCAGTTGATTGGTTGTTGATGCTTTGCCTTTGTTTTACTGGGGCAACTGGTCATTGGCTTTTAATTCGTTGTTATGAGGTAGCAGAAGCCTCTGCCGTCCAGCCGTTCACTTATCTACAGCTAGTATTTGGTGCGATAATTGGTGTTTTGGTATTTGGTGAAGTTATTGAAACAAACGTTGCAATGGGTGCGGTGTTAGTTGTTGCCGCGGGATTATTTACCATCTGGCGAGCCAGGGTTTCAGTTATTTAGTGCGGGTAACAGGCCGCAGGGAGACCGCGGGTGCCACAAATGGTGGCGGTGAACGATAGTTGCCCTTTAGCTCAATCAAAAAATTTAGAGGACTTGTCTGACCAGCAAGTCGCGTACGATAATTTGGTAAGCTTTCTGCCACCCGCATCACATAATTTCGGGTTTCACTAAATGGGATTTCTTCGATCCAATCAATGACATCTACCTGGTCCAACCTTGGGTCACCCAGCTTAGCTGTCCAGTTTCGAGCACGGCTTGGACCAGCATTGTACGCCACCGCCACATGCACTGGACTATTGCCAAATTCTTCTATTAGCTCTTGTAAATACGTGATGCCTATTTTTGCATTATACTTTGGATCCCTCAACATCTTGCGACGAGAATATTGAATTCCAAGCTTTTCAGCCATTTCTTTGGCTGTTTCTGGCATCACTTGCATCAGGCCAAGTGCCCCCACACCTGAAATAGCGCCAGCAAAAAACTCACTCTCCCGACGAGCGATAGCCAAACCTAATTCTGGGGGTATGCCATTCCCATTTATGAGTAGTGGATATAACGGGTAGAAATGCCGCTCAAGCATGACATCATACAGAGCTGCCCGCTTTCCAAGCATCAACTGCAGATACGGAATTCCAAACTCCTCAGCCATTCCAGCGAGTTTTGCCATGTTATCTGGGCTCTGACTTTCAGCCAAATGCGTCAAAAAACGCACCCCACGGCGAGGTTGTCCAACTTTAAAAAATAGCAGACCTGCATCCAAGACGCTGGATTTAGCAAAAGCAGATTTCCGCCATCCAAGATCCAAGCTGCCTCCAATTAGCCTTGGACTTAAAGGCACACTAGCAGCTTCAGAAGCAAGCAACCCATAAAATGATGTTTGATAATTTGAACCCCTAAAATAAGCGAGCTTCGCAGCGTCAGCCTGTCCCATAGCTTCCTGAGCCCGCCCCTGCCAATAATGGGTCCTACCCAATGAAATTGCGCTGCCAACAGCAGTTTCATGGTTTTTAAAATGTACTAATGCCAACCGTGGCTTTTTCAATTTCCGCAAAGCTATAAAACCCGCCAGCCACTCTAACTCCGCATAATCTTTTCCCGGTTTAAGTTGATGGTTTTTTGTAACCTCATAGGCTTTTTGATATTTGCCGTCCCAAATCAAATCACGGGCCAAAACTAGACGCTTTACTGCCCATTTGTTGGGTTGACCCAAGCGTCCCACATCAGCAGATTGAGATAGAAGAAGTTGAATTGCTTGGTCTGGTAACTTATGGGCCAAACGCCATTTGAACCGATCATACGCAAGACCTGGGTCGCCTTTCAGTTCTTCAGGTATGCGCGAAATCCGTGCCTGAAGTCCGCTTAGATTTCTTTGTAACGCCAACCGCGCCTTGCCAAGCTTGGCGTGCCCGTCACTGACCAAAGGCAAAAGTCTACTTGCCGAAGATGTGGCTCCTTGCCAAAGCAGCATGTCAAGACGTGATTCATGCAATTTTATTAAGTGTTCACCAAAGTCTGTGAGAAACTCGCGTTCACCCTTAGGCTCCATATTAAAGCTGATCCAGCCATTTTGAGCTATCAAAACTCCCTCTGATTTACGGCCTATTTTGGCAAGTGCTTGGGCCAATCTCAGCGCTCCAAGACCAGTTTGGGGTGACTGCTGTTGAAAAAACGCAACTACATCCACTGCCACATCATCTTTTGTAATTGTTATTTCACTACGCTTGCGCAAATAAGGAAGGCCAGGCCAATCTGACCTACGGTCCAGAAACTTAAGGGTGTCAGCAAACCTACCTTCACCAGCGCGTAATTGGTCCCATTCAATCAGGTCTATAGCTACGGCCCCAGCGGGCCGTACCAGACGTCTGGCAATGTCCCAATTTCCTTTTTCTGCAGCAGTAAAAGCTGCACGCAATGCCAGCACCGCTGCAGCCTCCTGCGCGATTGCTTTAGAGTGCGACAGCATAAGTAATAAAAGAAAAAAGAAAATTTTCATATTAAATAACTTGCGCCCTGTAGAAAAAACTTTCAATGACAAAACTTGGCAAACCTATGGGTTCCAGTTACTATTTTTTTAACTTAAGTTTGGGCAATGAAGCCTCAATTCAAAGGAAGCGTTATGATTTCTGGATCTTTACCTGCTCTTGTTACTCCGTTTGCAAATGGCAAAGTAGACATTACGGCGCTAAAGAGACTTGTGGATTGGCATATTGATCAAGGTAGCCATGGATTGGTTCCCGTAGGTACAACCGGAGAGAGCCCTACCTTAACGCATGACGAGCACGATGGTGTGGTTGAAACTGTGGTTGCGCAGGTTGCAGGTCGCATCCCCGTAGTCGCGGGCGCAGGATCTAATAATACAGCAGAAACAGTGCGACTCGTTAAAGCTGCCAAAGTGGCAGGCGCCACTGCCGTGCTAGTTGTAACACCATACTATAATAAACCAACCCAAGCGGGCTTAGTGGCCCATTTCTCAGCTGCAGCGGACTGTGGCATAGATTTGATAATATACAATATCCCAGGCAGGTCTGTTGTAGACATGGCTTCAGCAACCATGGGAGTGTTAGCTCAACATAAACACATTATTGGTGTAAAAGATGCCACAGGCGATCTTGCGCGAGTGCCACAGCAAAGACTTAGCTGCGGCAAAGATTTCATTCAGCTATCTGGTGAAGATGCAACTGCGCTAGGGTTTAACTCTCACGGAGGTACAGGCTGTATTTCGGTGACAGCAAATATGGCGCCTGCTCTTTGTGCTCAGATGCAAGAAGCTACCTTGGTGGGAGATTACGCGCGCGCGCTGAAAATTACAGATAAGTTGATGCCACTACACCTAGCTACCTTCCAGGAACCAGGTTTGGTAAGCGCTAAATATGGCCTCGCTAAATTAGGTCTTTGTTCTGAAGAAGTCCGGTTACCCCTAGTGGGCCTGACGGATGAAGCCAAAGTCCAGATGGACGCAGCACTTCAGCACGCAGGTTTAGTCAACTGATAAATTAGACAGGCAAACCCCAAAGAAATGGGTGCCAATGCCTACCTAAACTTAGTAATATTTTTACCAAAAAGACAACGTGGAAAAAACGGGTAGGTGTCGGTAGCGAAATAAGTATATTTACCCTTAACTGTTGCCCCATTGCATTCGTCAAGATTGCCAAACTCCAAAACTAATTCGAAGTCTTCGTTGTAACTACCATCATATCTGCCACCAGGAGCAGTGGGCCGCGTCCCACGCTTCAACATCCAGGTTGGCTTCATTAAATCACCATTGTAATGAATTTCAAAGCCATCTGCGGCCCGGCCAATGTGGCCATCAGAACGACTGGTGGCTAAACTTGGTGCGACGCCATGATAGTGATAGATCCCTCCCTTATCGACATGCGCGTTCTCATGATCCAAGCCCAAAGTATTGTCAGGGCCCATTCCATCTAAGTTCCAATCAGAGCTACGGTTGCGACTGTGTCCCCGTGGCGACGAAGCATCAAAATAATCAGCAGTACCTGGGCGAATTATTATTCCATTTTTAGCTATACCAACTGTTTTAACCATGCGGGCCTGTTCGCCCTTAATGGGCTCATCTGTTACACAAAATATAATCGTCTGTGGTTTAATACTGTGAGGATTCCCTTTTCTTGTAAACTGGCCCACCTCATGATCTGGAATACCATTCGATTCTATACAAATTTGTTAATTTTTTTAAATATTTTAGCTGCTTGGATCGCTGCATATCCACCAATTGTAGTCATAAAAAGGAATACTAAGAATAAACTAAAAGATATCTTATTCATTTTATTCCTTTTAATATTTTTGAATTTATCCGAGGGTTTTCTAAAATTCTGTCGAAAACAATTAGAATAATTTTCTTCTTACGTTTCAGACCTATTGGCAATGCCAAAACACCACCATATAAACACAGAGATATGGTAAATAAAAAATCTGATCCCAATTATCGTATTATAGCAGAATACCGGCGTGCGCGCTATGATTATGAGATTGAGAGCGACATCGAATGTGGTGTCATGTTAATGGGATCTGAAGTTAAGTCGCTTCGAGACAAATCTGGAAATATTGCTGAGAGCTATGCCGCTGTTGAACAGGGTGAACTTTGGCTTGTGAACTCCTACATCGCTCCCTTTGCACAAGCGAAAACCTGGGGACATGAGGAGAAACGCCGTCGTAAGTTGCTCGTATCCAAGCGGGAACTATCGCGGCTTTGGAACGCCACTCAACGCGAAGGTTTAACTTTAGTACCTTTAGTTATGTATTTTAATCACAAAGGGCGTATCAAAATTAAACTTGGGGTCGCAAAGGGCAAGAAAAATCACGACAAACGCGCCACTGAAGCCAAAAGAGATTGGGGCCGCCAAAAACAGCGACTTTTAAAGCAAGGCATCTGACTGTTAACTTCTAACTTTGGGGTCAAGAAGTGACTTCTTCAATAGTATTCAAACGTAGCACCTCTTGTCTTGTCCCCCCACCCAAGTTAAATTCAAGTTGTTCCCAGAGGTGCCGTTACCATGAAAGATGATCCAAACACATTAGTTTCAGCCAAGTGGCTTAAAGCAAACATTGAAGATCCAAATGTCCGCGTCTTAGACGCAAGCTGGCACATGCCCGCAGATGAACGCCATGCCGGTAATGAATTTATTAGGGAGCATATTTCAACTGCACGTTTCTTCGATATTGACGATATTTCCGATCAACGTTCTACACTTCCTCACATGGTGCCACCAATTGAAAAATTTATGTCTCGTGTCAGAGCTTTAGGAGTAGGCGACGGACATCAAATCGTAGTCTATGATAGCAAAGGCCTTTTCTCTGCTGCAAGAGTTTGGTGGCTTTTTCGTTTGATGGGCCATAACTCCGTAGCGGTGTTGGACGGAGGCTTGCCAAAGTGGATTGCTGATGGAAACCCAACTTCTACAACTGCGCCTACAATCCGAGATAGACACATGACTGTTAAACAAAAACCACAAATGGTGCGTGACGTTACACAAGTGGCGCACGCAGCAAAACTTCATGATCATGAGATAATAGACGCCCGCTCAAGTGGTCGCTTTATTGGTAAGGCGCCTGAACCGCGTGCAGGTTTGCGTGCAGGCCACATCCCAAGTTCTAAAAACCTACCTTTTACCAAAGTTCTAAACACAGATCATACTATGAAAACAACGTCTGAACTAATTCAGGTGTTTACGGATGCCGGTATTGATCTAAACAAACCCGCCATAACCACCTGTGGGTCTGGAATAACCGCTGCGGTTCTATCTTTGGCCCTTCAGAGAATTGGCAAAACTGACCATGCACTTTATGATGGGAGCTGGGCCGAGTGGGGCCAATTCCCAACTTTAGATATCGCTACTGGAGACGCCTGATGCTCAATAATTTAGTTGAAAAACCACAAGATAAAATTCTCGCATTAATGGATACTTACAAAGCTGATACGAGGCAAAGTAAAATTGACCTTGGTGTTGGTGTGTACAAAAATGCGTCTGGAGCAACACCAATTATGCTTGCAGTAAAAGCTGCAGAAAAGCTACTTTGGCAAAATCAAGAAACCAAATCATATGTGGGCCTTGCTGGTGATCCAGCATTTTCCAACTGTATGATTGATTTAGTTTTAAACGGTGTCGTTTCACAAGACAAATTAGCCGCTGTTGCAACTCCCGGCGGAACTGGGGCGGTTCGTCAAGCTCTGGAACTAATAAAGATGGCAGGATCAGATACCACAATCTGGTTATCCAATCCCACCTGGCCCAATCACCTATCTATTGTGAAATACCTTGGGATGTCACTGGCTGAATATAGATACTTCAACTCTGAAACTGGCGGCGTTGATTTTAATGGTCTGTTAGATGATATTAAAAAAATTCCAGCAGGCGACGTAGTGCTATTACATGGGTGCTGCCACAATCCAACTGGTGCAAACCTAACTTCAGAACAGGAAGACCAGTTGATTGCAGTTTTAAGCAAAAACGGTGTGATACCATTTGTAGATATTGCCTATCAGGGATTTGGTGATGGCCTTGAGAATGATGCACGTTTTACTAGGAAAATTGCCAGTCAGATGCCTGAATGTTTAATAGCAGCAAGCTGCTCGAAAAATTTTGGTATTTACCGAGAACGTACTGGTATTTTGATTGCAGTTACAACCAACACACAGCAGCGTGCACTCACTCAGGGCAACCTTGCGTTTCTAAACAGGCAAAACTTCTCCTTCCCACCAGATCACGGAGCGCGACTTGTCACGATGATTTTGACAGACAAAGCCCTACACAAATCTTGGATTCAGGAACTGGAGGAAACCCGCCTCAGCATGATCAACTTACGTCAACAATTGGCTAATGAACTCCGTCAAAAAATAGGCTCAGACCGTTTTGGTTTTCTTGCCAGCCATCGTGGCATGTTCTCAAAGCTTGGAATTTCTTCTGATCTGGTAGAAAAAATTCGAACAGACTTTGGTGTCTATATGGTTGGTGATAGTCGTATAAATATTGCTGGCCTAAACTTGGAAACAGTACCACTTTTGGCCAACGCAATCGCCCAAATAATAAAATAAAAAAGTTTGGTTAGGCCTAAGTTTTTTGTCTGGAAACCCAAGTTCCAAATCATTATCTGACAATGATGGTAATAAATTACTGTTCATGTAAAACTATGGAAATAGGAAAAGTTAATATTAATCCATCAGGAACGGTGCAAACTAAATAGATCTATGACAACAAAAAAGACAGGACAACAACAGCGGCTCACTGCAGACCGCCACAATCCATCCTCCAAGAAATTGCGTAAACGCAAACCTGCTACTACTCAGCAACGGAAGAAAAAGTCTTTTAATTTTGTCACATTAATCTGGAATATATTTCTTCTTCCTTTCAGAGCGTTTTGGGCGATAACTTGGCGATTAACCCTAGTCGCTAGCCTATTAATAGCGTTAGGTGTAGCTTATTTTACGGCAAGCCTACCAAACTTTACTGAACTGATAGATGGTCGTGCCAAGGGTTCAGTCACTTTACTTGACCGTAATGGAGAGGTTTTTGCTTGGCGTGGAGATCAATTTGGCGGGATCGTAACCGCTGAAAGCGTGTCTCCATTTTTAAAAGATGCGATTGTTGCGACAGAAGATAAACGCTTCTACCATCACCTAGGGCTAAGCCCTCGAGGTGTCGCCTCTGCAATAAAAATAAATATGCGTTCAGGCCGTGGGCCACTGTCTGGAAATGGTGGCTCCACAATTACACAGCAAACAGCTAAATTAATATGCCTAGGTGAACCCTACGATGCTAAGATTTGGAAGTCTGAGAGAGACTATGAGCGATCCTGCAGACGCACTACGCTCTGGCGAAAGGTCAAAGAAGCTACTTTTGCAATTGCAATGGAAGCAAAATATTCCAAAGATGAAATTTTAACTATTTATCTCAATCGTGCATTTCTTGGCGCCGGAGCTCGTGGATTTGAAGCGGCAGCACAACGCTATTTTGGAAAATCTGCAACACAAGTAAATGCGGCAGAGGGGGCGATGCTTGCTGGACTGCTAAAGGCTCCCTCTAAGCTTGCACCTACAGATAATTTAAGCGGCGCACGCGCGCGGGCAAAAATTGTAATTCAGTTAATGAACCAGCAAAGTTACCTAACAAAAGCGGAAGCAAATTTTGCCATTATGAAACCAGCTGTCCTCAGTTCTGCCGCCACAGCAAGGACTGGTGGATATTTTGCTGATTGGGTGATGGCTTCTGGTCCTATTTTTTTCACTAGAGAGACTACAGAGGATGTGATTATTCGGACAACCTTTGATCAAGACATTCAAAAAGCCACAGAAGCGGCTGTTCAAAGGATCTTTGAAAACAAAATAGATAATAAATCAAAGGCACAGGTGGCGGTAGTTGTGATGAGCGCTGACGGCGCAGTCCGCGCCATGATAGGCGGACGAAACACTAAATTAACAGGCGTTTTTAACCGAGCCACACAAGCAAAACGACAAACTGGTTCTGCCTTTAAACCATTTGTCTATGCTACAGCGCTTGAACTTGGTTATACTCCATTTGATATAGTAAACGATGAACCTGTAACCTATAATATACCTGGGTCTGGAGAATGGACACCAGGAAACTACAATAAGGAATTTTCTGGTGACGTTACATTTTCTCATGCCTTAGCCGAGTCTTTAAATATACCTGCCATTAAAATTTCAGAACATGTCGGTCGTGACTTAGTACGAAAAACTGCACACAATTTCGGAGTTTCTAGTGAATTAGCAATCGGACCTGCTTTAGCGCTGGGTGCCTCTGAAAGTACCTTAATTGAAATGACAGGTGCCTATGCTGGTATTTTAAATGGTGGCTTTTCAGTATTCCCCTACGGCCTAGAAGAGCTACGGTTGCTAGGCGATAAAATGCCTCTCGCTGGCAGAACTGGTGGAATTGGCGAACGAGTTATAAACGAAGAGGCCGCAAAGGCGCTAACCTTTATGATGTATCAGGTTGTTCAAGTAGGAACTGGACAAAGAGCAAAAATAGAGGGTGTAGAAATTGCTGGAAAAACTGGAACAACTCAATCTTTCCGCGATGCGTGGTTCATAGGATTTACATCCGATTTTGTTGTTGGCGTGTGGATAGGAAATGATGACAATACACCGTTAAAAGGTGTAACCGGCGGAACAATTCCAGCTGAGATTTGGCATGAAACAATGAAATTCATCATAAATCAGTCGCGCCCAGGGCCCTTACCTATGATGCGTAAAAAACCAGCGGTCACAAATTCATTAGAGACAGCAAAGAAAAAACAAAACTCACTAACAGAAAATAGAATATTTGGCGCCATTTGGGATATACTAATAGGTAAGAACTAACCTAATTCTTCAATGTCTTTACTGAGAAGACCAATATCACCCTGCCACTTATCCAACAGAGCGCCTATTTCAACCCGTTCAGAAGATAAAAGACTAATTCCTTCCAGAATAATATCGAAAAAACGGGGCTCACCTGAGCGATCAGAAACTCGAAAGTTCACATCAATATTTGACGAGCCATCAACCACTATACTAGCGCCAACCTCAAAAAATTTACCTCGGTCTTTAGAATCTTTTAAGATGATTTGACTACCAGCAAAACCTTGGAATTGTTTGCTGTATTTACGAGCAAAGTAACCTTGGAATGCCTTTTTGAATGTTTTCAATTCAGATTCAGTGGCGCCCCGCGCACGTGGACCTAACGTCGACCTCGAAATGACATTCATATCCGCATATTTAGCAACAATACGTTCAAATGTACTCGTCAACTCCATTTCAGTTTCGACAGAGTTTATCATCAACGAGATTTCACCAACAAGTCGCTCAACCAACTCAATAGCCTTGCCTTTAGATATAGCAAAGGCAGGCTCTGCAAAAAGTGCTGCCATTATCCCAAACACAATGAACCTGCGTGGATGAAAATGATTATTCATTCAGAATATGGATCAATATAAACTTCATTAGATTCATCTTTCAATTGAAATCGCCGTCGCTGCAAATAAATCAATCTATTTTGGGCATAACTATCGGCACTTTCATAAAGTACTGCGTCAATTTGGTCACCATAAATCTGCCGTGCCTGTAACAGGGCACTTACACTAGCTACTGAGCGATAGGTGGTTATCGGTTCATTTAAAACATAACTCGATGGATCTAATAGGGTCATATCAACGAACTGTCCTACACCATCTCTAAAGTTAGAAGCTCCAAATAGTGGCAGTTCGATGTAGGCTCCCTCAGTAAGCCCCCACCGATGCAAGGTCTGCCCGAAGTCGGTATTATTTTCATAAAAACCAAAACTGGTCGCTAGATCAAAAATTCCTAAAAGACCGACAGAACTATTAACTACAAAACGAGCTGTGTTTTTTCCCGCAGATTTAAGGTCAAGTTGCAAAACATTGTTCACTACTTTTCCTGGCAAACTTAAGTTCCCAGCAAAGTTGGTCAAACTATTTTCAACTAGGTCAGGAACTAAACTTCTGTACCCTGCCGAAGCTGGAGCAATGAAATTCTTGTCAATTAACTTATTAAATTCATGCGTTTTTCGGTTCACACTTTCGAACGGATCATTGTCAAACCCTTTCGGAGTCTGACTGCAAGCGGTAACGAGCATTGCCATACCCAAAAGACTGGATATTGGAATTTGGCCATTTATAAAAAACATCGATCACCTGATTATAATACTTCAAAATATTTTCCAACACGATGTTTAGAAAATAAACCGTCTTAAGCCGATTATGGCTCACTCACCCTATACAAGCCAAATTTATTAATTTTAATAGTTTATTAAAATGTAGTATTCTAATTCGCAATCTATTAATTTCAGTTTTCTCTTTTAACGAAACCAAATACCGCATATCGCTTAAAAAAACAAACTCTGGGAGCTAAGGCCATGATGGGAAAATTCGAAACAAAACTTACTCAAATGGGCGTCACTTTACCAGATGCACCAGCACCAGCGGCTAATTACGTACCATACGCACACGTAGGTAATCTAGTATATGTATCTGGCCAAGTAAGCCAAGACACACAAGGATTTATAGTTGGAAAATTAGGTGATACCATGACGACTGAAGAAGGTGCTGCAGCAGCACGGACATGCGCAATTTCTCTGTTAGCGCAAGTTAAAGTAGCGTGTAACGGCGACCTGGACCGGTTAGTACGGGTAGTTAAACTATCAGGATTCGTCAACTCAACTCAGGATTATACCGAGCAACCAGCGGTAATAAACGGTGCTTCAGATTTTCTTGGGCAAGCCCTTGGTGAAGCAGGCAAACACGCACGCGCTGCTGTTTCTGCGCCCTCACTTCCGATGGGCGTTGCAGTTGAAATCGAAGGTATATTTCAAATCACATGACCGCACTGCCTTTGAGTTTTATGACCCGTCCAATTGCTCATCGGGGTTTGCATGATGTCCAGAACGGACGACCTGAAAACTCATCTGCAGCAATTGCCGCCGCAATTTCCAAAGGCTATGGAATTGAAATTGACGTACAACTCTCTAAAGACGGCGCTGCCATGGTGTTCCATGATTATCATTTGAACAGGCTCACAGGTCAAAAGGGAGCAATTGCACAAAGAAATGCAGAATGGCTATCAAAGGTAGCTTTGTCAGGTGGGACGGGCACCATCCCAACTTTAAAACAAATACTAGCGCAAATTTGTGGGAAAGTACCCCTTTTAATTGAGATTAAAGATCAAGATGGGAACTTAGGGACTAACGTTGGCCCACTTGAGTTTGAAGTTGCTCAAGCATTGCGAGACTATATTGGTGATGTCGCTATTATGTCATTTAATCCAAATTCTGTTGCAGCATTTGTGAAAAATAATCTTCATATTCCTGTTGGATTAGTAACTGACCGGTTTGAAGCAGCGGACTGGCCAACCTTATCACAACCAACTCGGTTGCATCTGCGTGGAATGAACGACTTAAAAAAGGTTGGGGCTAGCTTTATTTCACATAACCAAAAATATTTACATGATTTAGATTTTTTAAATCTGAAACTGAGTGGAATACCAATTCTGTGCTGGACAGTCCTTTCATTAAAGTCTGAAAAAAAAGCCCGGAAAATTGCAACCAATATAACCTTTGAAGGTTATTTAGCTTGACGTTTGTACAGCATACAGCAGCTCTAATCCCTTTTATTTGTAGAGGTTAACGTGGACAGAGAGACCCGATGCCAAATCAATGTGTTAACAAGCCTGTCCCAAGTCACACAGCAGGAGTGGGATGAATGCGCATGCCCCGAGGCCGAGGACGGCCGGCCAATTGACCCTTTTACAACATACCGGTTTATGAAGGCATTAGAAGACAGTAACTCTGTGGGACCCGGCACCGGTTGGACGCCGCATTATTTACAGGCAAAATTAGAAGATGAGACAATTGGGGTATCTCCACTATATGGAAAGACCCACAGCCAAGGTGAGTATATTTTTGATCATAACTTTGCGCATGCTTATGAAAATGCAGGTGGGAACTATTACCCAAAATTACAGATAGCTGTTCCACATACGCCCGCCACAGGCCGACGGCTTTTAGTGAAAGATACCCATTCAAATGTGGCCCAATCAGCCTTAATTCATGGAGCGATACAACTAGCGTCAGAAAATAAAATTTCATCGTTGCACATCACATTTTGTATTGAAAGTGAGTTGGAGATAGGTACACAAATGGGCCTACATAAACGCCAAACTCAACAGTTTCATTGGCTCAACTCAAACTATAAAAGTTTTGACGATTTTCTTGCGAACCTTAGCAGCCGTAAACGTAAAAACATCCGGAAAGAAAGGCTACAAGCCCATAGGTTTGGGGGTAAAATTGAGGTACTTACTGGAGATGACATCCAACCACATCATTGGGATTCCTTTTGGACATTTTATCAAGATACCGGCGCCCGGAAATGGGGTACGCCATATTTAACGCGACAATTCTTTGAAGAAGCTCAAAATAATTTACGCAATGATATATTATTGGTAATGGCCCATATTGATGGAGTTTACGTAGCTGGTGCGTTGAATTTTATTGGGCGGAACACACTGTATGGCCGCTACTGGGGTAGCGCCCAAGACTTTCCTTGTTTGCATTTTGAGTTATGTTATTATCAGGCAATAGATTTTGCGATTGCCCAGAAATTAGATAGTGTTGAAGCTGGCGCCCAAGGGTCACACAAGCTTGCCCGCGGATACCTTCCAGTTGCGACCCATTCATTACATTGGTTTGCAGACCAAGGTTTTTCTAACGCCGTGGCAAATTATTTAGAGGTTGAAGGTAAAGCGGTAAACGAAGAGATTAATGTACTTACCACTTATGGACCATTCAAAAAAATACAAGTTGAGGAACAACAATGACAAAAGCACTTTCCGACCGCACTGAATTGCAGTCTCTTTTCAACGCCAATTGGTCACTAATTGACAACCGAGATGCAATATCTAAGGAATTTAAATTCAAATCATTTCAAAAGGCTTGGGGTTGGATGACTGAAATAGCGCTTTGTGCCGAAAAACTTGACCATCATCCAGAATGGTCAAACACCTACAACCGGGTACAGGTAGTTTTGACGACACACTCATGTGATGGGCTGTCTGATCTCGATATCAAATTAGCCAAGCTCATGGATGAGGCAGCCAATTAAATTAACTCACATGCCACTAGGCGATAGACTCTAACATTGTTTCGCCTGTTGAGAGGTCACAGGCGTGAGTTGATGTTTCCTCGTTAAATATTTGAACCACACCGCCTTTCACTAACATCGCATAGCGTGAAGAACGGCCAATAAAACCTATTAAGGGAACATCAAAATTCATTCCAATAGCTGTTGTAAATTCACTAGACGGATCAGCCCACATTGATATCCCAGCCAAATCTGCCCCAGTTACTTTAGACCATTCTTTTAATACGTGTATATCATTTACAGATATACAAATGACCTCGTCTACACCCTTAGCAATTAATTTATCATGAGTGCGTATGAACGACGGCACGTGTGCCGTTGAACAAGTTGAAGTGAAAGCTCCAGGAAGGCCAAACATAATAACTTTCCGATTAGCTGTAAGCTCCTCCACTGTTATCTGCTGCGGACCTGCATCCCCCATACGCACCAATGTTGAAGAGGGTAGCCGATCGCCTATTAATACTGCCATCTCTTTGTCCTTCCTTGATTGCAAATTATTCACCCATGAATATAGAATAAAAATAAAGTTACTATAAGGCTTAAGTGATGTCTGGAATTATAATTATTGGTGCAGGACAGGCAGGGTCATCCTTGGCTGTCAAATTAAAGGCTCTTGGTTTTGAAGGCAGTGTAACACTACTGGGCGATGAGCCAGTAGCGCCATATCAGCGGCCACCTCTTTCAAAAAAGTATCTCCTAGGTGAGATGGCATTAGACCGGCTATATTTAAGACCACCAAAATTTTATGCCGAGCAGGGAATTGACCTTAGGTTAAATACCTTCGTTGACGCTATTAATGCGAAGAAAAAAACAGTTCTAATCGGCAATGAGACGTTAAGTTATGAACAATTAGCCCTCACAACAGGATCAACGCCTCGGCGGTTGCCTGCTAAGATTGGTGGCGAATTAAACGGCGTTTTTTCAGTTCGTAGTTTAGCTGATGTCGACGCAATGCAGTCAGCTTTTAATAAAGGTGGTCACGTTTTAATAATTGGTGGTGGATATATTGGCTTGGAGGCAGCAGCAGTCGCTGCCGCAAAAGGTTTGAAAGTAACACTTGTTGAAATGGCTGAACGTATACTACAGCGCGTTGCATGCGTCGAGACTTCCAACTATTTTCGAGATTTACATCAAAATCGTGGGGTTAAAATACTAGAAGGTATTGGTCTAGAGCAGCTAACAGGCGAGAGTCACGTCAACGGCGCAATCTTAAGTAATGGGAAAACTCTTGATATTGATTTTGCGATTGTTGGAGTTGGAGTTATGCCGGGAACAGCCCTCGCAGAGGCAGCTGGACTCGTTCAAAACAACGGAATTGAAACAGATAGCTGGGGCCGAACATCCGCACCAGATATCTGGGCAGCTGGCGACTGCGCCAGCTTTCCCTTTCAGGGGAGGCAAATAAGACTTGAGAGCGTACCAAATGCAATTGATCAAGCCGAAGTTGTGGCATGTAATATGCTGGGTGCCGAACAAGGTTACAAAGCAACCCCATGGTTTTGGTCTGACCAATACGATGTCAAATTACAAATTGCAGGACTTAACGTAGGGTACACAGACGTGGTAGTGCGAGACGCCAATACCGCACGATCTCACTGGTACTATAAGTCAGACAAATTATTAGCGGTCGATGCTATGAATGACCCACGCGCATACATGGTGGCTAAGCGCTTAATCGAAGCAGGCAAGACTGGAGACCCCAAAATTGTCGCAGACCCTCAGAGCGAACTAAAAGATTTGTTGCGCGGGTGAGAATAATTTCAGGACAAAACCGCGGACTAAGGCTTACAGCATTAGGGAGTGGGGATTCTGGTATAAATTTACGTCCAACATCAGACAGAGTGCGTGAAAGTTTGTTTAATATGCTACAAAATCGTTTTGATTTTGAAGGCTTAGTTGTTCTTGACCTATTTGCGGGCACTGGCGCCTTGGGGCTGGAGGCCATATCAAGGGGTGCGGGGTATGTAACGTTTGTTGAACAGGCGCGTTTCAGTCAAAAAGTTATCAAACAAAATATTGACTTACTTGGATGTTCTGAACGCAGCAAGTTGCTGACACAAGATGCAACTAAGCTTAGCCCCGGCAAACCGTGTGACTTAGTTTTTTTAGATCCACCCTATGGTAAAAACCTTGGAGAAAGTGCCTTGAATAGCGCAGTTTCTCAAGGCTGGATTATGCCAGGTACTTTTATTGTATTTGAAGATTCCACAAATTCAGCGCCAAATGGTTTTCACGTGGAGGACACCCGCAAATTTGGCGGTACCACTATTACACTTCTCAGTGCAATTTGATTCCTACAATCCTTTTGGATTGACTTCCATCAAGGTAGCGCCTAGCCGATACTTTGTCTGGTTGGCATTTTTGAATGCTTTTGCATCACTTTGACCTGACCGAAACCAAGTTTCCTTCTTGGTGATGCGAGTTGCAGTCAAAGGGTAATCCCGCCCCATGATCGAAGTAATCCGCCAGCTGTGCGCCAAGGCGCAAGGGATTAATCATGACGTTTGAAGAATTGGGCTTAATGCCCCGCTTAGTTGAGCAATTAGCCGAACAAGGCATCGTGGATCCAACACCAATCCAAGTACAGGCTATTCCCCATGCCTTAAAAGGTGAAGACGTTATGGGCTTAGCCCAGACTGGCACTGGAAAAACGGCAGCCTTTGGGTTGCCAATTATGAATCATTTACTGAAAGTGGGAAGCAAGCCTGCACCCAAAAGTGTTCGCGGTTTAATTCTAGCGCCGACACGAGAACTAGCCGGACAAATTAAGGATACCCTTTTATCCTATTCTCAGGGAACACACATAAAGCTGAACCTTGTGGTGGGAGGGCTCGCCATTAAGGCACAAATTAACCGATTGGCCCGAGGCACAGACTTGTTGATAGCAACGCCAGGTCGCCTGATTGATTTAATTGATAGGCAGGCGGTCGATTTGTCACTAACTCAGTTTTTAGTACTCGACGAAGCAGACCAAATGTTAGACCTTGGATTTATTCACGCCCTACGTAGGATAGCTCCACTGTTGGCGTCAGATCGTCAAACTATGTTATTTTCAGCAACCATGCCAAAACATATGAACGAATTGGCAGATACATATCTAAAAAATCCACAACGCGTTGCCGTCTCACGCCCCGGTGAGGTTGCAGATAAAATTACACAAGAAGTCCATTTCGTTGCAGGTACCGCAAAAACAGATTTTTTAATTGAAAAACTTGGTGAGCATAGAGATGATGCAGCTATAGTTTTTGCGCGAACAAAACATGGCTCAGAGCGATTGATGAAAGTGCTTTTGAAATCTGGGTTTGCGACAGATTCTGTGCATGGGAACAAATCCCAAGGTCAGCGCCAGCGAGCCATTGATGCATTGCGTAACGGAAAAATTAAAGTACTGGTGGCCACCGATGTAGCAGCTCGTGGTTTGGATATCCCAGATGTACGTTTTGTTTATAATTACGATTTACCAAATGTACCTGAAAACTACATTCACCGGATTGGCCGAACTGCACGCGCAGGCCGTGATGGCCGTGCCATCGCATTTGTTGCACCAGATGAAATGGGCGAATTAAAGGATGTAGAAAAAGTTTTAAAAGCAGAAATTCCAATCGCCAGTGGCCGCCGTTGGGATCTTGTACCAGGCGTCGACACCCGTAAACCAAAACGCAAGCAACCAACCGGCCGCGGTGGACCTCGTAGGGACAATGACAATCGGGGCAAAAAAAATTTCCAGAGTAGTCGTCCAGGATCTAAAGGGGGTAACAAATTTTCAGATGGAAAATCATCTTCCGCTGTTAAACCTTCTTACGATGCCAAACCAGCTTTAGAAGGCCGTTGGCATCCAAATAATGATGCACCAGCGATGCAATCACCACAGTCCAAGCCCCGCAAGCCCCAGGGTGCGTCAGTTGATGTGCCACAGGGAGATCGCAACCACCATGGCAGACCAACGACCAAATTTGCTGGCAAACCAAAAAATAGAGGCGGAAAACCGGGTGGACGTTCGGGCCAATCCAAAAGTAAGCCCAATGTGGGTGGCAATTCTAAGCCAAGGCGACCTCAGATATAAGGCCAGTAGTTACTTATACGTTGGGTGAAAGGAATTAGCAGGGGACAACGTAAAAATCTCGACTCCTGTCGCAGTCACGCCAACAGAATGTTCAAATTGCGCGGAAAGTGATTTATCCCGTGTCACAGCAGTCCAATCATCAGCCAAAACTTTAGTTTCAGATCGTCCCAGGTTTACCATTGGCTCAATAGTAAAAAACATGCCCTCCTCCAAAACAGGTCCTGTTCCAGGTTGTCCATAATGCAGCACATTTGGGGGAGCATGAAACACCTGCCCAAGCCCATGGCCACAGAAATCTTTCACAACACTCATCCGATGGTTTTCCACATAGGTTTGAATAGCATGACCAATATCGCCAAAACTGTTTCCTGGCATCACTGCCGAAATACCCTTGAAAAGGGCGTCATGAGTTACTTGGATCAGTCGTTCTGACTTGCGTGGTAATTTGCCTACCGCATACATACGGCTGGTATCACCGTACCAACCGTCTAGTATTACCGTCACGTCAATATTAAGAATATCACCTTCTTTAATGCGTTTATCAGCAGGAATCCCATGACAGACAACGTGGTTAACCGAAATGCAGCTGGCATGTTGGTAGCCTTTATAACCAATCGTAGCAGATTTTGCGCCGTGGGCAGTAACCATTTCTGTAATGATCCCATCCAATTCAGCCGTGGTCTGTCCTACAAAAATATGAGGTGCAATTTCGTCTAGGATCGTGGCGGCTATTCGGCCAGCTTCCGCCATACCTGCATAATCTACAGGTTCATAAATTCGAATACCATCTTTGGTTAATCGTCCACTGGCTGAGTTCAAGAGGCAACTCCTGTTTGAAACATTATCTTGGTATAGTCGAAGGTTTTAGTATGGACCAGACATACAGCGGTAAAAAATCACAAAGGAGCCAGCACCTAATTTTATATTTGCTGAAAACTATTTGGAGCCCTGGATCAGTAAGACTTATACAAGGGGCTTTGAAAGTCCGGGCTCCAAGCCTATACTTGGGAGGAATTTGAATACAAGGATATCGTATGAGCAACCCAACCGCCGCAATGCTTGTGATTGGCGATGAAATTTTATCAGGTCGGACCCAGGACACAAACACGCACCATTTGGCAGGGGAGTTAACAAAGCAGGGGATCAACCTCAAGGAGGTAAGGGTCATAAGTGATGACGCTGTCTCAATAGTAGCGGCTGTTCGCAAATTAAGTTCAATTTATATGCATGTATTTACATCTGGTGGTATCGGTCCCACCCATGACGATATCACCGCTGATTGTATAGCAGAAGCTTTTGGATCACACATCGAGATACGTGATGACGCACGAGCGATCCTGCAAACACATTATGATGCACAAAAATTGCCTCTGAATGATGCCCGATTACGAATGGCTCGTATTCCAGACAAAGCAACTTTAATTGATAATCCCATTAGTAAAGCGCCTGGCTTCACAATAGAAAACGTTCATGTAATGGCAGGGGTCCCATCTATTTTTCAAGCTATGCTAGCAAGTGTTTTACCGTCTCTCACAGGAGGGCAACCGCTGTTATCTGAAACGTACCGTGTCGAACGCGGCGAGGGCGATATAGCAGCGCCACTTTCGGCCTTGGCTTCTGCATTTCCAGCGCTATCAATTGGCTGTTATCCATTTCAACAGAACGGGCTTTATGGGGCAAATATTGTAATCCGTGGTAGTGATGCTGGGATACTTAAAGAAGCTATGACGAGGCTGAGAACAGAAATTCCAAGATGATTAAACCAAATGTACATCAGTTACTCAGCGCGAGAAACGCTACGTGGCCTACTTTTAACTTGAAACATTTTTCTGGGTGGGACATTCAAGAAGGTGCCGGGGGAGGCAAACGAGTGTCTTCAGCAATAATGGCTCAAAAAGAGTTGCCAGATATTAAAATTGCCGAATATGAAATGCAACAACTGGGACAAGATAAGTTATTTATGATCCGCGACGGGGATCGCGAATTAGACCAGGCTTTAGACGCGCAAGGCTACAGTGTTATTGATCCATCTACTGTTTACATTTGTAAAAACGCACGACTAGTACCGGAGACGTTGCCTTTCGCACAAAGTTACACTGTATGGGAGCCTTTACAGGTCATGCATGAAATATGGAATGCTGGGAGTATAGGAAAAAACCGTAGGGCAGTAATGTATCGAGTTCAGGGGCCTAAGACTGGCCTTCTTGCCAGAGAGGGAGACACCGCCGCTGGTACAGCATTTCTGGCACTGGATGGAGATATTGCCATGGTCCACGCTGTTGAGGTACTCCAAAGCTTTAGACGCAAGGGCGTTGCTAGAAAACTAATGGCACAGGCAGCTGAGTGGGCACAAGCTAGAGGAGCAGTGTATATGAGTGTGATAACTACAAATCAAAATGTTGCAGCAAATACGTTATATCGTTCACTAGGAATGTACCCTGTTGCAAAATACCACTATCGAATTAAGGAAAGTTGATGACTGACAAACCTACAGCTCTTGATCTGCCGATGGTCGATCCTCTTCCAGCTTCCACTCAGAAATATTTTGACACTTGCGGAAATAAACTTGGGATAATACCAAATGTGTTGCAAGCCTATGCCTTCGATATTGGTAAGCTGAATGCTTTTACTGCGTTTTATAACGATGTGATGCTAGCTGAAAGTGGCCTATCCAAACTGGAGCGTGAAATGATTGCGGTCGTTGTATCTTCAATCAACAAATGTTTTTATTGTTTAACGGCGCATGGCGCTACTGTAAGGCAACTTTCTGGAAGTCCTATATTAGGTGAGCAGTTGGTAATGAACTATCGATCTGCAACGTTAAATATACGACACAAGGCAATGCTTGATTTTGTAGCTCTTATGACAGAATCTAGCCACCACATCGAAGAAGCCAATCGAGAGGACCTACGCGCCGTTGGCTTTTCAGATCGTGATATTTGGGACATTGCGGCAGTAGCTGGGTTTTTTAATATGACTAACCGTATAGCCAGCGCCACCGCGATGACACCAAACCCAGAGTATCACTCACAAGGCCGTTAGGATGCAAATGTTAAGACTAATTATTCTTTTTTTTATATTGCCTTTGCCTACTCAAGCCCTTGAATTTGCCATGCCAGTTGGATTAAAAAAGATCGCTCAACATGACAACGCTTTAGATACCGTACTATTACCTTTAAATATTTGGGATGGCTCTAAGGTTCCTAGCAAAAAATTCATAGGGGCCTCAAGCAAGGTCGTTTTTCGTTCAGATGTAGCAACAAAACCCGATGCCATTGCAGCTGTTATTTTACCACAATTAATTGCAAACGGTTATAAGCTAACTTTGCAATGCGCTGACCAGTACTGTGGCGGATTTGACTTTCGATTTTCATTAAAGGTACTGCCACCACCAGAAATGCATGTTGACCTTGGTAATTACATATTTATTGGTTTTCAAAAAGGTAATGATAAAGCTGCTTGGGTATTAATCAGCCAGTCTCTGAAGCAGACACATGTGCAGCTTACTACAATTCAGCCCACCCAAAATAAGGACCTCAAGTTTTCCACCCTCCCTGTTCCAAAAGGTCCAGAGCAATTGTCCAGTCAGCTAACCGAGACTGGGCATTTCATTTTGGCTGATTTGAAATTCGAAGCAGGAGCAGCCAAGCTGGAGGGAGACGTATTTCCCTCTTTATTAGCGTTAGTGGAGTATTTGAGGGTCAGGCCAAATCAATCAATCGTTCTGGTAGGACACACAGATTCTCAAGGCCCTCTCGAAAGTAATATCAAACTATCAAAAGAACGAGCAATCGCGGTTCAATCGTTATTAAATACTCAATTTCCAGATATTGAACCTGACCGCATTAATGCAAACGGAATTGGCTATTTGGCCCCAGTTGCAAGCAATGAGACAAGAGCGGGTCTCGAAATGAACCGTCGCGTAGAGGTGATTTTAATACCGACTGACTAACTCTTATTAAATTAAGTTCATGCCATCATAATTTGTTAGTAACGCAGAAATCAGCCTTCTTAGAGGACTGATTTACAAGTCGAAGTAAACGTGACGCTCTACTTTAGCGCCAGGATGCGTAACGGCACCTTTATAAGTCGCTCCAACAAGTTGAGCATATTTCCAAAGTGCGCCACTGGCGTAAAGCGTTTCACGTGGACCTTTCCAATCAATCTTTCTTTGGCCTAGTTCTTCGTCGCTAAGTGCAACAGAAAGTGTGCCTGAAATAGCATTAATAGTAATTACATCGCCAGATTTGATAAGCGCAATGGGACCACCATGCGCAGACTCAGGTCCCACATGCCCAACACAAAATCCTCGGGTAGCTCCAGAAAAACGCCCATCAGTTATCAATGCTACCTTTTTACCCATACCCTGACCTGAGAGGGCTGCCGTAGTAGCCAACATTTCTCGCATCCCCGGGCCACCAGAGGGGCCTTCATTGCGGATAACTAAAACTTCACCTTCTTGATATTCACGCCGCTTCACAGCTTCAAACGCATCTTCCTCACATTCAAATACCCTCGCCGGTCCAGTAAAAATTTGATGTTGTGGACTTATACCAGCTACTTTTACAATCGCGCCTTCAGGGGCCAAATTTCCCTTTAAGCCAACTACACCACCAGTTTTTGTTATTGGAGTCTCCACAGGATATATCACCCGCCCATCAGCTTCGCGCTCAATAAGGTCAAGTTCTTCACCCATGGATCTACCAGTTGCTGTAATACAATCTTCATGCATCAAGCCAGCCTTGCGCAACTCTTTCATTACAACAGGCACACCACCTACCTCGTAAAGGTCTTTAGCAACATATTGTCCACCTGGCTTTAAATCAACAAAATAAGGCGTATCACGGAAAATTTCACACACATCATCAAGATTAAACTCTAGACCAGCTTCGTGAGCAATGGCCGGTAAATGCAATCCCGCATTAGTTGATCCACCCGTACACGCAACAACGCGCGCCGCATTTTCTAGAGACTTCATCGTCACTATGTCACGCGCCCGAATATTTTTCTCGAGCAGGTTCATGACAGCCTCACCAGAAGAAATTGCATATTGATCACGAGATTCATAAGGTGCTGGCGCTCCAGATGAATTAGGAAGGGCAAGGCCAATGGCTTCTGACACACATGCCATCGTATTGGCAGTAAATTGTCCCCCGCACGCACCCGCTGAAGGACAGGCAACAGCCTCAAGTTTCTCTAGTTCACATGTTGATAAGTTACCTGCTTGGTGCTGTCCAACAGCTTCAAAAACATCTTGAACAGTGACATCTTTACCATTCAATCTACCAGGAAGAATCGAGCCGCCATAAATGAAAACAGACGGTGTGTTCAGCCGTACCATAGCCATCATCATTCCCGGCAAAGATTTATCACAGCCCGCAAGACCAACTATTGCATCGTAGCAATGACCTCGCATTGTTAGTTCAACACTGTCAGCGATAGCCTCTCGACTAGCAAGAGAAGAGCGCATTCCCTCATGGCCCATAGCTATCCCATCAGTCACAGTAATTGTGGTAAATTCACGCGGAGTACCCGCAGCTGATTTTACTCCAATCTTGACGGATTGAGCCTGCCGGTTAAGGGAAATATTACATGGTGCTGCCTCATTCCAGCAAGTAGCGACTCCTATGAACGGCTGAGCAATCTCTTCAGCAGTCATCCCCATTGCATAATAATACGAACGATGTGGCGCACGAGCTGGACCAACCGAAACATGGCGACTAGGCAATTTAGATTTATCAAATACATGCTTGTTCATTGAGGAACCCCTTGCTTATAGCTTCATTTATTATGTATGCGGTGAAACCAAGATGGGCAAGCCAACAGTTTAAAAAGGGCCATCCATAAATTAGAAACTTATTAATTATACGTAAAAATTATTCGATATTTTATATAATTTTACTTAACTAGAGACATTAAAAAAGTTAATCAAAATGAAGAAAATAGAATAATATTTGTTTAATATTAAATATATTCTTTCTTTGTTCCAACACACAATCTAGAAGGCCCGCATGTCTTATGAACCGCATGAACGTCTCGTTGCACCTGCCCGCGATACCTCTAGTCTAATTCGCTTAATACTTGGATTAATTACTACTACGATACTATACGCAGTTCTGCTTGGGCTCGGCAGCTACGCCCTTAAGTTGAGTATGGGAAATGCCTGGGTAGGTGAATTAGCTGCCCCAGGAGGCGCGCTAACGCCCGGCCAAACCTTGGCCATACTTGGCAGTTTTAGCTTTTTAATTATTGCTATTGGACTTGTCATTATTTTGGTACATCGCCGTAACCCAATTACCTTGTTTGGTGGCCTGGCAGTTACTACCTTACAGTTTCTTAGCGCAATGCGGGGGTTGGCAACTTATCTGGCTCTCACCACCATCTTTATATTTTTAACAGAAGATTTCCGTCAACAACTTTCGCTCGTATTCTGGCTAACACTGTTACCAGTCTCTATAATATTCATACTCATACAGGTTACCGCAGAGGAGTTAGTTTTCCGCGGCTACATCCAAAGCCAGCTGGCAGCCCTTGGGGCACCAAGAGCTATTTGGATACTTATCCCATCAATCTTATTTGGCGTATTACATTATAATCCAAGTACAATGAACGACATAGCGCCGTGGACGGCCTTGTGGGCAGTGGGTTTTGGTATACTCGCGGCAGACCTTACAGCGCGCAATGGCACCCTTGGACCCGCAATTGCCTTTCATTTTGCAAACAATTTTATGGCCCTTGCGATTTTAGGCCTAGAGGATTTTTTGGGAGGGTTAAGTCTTTTCGTTTACCCTTTCTCTGTAACTGATACTACTGAGCTCGCCACACGCCTACCTAATGAGGCTATAGGTATTTTAGTGGCTTACCTTTTTGTGCGCCTTGCCATGCGGACTTGAGTTGCATTTCTCAGCACAGGTGATTAACTGATCAAAAGTTCAAATAAACAAGGAAACACTACACTTGAATTGGATTTCAAACTACGTTCGGCCGAAGATAAATTCACTATTTTCGCGTCGTGAAGTTCCAGAAAACCTTTGGACCAAATGTGGCGAGTGCGGAACTATGCTGTTTCACCGTGAACTTTCCGATAATTTAAATGTTTGCACACAATGCGACCACCACATGGCGATCAGCCCCCGTGCGCGCCTAGAGGGATTGTTTGATGGTGGTATTTTTGTTGAAGTTGATGTGCCAAAGCCAATCCTTGATCCTCTAAGGTTCCGTGACCAAAAAAAATATCCAGACCGGCTGAAGGCGGCTCAAAAGAAAACTGGTGAAGCAGAAGCCATGCTAGTGGCGGAGGGTGAAATTGGGCGCACTGGTATTGTTGCAGCCTGCCAGGACTTCTCATTTATGGGTGGATCTATGGGCATGTATGTGGGCAATGCAGTAATTGCAGCGGCTCAACGCTCTGTTGAGTTGCAGCGGCCTTTAATCCTATTTTCAGCCGCTGGAGGAGCACGAATGCAGGAGGGTATTTTGTCCCTTATGCAAATGCCACGTACCACAATTGCAGTGCAGATGCTGAAAGAAGCAAATCTCCCCTATATCGTTGTTCTTACTCATCCAACTACCGGTGGTGTCACCGCGTCTTATGCTATGCTCGGTGATGTACAGATCGCTGAGCCCAATGCACTTATCTGTTTCGCTGGCCAAAGAGTAATCGAACAAACTATACGTGAAAAACTGCCTGAAGGATTTCAACGGGCTGAATATTTACTGGATCACGGCATGCTTGATAGGGTTACCCATCGTACCAAAATGCGCGACGAATTAATAAAAATTATTCGAATTTTGCAGAATAAATCACCTGCTATTATGGGAGATCTGCCCAAACCTACCCCAGAAGAGAAATTAATTAAAAAGAGCAAACCCACGTGATATCCAAATCTTCGGACCATATCCTAGAACGGATGATGGCCCTGCATCCAAAGGTCATTGATCTGACATTGGACCGTGTTTGGAGACTCTTAGAGTCTTTGGGAAACCCTCAGTTGTCTCTTCCACCTGTGATCCACATAGCAGGTACAAATGGCAAAGGCAGCACACAGGCAATGGTCCGTGCAGGATTAGAAGGTGCAGGCAAAACTGTTCATGCTTACACGTCGCCTCATTTAGCTTATTTTCACGAGCGTATTCGAATTGCAGGAAAGTTAATCACCGAGGACGCCTTAACTAATCAACTTGATGCCTGCTATAATTCTAATAATGGCGAGGCCATCACTTATTTTGAAATTACCACCTGCGCCGCGCTGCGAGCTTTCTCTCAGGTAAGGGCAGATTATACCCTTCTTGAAGTAGGCTTAGGTGGAAGACTTGATGCGACAAATGTTATAAACTCACCTGCAGCATGCATCATTACGCCTATTGATCTCGATCACCAACAATTTTTAGGTGATACAATTTCGCAAATTGCATACGAAAAAGCTGGTATTTTGAAACGTGGAGTCACTGCTATAGTGGGTCCACAACACGACGAAGCACTTCAGGTTATAGAGAAACAAGCGGCTAAAGTTGGCGCACCACTTTTAGTCCATGGTCAACACTGGTACGTAAATGTGGAGGCTGAGCGTTTAATATTTGAAGATGAAAATGGTCTTTTAGACTTGCCACTTCCTTCTCTTTCAGGTCCCCACCAATTAAAAAATGCGGGGTCTGCATTAGCAACTCTGCGGTATTTGAGAATGGAAGAAAATGATTTCACCAGCGCAGTGACTGAAGCCGTTTGGCCTGCACGCATGGAGCGCCTTCGGACTGGTTTCCTTGCAAGTTCTCTTCCCCAAAATGAACTCTGGCTAGACGGCGGTCACAACCCAGCTGCGGGGCGCGCAATTGCAGCCACACTAGGTGGTCTGCCAACGCGCGATACCCACATTATATGTGGAATGCTTAACACCAAAGACGTTGAAGGGTTTTTGAGACCAATTTCGAGGCACTGCAAATCTTTGACAGCCTTCACAATTCCTAATGAACCTAACGCTGTTCCAGCTGAAGAGTTAGCAAAAGCTGGTATCGCGTGTGGTTTAAAGTGTGTTGAGGCGGAAGACCTAGGCCAAATCTTGAAAGAAATATCCCATCTTTATCCTGGCACCCGCATACTAATCTGCGGCTCATTGTATTTAGCTGGCCATGTTTTACGCGAAAATCGAAAAATAAATTAACAAGCTAAAGATTTGTAAGATGATCAGCTTTGACCCCAGTCATTGGCCCGCATTTCACGAAGCCTAGAAGCAGTTCGCTCAAACTCAAAACTACCTATTCCTTCAAGGTATAATTGTTCAGGAGCAGCAGCAGCGGATGCTATGAACCCTATCTGAGCTTCATACACCGCGTCTATTAATGTAACAAAACGTTTGGCTTCGCTGGAATTATTCCGGCTCAAGACTGGAATATCATCGAGCATCAAAACCTTTACCTCTTGTGTCAAAGCCAGATAATCAGCCGCACCAAGTGGCTGGCCACAGAGTTCACAAAACGAAATGCGTGCGATGCCGTTTCTAAGGTTTGGTATTTGAACTTGGCGAGATTTAACTTCCAAGCTAAAGCTTTGGCCTGGTCCCCCAGCTAATTCCAACCAAATATTATCCATAGCCGTTGTCGCCACTACACCAAGTGGGCTGAAATAGATTTCCTGCCCAGACATCCTGTTTTGTCTGTAATCAGTCGGTGAGGCTAATTCAGTCACCACCATTCTTTCTTGTAACAAAGCTATAAAGGGCAAGAACAATTGCCGATTTAAGCCGTCTTTGTAGAGATCATTGGGGTGACGGTTTGATGTTGCAACTATCGCGACACCAGCCGCAAAAAGCGCCTCAAACAGCCGCCCTACAAGCATAGCATCAGTAATATCAGTGATTTGTATTTCATCAAATGCAAGGCAAGAAATTCCCTCAGCCATTTCCTGAGCCACAGGTTGGATGGTGTCTTGAATTCCTTGTGACTTGGCGCGGGCGATTCCGGCGTGTACCTCTTGCATAAAGGCGTGAAAATGTACCCGACGTACTGTCTTAGATGAGCTGCGGGCAAACATATCCATCAGCATAGATTTCCCACGTCCAACGCCACCCCAAAGGTACAAACCTTTCGGTCCAGGCCCTGCTTTTCGAAACCAGCCTCTCGTAGTTGGCGCAGTTAAAGCCATGCGTACCCGCTCCAACTCTGGCAAGACAGATTCCTGTGCACCGTCAGCCTGCAAATCTCCTGCTGAAACTGCATCAAAATAAGTGGTAAACAAGTCCATGTAATTCACTTACCTTCACCTTATTCAAGGTGCAAATAATCTATTTTTAAACAAATTGTTTTCACTGAACACTACCACTCAAATAAATTGTATAATTTAAAATTAAGTACTTGCACACCAAACACTATTATTTAGGTTTTTGAATATGAAACAAGCTGCACTTTTTAGCCCTGTCTTGATTGCAGGCTGCATTATCATTATGTTGAGCTTTGCTGTTCGTGCTTCGTTTGGGGTATTTCAAATCCCAGTTGCCGAAGAATTTGGATGGCGGCGCACTGAGTTTTCTATGGCCATTGCATTGCAGAATTTATTTTGGGGAATTGGGCAACCTATATTTGGGGCAATCGCAGAAAAATTTACAGATAGAAAAGCAATTATTTTAGGTGGCATAGTTTACGCGCTCGGCTTGGTATTGTCTTCGACAGCCGTCAGCCCTGGTGCCATGCAGTTTTACGGAATACTTATCGGGTTTGGTATCGCCGGAACTGGCTTTGGGGTAATACTTGCCGTTGTTGGCCGAGCAGCATCTAACGAAAACAGATCTATGACCTTGGCAATTGCAACAGCAGCGGGTTCTGCAGGCCAAGTTATTGGTGCACCGTTAGCTGAGTTTCTGCTGAACTTTATGGTCTGGCAAAGTGTCTTCATCGCTTTTGCTGCTATTGTTATTAGCTCATTAGTTTTTTTACCAATGATGAAAACAGAGCGTTTAGCCAGCAAGGCTGAGTTAGAAGAAAGCATTGGCCAGGTGCTCATGAAAGCATTTAAGGATCCGAGCTATACTTTGATCTTTCTTGGGTTTTTCTCTTGTGGTTACCAACTTGCCTTTATTACGGCGCATTTTCCAGCTTTTGTTACTGAGCTCTGCGGTCCAATTCAGCCTGGGGGCGCTTTATATTCTGTGGGGATCACTAGTACCTCTCGATTAGGTGCATTGGCAATTTCTCTAATTGGACTAGCCAACATCGCTGGGACTTTGATGGCAGGTTACCTTGGTAAATATTATTCAAAAAAATATTTGCTTGCTTGGATTTATATGGGACGGACCATAATTGCCGCACTATTCATAGCACTGCCAATTACTCCACTCTCAGTAATCTTGTTTTCAGTTGCAATGGGATCACTCTGGTTGGCTACTGTTCCACTAACTTCAGGATTAGTAGCTCATATTTATGGGCTTCGTTACATGGGTACACTGTATGGAATTGTGTTTTTTTCACATCAACTTGGCAGTTTTCTGGGTGTCTGGCTGGGTGGCGCGATGTATGACATATACGGCACCTACACAGTTGTTTGGTGGGTCGGTGTTGGTGTTGGGCTGTTTAGCGCAATTGTGCACTTACCAATCAAAGAGAGACCACTTCCATTACTGTCAAAGACGTAACCTATCAAATAGCTGTAATAATCTAATTAATGTTTCTTTAATCCAGCATGTGGCAAGGTAGAACAAATGAGTGCCCAGATCTTTTCAACACGCAATCGCCCCTTCTATGTGGCAGCGATCCCTACCAAACAATTGGTGCAAGTAGCAAAAGCCGCAGATTTATCCGATGTTCCACCAACAGAACCAGTTAGCTTCAAGCACCAAACTGCGCCACAATCCTTAGTAAATGCGACGGCCAGTTATCAAGCGGTGTTAGACACAATTCGTAATGCTTTAATCAATAAAAAAATGGGGTCCACATCGATCTAAAATACTCTGATGGGATTTGTGGAATATTTAGGTGTGGCGTAATTTCAGGCGGAGTCAAACATCGAGACTTTGTACTTTCAAAAAAGAAACGTGGAAATAGCATCATTTTATGCCAAAGTAGAGCTGCAGATTCTGGTGGCACTCTGGAGATTGACTTATGAGTTATTCAGATATTCATTTATTTAAATTCGAAGTACCACACTTTCTGGACGATAGTATTAGTGTTCAAAAATTTAAATCAACATTTTTGACCGAAACAGTCTTTAAAATCTCACATTTGGAGAAATCGTAATGGCAGACATCACGACTGCAGTTCTTATAATTGGTACAGGACCAGCCGGTGCAGCCTCTGGGGCTCTTCTGTCCTCTTATGGCATCGAGAACATGATGATTAATCGCTACCATTGGCTCGCAAATACACCAAGAGCACACATTACCAATCAGCGTACAATGGAAGTTTTGCGCGATCTTGGTCACGAGATTGAGTCGGAGGCATATCTTCATGCAACTAAACAAGATCTGATGGGAGAAAACGTTTTTTGTGAAAGCCTTGCGGGGGAAGAGATTGGACGTATGAACAGTTGGGGAACACACCCACTGTCAAAAGCAGAACACTTACTTAGTAGCCCGACTTTCATGAACGACCTACCACAGACATTCATGGAACCACTTTTGTTCACAACTGCTTGCAAACGTGGCACGCGGGCACGAATGAGTATGGAGTATAAAAGCCATGAACAGGATGCCGATGGTGTCACAACTACTTGTTTAGATCGTTTAACAGGAAAAGAAGTGAAAATTCGTTCAAAATACCTGATTGGTGCAGATGGTGGCAACTCGCTAGTAGCGGAGAATGAAAAATTGCCAATTGAAGGTAAAATGGGTGTAGGCGGATCCATGAATATATTATTTCGTGCCGATCTTTCCAAATACGTCGCCCATCGGCCATCAGTATTATATTGGATCATGCAACCTGGTGCAGATGTAGGCGGAATCGGCATGGGGCTAGTGCGTATGATCCGTCCTTGGAACGAATGGTTAATTGTGTGGGGTTATGATGTTACCCAACCGGCTCCTAAAGTCGACGAGGCAATGGCGACAGACGTAGCACGGCAATTAATTGGTGACCCAGAATTAGAAATTGAATTACTGAGTGCTAACACTTGGACTGTAAATGATGCCTATGCCACACAGTTAAGCAAAGGGCGCGTTTTCATCATGGGGGATGCAGCACACCGGCATCCACCGTCTAACGGACTAGGTTCAAATACGTCGATCCAGGATGCTTTTAATCTATGTTGGAAGCTTTCAAGCGTAATCAAAAAACAAGCAGGTGAAACTTTGCTTGAAACCTATAATGTCGAACGCGCACCAATCGCTAAGCAGGTTGTTACTAGAGCTAACCAATCAATTTCAGAATTTGGACCAATTTTTGAAGCTTTAGGTATGACTGGTGGAACTGACTACGAATTAATCAAATCGAATATGGATGCACGTTGCGGTACAGACACCAAGGCAGAGGCGCAGCGCGACGCGTTGAATAAAGCGATTGCGTTTAAGCGTTATGAGTTTGATGCACATGGGATCGAAATGAACCAGCGTTACTCCTCGAATGCAATTATCAGTGACGGCCAATCAGAACCACTCTTTGATAAAGACGCAGTACTGCATTATCAGCCTACAACGTGGCCAGGGGCTCGGCTACCACATGCTTGGGTCTTTGACGCCTCTGGCCGCAAACATTCCACATTAGATCTTGCCGGTGGTGGTGCATTCTCTCTTATCACAGGGCTTGGGGGGGAGCCTTGGGCTGTAGCTGCAGCCGAGGTGGCCAATGAATTGGGAATAGTGATTAAAGTCCATGTAATTGGTCCACGTCAGGAATATGTCGATCATTCTGGTGCGTGGGCAGCGGCGCGTGAAATTAGAGATTCAGGCTGTATACTGATACGTCCCGACCAACACGTGTGTTGGCGCAGCGAAGCCATGGTTGACGAACCTGGAGGTGAAATAAAACGGGTGTTGTCCAAAATTCTAGCAAGATAAAGCTTTCTAGGCAAATTACGTCCTGTAAGAAAACGCCGATCAGCCCTGCCATTGATCCAGTACGTAACGGGCAGCCATTAAATCGAGATGCGCGCCACCACCATTTTTAAAAATGGTAATATCCTGGGGCCCAGCCTGGAAAGATTTCAAGTCATAGAAATCGGCGCGGATATCAGCGCGAGAAATTGCGCCACTCTCTAAGGGAATTTTTAATTCACCTATATGCTCTAAAGTGGTTTCAAAGCTATCTACAAAAACCAATGATTTTTGGAGGGCTAAATCATCTGCCTCCCGCATATCAGGACGATATGCACCAATCATATTTACATGTTGACCTGGCCGCAACCAAGCTCCGCTCAAGATAGGGTCAGTAGTCATTGTACAAGTAAGGATAATGTCAGCTTTGCGTACAGCCATCTCAAGATCAGGCGCCACTGCCGCACCAGTAGCTTCAGCAAAGATATTAGCATTGGTCTGGCTACGGTTCCAGATTGTGAAATTTGCTCCTGGAAAACCCACTCCAAATGCCTCGATTAGTGACTTTCCTACCGTGCCAGCCCCTACAATCAAAATCTCCCGTACATTAGCTGGAGCCAAAGCCAAAGCCGCCATCAAACTATCGCCAGCCGTTTTCCATTTAGTGATCAGATGAAAATCAATCACCGCCGCAAGCTGACCATTTTTATCATCAAATAGCATCACACCACCATCAATCATGGGCTGCCCAGATTTAATATTATTTGGAAATACTGTTGCCGTTTTGGTAAGTAGTCCCATACCATCAATCCAGGCAGAACGACTGAGAAGGGTATCAGAATCCCGATATAAGAAAAGATCTTTAATCTCTGCCTTAGCTTGCTCATGCCCCTGCTTTAAATATTCTACCAATACTAACCAATCTAGGCCAACCTCACCCTCAGTAAAAGAGATTAGCGCCGGCGTCACCGAGACTGCTCCACACTAAGGAGATTTGCCTCTACAAGTCGATCCGCCCAACCCTGAGGGCCTTCAAAGAGGTGGGTCTGCCATCCACGGTTTGCCGCCACAGCTATGTTGTCCGCTCTATCATCAGTAAAAAGAAGATTCTCTGGTGCAACGCCACAATCTTGCTCAAGCATTGTATAAATTTTAGGATCAGGCTTAATCACCTGCATCTGGCCAGAAACATAATCTCGATCAAACTCTTCTAAGAAATCATAGTGACTTTGAGCATAGGCGAAGCTTTCTACTCCAAAATTAGTGAGCGAAAAAACTGCCGCCCCAGTAGATCTAAGCGCCCTGAGCAGGCGAACTGAATGCGCAATCGGAGGGGTTGCTAACTGGATCCAATTATCGTGCCAATCTCGAATTTCTGTTCGCCATTCTGGATTAGCTTCTGCCTCAGCATAGATTACATCGCGGAAACCTTCCCCTAAATCTATTCGATCATTCATGGCGTGCAAGTCAACGGCAGCAAATAATGCACGTCTTTTGGCTGGACCTATTGTCCGATCAAAATAGCGCTCCGGGTGCCACTCAATCAGCACATTTCCAATATCAAAAACAACAGCTTTTACATTCATATATTGGTCCTCTTGGTGGCACGGCTAACGCGGAGAATTGAGCGGCGCAACCCTTGGGCGAGCATTAACATTCTCCCGCCAAACTATCACTAGCCCAGAGACAACCACCAAGCTCATCCCTATCCATCCAAAAATATCAGGCCATTCTGAAAATATCAAATATCCAAGTATCGCAGCATAAATCAGAGCAGTATATTCAAAAGGTGCCACCAACGCAGCTTCAGCAACACGATAAGCCTGTGCAATGGCAGCACCAGCCAAAGTGATACTAACACCAATAAATACCATTATTCCAAAGTCTGTGCCAGTAGGCCAGTGCCACGCACGGACTAGAAATTCGAGAGATCGGTGCCCACTACCAGAAAAATTACCATGGCCGACAGATAAGCCAATTAAAGTTGAAACAATTAGCATTACGACTGGCGTATAAAACGTTAGAGTAAGTAGGTTTTCATCTGGCCCAAGTTTTCTAGTTAATATATGAAATGCTGCATAACATGCTGCAGCCAAAACTGGCAAAATAGCCGTAATATTAAATTCTTCAGTACCAGGCCGTACAACTAAAAACACACCAATCAAACCAAGAATAATAGCAAACCAGCGCCAGACACCAACAACTTCGTCAAGAAAGATGACAGAGAAAATTGTAATTAAAAAAGGTGCTATGAAGAAGATGGATACAACAGTAGCCAAAGGTAAATCTGCCAACGCTGTAAAAAAAAATAAATTTGCAGCTACAACAAAGAGTGCACGCACCATATGTAACTTCAGCTGTTTAGTGCGGAGCTGTCTAAAGCCTCCAGCTAGTGGTATGACAACGACTAATAATATTAACAGGCAAACTACAGATCGGGTAAATACCACTTGGTGAAGTGCGTAATCATCCGCTAAGAATTTGACCAGCATGTCATTAATAGAAAAGATCAACGCCGCCAGTAAGGCCCAAGCAGGACCAGTTGAAGATTTTGGTTCAGTCATAAAGTAGCCCTAAGCCTACCTATCAATATCTTCTTGTCCGAAAACGACTTGGAGAATAGCGAAATTTCGCTTGGCAAAAACATCATTGATAGAGACATTATTTTTGCAGTAGCCTATCCAAAACACTGAGAAATCTCGAACGGTCAGCTTTAGAAAAGCCCTTACCTCCACCTTGGCGGAAAGGGTCAGCTGCTCTGAGGTCATACATCAAGTCACGAGTGGCAAGAGCATTTCCAATATTTGCTTGCGTCAATGATTCACCATTAGGTTTTAGGACACTGGCCCCAGCTTCAATAACCTTGGCAGCAAGTGGGATGTCGGTAGTAATCACAACATCTCCTGACGTCGCCCTATCAGCTATCCACATATCAGCCAAATCAGGCCCTGCATCAACTACAACAAGTTCAATCAGTGGGTTAGCAGACGGTCGAATGCCACCATTACAGACCATTTTCACAGATACTTTCAAACGCGTTGCAACCTGTTCTACCTCAGCCTTAACCGGGCATGCATCTGCATCAACATAAATCACCGCTTCAATGTTTCACAGTTATAAGCTCATCTGGATCAGGCATTCGGTTGAATGCATCCAGCCCTGCAATTTTATAAGCCTCTGCCAAAGTAGGGTAATTGAACGTATTTTGGACAAAGTAATCCACCGTACCCTTTAGATTCAATACAGCCTGGGCAATATGGATTAATTCTGTTGCGCCTTCTCCTACTATTTGGACACCAAGCACCCGGCGTGTTTTGAGGGAAAATAACATTTTCAGCATGCCGTGCTCCAAGCCCATGATGTTGCCTCGCGATGTCTCACGGAAGCGCGCTACGCCCACTTCATAAGGGATGGCACGCTTCTGAATTTCTTCTTCACTCATTCCACAAGTCGAGATTTCAGGAACTGAATAAATGCCATAGGGAAACCAGGGACTTTCAGGCAAACTGGGTGTATTCAGTGCATGGCAAGCAGCGACTCGCCCTTGTTGCAGTCCAGTGGAGGCGAGCGATGGGAAGCCAATTACGTCACCAGCTGCGTATATGTGATTTACTGAAGTTTGGTAGGTTTTGCGATCTACATTTAACCGACCTCTGTGGTCTGTAACCAAACCAGCCATCTCTAGCCCTAGTTTTTCAGTAGCACCCAATCGACCTGCGGCAAATAAGAGCATTTCAGCGCGCACCTGACGACCATTTTCAAGGGATACTTCAACACAATCATTTCCATCTTTTATAGTAACAACTGGGGATCCAAGCCTCAGGTCAACTCCGTTTTCACGGATTTCATGCGTGAATTCTTGGATGAGCGTACTATCAATAAAATCCAAAAAAGTATCACGTGGTTCGATCAACGTCACGCGCACATCTAGCGCTGAAAACATCGTTGCATACTCCACACCAATTACACCTGCCCCCACCACAATCAATGATCGAGGGATCTGCTTCATCTCCAAAAACTCATCACTATCTATTATCGTTGAACTATTAAACGGAACGTTATCTGGTCGATAGGTACGAGTACCCGTTGCAATTAAAAACTTGTCGCCAGTTACTAAAACGACCTCACCCGCGTCAGTGGAAACCTCCATTTCAGTCGGACTTACAAATCGCGCACAACCATGAAGAATATCGACATGGTTGCGATTAAACTGGTGTTCCAGCACGTCGACTTCGTAGTCGAGGGTCTTGTGCAGCCGCACTTTTAAATCTGCCGCACCTATTTCTTCTTTGACACGATAAGAACGGCCATAAAAACTGCGCTCACGCCAGCCCGACAAATTTAAAACTGTTTCCCGCAAAGTTTTGGATGGAATAGTGCCTGTGTGGACGGATACACCGCCTACCCGTGCATTTGAGTCAATCACCAATACCCGTCGTTTCAATTTTCCCGCCTGCATCGCAGCCGACTTACCTGCTGGACCCGAACCTATAATGACCAAATCATACTGCGCCATCGACTACTCCGCGTGCAATGCTTCTGCGTGAAAATTAATGTGGTCTTCAATAAAGGTCGAAACAAAAAAGTAAGAGTGATCATAATTAGGTTGAAAACGTATGTGCCCCTGCTGACGACGTTTGGCCATCGAAAAGGCCAAAGTTTCTGGCTTAAGCAATTCCAAAAACTGATCACTGGTACCAGTATCCACCAAAACCGGACCATCAAAGCCTTTTTCTAGCATTTGCAGACTCGCATCATGAGCTTCCCAAGTGCTACTTTCTGTTCCCATATAAGCTGTCAATTGCTTGCGCCCCCACTCAGAGCCTATTGGATTGCAAATAGGCGAAAACGCAGAAACGCTTCGATATTGCTGTGGCCGTGCCATTGCAATAGTTAATGCGCCGTGCCCACCCATGGAATGGCCTGTGATAGCCTGACGCTCCAAGTCAACTGAAAATTCATCACCCAACAGCTTGGGGAGTTCTTCCACAATATAATCCCACATTTGAAAATGTGCGGCCCAAGGTTTCTGGGTAGCGTTCACGTAAAATCCAGCACCTTGGCCCAAATCAAAGGCGTCATCATCAGCGACTTGTTCACCACGTGGGGAGGTGTCTGGAAAAACTAAAGCAATTCCTTGCTCCGCAGCCCAAGCCTGCGCACCCGCTTTAGTCATCGCATTTTCGTGATTACAAGTTAGACCAGACAGGTACCAAAGTATGGGTACACGGCTAAATTTTGCTTCCTCTGGTAGGTAAAGTCCAAAAGTCATCTCAACCCCACAGCTTTTTGACAAATGAGAGTAGACCCCCTGTACACCACCAAAACATGCATTTTCTGATTTTATATCCATAGTAAAATATCCTTAACATATTTTAATGAGTGCAAAGCTGATATCTTAAGAATATGCAAGAGCCCAGAAAAAGCTACTTAAAAGCATAAACAAAGTGTTGACCAAAATGACGCTTATAATGACTTTAGCAAACTTTTAAGCGTACAATTTGCCTACCCACGCAATCACAATTGAAACAGTAAATACAGACGCAACAGTTGAAATAAAGATCGAGGCAGACACACGCATTGGGGCGACATTATAATGGGTGGCAACAATAAATATATTACCAGCCACAGGAAGAGCTGCCGCTGCGATCATTACTGCTGCAGGATACGGCGCCACTGGAAATACTAATAGTGCAGCAATAGCAACTGCAATTGGGTGCAAAAATAACTTACAAAATGCAAGCCAACCAGCAGTTGTTAGCCGCTCAGCAGATTTGCTAGCTAATGAAGCGCCAATCGCAAACAATGCCCCAGGAGTTGCTGCAGCTCCCAGAATATCAAAAAACTCTGCTGCTGGCACTGGCATTGGCTTACCAGAGCTAGACCAAAGCAACCCAGCAACCATTGCCATAAGCATCGGATTTTTAATTAGACCTAAACCAACAGATTTCAATACATCTAACGTCATACGCCCATCACGTGATCCCACGATTAAAATCACAAGTAAGCTTCCAAACACGAGCAGATCCATGGAAAGTACAAGCATCACCCAAACAACTGCAGCGTCACCCATCAGCATTGCCAGCATAGGAATTCCAAGAAAACCGACATTTCCAATACACGCGCATTGTGCCTCAACGGCCGCCTCAGCCATATCTAATGAGCGAAGCATCGAGATACCTGTGACCAAGAAATAAACTAAAAATGAAGCACATAGGTAGGATGCAATAAAAGGTACGTTCACAAGCTCATAAAAAGAAAGATTAGCTGAAAACCTGATTATCATTGCGGGTAGCGCAAAATAAAAAACAAATTTAGTCAGATATGAGGTTGCTATTTCAGTAAAAAATTGGGCACGTGCAGCCCAGTAACCAAGTCCCACAATTGCAAAAAAAGGGAGTGTCTTGAGAAAAACTTCAACCATTTTTTACAAAACTTCCAAAAAGATCACCAACACCATACTTTAACCATGGTTAGCAGATCCCAGAATGAAATTGCTTATTTTAAAATACTAGGTCAACCTGGGTCCCGTTTACAACTCTTTTTCACGAGTGAAATATTTTGATCGTGAAACCTAAATTCGATGATAAGGCCCACCAGCCAATATCGACACAGCACGATAGAGCTGCTCTGCCAGCATAACCCGAACTAACATATGTGCCCATACCATTCGCCCAAAGCTCAGCTTCTCGTCAGCCCGTTCCAAAACGTCTTCAGATAAGCCATCTGCTCCACCAATCACAAAGATGAGTTCCCGAGGAGCCATATCTCTGAAATAGGCCAAACGTTCAGAAAATTGGGGTGATGTTTGAAGTTGACCCCGTTCATCTAACACAACTACTTTAGCGTTAGCAGGCAATGCCTTGAGCAAGAGTGCCCCTTCAGCAGTTTTGCCACCGCCTTTTTTATCTTCCAGTTCCAAAACCTCAATTGGTCCCAGACCGAGTGGCTGACCAGTTCGATTGAACCGGCTCAGATAATCTTTAATTAAATCTTTTTCCGGGCCCTGCCTGAGGCGCCCAATGGCCATTATTCGAAGCCGCATTATACCTTAGACTGTGTCGGAACTGCTGGCTCCAACCACATTTGATCAAGCTGGTAAAATTCGCGAACTTCAGGACGAAAAATATGAACAATTACGTCACCAGTGTCTACAAGAACCCAATCACCAGTCCCCTTCCCCTCCAACTTCGATAGAATCCCCAAATCGTCCTTTAACCGATCTTTAAGCTTTTCAGAGATAGCAGAGACCTGCCGCGTTGAACGTCCCGAGCAGATCACCATATGATCACCAATCTGCGATTTTCCACGCAAATCAATCTGCACCACGTCTTCGGCTTTATCGTCTTCTAAGGATTTCAAAACAGCCGCCAAAATTGCGTCACTAGTTGCACTCGATTGACCCCTAGCCAATTTGCGCACGGATGTTATCGCGTCAGACTTCAAAGACAGGGCTATGTCCTCCAAATAATACGCCGTAACATCCCGACGCTGGATTTCTTTCTTTTAGCATCCTAAAACAGATACCTCAATCGTTGCTATTGTTTGTTTCAAAAAATAAAAACTAGTAACCAATGTGGCGCTATTATATTCAGAAACGAGTATATCGACGTCCACACTTGTATCAAGGGGGACTGCAGGGTAATTAAATTTCATGCAAATAAAATTTAATGTCTCTGATCTCACTCAATTACTTTTACAGTTATTTACCAATTTTAAGCAAAACGAACTTTGAGGCTTTTCATAATTAAAGCCAGATAGTGAACGATGAACTTATTACAACATATAAGGATCGCCGGATATGGCCCCTAAGACACTTTATGACAAAATCTGGGACGCACACGTGGCTCACCAAGGTGAAGATGGTACCTGCCTTCTTTATATTGATAGACACTTAGTACACGAAGTTACTAGCCCTCAGGCTTTTGAGGGTCTTCGCATGTCTGGACGAAAAGTTCGAGCACCAGAAAAAACTATTGCGGTACCGGACCATAACGTTCCAACAACTTTGGATCGCTTAAAGCGAATCGATAACGAAGAAAGCCGTATTCAAGTGGAGGCATTAGATAAAAATGCCCGTGAATTTGGTGTGGTCTACTATCCCGTGGATGATATCCGCCAAGGGATTGTTCACATCATAGGCCCTGAACAAGGTTGGACACTTCCTGGTATGACAATTGTATGTGGTGATAGCCACACCGCCACCCACGGAGCTTTTGGTTCACTAGCACATGGGATTGGCACTTCTGAAGTTGAGCATGTTTTAGCAACACAAACACTAATTCAAAAAAAATCTCAAAACATGCGAGTAGAAATCACAGGCAAGCTAAGCCAAGGAGTAACTGCAAAGGACATCACTCTGGCAGTTATCGGAGAGACTGGTACGGCTGGCGGCACCGGCTATGTGATTGAATACTGTGGTGAAGCAATCCAAAGCCTCTCGATGGAGGGAAGGATGACTGTATGTAATATGGCGATTGAGGGTGGGGCGCGCGCCGGTCTCATTGCACCTGATGAAACTACATTCAACTATTGCAACGGACGGCCCAACGCTCCAACTGGAAAGTTATGGGGTGCAGCAGTGGATTACTGGCGCACATTATTTTCTGATGACACTGCACATTTTGATAAGACTATAACTCTTAGGGGTGAAGACATAGCACCCGTTGTTACCTGGGGCACCAGCCCCGAAGATGTTTTACCAATTACAGCAATTGTGCCAGCTGCTAATGATTTTAACGGCGGAAAAGTGGACGCCGCTCAACGCAGCCTTGACTATATGGGACTTACGCCTGGCACGCGACTTCAAGACGTTGAGATTGATGCAGTATTTATAGGATCCTGTACGAACGGTCGGATTGAGGACTTACGAGCCGCAGCTGAAATTGTGCAAGGTAGAAAAGTACAAGATGGTTTGATTGCAATGGTAGTGCCAGGCTCAGGACTGGTGCGCTTACAAGCTGAAGAAGAGGGACTTGCAGAAATTTTCAAACAAGCTGGATTTGAGTGGCGGTTAGCAGGATGTTCGATGTGTCTTGGAATGAACCCTGATCAACTGGGTCCGCAAGTGCGATGCGCCTCAACCAGCAATCGCAATTTTGAAGGCCGCCAAGGGCGCGGATCAAGAACTCACTTAATGAGTCCAGCAATGGCTGCTGCAGCCGCTGTAACTGGGAAATTAACAGATGTCCGAGAATTAATGTAATGGAGAAGTTCGAAAAAATGACTGCTATTGCAGCGCCGATGCCTTTGATCAACATTGACACAGATATGATTATCCCAAAACAATTTCTTAAAACTATTAAGCGTTCTGGATTAGGGGTTAGTGCTTTTCATGAAATGCGATATCAAATGGACGGTACAGAAAACCCGGACTTTATCTTAAACCAAGGCGCCTACAGAAATGCAAATATTATAGTGGCAGGCGACAATTTTGGGTGTGGATCCTCGCGCGAGCACGCACCGTGGGCTTTGTTAGACTTTGGTGTCCGTTGCGTAATATCAACGAGTTTTGCTGACATTTTTTATAATAATTGCTTCAAAAACGGCATCCTGCCAGTAATTGTCACAGACGAAGAACTTAACCTTCTCATGAATGATGCCGAAAAAGGTAGTAACGCCCGCATGGTAATTGATTTAGAAAGCCAGCGAATTGAGACATCTGATGGTGAGGTAATTAAGTTTGATGTAGATCAACATCGCAAGCACTGCCTTATAAATGGGCTGGATGATATTGGCCTGACAATGGAAAAAATGGAGTCAATCGACTCATTTGAGAAAAAAATGGCAAAAAATACTCCTTGGATTTGACGGTAAAAAATAAGGAATATATCAGTATAAATCGAATTTATAACTAAACCTGCGTATTCAAAACCGACTAACTACGATTAGTTGTTCCCAAACTAAATTTGATTTTCTTGACCCAAAAAGTACTGGCAATTAGGCAGTGTTTAAAAATACGAAAGGACTTTCTATGAGTATCCCGTCATTACTTATCTTACCTGGCGACGGCATTGGACCTGAAGTTATGGCCGAAGTCCGTAAGGTAATTAGTTGGCTTGGAGCCAATCGTAGTATCTCATTTGAGGTGTCTGAGGATTTAGTGGGGGGTATTGCCTACGATACGCATGGCGTTCCATTGCACGATAATACAATGGCAAAGGCGCAAGTAGTGGACGCAGTATTACTTGGGGCAGTGGGTGGTCCAAAATATGATAACCTTGATTTTAATATCAAACCTGAGCGTGGTTTGCTGCGATTGCGTAAAGAAATGGATTTATTTGCAAATTTGCGCCCCGCACAGTGTTTTGACGCACTCGCTAATTTCTCCTCACTAAAGCGCGATATAGTCTCAGGTTTAGATATCATGATTGTACGAGAGTTGACTTCAGGAAGCTACTTTGGCGAACCTCGCGGTATATTCAAAGAGAATAATGAACGTGTGGGAATAAATACACATCGCTACACTGAGTCTGAAATTGCGCGTGTTGCTCGCTCTGGATTTGAACTGGCACGACAGCGTGATAATCGGCTGTGTTCTATGGAAAAAGCCAACGTCATGGAAGCTGGTGGCCTATGGCGTGAAGTGGTGACTGAAGTTCATAAGGCCGACTACGACGACGTCAAATTATCTCATATGTATGCAGATAATGGTGCGATGCAACTGGTGCGGGCGCCCAAACAATTTGATGTTATTTTAACCGACAACCTCTTTGGGGATATTCTCTCCGACTGCGCAGCCATGCTGACTGGTTCCCTCGGTATGCTACCTTCAGCAAGCCTTGGCTCACCCATGGAGAATGGACGTCCTAAGGCCCTTTATGAACCAGTACACGGATCAGCACCCGATATTGCCGGTCAGGGGAAAGCTAATCCCTGCGCCAGCATACTATCATTTGCAATGGCCCTACGGTACTCGTTTAATTTGGGTGATGAAGCGCATAGGATAGAGGTTGCAGTTGAGTCTGTACTGGCTGAGGGCATTCGGACACCCGATCTTCTACAAGCTGAGGGCGAAAAGCCAGTCACAACCTCACAGATGGGTGACGCAATACTTGGAGCTTTAGACCAAAGCTTGTAAAGGTTTAAATTTTTTAAACTGAGGCTGCTTTGTAGGAATGCAAGAGCCTAAATCATTTCAATTCAACGGGCTACCAAGCCCACCGCTGCGCGCGATTCAGGCAATTTAAGTTGAAAGTCTTCTCCAGCATAATTTTCTCCAGCTGCACCACAAAGATAAGAAATGGCCTGCGCAACGTCTGAAGCAGGAATATGGTCGCTAATTTCCAGTTTACTTACTGGGTTTATACCAGACGCTTTGATTGCGACTTGCATTTTCGTTGCAACCGTACCGGGGCTAAGGCCCAGGCAAGTGATACCATCATCCCCATATTCCTCATGGCCAGAGCGTGTAAGTTGTAAAACAGCTGCTTTAGACGCACAATAATGGCTCCAACCCTCTAACACTCCATAGGCTGCGCCAGACGAAACATTAATAATCACGCCCTTCTTCTGGGCCACCATAATTGGGATAGTGGCATGCATCATATTAAATACACCTTTGACATTGGTATCTATCACTTCACCCCAATCACTTGGGGAGATATTAGAAAGCTTATCAACAGGGCCAAGTATTCCGGCATTATTAATCAAAATATCAAGTGAGCCAAAAGTTTCTAATGAAGCATTTACCGCTTCATTTACTTGGTTTGAGTCTGAAACGTCGCAGGCCAAAGCCTTTGCCTTTGACCCGATTTTATCAGCAATTTTTTGCAAGACTTTGGCACTACGGGCGACCAAAACTACGTTCGCATCGAGCGCCGCTAAATGTTGGGCTGTTGCCGCGCCAATTCCACGACTTGCTCCGGTTATTAAAACTGTTTTACCCGTTAATGTCATTTCTTTTTCATTCCCCACCACAATAATCGTAGGATTAGCGCTGCTAATACCGTCGCACAAGATATTAATTCTGCCTTTACCACGAACCAAAGTCATGTAACGACAACGCTACAATGGAAAAAAAATGCGCAACACTCTAATAATTTTGACCTTGGCATACATCTTGTCACAATTTTACCGTGCGTTTCTAGCAGTACTTGCAGCACCTTTACAAACTGACATTGGTGCTACTGCTGCCCAGTTATCATCAGCATCTGGATATTGGTTTTTAGCATTTGCTATGATGCAAATTCCAATAGGTTGGGCACTAGACACCTTGGGGCCAAAGCGTACAACTGCAGCTTTATTAGCAATTGGTGCCGGCGGCGGTGCAATGGTTTTTTCTATGGCGACCGAACCCTGGCAAATTGGACTTGCCATGGCGATGATAGGAATCGGGTGTTCCCCTGTACTCATGGCCTCATATTACATCATCGCTAGAAGCTTTCCCGCATCCGCTTTTGCCACCATGGCAGCATTTATGCTGGGCATAGGCTCCCTGGGGAATGTTGGAGCGGCCTACCCAATGACCTTGCTCGTTGAGACACTTGGTTGGCGACAATCCATTTTCATGATTGGCTGCACTACTGTCGCCGTGGCAATACTTTGCTATGTGATAGTACGGGATCCACCAAAAATAATAACTGCCGAGAAGGGTAGTGTTTTAGATTTGTTACGCATGCGGGCTATGTGGTTAATTCTACCACTGGTTTTAGTTAATTACGCACCAGCAGGGGGACTGCGTGGCCTTTGGATTGGCCCTTACTTTACAGATATTTTTGATGCAACTGTAGTTCAGGTAGGCACCGTTACTAGCATAATGGCGATAGCAATGATTGCTGGTAACTTCTTTTATGGGCCACTTGACCGTATATTTGGTACCCGAAAGTGGGTAATATTTTTTGGTAACCTCAGTGGCGCCTCACTGTGTCTCTTACTCTATTTATTTGGCGGTAGTGGATTTTGGACTACAATAGGTATCATGGCTGGTATTGGTTTTTTTGGCGCTTCATTTCCAATATTAGTAGCACATGGGCGCAGTTTTTTTCCAGACCATTTAATGGGCCGAGGTGTGACCTTAATTAACCTTTTTGGTATAGGCGGAGTAGGATTAATTCAAAACCTTTCCGCCAAAGTTTATGACGGGCATATAATGAAGGCCACAACACCGATTGATCCCTATAACTCGGTCATTTTGTTATTTTGTGGAATAATGGTGATTGGATTGACTATCTATCTCTTTTCTCAAGACAGAACTGACTGACACCCCTTTCAATTATGCGAGCACCGCGCTAAACGGATCCGTCTTTGAAAAGAGGAGAGAAGCTATGTCTTATAAAGTTGTCGTAGTTGGGGCCACTGGAAATGTGGGTCGCGAAATGCTAAATATTTTGGCTGAACGTGAATTTCCAATTTCAAAAATTGCCGCCCTAGCAAGCAGGAAGTCTATTGGTACGGAGGTGAGTTTTGGCGAAAAAACTTTAAAGACCCGTGATCTGGCAACATTTGATTTTACTGGCTGGGATATTGCTCTTTTTGCAGTTGGCTCAGATACCACAAAAGAATACGCTCCAAAGTCTGCTGCTGCGGGATGCATAGTGATTGATAACTCAAGCTTATACCGCTATGATCCTGACGTTCCATTAATTGTACCAGAAGTAAATTCAGAGGCCATCCATGAATGCAAAAAGAAAAATATAATAGCTAACCCTAACTGTTCAACAGCACAGATGGTTGTAACACTAAAACCTCTACATGACCGTGCTAGGATTAAGCGGGTGGTGGTGAGCACCTATCAATCAGTATCCGGAGCAGGGAAAGAGGGAATTGATGAGTTATGGGATCAAACTAAATCCATCTACAACCCTGTGGATGACAAGCCTCCTAGAAAGTTTACCAAGCAAATCGCTTTCAATGTCATTCCACACATCGACGTTTTTTTGGACAGTGGAGATACGAAAGAGGAGTGGAAGATGGTAGCAGAAACCAAGAAGATTTTAGATACTTCAATTAAGGTCACTGCCACGTGTGTTCGTGTCCCTGTTTTTGTAGGCCATTCAGAAGCCATTAATATCGAATTTGAAGACTTTTTAGACGAAGACGAAGCTCGCTCAATCTTACGTGAAGCCCCAGGCATCATGGTGATCGATAAGCGGGAAGATGGTGGCTATGTAAGTCCGATAGAATGTGTGGGTGATTACGCCACATTTATTAGTCGTATACGGCAAGATGTAACAGTACAAAACGGATTAAATCTATGGTGTGTTTGTGATAACCTACGTAAGGGTGCAGCACTTAATGCAGTACAAATTGCCGAGGTATTAGGTAACAAAGTTTTAAAAAAGGGTTAGCATTAATATCTGAAAAAACTTAACGGCAACGTACTAATATAAATTCCTTAGCGAAAATTTTAAATTTGAACGAAATTTTGGGTTTTTATATCAAACTGCTCCAGTGTACCTTCGGCTATATCAGTCCAGAGGCCATGTAACGTAAGTTCATTCTCGTTAATTGCCTGCTTCACAAAAGGGAATGTAGTAAGGTTTTCAATAGAAATCATAACAGCCTCACGCTCCAAACTGGCAACTTGGTCATCTGGATCGGCTATGCTTTTGACCCGCTCAAATCCCGGACGTAAAATGTCCATCCAACGGCCAACAAAACTGCTACTTTTTTCTAGTTCGGGCGCATGGCCGGTACACATGTCATGACAAGCTTTTACACCCCCACAGTTTGAGTGACCGAGCACTATAATATGCGCAACTTTTAACGCCGTAACAGCGTATTCTACGGCTGCCGACGTGCCATGTGGCTCACCATCTGGAAGGTAGGCTGGTACTAAATTGGCCACATTTCGATGAATAAAAAATTCACCCTGTTCAGCACCAAAAATAGCAGTCGCATGTACACGGCTATCGCAGCATGAAATTACCATTGCGCGTGGCCGTTGGCCTTCGCTAGCCAGACGTCGGTACCAGGAATGATTATCCTCAAATGTAGTCGCCTTCCAGCCGTGGTAGCGCTGCACCAAATAGGTAGGAAGAGGTTTAACAAATTTCATAGTTACAACCTTTACGGTATTTTTATTGTATCGTAACAATTAATTAAATTTAATTCGAATAATAAGTCTAATTCAATTCGTAGACTTTGTATGGTGCAGTTTTTTTATTTTGAATATACACTACATTAAATTTAATATTTGATGATGGATATATGCGGTTAAAAAGTCAACAAAAGGGACAACTCATGGAACGTTCTGATAGCTTTTTTGCGCCACCTACATCAAGGGCAATTCCAATCAATCTAGTCTCAGAGGCAGAGTTGGAAAGTTGGCTTAAAGTACAGGATCCAGTAGTTCAAAACTCTGCGTCAACGCACCGCTGGAAAGCGCAACTAGGGCAAACTTTAGTTGTAACCGAAAATGGGAACCCCACCTCTGTCGCAATTGGAATTGGCAACACGCAGTCGCGAAGCAGAAAACGCTTTGGCGCTTTAGCAGGACTGTCAAGTTTACCAACTGGAATTTTTAAACTCACACCACTGAATATGGAATTTGCACAAGACTTCACACTTGGATTCGCAATGAGTAAGTACCAGTTTAACCGTTACAATCAACAATCTGAACTAAAAGCAGAACTGATTTGTCCAAACGAGTTAGATGCAAATCATATCCAAGCCATCGTTGCCGGTGAATTTTTAACCCGTGATCTAATTAATACGCCCCCCAATGACATGGGTCCAGAAGAACTGGAGGAAGCGGCGCAAGACTTGGGCAAGAAATATGATGCCATAATAAATGTTATCTTAGGCGATGCCCTAGTTGAGGAAAACTTCCCAATGATACACGCCGTTGGTCGAGCGTCACACCGAGAACCTCGTTTGATCGATATGAAGTGGGGAAATAAGGGCCCAAGAATTACTTTAGTTGGAAAAGGTGTGTGCTTTGACACTGGCGGGCTTAACATTAAACCGGGAATTTCCATGGGATTAATGAAGAAAGACATGGGTGGCGCAGCGCACGTCTTGGGCTTAGCCAAGATGATCATGTCCACACAAATGAAAGTGCAATTGCGGATACTAATCCCAGCAGTTGAAAATGCTATTGGAAGCGATGCATTTCGACCTCAAGATATTTTGACTAGTCGGAAGGGTCTAACCGTTGAGGTCAATAACACCGACGCTGAAGGCCGTTTAGTATTGGCTGACGCTTTGACATTTGCGGACGAAATACCCACTGATTTAATTATTTGCATGGCTACACTTACAGGCGCAGCAAGAGTAGCAGTTGGGCCTGATATTGCGCCCTATTTCACCTCAAATGTTGCCCTAAGCCAGTCCATTGCTAAAGCTGGTATTATTGTTGATGATCCAGTATGGCAACTGCCATTGCACATACCTTATGAAGCAATGATAGAGCCAGGAATTGCTGATCTTGATAATGCCCCACGAGGAGGTTTTGCTGGCGCAATAACTGCTGCACTTTTTCTAAACCGGTTTGTAACGAATACTTCGAAGTTTGTACATTTTGATTGCTACGGATGGCAGCCCACCGGAAGCCCAGCGCGCCCAAAGGGTGGTACCGGACAAGGAATACGCGCCCTATTTCAGGCACTGCCTGAAATTTTGGACCTATGATACCTACCCATCAAATTTGCGTAAATCTTACTGATGTTTGTAACAATAAAAGTGGATCACGCGACCGTCAATTACTACTAGGTGATGGGTTTGTAACTTTAGATATCGACCAGGGCTGGGCGTTTGGTCATGCAACAAAAGATGGATATAGGGGTTATGTAAGAAAAGTAGATCTAGAGCCATTTGAGCCCAAAACACACCGAGTAAGATCACTTGGAACTCACGCTTATAATGGACCTGATATTAAGTCTTCAAATCAAATTTATATGCCGTTTGGATCTCTAGTATCCATGATTTCAGATGTAGAAAGTTTTGTAAAAACAAAATACGGTTTTATCCCAAAGCAACACTTAATGCCTATTGGATCTTTTTTTCCAGATCCCGTTCAGGTGGCCTTACTATTTTTACACGCACCCTACCTTTGGGGTGGCAACTCTGTAACAGGTATTGACTGCTCAGGGCTCATACAAACAGCATGCCTTGCCTGTGGCAAGTCTTGCCCAGGCGATAGTGGCCCCCAACAAACTGCTTTTACAAACGTGGATGGTCCATGGAACAAAAACCAACTAATTTTTTGGAAAGGTCACGTTGCTTTAACAATTAATGATGGTGAATTAATACACGCTAATGCAAGAGCCATGGCTGTAACAATTGATGAGATTGAGGAAACCATAACACGTATTGCCAAAGCTGGTGACGGACCCGTCATCAATCGAACCAAGCTTTAAACCGAGCCGCCCAAATTTAATCAACCGTTCGAATTAACTTACGTTCAATTACACCCAACACTGATTTGAGATCATGGCCACGCTTCAACATCTGGCCTTCAGAACCAATAACTGCATACATTCCCTGTTTATTACGAAGCTTTGGTCGCTTTTCAATTCGAAACAACGAGTTTTCAGCTGTTCGTTTAAAAACCGAAAATACTGCGACCTCACGTAGACATGAGATGCCGTAATCACGCCACTCACCAGCGGCTACCATCCGTCCATATAAATTCAGGATAGGTGCTAATTCTAAACGTTGAAACGCAATTTTTTCAGGAATTTTTAGATGTGATTTAGTTTGCATATTTACAATATTCATTTTAATAGGGTTGCTTTAAAAAAAAATTAAAGCAACCCCACAACCACAATCCTTTAGGAAATTTCCATAAATTATTTTTTGTAACACTACGCAAATCTACCATGACAAAACCATCCTCCTGATACCAATCCTCCATGGGCAAAATAAAGCCAAAGCCGGTCTCCAGTTTTTGTTACAACTTTCCAGTAATCCCGTGTTCCCGTGCGCCATGCCTGTTCTGCCAACCACCACTCAGGTGCAATCCGCTCAGGACCATACGCACTGTCAAACTCATGTACCTGCCCACGCCATTTAAATTGTAACGGTACTTTTGGTACCGCTAGCGCAATAACTCGCTCAGGTTGAAAGTAAATCAATGGACGTGGGCGCTCCAGATCAAGCCAATTCATTTCTGGCGATGACCATGCTGCTGCAATGGTCTGCGCTGCCTTTTCAGGTATATGACTGTTACCAGGATGTAGACGTGTAATTTTTTCAAGCCCAATACGCGCACCTAGCTTTCCAATAAGGTCACCAAGATCTGTGTTGGTTAATTGCCCTACTGACACTTCAGGTCCCACATCAATATGGCTTTTGTAGTGCTGAGCATACATTAGCTCTGTTTGAGTAGCCACTATGCGTAGCACATCAATACCAAACTTTACTTCAATTTCAGCTAATTTCATTTTCAGGAGCAGTTGCATCCGTGCACAATCAGAAGAGGGGTATGTTAATCCAACATCAACCCACTGCATCGTTTGGTCAGTACGGTAAACTTCCAAACGCAACCGCCGTGCACCCCTACCTTTGGATTCCAAGCTATTAGCAAGTCGAGGTAATAATTTATTTAATGCAGCCAACATATCATCCATTAAACCAATAGGCTCAGGAAAAGTTAGCCGGCAAGCAAAATGCAAGGCTTGTTTTGAGGGATTTACAGGTTCAGGTGCAACACCCAAAGCCTGATCCATCCTATAGATTATTCCCTTCCCAAAGCGTCGCGCAATCGCAGCACGCGGTTGATTCAATAAATCTTCAACCCGACATAATCCTAACCGGTTGAGTGATATTATTACATGATCTTCCAATCTCAAGGCTGCTACAGGCAAAGACGAAAGTGCCTGCCGAGTAAAGCCTGGCGCAGCTATACGTTGAGAAATGCTTTTACTAGATTTCAGCCGTGGAGCTTGCCCCCCCCGTTCCCAGTTGCGACGTTTGGCTGCGCGGGATCGAGTTGCATGTGCCTCTTGATCAATAGCATCACCAGTACGACTTAAACTTAAGGGTTGGCCAGCATAACGGGCTAACGCCCAAGCCGCACCTTTTGTATCAGCAATACCAATATGAACAGACAACCCAAGATCAATGCAATCCAACTCAACTTGTTGCACCACCCCTTCTTCACCACCAAATAAATGGGCACACCCAGTAAGATCTATTACCAGTGCATTTGAAACTTCCTCAGCCACCCAAGGCGAAAATTTATTCGCCCAGCGGCACAAGTTAGTCAAAAATTGGGCCTCAAGTTGAGGGTTTTGTGACTTAGTTATTAAACTTGGACATATTGCCATAGCATCACGCAGAGACTGGCCACAGCTTAAGCCTTGGCTTTCAGCAGTAATTGAAAGTGAGCTTATTAACTTTATCTGCCCAGTGTCACGCACTACAGCAAAAGGTAAATCCTCAGTCATACGTGCGTGCCGCAATAGCCGCTCTGCTCCCATTCGGGGAAACCATAAGGATAAAATTCGACGATGCATTATTTATATCAATAAAATTGTTCTTGTTATGTTCTGTTTATAAAAGGGAATAGCTAAGAGTCGAGTCCTCTGAAATTAAAAGCAGTGGAACACCTCACTAGTTCAGGTAAACAGTAGATACCAAGTGAGGAGCACACCATGACAAAACCCGTTGTTTTGTGTATTTTAGACGGATGGGGGTTGAGCAATATAAAGTCAGGTAACGCCCCAGAGCTAGCTCATACTCCCACATTTGATTACTTGATGGATAATTACCCCAATGCCACCCTTGTCACCCATGGAGTAGATGTAGGACTACCAAAGGGACAGATGGGAAATTCTGAAGTAGGTCACACTAACATTGGTGCAGGCCGTATAGTGCCTATGGATTTAGGCCAGATTGATTTAGCAATCAAAAATCAAAGTTTCTTCAAAAACATTAATATTTTAGGTTTCGCTAACGCTTTATTAAAATCTGGGGGAACTGCACATCTGCTCGGGCTAATCTCTGATGGTGGAGTGCATGGACACCTGGACCACATGCTTGCAGCCACTAAAATGTTAACGGAATTAGGCGTGCCCGTTGTAATCCACGCTATTGCCGATGGTAGAGACGTGGGGCCAACCTCAGCGGGAGCTTTCTTTGAAAAACTTGAAAAGAACCTGCCAAGAAAAGCATGTATTGGTACCGTTACAGGCCGTTATTTTGTCCTAGACCGTGATAACCGTTGGGATCGAGTTCAAACTGCCTTTGCTGCTATTACAAATTCTGTAGGACCAAAATTTGAAAATGCAAAAGACATAATAATTAATGCCTATGAAATGGGGTTAACAGATGAATTCTTTCCAGCAAGCGTAATCGGAGATTATACAGGCCTTAAGCAGGAGGACGGCTTATTTTGCCTTAACTTCAGAGCAGACCGAGCCCGTGAAATACTCGCCGCAATTTGCCAGCCCAATTTTACTAAGTTTGATACCAGCAACCGACCAAAGCTGACAGCACAATTAGGAATGGTCAGCTATTCTAAATCTCATGACAGGTATCTCACGTCTGCTTTTCCAAAGCGTAAACTACCAAATACCTTAGGCACCTGGGTTGCAAAACACGACAAACTTCAATTGCGCCTAGCTGAAACTGAAAAATATCCACATGTGACATTCTTTATGAATGGTGGCGTCGAAGCGCCAGAAGAGGGTGAGGATAGGTTCATGCCACCTTCTCCCAAAGTCGCGACTTATGATTTGCAACCTGAAATGTCAGAAAATGAGGTTACAAATAAATTTGTGACGGCAATGGATGCTGGATATGATTTGATCATTACCAACTACGCCAATCCTGATATGGTGGGTCATACAGGAGACTTGTCAGCAGCCATCACAGCCTGTGAAGCCGTAGACAAGGGCTTAAGCCGCGTAATTAAGGCTCTTAAAAAGTCTGGTGGCGCCATGATACTAATCGCAGATCACGGTAATTGTGAAATGATGATCGATCCAAATACAGGCGGGCCACATACGGCACATACCACAAATGTTGTGCCGATAATTGCCATTGGCGTTGCGCCAAATAGTACAATCTCAAATGGGCGCTTAGCAGATGTAGCACCGACACTATTACAACTAATGAATTTACCGTCACCACCTGAGATGACTGGTAAGTCTTTATTGGCGTGAGTACATATTTTCAGAAATTTTAATCTAGACTACCGTTAAAAATCGCTGTTTTTTAATTATATTGTTGAAGTTACAACACACCTAATAGCTTGTATGTCTCACCCGTTGAACTACGTTACTTATAGTAAGTTACAAATGAAATAACGTACGTGACAAGCATCAATAATGCGCAGATAAGTTTAAAAGTCAGCTTGGAAATAAGGATAAGAAGATGAGAAAGTTTTTGATTGCCAGTGTAGTTGGCATTTTGCTTGGAGTGATTGTAACTCCACATCTGGCTGGGCCACTTCTGGCCGAAGAAACAGATCAGGCTAAAACCTATCAACAACTAGAATTATTTGGTAATCTTTTCGATCGAATTCGCGCAGAATATGTTGAAGAAATTGATGATGAAAAACTTATCGAGGCAGCAATTGATGGAATGCTCACCTCACTTGACCCACATTCCAGTTATCTTTCCCCAGAAGACGCAGCAGATATGCGAGTTCAAACACGTGGTGCTTTTGGTGGGCTTGGCATCGAGGTGACCCAGGAAGAGGGCTTCGTAAAAGTTATTACACCAATTGACGATACCCCGGCGGCCGAGGCCGGCATGCAGCCTGGTGACTTCATCACCCATGTGGACGGTGAAGGTCTTCTAGGGCTAACACTAGACGAGGCGGTCCAGTTGATGCGTGGTCCAGTTGGATCAGAAATTATAATAACCGTCGTGCGTGAAGAAGAACCTGAACCCTTCGATGTCAGCATAATTCGTGACACAATCAAACTAACGGCTGTACGGAGCCGATCAATTGGTCAGACCATCATAATGCGTGTCAGTACCTTTAACGACCAAACCTATCCTAATTTGAAAGACGGTATATCAAAGCAAATTGAGGAAGCGGGCGGTATCAATAATATCAACGGCTTTGTAGTGGATTTACGTAATAATCCAGGAGGACTACTGAACCAAGCCATAAAAGTTTCTGACGCCTTTCTTGAAAAGGGAGAGATAGTCTCGACCAGAGGCCGCAATCCGGCTCAAGGTGATCGATGGAACGCACGTGCTGGAGATTTAGCTCAAGGAAAACCGATCGTTGTTTTGATCAATGGGGGCTCAGCCTCAGCGTCCGAGATTGTTGCTGGCGCATTACAGGATCACAGCCGCGCCATCGTTGTGGGCACAAAAAGTTTTGGAAAAGGTTCAGTGCAAACTCTAATGCCCTTGCCTGGTGATGGCGCAATGCGCCTAACCACCTCACGCTACTACACTCCTTCAGGGCGTTCTATCCAAGCACTTGGCGTATCGCCAGACATCCTAGTAGAGCAGCCGCGACGCGCGCGCCAGACAGACGAACCTGAACCAGACGAAAGAAAAATGCGTACTGAAGCGGATTTGAGAGGATCTCTTGATAATGATAGCCTCTCAGACATTGAAAGGGAACAAATAGAGGCCGAACGCACCGCTGCCAAAGAAGCCGCTAAACTGCGTGAAGAAGACTTTCAATTAGCATATGCAATTGACCTTCTGAAAGGCCTTGCCACCATTAAATCGTCACAATAAATGGTGCATTCTACTAACATAATGAAACTACCATATCGTGCCAACGTTGGCATTATGGTTATTAATCAGGCAGGATTTGTGTTTGTCGCACAACGTCTAGATCACTATTCTGACGCCTGGCAAATGCCACAAGGTGGGGTAGACCCTGGCGAGGACACTCAAACTGCGGCAATAAGGGAGTTAGAAGAGGAAACTGGAATTCCAGCTAATAAAGTGAATATAATCGCTGAAAGTAGCGGCTGGATTCCGTATGAATTGCCACCTGACTTGATTCCCAAGCTTTGGGATGGAAAATATCGCGGACAAAAACAAAAATGGTACTTAATGAAATTTTTAGGTGAAGATACCGATATTAATATAGACACGTCTGAACCTGAATTTTCCACTTGGAAGTGGATTGACCCCAAAGAACTACCAAACGCAATCGTACCATTTAAGCGCGATGTTTACGTACGTATCTTGGAAGAATTCCAAGATTTTTTATAGTCTCAAATCGCACGACTAAAATAGATTGACTCTAATTGTAAAAAAAGAAGATTCTCACCTTATAGCCAGCATTGGAACTCGGCCCTTAGCTGTCAAAATGTGGCATGTAGTTCCTTCAAAAACTGCAGCAGTAAGAGATTTTCCATATCCAGATCCACTATCTAGGTTCACACGGTTGGCATAGTGGGTCGCCTTTTCGATCGGCGTGTGTCCATGAACAATTAGCTTAGTGTATTGCCCACTATAGTTGTGAAATTCTTCTCTTATCCATAGAAGATCCTCTTCGTTTTGGTCCTGCAATTCCACATTAGGCCGAATACCCGCATGACAGAAAAAAAGATCGTTTGTTTCATAACTCAACTTACAGTTAGCTAAAAATTTATGGTGGCTGTTCGGCACTGCTGACAAGGTAGCTGCGTGCAAGTCATTCAGGCGGTATCTCTTGGAAAAGTTCAGGCCGTAAGACATCAAAGTATTTCGCCCACCCAGCCTTTCATGTAGCCAACTTAAATCAATAAAAAGATGCGGATCGCTGCGTGACGGGGTTTGCAGAAACCACTCAAACATACGATCGTGGTTACCCTTGAGAAAAACCCAGTTCTGTCCAAGCTTTTGACCCCTGATAAGTAAGTCCAACACCTTACGGCTATCTGGACCACGATCCACATAGTCGCCAAGAAAGACTGTCAGAGCCTCTGACCCACCATCTGCCTGAACTAATTCTAAAGCATGCTCAAGCATACCAAATTCTCCGTGGATATCGCCAATCACATAGATAGGGTTCATCAAACGTCAAACTCCAGCCGACTTACCTGGCTAAATTTACCAGTAGCGCCCAGATCAGCAAGTACATTATCTCCAATAGCTTCATCTACATTCAATAAGGCTATTGCCTCCCCACCAGCGTCAGCACGACCTAAAGTAAAGTTGGCGATATTAACACCATTTCGACCCATAATTGTCCCTAATAAGCCAATTATACCGGGCACATCAGTATTGGTTGTATATAGCATATGTCTACCAATCGCCGCGTCAATATTGATACCTTTGATCTGAATAAAGCGAGGCTTTCTATCACTAAATACGGTACCGGCCACTGAGCGTTCACGTTTTGGCGTCACAACGGTAACCTTGATGTAGGCATCAAACACGCCTGATTTATTTTGATTGGTTGTACTAATTTGGATACCGCGCTCAAGAGCTATGACTGGTGCACTGACCATATTTACATCCGGGTTTCCAGTTTTCATTATTCCCGCAATTACACCACAGTTTAGAGCTTCCATGTTCATTTCGGAAACAGTACCGTCGTATAAAATATTGATAGCGTTTATGGGTTCATCTGTCATCTGGCCAATAAATGCGCCTAAATACCCTACAAGTTGAAGCCAAGGACCCATAACTTTAGCCTCTTCAGAAGTCACAGACGGCATGTTCAACGCATTTGATACCGCTCCCGTAAGTAAATAATCCGACATTTGCTCCGCAACCTGGATAGCCACGTTTTCCTGCGCCTCAGTAGTTGCTGCACCTAAATGGGGTGTACATACAACATTTGGCAAATTAAAGAGAGGACTATTGGTTGCAGGTTCAGTTTCGAATACATCGAAAGCCGCACCAGCCACGTGGCCAGATTTTATGGCAAGCGCCAGGGCTTTTTCATCTACCAACCCACCGCGTGCACAGTTGATAATCCTAACACCAGGTTTCATCTTTGCTATAGCTTCAACACTAATGATATTAGTTGTTTGATCAGTTTTTGGTACGTGAAGTGAAATGAAATCAGCTCGCTCAAACAGTGCAGCCAGCTCTACCTTCTCAACACCCAATTTGTTCGCTCGGTCTTCCGACAAAAATGGATCGTAGGCGACGACCTTCATCTTCAAACCAACAGCACGTTCACAAACGATCCCACCAATATTGCCCGCTCCAATCACACCCAAAGTTTTACTCGTCAACTCCACGCCCATAAACTTAGATTTTTCCCATTTTCCAGCATGGGTCGAGGCACTCGCCTCAGGGATCTGCCTCGCCACAGCAAACATCATTGCTATGGCATGTTCGGCGGCTGTGATCATATTTCCAAATGGCGTGTTCATCACGATCACACCCTTTTTTGATGCAGCAACACGGTCAATATTGTCCACGCCAATACCAGCCCGTCCAATCACTTTCAGGTTAGAAGCAGCGTTGATAATTTTTTCAGTAGCTTTTGTTGCCGACCGAATGGCCAAACCATCATATTGACTGATTACGGAGAGCAATTTGTTCCTATCTTTTCCCAAATCAGGTTCAAAATCTACGTCAATGCCACGATCACGGAAAATCTGAACAGCTGTTGCAGACAATTTGTCAGATACGAGTACTTTTGGTGCCATTTGGGCTCTCCTTATGAAGTATATTTTCCTGATACAGGATAGAAAGATCTCTTAGAGTTACTGGGCGTTCAGCTCAGTTTGGTAGGCCCACTCAAGCCAAGGCAACATAGTCTCTACGTCTGTAGTTTCGACCGTGGCGCCACACCAAATTCGTAAGCCTGCAGGCGCCTCACGATAGGAACCTACATCAAGGGCAGCACCTTCCATTTCCAACCGTCTGGCAACAGATTTTGCGAATCCAGATGGATCTTTGATATTAGGGTCCGTAAACTTTAAACAGACAGAGGTAACAGACCGTGTAGTAGGATCTACGGCCAAGTTATCAATCCAATCCCGAGCAGCGCAAAAATTCCATATCGCTTGCGCGTTGGCCTGAGCCCGGGTCATCAAACCTTTTAGCCCTCCAACAGACAAGGCCCACTCTAGCGCAAACAAATAATCTTCTACACAGAGCATCGACGGCGTGTTGATCGTCGCACCAGTGAAAATACCATCAATCAACTTACCACCTTTTGTCAGGCGAAAAATCTTAGGTATCGGCCAAACTGGGGTGTAACTTTCCAATCGGGCCACTGCCCTTGGAGAGAGGATTAATACGCCATGTGCCGCTTCACCTCCCAACACTTTTTGCCAGCTAAAGGTCGTTACATCAAGCTTGTCCCAAGGTAGATCCACGGCAAAAGCGGCTGATGTGGCGTCGCAGAGTGTCAAACCCGCACGGTCAACAGGAATGATATCCCCAGAAGCCAAACACACTCCCGATGTGGTCCCGTTCCAAGTGAAACACACATCATCGTCGTAGTTTAGGTCAGACATGTCAAAAATATGACCATAAAGTGCAATATGCTCAGAAGCTTCAACTTTTAATTGTTTAACTACGTCACTGACCCATCCCGCGCCAAAGCTTTCCCAAGCTACCATCTGCACGGGACGCTCTCCAAGCATCGACCAGAGAGCCATCTCGAAAGCACCTGTATCAGAGGCGGGTACAATACCAATCTTATAATCTTCAGGAACCTTCAAAACATGGCGCGTTTGGGAGATAGCCTTCACCAATTTATCCTTGCCACCGGCAGCTCGATGCGAACGGCCGAGCCAAGCATCCGTCAAAGAGGAATGCGTCCATGTAGGCGGTTTGGTACAAGGACCAGACGAAAATCGCGGGTTTTCCGGCCGCAACGCCGGTCTTTTAATAGCCATTGATACTATCCTCACAGATAAGCGCCCTTCGTTGGGGAAGGGTGTCCCAAGGCTAGAATTACCCTCAGATCTACGCAGCTACAATGCTGAAAATACAACATTCCAATAATAATTATAGAGTTAGCAGGCTACTTATTTAGTGCATAGGAAACAAATGCGCCAATAAATTTCAGCATATTTCCTGAAAAATTGCCAAATTACGGATAAGCCGCTCGCAATTTATTTACTTTAGCTTCAGTAACATCGCCTCGAATAATGCTATGCATGGTACCGTCAGGATCTACTAAAGCTACGTAGATTTCTGACCGCTCTTTAATATCTAAGGCACTATTAAAAGCGTTTCGACTTGAGTAAATGGTGATCGTCCGTACCCTCATATCAAGTGATGTGATATAAGAGCGCATTTTCTTATCAATGATAAGACCTAAAAAATGCAGGTAAGTTTAGGCTTCGCCCATTGAGATCATCAGCGGTCAAGTTTGGGAAAACAATATCTGCATGTACCGTGGCAGACAGAATTATCATCAAAAGTGTAGCTAAAGTTTGGACCATGACTTAACCTCGCTTAAATACAATCTTTGCCGTTCATTCGGTCTCATCAATACATTGAATCACTTGTAACTTGCCAGAGTTGTTGGCAAATCAATCTCAAGTTACGAAAGGGCATCTCCATGTTTATTGCAACTTTGTTGTGCAAACCTGGCCTTAATGTGCTGGTACCCGCACTGACACAATCTCTCCTCAGCGCCTGGGGGGGCCGCAATTTGATCTGGTTGGCAGCTATGGAAGCTGCCGAGTTTGAAATCCTGTCCGTACCTGAAAATTTTTTGCAGGTATGGACAGACATGCAAAAAAAAGGTGTTGATTTAATAGTCCAACCCAAAGTGGGGCGCCGAAAAAAAATGCTTCTAGCTGACATGGATAGCACAATGATCGAACAAGAATGCATTGATGAGTTGGCCACAGAAGCAGGCGTTGGAACAGCAGTCTCAGACATTACCGCTCGCGCTATGAATGGCGAGTTGGATTTTGAGTATGCCCTACTTGCACGTGTGGAGCTTTTAAAAGGTTTGCCCATTAAAAGAATTGAACAGGTCTATCAAAAGAGAATAACTTTTGCGCTTGGCGGAGAAGTTCTTGTAGCTACAATGCGCACTCATCAAGGATATGCCGCATTGGTGAGTGGAGGGTTTACCAATTTTACGCGGCCTGTAGCAGCAAAACTGGGGTTTGATGAGCATCGTGCCAATACTCTATTGCAGGCCAATGCAGCCCTCACCGGCCAAGTAGGCACCCCAATTTTAGGACGGGAAGCTAAAGTCACCGCTCTAAAAGAAATTTCAGCAGCCCAGGACCTACAAATAACTGATGTTTTAGCCGTAGGTGATGGTGCAAACGATTTAGGTATGCTGCAGTTGGCTGGAACAGGCGTCGCTCTGAATGCAAAACCTAATGTGCAGGATCAAGTATCCATACGAGTAAACCATGGTGATCTAACTTCTTTGTTGTATCTCCAGGGTTATTTGAAGTCAGAATTTGTAACCCCAAATAATGTATCAGAAGTCCCGCGCTAATCTAGAGCAACAATAATGGTGCCAGTCTGCAACCCATCCCAATTACTGATGGGACCCAATCGCTTAACAGCAGCAGGATGTAACGCATTTAGCAGACCCATTCGTATTAATAGAGCTGTAATCACTGCTTCACTTGCCCTAAAAGCTCCATCATCGATTTTTATGGCTACACCCAGTTTTTTGCTAGGTATAATTGCTGTAAATACAGCTTCAGCCCCTGTTTTTAATGCGACACCAGGGACGGCACGCATCAGTTCAGTACAAGCCCGCGTTTCGCCTGCAATTAGGTCAGGGTG
>CAJJBD010000005.1 GCA_905182325.1 uncultured Planktomarina sp. | reverse complement strand
GCATGTTCCAAGCATCTTTTAAACCTGGATATAGGGTCTAACCCAGCAATATTTACTCCTGGTTCTGTGATATGGATGTCTGACTTCAACAGTATTTTTTGGTTATATTGGCGCCTTTAAATCAATTTTTAGTTGATCAGTTAAACTTTACCTAATGCCATAATTAGTTACCATAAATGACATCACTTTTTATTCCAATTCGATTAGTAGGTCTTTGACGTCAATTTGAGCGCCAGCGACAACGTGCACTGCCGTTACTTTAGCATCGCGCTCAGCATGGATACCTGTCTCCATTTTCATCGCCTCTATCGTGAGGAGTAAGTCACCTCTGCGTACATCAGTTCCAGTAATTATGGAAATATTTGCCACAACGCCGGGCATTGGTGCGCCCACATGGGACTCGTTACCAATTTCTGCCTTTGGCCTGCTTGCTTTAGAAGATTTGATTTTGCGATTTGGAACACGGATCACTCGAGGTTGACCATTTAATTCAAAAAAGACGCGTGCGTCTCCCTCTTCATTAGTTTCCCCAACTGCTTGTAGTAGAATTTCAAGGGTCTTTCCTGGATCAATTTCTGCTATAATTTCTTCTCCTGGTTGCATACCATAAAAGAATGTTTGGGTAGGTAGGGTTCGTACTGGACCATAAGAATTATGCCGCTCCATATAATCCACAAATACTTTTGGGTACATCAGGTAACTGTTCAAATCATCATCATCGACTGTTTTTCCGTCTAATTGTGCGCTCAGTTTAGTACGCTCAAGTTCAAGGTTTGCAGGTTGCATTAATTTACCTGGGCGTTCAGTGGAGGGCTTTTGACCCTTCAATACTTTGTGAATGAGATTGGCTGGAAACCCCCCTGGTGGTTGTCCTAAATTACCTTGCATCATGTCGATCACGCTTTCTGGAAAAGCCACATCAGAATTAGGGTCTTCAACCTCTGTTCGGCTTAATCCCTGTGCGACCATCATCAAGGCCATGTCTCCCACAACTTTTGAACTCGGGGTCACCTTTACGATATCGCCAAACATTTGGTTAACATCTGAATAGGTGTGAGCTATTTCGTTCCAGTAATTTTCAAGACCAAGAGTGCGGGCCTGCGCCTTGAGATTTGTAGATTGGCCACCGGGCATTTCATGAAGATAAACCTCAGATGATGGAGATTGTATGCCGCTTTCAAACGCGGAATACTGAGCTCGGACCTTATTCCAATATGAATTAATAAGATGGATCTTCGTAATATCGAGGCCAGTATCTCGATTGGTATTTGTTAGGGCTTCCACAATCGAACCAAGAGCAGGCTGGGATGTACCGCCGGCAAATGCATCCATGGCGGCGTCGACTGCATCAACGCCAGCTTCTGAGGCGGCTATTATTGTTGCTCCAGAGATGCCGGAAGTATCGTGTGTATGAAAGTGAATGGGTAATCCAATTTCTTGTTTCAAGGTTCCAATCAAAGCGTGTGCTGCAGCTGGTTTTAATAACCCAGCCATATCTTTTAGACCTAATATATGGGCGCCAGCAGCTTCGAGATCTTTTGCCATATTTACGTAGTATTTGATATCATATTTTGCACGGTTTGGATCTAAAATATCGCCTGTGTAGCAAATAGTAGCTTCACAGACTTTGTTATTTTGGAGAACTGCATCCATGGCTACGCGCATGTTCTCCACCCAATTAAGGCTGTCGAAAACTCGAAAAACATCTACTCCAGTGTTTGCGGCTTGCTGAACAAAGAATTTGACTACGTTATCTGGGTAGTTGGTGTAGCCTACGCCGTTGCTGCCCCGCAAAAGCATTTGTGTCATCACATTAGGCATGGATTGCCTTAAGTCACGCAGTCGCTGCCAGGGGCATTCCTGTAAAAAGCGATATGCTACATCAAATGTTGCGCCTCCCCAGCATTCTACTGAGAATAATCCAGCCAGGTGTGCAGCATAGGCGGGCGCTACTTTGATCATATCGAGGCTGCGCATTCGTGTCGCTAAAAGTGATTGGTGGCCGTCGCGCATAGTGGTGTCTGTAATCAGGAGATGCTGTTGCGCATGCATCCAATCTGCCACTGCCTGTGGGCCCTGTTCATCTAATAGGTTTTTGGTGCCAAAGGGTAGCCGTGTAGTATCTCGCATTGTTACTGGCGCGACTGGAGCCTTGATATCTTTAGATAGCCGTAATTTGCATTTTGTTTCTGGGTGTCCGTTGACTGTAATATCTGCAATATAAGTTAAAATTTTAGTCGCACGGTCTCTGCGTTTGTCAAATTTGAATAGATCTGGAGTAGTGTCGATAAAACTTGTGGTGTATTCATTGTTTAAGAAAGTTGGATGCTTGAGGAGGTTTTCTACGAAAGCAATATTTGTGCTTACGCCACGAATCCTAAATTCACGCAGTGCACGGTCCATCCTCGCTATTGTGGCTTCTGGGGTTGGCGACCAAGCTGTAACTTTTTCTAAAAGGCTGTCATAAAAGCGCGTGATAACAGCACCAGAATATGCTGTACCACCATCGAGCCGAATTCCCATACCTGTTGCGCCACGATAAGCAGTTATGCGGCCGTAATCTGGGATAAAATTATTTGATGGATCCTCTGTAGTAATACGACACTGCATCGCGTGACCATCAAGTTTAACGTAGTTTTGACTGTCAGTTCCGGTAGCTTCTGCAAGACTTTTTCCCTCTGATATTAAGATTTGTGCACGCACGATATCAATGCCGGTGACTTCTTCAGTGACAGTATGTTCAACCTGCACTCGAGGATTGACTTCAATAAAATAAAACTCGCTATCATCCATATCCATCAAAAACTCTACTGTGCCGGCACATTCATAATTGACATGTTCACAAATTTTCTTTCCCAAAGTGCAAATTCGTTCGCGCTGTTCGTTTGTTAAATATGGGGCAGGCGCACGTTCTACCACTTTTTGATTTCGTCTCTGCACTGAGCAGTCACGTTCATATAGGTGGTAGATTGAACCAAATTTATCACCCAAAATTTGAACTTCTACATGGCGAGCACGCTGGATCAGCTTTTCTAGGTAACCTTCGCTATTTCCAAAAGCCGCTTCAGCTTCGCGGCGGCCCTCTAAAACTTTTTCTTCAACTTCGTTTTTTGAATAAATTGGCCGCATACCTCGGCCGCCACCACCCCAGCTTGCCTTCAGCATCAACGGATACCCAAGTGTCGCGGCCTGAACCTTAATCATATTAATATCTTGGCCTAAAACTTCTGTGGCGGGTATCACGGGCACTCCAGCCTCAATTGCAACGCGCCGCGCGCTCGCTTTGTCTCCAAGCTGACGCATCGTTTTTGCTTTGGGACCGATAAAAGCTATATTCGCTTGAGTACAGGCGTCAACAAAGTCTGGGTTTTCTGATAATAACCCATAACCTGGATGAATAGCATCAGCTCCACACGCCTTAGCTACGCGTAGTATTTCATTGATGCTAAGGTAAGATGTCACTGGGCCTAAGCCATCACCAATTTTATAGGCTTCATCGGCTTTAAAGCGATGCAGGCTCAGTTTGTCTTCATTAGCATATACTGCGACTGTACGTTTGCCTAACTCGTTGGCTGCGCGCATCACACGGATAGCGATTTCACCCCTATTAGCAATTAAAATTTTTTGGAAGTTGGCCACACTTAGTCCTCCAGTGCTAGGTTAATAAAACTGCTAAAACAAGATTGAATAAAGTACCACTAGATTTTTAAATTTTTGAATTTATAATTAATGTAGAGTTGTGGAATTTTTTTATCAGGTGGGGTGTCGTAACTGTGGTAATTCTTCCAAGTTAGATGCTGCAATTTGTATCATGTTGGATTTGAGGTCATTGACAAGCATATCGTACAGGTGTTTTGGACCGGCTGTGCCTATAGCCCCAAGGGCGTAATGCCACGCGCGGCCCATCATGACTAAGTCAGCACCCAAACTGATCGAGCGCATTATGTCTAGGCCGCCCTCTATGCCACTATCAAAAATGATAGGTAGATTTGTCGCAGCTTTTACTAAAGGTAACATATCAATTGCGCTAGGGCTTCCGGCAAACTGACGTCCTGCATGGTTTGACACCCAGGCTGCATCTACTCCCAAATTTTCCAAAGGTGTTGCGTCTTCCGGACACATCACGCCCTTTACAATTAGAGATCCATCCCACTTATCACGCAGTAGTTTTATATATTCGTGGTCAGGAGCCGTCCGTAGCAGGTAACCAATGTGGTTGTTGGAGGGTCGAGATGACCATTCTTCCATTGCTGCTTTGCCATATGCCTCTACCATTTTCATGCGGGGCTTCCCATTAAGGGCGGTTTTTACCGCCCAAGCTGGGCAACGAGCTACATGCGACAAAATACGTGGGGTTAGTCTTGGTGGTTGTTGTAATCCTCCTCGGATTTGTCTTTCACGGCGGGATGGCGCCGGTACATCGATGGTAACTACCAGTGCCTTAAAACCTGCGTCTTTTACACGTTTTAGCATATCGTTACGAATGGCCTCGTCTCGTGGTGGATACATTTGGAACCACCCCATATCGCCAAGATATGGCGCCACATCTTCGGGTGTGGCTGTCGCAACTGTCGACATCGCATATGGAATTTTAGCAGATGCTGCAAAGCTCGAGAGCATTCTTTCGGCTCCTGGCCAGATAAGGCCTGACATGCCGACGGGGGCTATCCCAAAGGGTGTGGAGTATATCTGCCCTAAGAAAGAGGTTTCCAGTTTTGGGTTTATCTCACCGCGCAATCCGCGTGGAACAAATCGTATTGCATCTAGTCCCTGGCGGTTCAGGTGGAGCGTACTTTCGTCCCCTGTTGCGCTGTCTAGATACTCCCATGCAAAGTGTGGTATCCGCCTTCGCGCCCGATCCCGAAGGTCGGATATAGCGGGGTATTTTGAAGTTAAATTCATACCATAGTGCCTACATCAATCAATTCATAAATTTAAGCAGAAAATTAGGCACGTAATTACTTTGTCAAAATAGCTTAAGAACACAACGCGAACAAAGCTTTAACTTTTAATTCAACCGGGCTAAACTATTTCAATGGATGATTTCAATGATACTGATGAAAAGAACACGGCTAGAAAGCTGAGCTTAAGTCAGATGGCCATAGCCGCCCGTTCGGCTCCGTATATGGATGAACTGAACCCGGCTCAGCGTGCAGCCGTTGAGCAATTAGACGGCCCAGTATTGATGTTGGCTGGTGCTGGCACCGGCAAAACTAAAGCGCTTACGACACGGGTAGTCCATCTGTTGAATACTAGTGCCGCACGCCCGAACGAAATATTGTCGGTGACTTTTACTAATAAAGCTGCTCGAGAGATGAAGATTAGAGTTAGCAACTTGATTGGCCAAGTGGAGGGGTTGCCGTGGATGGGTACCTTTCATTCAATTTGTGTCAAACTTCTACGCCGTCATGCAGAGTTGGTAAGTTTGAAAAGTAATTTTACTATTTTAGACACGGATGATCAGCTTAGACTGATGAAACAGTTAATTTCTGCAGCTCAAATTGACGACAAACGTTGGCCTGCGAGGCAACTTGCTGGCATAATTGATGGTTGGAAAAACCGTGCGTGGGCACCCCATCAAGTACCTGAATCAGAACTAGCTAACTACAACCACATGGGTGTTGAGTTATATAAACAGTACCAGCAGCGGTTGCGCGACTTGAATGCAGCAGATTTTGGTGATTTGCTTTTGCATGTTGTTATTATTTTTCAAAACAACCCAGATGTGTTGGCGCAGTATCAGAGATTTTTTAGATATATTTTGGTGGATGAATACCAAGATACAAATGTAGCCCAGTATCTTTGGCTGCGTCTATTGGCTCAGGGCCACCAGAATATTTGCTGTGTTGGTGATGACGACCAATCTATCTATGGCTGGCGCGGTGCTGAAGTGGGAAATATTTTACGGTTTGAGAAAGACTTTCCGGGAGCACATGTGGTGCGGTTGGAGCAAAACTACAGATCTACCCAACATATACTAGGTGCTGCTAGTGGAGTTATAGATGGTAATCAGGGACGTTTAGGCAAGACATTATGGACCGAAAAGAAAAATGGCGAAAAAGTCTGTCTGATTGGCCATTGGGACGGCGAAGAAGAGGCGCGTTGGATTGGTGACGAAATTGAAGCTTCGCAAACAGGGACGCGTGGTAGGGATCCTTATGATTTAGAAAGCATCGCAATTTTGGTGCGCGCCTCACACCAAATGCGCGCTTTTGAGGATCGATTTTTGACAATTGGGCTACCCTATCGTGTTATTGGTGGACCTCGCTTTTATGAACGGATGGAAATTCGTGACGCTATGGGATACTTTCGCTTGGCGTTGAGCACTGATGATGATCTGGCTTTTGAGCGTATTGTGAACACACCCAAACGTGGTTTGGGCGATAAGGCTCAACAAAAAATTCAATTAGTGGCTCGTGCCAATGGTGTATCTCTGGTCGAAGGCGCACGAATGCTTTTGTCCAGCAAAGGTCTGAGTGGCAAAGGTGCGACAGAATTGGCCTTGTTGATTAATGGTATTGACCGTTGGCACGCCCAAACAACGAGCCCTGAGGGAAAACATACGGAATTAGCTGAAATTATTTTGGACGAGAGTGGTTACACATCTCATTGGCAGAATGACAGAACACCAGAAGGCCCAGGCCGTTTGGAAAACCTCAAAGAGTTAGTGAAGGCGCTGGAAGGCTTTGAAAATTTGCAAGGTTTTCTCGAACATGTCAGTTTGATTATGGATAATGAGCAGGACTCAAATGGAGCCAAAGTCTCAATAATGACGTTGCATGGGGCGAAGGGCTTGGAATTTCCAATGGTGTTTTTGCCCGGATGGGAGGATGGACTGTTTCCGTCTCAGCGTTCAATGGACGAGAGTGGTTTGATGGGCTTGGAGGAAGAGCGAAGATTGGCCTACGTGGGTATCACCCGTGCTGAAGAAGTTTGTACAATTTCTTTTGCTGCAAACCGGCGTGTTTATGGACAATGGCAGTCAGCGCTACCCAGTCGATTTATTGACGAATTGCCTGGAAAGCATGTCGATGTGCTTACTCCTCCGGGACTTTATGGTGGTGGTTATGGTGCTGCAGGCATGGGTGCAAGTGCGAACCCTGCTGTTCAAGAGATGGAGGGCAGTGATATTTTTGACCGGGTAAGTAAAGCTGATGTTTACAATTCACCTGGTTGGAGGCGCTTGCAAGAGCGCAGTGCTAAGCGAAGTGTAAGCCAACCATCTGGACAAAAAAATATGACCATTGATCTTGACGCTGTCTCTTCGTTTAGTCTGGGTGATAGAGTTTTTCACCAAAAGTTTGGCTATGGCGAAGTTATGAATATGGAAGGCGATAAATTGGACATTGAGTTTGATAAAGCTGGCTCCAAAAAAGTAGTGGCCCAATATGTTCAAAGGACTGATACTGCTGAAGGTGTGTAATTTTGATATGTGCCATGTTCAGATCAGTTTTGGGGGCATCACATAATTTGCTGTAAGTTCAGGATTGGATACAAGGACAGGACCAATAAAATAGACATTGTCCAATTAAAAGCACGAAAGCGCTTATCCGTTGTCAAAAATCGACGCATCTGAACTCCAAGAACAAGCCATACGCTTATTGATGGCAGATTTATGGCGCCAAAAATCAATGATACAATTACAACATGAAAGTTTGTTGTAGGCTGCGGTGTATAGACTGTGATGGCCGCTAACGCCATTGTCCAAGCTTTTGGGTTTACCCACTGAAACATGACAGCTTGAAAAAAAGTAATTGGTGTACCACTTGTACGATTATGAGTGCTTTTTGGGGCCGATGTAGCAATTTTAAAGGCCAAGTATAAAAGGTAGGCAATCGAAGTTACTGTTAGGACTGTGTGAGCAACTGGAAACTTTTGAAAAATTTGAGCTGCTCCGAGGCCAATGATAACGATCATTAAGGTAAAGCCGATGACTACCCCTGCGGCGTGGGGCAGCGTTCTGCGCACACCAAAATTTGCACCTGCAGCTAGTAGCATCAGATTGTTGGGTCCGGGTGTGATGGAAGTTACCAAGCAAAAAACAAAAAGCCCAGAAAGCAAAGACAATGTCATATTATAAAATGTGGTGCCAGCAAAAAGAGTGAAATGCAATGGACGGTTTGACATTCTCTAGATGCCAACATGGGTTAAGAAGTTTTTAATGAAATTCTTTTCAAGAAATAAAATTTGATTGTTATCAACTCAGATTTAAAATCTTTTAAACGGCGACGTCATGGGGAAGCGACGTCGCCGTTCGTTCAAGGGCTTTCGGGAGAAAAAGCCCAACCTAAAATAGTGAATTATGGACGGTAGGCTGCCGCAGCTGCAATACCTTTAATTGCTGAGCGATGGATGCCTAGGTCTGCAAGGTCACGGCACGAAAGGGAGTTTAATTCTGCAACAGTTATGCGATAGTTGGCGCGTCTCGCCATGCAGTCACGCAGCGTGTTGAAACTTTTTGCTAAAAATGTGCGCAGTGGGTAAGTTGGTTCGTGGAAGGCTGAATCTGTTGCCATCATTTTTTCCTCTTAATCAGACAAATTTTATATATTTTTAGTAGTTTGTTTCGTGTTTCTGGCGCAACGCATTTTAACGAATTGCCGCCATGCACCATTTGCATAGTAGAAAAGCATCAGTTTTCTGCGGGCTTGCATCAGTCGTAAAGGGGAGGCATAGGTTTTCCAGTACTTTATGGAGACTAAAAATGCCTGTGGATCGTTCTGAAGTCTTGGCTGCTTTGGCGCAGTTAAAGCTGCCCGATGGTGGTGATATGATTAGTAATGATTTTATTCGTGCTGTAACCATCGATGGAACAGCCGTTCGCTTTGTAATTGAAGCCCCTAATAAAGAAGTTGCTCGCAAATTGGCAGATATTCGAGAAGCTGCGGAAAAAATGGTGAGAGCGCTAGACGGGGTTGAAAACGTCACCGCTGTTGTCACAGCGCATGAGGAAAAAACTCCACCACCAAACCTTAAAATTGGGGGCCATCCCAAACCACAAGATGGTCCGATATCAGTGCCGGGAGTTGATCGCATCCTTGCGATCGCATCGGGCAAAGGTGGCGTTGGTAAATCTACAGTCTCTTCAAATCTTGCTGTTGCCTTGGCAAAGCAAGGTCGGCGTGTGGGTCTACTGGATGCAGACATCTATGGCCCAAGTCAGCCCCAGATGATGGGGGTTAATAAACGCCCGGCTAGCCCTGATGGTAAGATAATCATTCCCTTGCAGGCGCACGGGGTAACTTTGATGTCAATTGGCCTAATGGTTGACCCTGACAAGGCTGTGGTATGGCGCGGTCCAATGCTCATGGGGGCCCTGCAGCAGATGCTAAATCAAGTACAGTGGGGTGAATTAGACGTTCTGATAGTTGATTTGCCACCTGGAACGGGCGACGTACAACTCACGCTGTGTCAAAAAACCCAATTAACAGGTGCAATTGTAGTTTCAACTCCTCAGGATGTTGCATTAATCGACGCGCGTAAAGCCTTAGATATGTTTACTACCTTGCACACACCAGTGTTGGGGATGATTGAAAATATGAGCCAGTATACCTGTCCATCATGTGGCCATGAAGCGCATATTTTTGGGCATGGCGGTGTTGAGGCTGAAGCTAAAAAACTTGATATCCCGTTCTTGGGGGCCTTGCCTTTGGACCTTTCTGTGCGGATTGCTGGAGACAGTGGCATTCCTGTGGCTCTTTCCGATGGGCCCGTAGCGCAGTCATATACTGACCTCGCTGCTGGGCTGATTATATCAAATATTGCTTAAAAAATACTAAAACATTACATTTACTGAATGTATTTATGTAAAGCTTAGCAAGCCCATAAAATAAAATATCAAATATATTCCTTAAAAAACTAAAATATAGCTTATATAAATTTAATTTTGGGAAATTAAGGGAAAATATTTTTTTAATTAAATATACTATATATGGTAAAATTTTAAAAAATAACTACTACATATATTAAAATAACTAAATTTATTTACAAAGACCAAGCAGTATTTTATTACATATCTCTATTTTTTTATAAATTTGTTATTGATTCCCATGATTTCCCGTGCCATCAACTAATTACAGAAGTGGTAAAAAGATCAAAGCCCCACAAAGAAGGGCAAAGGCGAGCGCAGGTTTTATACAGGCAGCCACTTCTATAATGAAGAAATCCGGCGCGTGAGCGAGCACACATCTCCCCCAGGTGGCACGCCGCACTGGAAATCCCGTAAGGGATAAAGTTGGCGGATTGAGCAGTAGCAGCAGTTCAATCCGCCTTTTTATTTAAGGGGTGTAACCCCGCCATGACAGTGAGGCAGGCCTAGGTGGCACGCAGATTTAGAGGCGAAAGCCACCACAAGGTGGATAGTAAGGGCAGGGTTTCAATTCCAGCTCTATTCCGTCGGGTTATTGAACAGGGCGATCCGAATTACACTGAAGGTCTGAACCCAGAGTTGGTTATTGTTTATGGAGATCATCGCCGAAACTATCTTGAGTGCTATACAATTCAAGCAATTGATGAGGTTGACTTAAAAATTGATGCTTTGCCGCGTGGCTCTATGGAGCGTCAAATGCTTCAACGTCTTTTTCATGGCCAATCCTTTCCAACTATGGTTGATGAAACGGGGCGCTTAGTCCTTCCTTCCAAACTTCGAAAGAAAATAAACTTAGAGGCTGAAGCATTTTTTATTGCTGCTGGTGATACGTTCCAAATCTGGAAAACTGAAACTTATCAAAGTGAAGAGTTGTCTAAAACTGAGGCCTGGCTTGATGGATTACCTGAGAACTTTGATCCTTTAGTTTATCTGGATAGTTTTGCCAAATGACTGTTAAAGGAGTAACTCAAACATTGAGCGCCTCACACATTCCAGTTTTGATTTCTTCATTAATCTCCACTGCTTCACCGATAAGTGGCACTTGGATTGATGGAACATTTGGTGCTGGTGGATATACTAAATATCTATTGAATGCTGGCGCAGACCGGGTCATCGGAATAGACCGTGATCCAAGTGTTTTTGATATGTCAACCGACTGGAAGTCAGAATTTGGTGATCGCCTGCGACTTGTACAAGATACCTTCTCAAATTTAGATAAAACCACTGAACAAGCTGATGGTGTGGTTTTGGATATTGGTGTCTCTTCTATGCAAATTGACCAAGCTGAGCGTGGCTTTTCGTTCCAAAAGGATGGTCCACTCGATATGCGCATGAGTGGAGCCGGAAGTACCGCCGCACATTTGATTAATTCTGCAAGTGAAGAAAAAATTGCTGATATTTTGTTTTATTTTGGAGAAGAGCGCGCCAGTCGTCGAATTGCAAAAATGATTGTAGAGCGTCGTAATGAAAGGCCGTTCGAACGAACTTTAGATCTGGTTAGTGTAATTCAAAAATGCTTGCCGCGGTCGAAGCCGGGTCAGGCACATCCAGCAACAAGAAGTTTCCAAGCATTAAGAATTGCAGTTAATAGTGAATATAATCAGTTAGCTGAGGGCTTATCTGCTGCAGAACGGGTTTTGTGTTTGGGGGGTGTTTTAGCCGTTGTAACTTTCCATTCTATAGAAGATCGTATTGTTAAGCGATTTTTTCAATCTCGTAGTGGCAGTAAAGCAGGAAGTCGATACGCCCCGTTAGTTGAAGATGTAGATGCGCAATTCATATTAAAAAGTCGTAAACCAATTAGGGCATCTGAAGAAGAGATAGCTCTAAATCCACGATCTCGGTCAGCAAAATTAAGGATTGGGTGGCGAACATCTGCCGGTCTAACACCCATTGATGTGAAAACTCTTGGTGTGCCAGAATTACCAAATCGGATCAGTCCATGAAAAATTTACTACTAGGGTTATTGGTTGCTGGGGTGATGGGATTAGCGGTCTGGACATATTCAGAAAATTACGCAACCAAGCAAACGTTAGATGGAATAGTGCAACTCAACAAAAATATTGCAACGGCACGGTCAAAGTTGAGGGTCCTTAATGCGGAATGGGCCTATTTAAATCGGCCAGAACGACTATCAAAATTGGTTAATGCTAATTTTGATGAGCTTGAGTTGCTTGAACTAACATCCAAACACTTTGCTGGGCTAGAAAAGATCCCCTACCGGATATTGGGTTCAGAGTTGATGGTTGATGAAATTAAATTTAATACTCGGACAAAGACGCCATGATACGTAAGCCACTACGTCCACTTGCTCAAATTTTTTCTGCTAGGTCTGCGGGCGAAGATCCAGATTTGGTAGAACTAACCAATCGTCGTGAGCGGGCGGAAATCCAGCATGGACGTATGCTGCGCAAAACACAGCGGCGTTTGATTATGATTGGATGCATTTTTATAATAAGCTTTGGCGTCATTGGTATGCGAATGACTGCGCTAGCCATGACTGAGCCTAGAGAGCCAAAGGCTCAGAACAGTATCAATGATATCTCAGTCAGCCGTGCCGATATAGTTGACAGAAATGGTCGGATCTTAGCAACTAACATCGAAACCCATTCGCTTTATGTACATCCTAAACAACTGGCTGATCCTTCTGGAACTGCTCTTCGCCTTGCTGAAATTTTTCAAGATATTGATGCCGTAAAGCTAAAGGCTAGGTTCAGTGGGAAACAAAATTTTTTATGGCTTCGAGGCGCAATTAGTCCTGAAGAAAAACAAGCAGTACATGATATTGGTGATCCTGGTCTCTTGTTTGGACCTAGGGAAATGCGACTTTACCCGAATGGAAAGTTTGCTGGCCATATTTTGGGTGGAACGACTTTTGGTAAACAAGGGGTTCACTCAGCTGAGGTAATTGGAGTTGCTGGTGTTGAAAAAGAGTTTGACGAATTACTTCGGGACCCAAAATCTAATGGGCGTCCATTAAAACTTTCGATAGATCTCTCTGTCCAGTCAGCACTTGAAAAGGTGCTTCGTGGAGGAATGCAGTTGATGAATGCAAAAGCTGCGTCAGCGGTATTGATGGAAGTACACTCTGGTGAAATTTTTGCCATGTCAAGCTTGCCTGACTTTGACCCAAATAATCGCCCAATAGGTTTAACAAAAGGTGATCAAAGTGATGATCCATTGTTTAACCGGGCTGTTCAAGGCCTCTATGAACAGGGATCAGTATTTAAAACGTTCACAGTAGCTCAGGCGATGGAGCTTGGGCTAGTGGAAGCGGATACAATGGTAGACACGAAACGGTTTAGGTGGGGTAAGTACGCAATTAAGGACTACAAAGACTACGGTCCAGAATTAGCCGTTGAAAAAGTTCTAGTTAAATCTTCAAATGTTGGAACAGCACGCTTGTCTCAAATGATAGGAGCTAATTCCCAGAAATCTTTTTTGGGAAGTCTTGGACTGTTGGTTGCGACACCAATAGAGCTTGTTGAAGGATCTACAGCAAAACCGCAATTTCCATCTAATTGGTCTGAAATCGCAACTATGACTATTTCATACGGTCATGGTATTTCTGGTTCGCCCCTTCACCTGGCCGCTGCATATTCTGCTATAGTAAATGGTGGAACCTTCGTGTCGCCAACCATATTACAAAAATCAGTCTCTGAAGTTGGTGCTAGAATTATTTCTAAAAATGTATCTGATCAACTCCGATCCATGCTTAGGGACGTAGTCAGAACGCCTGAAGGAACGGCAAATTTAGGTGAAGTCAGTGGCTACTCTGTTGGAGGAAAAACTGGAACAGCTGAAAAAACTAGTAAAACTGGTGGCTATGATGCGGAAAGGGTTTTGGCTACATTTGCTAGCTTCTTTCCAAGCGAAGATCCAAAATATGTTTTGATTATAACCTTAGACGAACCAGAAGACCGGATGGGAGTGGAGCCTCGGCGTACCGCTGGTTACACAGCTGTTCCAGTAGCGGCTGAGGTTATCCGACGTGTGGCACCGCTACTAGGTCTTGTTCCAAAAATTGATAAATTGATGAATAAAGATTTAGCATTAACCAACCATTGAGATTGGAATTAATTTAAAGGATGGCGTTTTCTGGTAAAACACTTGCTGATTTAGGTTTGCGTCCCTCGCAAGGTCCCACAAGCCTAATTTATGGCTTGGCTGTTGATAGTCGTGAAATCAAGAAAGGATTTCTGTTTGTAGCCTTGCCGGGGTCTCAAACCCATGGTGCTAAATTTTCAAATTTTGCTTTTAGGCAAGGTGCTATTGCAATTTTGACTGACGCTGAGGGTGCAACGATAGCCTCTAAAGACATCCAGGAATATAATGTAGAGGCCTGCATAGTGGATGATCCCCGTGGCGCTCTGGCTCAGACTGCTGCATTGTTTTATGGCTGCCAGCCGGAGGTGGTGGTTGCAGTTACTGGTACTAACGGAAAAACATCTGTAGCTTCTTTCTGTCAGCAAATTTGGGAAAAGATTGGATTAAATGCAATAAACTTGGGGACTACTGGCGTGGAAGGTTTCTGGAGTACATCCCTAACTCATACAACGCCTGAACCAATAGTCTTGCATAGAACGTTGGCGCAGGCCAAAAGAGCTGGTGTTACCCACGTTGCAATGGAAGCATCGAGCCATGGTTTGGATCAAAAACGTCTTGACGGTGTTAAGCTTCGAGTTGCGGGGTTTACAAATTTTTCTCAAGACCATCTTGATTACCACACAACATTTGAAAATTATTTTGCCGCTAAGGTCGGTTTGTTTGATCGAGTTTTAGGTTTTGAGGGAACTGCCGTAATTAATTTAGATGACCCTAAAGGTGCTGAATTAATGGAGTTATGCTTGGCTAATAATCATGAAGTGATCTCTGTTGGTCGGGTAAATTCTGATTTACAAATACATGGACAAAAGTTTGACGCAATGGGCCAAGATATCCTGTTTAGTTGGCAAGGTGAAACTCACCAAGCTAAGGTACCTCTAGTTGGTGGCTTTCAAGGCGAAAACCTTATGATTGCTGCTGCAATGGTACTTGCAACAGGCATTGCATCTGAAAGTGTGTTCGCTGCTTTAAAGGATATCCACTCGGTGCGTGGTCGGATGGAATTGGCGGCAACTCGTTCAAATGGTGCAAGTATTTTTGTAGATTATGCTCACACACCTGACGCATTAGCGACGGCTTTGAAGTCTCTGCGGATACACGCCATGGGCCGGCTAGTTGTTGTGTTTGGGGCAGGGGGTGACCGAGACCATTCAAAGCGAGTATTAATGGGTCAAATAGCGGCCAAATATTCTGACATTACTTTTTTGACTGATGACAATCCTCGTAGTGAAGAGCCATCTGCCATCCGTACAATGGTTTTGGTTGGGGCGCCAAATTCCATAGTAGTTGCAGATCGTGCAGAAGCAATTTTGCGTGCTGTAGATTACTTGCAAGCGGGTGATACGCTGCTGATAGCGGGAAAAGGCCATGAAAGTGGTCAAATTATAGGTAATGATACTCTTCCTTTTGATGATGTAGAACAGGCTAGCATAGCGGTTGCCGCTCTTGAGGCAGGCTACTAATGCCACTATGGAGTTCATCTGAGGCAACCGAAGCGACTGGTGGGGTATGTTCAGTGACGTGGAGCGCGGAAGGCATTTCGATCGACACTCGTACCATTAACCCTGGCGATCTTTTTATAGCCTTGACTGATCGACGCGATGGCCATGATTTTGTGGCTCAAGCATTATTGAAGGGGGCTGCTGCTGCACTGGTTTCGTACAGACCCGCAAATGTAAGTAAAAATGCTCCTCTATTGATTGTGAAAGACGTTATGCAGGGCTTGAATGCCTTAGGTCAGGCTGCTCGTTCCCGGACTAATGCTAGAATTATTGCAGTGACGGGATCTGTAGGCAAAACTTCTACTAAGGAAATGCTTAAAACTGTCTTGGAATTTCAAGGGCGCACTTATGCCTCTATTGCTAGTTATAATAACCATTGGGGAGTACCGCTGAGTTTGGCGAGTATGCCACGCGATACTGAATTTGGAATTTTTGAAATTGGCATGAACCACCCTGGCGAAATAGCGCCTCTAAGTCGAATTGCGCGTCCACACGTCGGGATGGTTACTAGTATTGCGCCAGCGCACATGGAGGCTTTTAATGGGATCGATGCGATTGCTGCAGAGAAAGCAGAGATTTTTGCCGGTTTAAACCCTAAGGGTGTAGCAGTCTTACCGGCAGATGTAGAGACAGTTGATATATTGGTTCAAGGAGCATTGAGAAAAGATGCCACCATTTTAGGTTTTGGAGAAAAAGCAGACGCATACAGATTGATCGCTTTAAAATCTTATAAAGATGTGACTGTAATTCAGGCACAATTGCGCGGAGCGCCTGCCGTTTTAAAAATTAATGCGGTTGGTCATCATTTTGCAATGAACGCTTTGGGAGTACTTGCAGCCGTGGAGGCCTTAGCCGGTGACCCTGGCCGCGCAGCAGTAGATCTTTTCAGATGGGAGCCATCGGCTGGTAGAGGTCGTCGCGAGATAATCTCACTTGATCCTGATGAAAGACTTCGAGAATTTGAGCTAATTGATGATGCATATAATGCAAACCCAGCATCGATGGCCGCTGCTCTTCAGTCTTTAGCGTACATAGTTCCTTCCGTAAGCAATACTTCTAATCGTACATCACGTAAAATAGCGATTTTGGGGGATATGCTTGAATTGGGCACTGACGAAATTAAATATCATATTTCCTTAGCTAAAAATTTACATCTACGTAACTTGGACGTTGTCCATTGTGTTGGGTTGCGTATGCGAGCGTGTTACAATGTTTTGCCAGTGGAAATACGTGGGGACTGGGTGGAAACGGCTGATGAATTTAAAACCAAATTACACACTATGATTTTAGCGGGCGATATAGTTTTGGTTAAAGGATCGTTGGGTAGTAAAGTTTCAACAATTGTTGACCTGATCCGTAATTTAGGGCAACGCTGAAGGCTGCAAGGTTGGAAGGATAAAAATGTTTTATTGGTTAACACTACTTTCAGATGGCGGTGACTTTTTCAATCTTTTCCGTTACATAACATTCCGAGCTGGTGGGGCATTTCTTACTTCACTCATCTTTGGGTTTGTATTTGGCAAGCCTTTAATTAATTTGCTAAAGCGTAGACAGAGCCAAGGGCAACCTATCCGTAAGGACGGACCAGAAGGTCACTTTGCTAAAGCGGGCACTCCCACGATGGGTGGTGCACTTATCTTAGGGGCGCTGCTTGTCTCTAGTTTGCTTTGGGCACGACTTGATAATATGTATATATGGGTAGTCCTTTTTGTAACAGTGGGCTTTGGCGCAATTGGATTTGCGGATGATTATTCCAAAGTTAGCAAACAAAATGTTGCAGGTATTTCAGGAAAAATACGCCTGGGACTTGGATTTTTGATTGCGATGTTAGCTGCAATTGTTGCTGCACAATTACATCCTGAAGGTTTAAGCGAGCAAGTTGCGCTGCCGATTTTGAAAAGTACTTTGGTACCTTTTGGGTTACTTTTCTTTCCATTTGCGATGGTTGTTATTGTTGGAACTGCTAATGCGGTCAATTTGACAGATGGTTTAGATGGCTTGGCGATTATGCCTGTTATGATTGCTGCCGCTGCCTTAGGTGTGCTTGCTTATGCCGTTGGCAGAGTTGATTTTACTCAATATCTTGATGTACATTATGTCCCAGGCACTGGTGAGCTACTTGTTTTCTGTATGGCTCTTATTGGGGGTGGGTTGGGTTTCTTATGGTATAATGCACCTCCAGCCGCAATTTTTATGGGAGATACTGGTAGTCTCTCTTTGGGAGGGGCCTTAGGTGCAATTGCAGTTCTAACCAAACATGAGATTGTTTGGTTGATCATTGGAGGTGTATTTGTAGCTGAAGCTTTAAGTGTAATCATCCAAGTTTTCTGGTTTAAACGTACGGGCAAGCGTGTTTTTTTAATGGCTCCTATTCATCATCATTTTGAGAAGAAAGGCTATGCCGAAAGCCAGATTGTCATTCGGTTTTGGATCGTTGCCTTAGTTTTAGCAATGATTGGCTTGGCCACTTTGAAAGTTAGATAAACTGAGATTCAACATTAGTTTTAGATTCTGCCGTGAACACATTATTTTTTGGAGTAGGTAGGCATGATAGTAGTCCAAGGAATTAAAAATCAATCTGTTATGGTCTTGGGCATGGCGCGCTCTGGATTGGTTGCGGCGCAAGCTTTGTTGGAGGGTGGTGCCAATGTCTTTTGTTGGGATGATGGTGCGGAAGGTCGCTCACGCGCTTCAGAAAATGGTTTTATATGCATGGATCCAATGAGGGGTGGCCTCAATGGAATTGATCTTTTGGTCACGTCACCTGGCATTCCACATCTGTATCCAAAGCCGCATGTGGCAATCGCAGAAGCAATTCGTCTAGGCATTCCAATTGATAATGATATTGGTCTATTCTTTCGTTCGTTTGCGACCGAAAGTTGGCAGGATTTTGACGTAGCACCAAAAGTTGTGGCCGTCACTGGATCTAATGGAAAATCTACTACAAGCACATTGATACACCACTTACTTAAGGTTGCGGGAAAAAAAAGCCAAATTGGGGGAAATATTGGCCGGGGGGTCCTTGGTTTGGAACCAGCAGAAGATGGAGGCCTAGTCGTTTTGGAGCTTTCCTCTTATCAAACTGAGCTGGCTCGGAGCTTAACTCCTGACATAGCGGTATTTACAAATTTGTCAGAAGACCATCTTGAGCGCCATGGCGGTTATGGTGGCTACTTTGCGGCTAAACGCAGGCTATTTTCTGAGGGCAGTCCGGATTATGCAATAATAGGAGTAGATGAACTGGAGGGGCAGTATTTGGCATCTCAATTTGCAGAAAGTGTTAGTGACGAACGTGTTATACGGGTAGCTTCTGTGCAAAAACCAAAGGGGTATGGATGGCAGGTCACAGCGAAAAAAGGGTTTTTATCTGAAAGCCGTAAAGGACGACAGATTGCATCCGTTGACCTGCGTAATGTCCAGGGTCTATCCGGCCAACATAATCATCAAAATGCTTGTGCCGCCTATGCGGTTTTGCGAAGTTTGAATGTGGCTCCTCGTGTAATAGAAGAGGGACTTAAAAGTTTTTTGGGCCTTCCTCACCGTGGTCAACTAGTGCGGGAAATAGACGGTGTTCAGTTTGTAAATGATAGCAAAGCGACAAATGTGGATGCGGTTGTTAAAGCTCTTGGCGCATTCAAAAACATTCGGTGGATATGTGGCGGTTTAAAAAAAGAGGGTGATTTTCTGGCTTTAAAAGCTAAAATGAACACAGTGATAAAAGCATATGTAATTGGTAAGGATGCCAAAAAATTTGCTCTTCAATTACAGATTGAAAATGAGATTTGTACGACAATGGTAGCCGCCGTAAATGCCGCTTTCGCTCAAAGCAGTCCTGGCGACGTTATTTTGTTGTCACCTGCTGCTGCTAGTTTTGATCAATATGATAGTTTTGAAGCACGTGGCGATGATTTTATTGAAAAGGTTAGTGCCTTGGCTTCAGCTATGATCCTAAAGTAAGTTACGGATGGATTGGCCTGCAACCCAACCTGATGACCACGCCCATTGAAAGTTATAACCGCCTAGCCAGCCAGTGACATCAACACATTCTCCAATAAAATACAAACCTTTCTGATTTTTAGCCATCATTGTTTTGGATGATAACCCATTGGTATCAACACCTCCCACCATGACTTCGGCTGTGCGGTAACCTTCGGTACCAGAGGGCGCCAGTTGCCAATCGCTGAGCCGGTTACAGAGTTTCGTCAATTGGTTAGTATCAACATCAGCAATGCGGGCGGGTAACTCAAGATCTTTAATTATTTTAGGCACTAGTCGCGCTGGCAAAAGGCGCGTTAAAATATTATGAGGTGATTTCCGCCCTTCTTTTTCCTTAGCCAGTTTAATTGTAGTTTCTAGTCGCGACTCGTCTAGCAAGGATATGGTGATATTTTCACCTAGCTTCCAATAGCTAGAGGCTTGCAAAGATGCTGGTCCTGATAAACCTCTGTGAGTGAAAAGAATTCCCTCATCAAAACTTGCGATATTTGTTGAAACCTTCGCAGGTACTGTTACGCCACTAATCTCGTTGAAATCCTCTTGTTGTTTGCCACTAAATGTAAATGGCACCAGCCCTGCATAAGTACGCGTAATACTTAATCCAAATTGTTGCGCCAAACGCAGACCATAATCAGTTGCACCCATTTTTGGAATTGGCTTGCCGCCGCAGGCTACCACTAAATTATGTGTGTCTATACTTGTCTGGCCGTTTGGAGAATTTAAATTAAGGGTATACCCTTGTTCAATAGTTACAACATTTTGGACTGAGGTGTTCAGCAAAACCTGCCCGCCGGCGTTTTCTATCGCTGTTGTCAGCATTGAAATAATCTCATTAGCTGAGGTGTCGCAAAATAACTGACCAAGAGTTTTTTCATGGTATGCAATACCATTTTGAGCTATCCAATCAATAAAATCCCACTGCGTGTAACGGGCCAAAGCTGATTTTACAAAATGTGGATTTTGGCTGATGTAGTTCTCAGGGGAAGTATGTATATTAGTAAAGTTACACCGCCCTCCTCCGCTTATTCGGATCTTTTCGCCTGCAACTTTTGCGTGTTCAATCACTAAGCAACGCCCAGGGGCCTGTGCGGCGCACATCATTCCAGCCGCACCGGCACCAATAATTACTGTATCAAAATCCATGTAATGTGACTTTCCTATTGAGCCGCATATGGCAAGAGTATTGGCACTAGAATTTTTTTTAAAGTATGGTAACAATAAACCATAGATCCCAAAAAAATGGGGCGCAGTACAGGCGATTTAGATATGACAGAAATGGTGCATGGGCCCGTACCAGTTGAGGTACGTGATCCACTTCTCCCTAGGTGGTGGCGAACCGTCGATCGTTGGACGATGGCGAGTGTGTTGTTTTTATTTATATTTGGTATGATTTTAGCATTGGCAGCTTCACCGCCTCTTGCACAACGAAATGGTCTGCCAGGCTTTTATTATGTGGAAAGACAAGCTGTTTTTGGCGGCCTTTCCCTGATGGTAATGATCATTACTTCAATGTTGTCACCAACAACAATAAGACGTTTAGCGACCATTGCGTTTGGAATGGCATTTGTATCTTTGGCGTTTTTACCACTTTTTGGAACTGACTTTGGAAAAGGAGCTACCCGTTGGTACTCACTTGGCTTCGCTTCTATACAGCCGTCGGAATTCATTAAACCAGCTTTTGTTGTCTTTGCGGCCTGGTTAATATCAGCCTCTTTTGAGATAAATGGACCACCTGGCCGTTTGATCTCTTTTGCGGTAGCTATGGTAATTGCTGTTTTTTTGGTACTGCAACCTGATTTTGGTCAAGCAAGTTTGATCGTGTTCGCGTGGGGGGTTATGTATTTTTGCGCAGGTGCTCCACTTTTATTAATTATCTCGATGGCTGGGATCACTATTTTATCTGGTTTCTTTGCCTATCACTATAGTGAACATTTTGCCCGGCGTATTGATGGCTATTTATCAGCTGACGTAGATCCTACTACTCAACTAGGATATGTGGCAAATGCTATCAGAGAAGGGGGTTTATTCGGGGTAGGTGCAGGTGAGGGGGCAGTTAAGTGGTCATTACCAGATGCCCACACTGACTTTATCATTGCAGTGGCTGCCGAAGAGTATGGAGTATTAATGGTACTCGTAATTGTCATTCTTTTTGCTGTCATTGTTCTACGCACATTGGGTCGTCTTCTACAAGAAAGAGACCTATTTATTAGGCTAGCTGGTACTGGACTTATTACCATTTTCGGTTTTCAGGCTATGATTAACATGGGTGTGGCAGTAAGACTATTGCCCGCTAAGGGCATGACGTTACCGTTTGTGAGTTATGGTGGATCATCCTTGATTGCCGGTGGTATAGCTTTGGGAATGATTTTGGCCTTCACACGTAGCCGACCTCAGGGCGCCCTAAGCGCTGCAATGCGTGGATATTAATCAATGAATGATGCCCCAGTGTTGGTATTGGCTGCTGGTGGGACTGGAGGACATATGTTTCCAGCGCAGGCTGTGGCTGAAACTATGCTTTTGCGAGGCTGGCAGGTTATCTTGTCTACTGATACTCGGGGCTCTCAATATTCTGCTGGCTTTCCAGAGGAAGTTGTTGTCGAGATTGTTTCAAGTGGGACCTTTGCTCGGCCGGGACTGATTAATAAAATCTTTGTTCCATTTTATATTTTAACGGGTATTTTTGCTGCGTATAGAGGAATGCGCCGACGACGCCCAAATGTTGTCGTAGGTTTTGGAGGCTATCCTGCTATCCCGGCAATGGGTACCGCCATAACGTTAGGTATTCCATGCATGCTACACGAACAAAACGGTGTTTTAGGTAGAGTAAATGGGTTGTTTGCGTCACGCGCTGATAAAATAATATCAGGCACTCGTCCGACGAGATTTCCAAAAAACCTTAAAGTGCAATACGTAGGTAATCCAGTGCGTCAAGCGGTTTTAAAAAAACACGGATCATGCTACATTCAACCAGGTGACTATCCAATGGATCTGTTGGTTATTGGTGGCTCACAAGGTGCTAAAATTCTTTCAGATATTATTCCAAAAGCGGTGGCGTTACTTTTAGAGCCCATACGTCAAAATTTGCGTGTGAGTCAGCAAGCTCGGGTGGAAGATTGCAAACGTGTTTCTGAAGCTTACGCAAAAATTGGTGTGCGGGCAGATGTACAGTCTTTTTTTCATGATATTCCAGATCGTATTAACCGAGCACAACTTGTGGTAAGTCGATCTGGTGCTTCATCTATAGCTGATATATCAATTATTGGACGTCCGTCTATTTTGGTACCTCTTGCTGCTGCAATCCGTGATGAGCAAACGGCAAACGCTCAAGAGCTTGTTAGTTCGGGAGCGGCTATACTTTTAACAGAAGATCAATTCACCCCTGAGAACGTTGCCGATCAAATACAAACTATACTTAACGATGGTAAGAAAGCCCAGTCTATGGCCGATGCTGCCCTTGCCTGTGCAAAGCCAAATGCAGCAGTTGATATTGCCGCTATTATCCATGATCTCGTTAGGGGTATTTAGTGTGAAGAATGTAACAAAACTACCTGGAGATATTGGCGCTATACATTTTGTGGGCATTGGTGGGATTGGCATGTCTGGTATTGCAGAGATTTTGCTGGACCAAGGGTACATAGTTCAAGGATCTGATCTTAAAAGTTCAAAAATTACTGAGAGACTAAAAGAACTTGGAGCAGTGATTTATGTAGGTCAAGCTGTGGAAAATTTAGCTGGCGCCGAAGTTGTTGTTGTTTCAACAGCAATTAAGGTAGGAAACCTGGAGCTTGATGAAGCACGGAGAAGAGGTTTGCCAGTTGTGCGTCGGGCCGAAATGTTGGCAGAGTTGATGAGGCTGAAGTCTAATGTTGCTGTTGCAGGTACGCATGGGAAAACTACAACTACCACTATGGTATCCACTCTATTGTACGCGGGAGGCTTTGATCCGACCGTAATCAACGGAGGAATTATTCACGCTTTTGGCTCTAACGCTCGGGCGGGGAAAGGTGAATGGATGGTAGTTGAGGCAGACGAAAGTGATGGAACTTTTAACCGCCTGCCGGCAACAATAGCGATAATTACAAATATTGACCCTGAGCACATGGAGCATTGGGGAGATTTTAACAATTTACGTCAGGGCTTCTTTGAGTTTGTACATAATATACCGTTTTATGGATTAGCTATTTGCAACACTGACCACGATGAAGTGCAGGCGCTAGTTGGCCGCATCACAGATCGACGCATTATGACCTATGGCTTTAATGCCCAAGCAGATGTTCAGGCGGTCAACTTAATTTATACTGAAGGTGTATCGCATTTTGATATTGCTTTGTGGGATGGAAGAATTATTTCAAATTGTAGTTTGCCAATGCCGGGTGAACACAATATTTCTAATGCTATTGCGGCTGTCGCCGTGGCACTGCATCTTGGGATGAGCAGTGAAGCGATACGGATTGGTTTACAAGATTTTAAAGGAGTAAACCGTAGATTTACCAAGGTTGCTGAAATTAATGGTATAACAATAATTGATGATTACGCCCACCATCCCGTTGAAATTTTAGCGACTTTAAAAGCGGCGCGGCAGAGCCATCTAGGTAGAATTGTGGCAATCCACCAGCCGCACCGCTATAGCAGACTAGACAATTTATTTGAAGAGTTTTGCGCCTGTTTTCATGACGCAGATGTTGTGGGAATTACAGATGTCTTTGCTGCTGGCGAAACGCCTATTGAAGGTGCTGATCGTGAGGATCTAGTTTCCGGCTTGGTCAGGCATGGTCATCGCCATACCGTTTCAGTGGAAAATGAGAAAGCTTTGGCTGAATTCTTTTCTTTGGAATGCCGGCCTGGCGACATGTTAATTTGCTTGGGGGCTGGTTCTATTTCAACTTGGGTTCATAAACTCGTAAGTGATGGTGTTTAAGTTAATTATGTTATTAGGATAAAGCTGAGATTTGATGTCGGCAGGCCTACCAAAGCTAAAACTGGCGTGTGTTTGACCAAATAGATATGGCTAAAATATTTAATTTTGGGCAAAAAATGGTTAACTTTAACATTCAAACGCTTAAAATATTATATGTACCAAGTCTAAAAGCTGCAGAGATTAAATATTCAAATTAAAAATGACTTTTCATTGTTCTGTTTTTGATCTTAATTTGTGTCCCTTCACTCTTTGACTTGAAACTCATGAACCGATCTAAAAAAAGTAGTCGCGAGGTCTAACTGATATGCAAGTTCCAAAGCCGAGGGGCCGCCTTTTGCCAAATCGGGATTTAGCAGAATTTACCTGGTTGCGCGTTGGCGGGCCGGCTGATTATATTTTTCAACCGGCAGACATAGAAGATTTGGCAACTTTTTTATATAGCTTGCCGTCAGAGGTGCCAATTTTTCCAATTGGTGTCGGTTCAAATATTATAGTACGAGATGGTGGTGTTCGTGCAGTGGTTATACGCCTGGGAAAAGGCTTCAATGATATTATATTCGAAGGTAACTTAGTGCATTGTGGCGCTGCTATCTTAGACAGTCACGTTGCGCGAAGGGCAGCTGATAAAGGAGTTGATTTAACGTTTTTACGTACAATTCCTGGTACAATTGGGGGCGCCTTAAAGATGAATGCTGGATGCTATGGATCCTACTTTTCTGATGTATTTATTTCTGCCAAAGGTGTGGATCGCAAGGGTAAAAAAGTAGAATTCAGTAATAAAAATTTGAAATTTGGTTATCGCGAGTCAGATCTAATGCATGAAGTGATTATTACAGAAGTCACTTTACGAAGTCTTGGGACTGAAACGCCAGAAAACCTGCATAAACGAATGGAAAACCAGTTAGCAAGTCGCGATAAAACGCAGCCAACTAAAGATCGAACGGCCGGCAGCACTTTTAGAAATCCAGCAGGTTTCAGTTCAACTGGTCGGTTTTCTGATACGCATGAACTTAAAGCATGGAAACTTATTGATGAGGCAGGCTGCCGTGGCCAGGTACTTGGTGGTGCACAAATGTCAGTAAAGCACCCAAATTTTCTTACCAATAATGGGTCAGCCTCGGCTCATGATCTCGAGGCATTAGGTGAATTAGTACGAAAAAAGGTTTACGATAACTGTGGTTTGACGTTAGAGTGGGAGTTAATAAGGGTTGGAGAACCCAATAAGTAATAAAAGTGATTTAAAATCGCGATAACAAGGGTCCCTAAGAGGGCCAGATATTGAAGCGAGAACAGTGGGTATGTCGAGCAGGACTCCCAAGACTGTGGCGGTATTGATGGGTGGACTAAGCGCGGAGCGCAGTGTTTCTCTTTCGACAGGCCAAGAATGTGCCACCGCCTTGCGGCAGGCAGGCTATAACGTTGTCGAAATAGATGCTGATGTTAATCTTGAAAAAAGTTTACGAAAAGTAAATCCAGATGTTGTCTTTAATGCTTTGCATGGCCGCTGGGGTGAAGATGGCTGTGTGCAAGGAATTCTTGAATGGCTTGGCTTGCCGTATACCCACTCTGGTGTTCTGCCTTCCGCCCTAGCGATGAATAAGGAGAGGACTAAAGACACCTTTCGAAGAATTGGCCTACCGGTAGCGGATAGTTTTTTGGTTGCCCGTAATTCCGTTACAAAAAAGCATCCAATGGCAACTCCATATATAATCAAGCCTAACAATGAGGGGTCATCTGTTGGAGTTTATTTTGTAACAGACGATAAAAAGATGCCGCCAGAACTTACAAACGATATGCCAGAGACGCTTATGATAGAAGCCTTTGTGCCAGGACGTGAATTGACCACTACCGTAGTTGGAGAGCGGGCATTGACTGTGACAGATATTTTAACAGATGACTGGTATGACTTTAATGCAAAGTATTTGGATGGTGGCTCAAAGCATATAGTACCTGCAAAACTTCCAAAAATTATTTTTGATGCCTGTCTTAATTACGCATTGCGAGCTCATCAAGTTTTGGGGTGCCGGGGGATCTCCCGGACTGATTTTCGTTGGGATGAAGATAAGGGTGTGGCTGGGCTGATACTGCTTGAAACAAATACCCAACCTGGCATGACCCCAACGTCACTTTCTCCAGAACAGGCTGCTTCTGTCGGAATGCCATTTGTGGAACTCTGTAAATTCTTGGTTGAGGACGCTTCATGCAATCGCTGAGATCCAATCACAGAAGATACCTAAGCAATGCCATTAGCCAACATGAATTAATGTCAGTGGATCCCGCACCATCATTAATTAGTTATCGCCTGCAAAGGCTTTGGTTAACACCAGTCTTTCGGGTCGTAATACGTATTGGCCTGCCTGTTTTTTTAATATGTTTGTTTGCTTTCATGTTTTTATCTAAAGCGGAAAATTGGGATTATGTACGCGGTATCCTAAATGACGCACAAGTTTCCATTCAAAGTCAGCCAGAATACCGTTTGGACGCTCTCAGTATAGAGGGGGCCTCTCCTCTTCTTCAGCAGGATATCCAAACAAAATTTGGTAGTTTGTTTCCAATAAGCGCTTTCAAACTTAATTTGGATGAAATGCGTAAATCGATTGAAAATATTCCATCCGTTGAGAGTGCCGTGGTTGCGGTCTCTGCTGCTGGATTGTTATCAATAAAAGTACTGGAAATCCCTGCTGCATTTGTCTGGCGAAATGAGGACGGTTTAAAGCTAGTCTCAGACAATGGAAAAATTTTGCGCAATATTATGTATCGAGTAGATTTTGGTAATCTGCCTTTGATAGCAGGTAAGGGCGCAGTAGCTGTGTTGGCGGAGGCCCAATCTATACTAGTGCACGCTAATCCAATCTTGCATCGCTTGCGAGGTCTCGTCAGAGTGGGCCAGCGCCGTTGGAATTTAATTTTGCTAGATGGCCAGACTATTGCACTACCAGAGAATGGTCCTGAGCTGGCCTTGTCTCAAGCAATAGTGTTGGGCCTGGCTCAAAACCTGTTTAAGCGTGATATTTCAGTAATAGATTTTCGCAACCCTAGGCGGCCCACTCTCCGGATACGGCCCATAGCTCTTAAAAATATGAAAACCTCAAAAATTGCTACACTTCTGGAGGATCAAAATGAATGATCTATATAATACTCAGCGTGCAATGCGTGGGATGCGGAAATCTGCGATCCAACGTGGAGTCATTGCAGTTTTAGATGTGGGCAGTTCTAAAGTTGCCTGTCTAATTCTTCGTTTTGATAGCTCAGATAAAATTTTGTCTGGAGAGGTTATTGGTTCCATGGCGGGACAATCAACTTTCCGTGTGATTGGGGCTGCCACTACTAAATCTCGGGGTATCAGCTTTGGTGAAATTGAGTCCATGGTTGAGACGGAGCGTGCTATTCGTACAGCTTTGCAAGCAGCCCAAAAAATGGCTGGTGTAAGAGTTGATCATACAATTGCATGCTTTTCAGGTGCCACACCAAAAAGCTACGGTGTTTTTGGTGAGGTTTTGATTCAAGATGGGGTTGTTGAGTCACATGATATTGGAAGAGTTTTGGCTGCTTGTGACTTGCCGGAATTTGGAATGAATAGAACTGTGTTGCACGCGCAACCAGTCAACTTTACTCTTGATGAACGCTCATGGATGACAGACCCGCGCGGCCATTCTGGCCAGAAGTTATCTACAGATTTACATATTGTTACTGTAAAAGAGACTGCAATTCAAAATTTGAACTACTGCGTGAAACGTTGTGATGTGGAATTGGCTGGCGTAGCGTCATCATCCTATGTTTCTGGACAATCAGCTTTAGTTGAAGACGAACAGGAGCTTGGTGCTGCTTGCATTGATATGGGGGGGGGTACTACAGGGGTTTCTATTTTTTTTAAAAAACATCAGATATTTGCTGACAGTGTGGGTTTAGGTGGAGATCACGTTACTAGTGACATTTCGATGGGATTAAAAATTCCTATGTCGACTGCTGAACGTATTAAGACAATATATGGTGGAGCGATGGCAACTGGCATGGATGATCGCGAAATGATAGAAACAGAAGGGACTAGCGGTGACTGGGAACACGACCGACGGCAGGTTAGTAGATCTGAGTTGATCGGGATCATTCGTCCACGGATGGAAGAAATTTTGGAAGATGTAAGAGACCGTCTGAATGCCGCAGGATTTAATAGTCTACCTGGAAAGCAAATCGTCCTTACAGGTGGGGCAAGTCAAATCCCAGGCTTAGATGGTCTGGCGGCAAGGATCTTAGGACAACATGTAAGATTAGGACGCCCTGTCAGGGTCCAAGGGTTGCCGCAAGCCGCAACTGGCCCTGCATTTTCTGGAGTTGTTGGGCTAGCACTTACTGCAGCAAACCCGCAAGATGAATGGTGGGATTTTGATGTAATGCAGGCAGAAATTATTGGGCAGCCTTTACGCCACGCCATGCGGTGGTTCCGTAATAATTGGTGAGGTGTGGTCTATGTAAGGACCCTAAATTTAGCATAAAAGGAGAATTAGTTTAGCATATGTTGTAATAAATACAAATTTTTCTCGTGACGTACTAGTGAATTTGCGTTAAATTGAAAACATAAATGTAAGCCGCAGATCAATGTGGCCAGAGCAGGTGGAAAAAAACATGACTTTAAACTTAACCATGGCAGGACATGAAGAATTAAAACCACGAATTACAGTGTTTGGGGTTGGTGGTGCTGGCGGAAACGCCGTTGATAATATGATAGATAAATCTCTTGAAGGTGTAGAATTTGTAGTTGCAAATACTGATGCGCAAGCGCTGCAGCAATCTGGTGCACCAGCAAAAATACAGCTAGGTGTAAAGGCTACTGAGGGACTTGGAGCCGGTGCGAGGGCAACGGTTGGTGCCGCTGCAGCTGAGGAGAGTATTGAGCAGATCGTTGATCACCTTGCAGGGACACACATGTGTTTTATTACAGCTGGAATGGGTGGAGGTACGGGCACTGGGGCGGCTCCTATTATTGCTCAAGCTGCGCGGGAGTTGGGAGTTTTGACGGTTGGTGTCGTTACAAAGCCATTTCAGTTTGAGGGTAGTAAGCGTATGCGCCAAGCGGAAGAAGGAGTTGAGGCCTTACAGCAAGTTGTTGACACCCTTATTATTATACCTAACCAAAACCTGTTTCGAGTGGCCAATGAAAAAACTACTTTTACCGATGCTTTCAGCATGGCTGATGATGTACTTTATCAAGGGGTGAAGGGGGTCACTGATTTAATGGTGAAACCTGGTCTGATTAATCTTGATTTTGCTGATGTTCGTGCGGTGATGGATGAAATGGGAAAGGCGATGATGGGGACAGGCGAGGCTTCCGGTGAAGATCGCGCTGTCCAGGCGGCTGATAAGGCAGTTTCGAACCCATTATTGGACGAAATTAGTCTTCGTGGTGCAAAAGGAGTGTTGATCAATATTACTGGTGGAGTTGATTTGACACTATTTGAACTTGACGAGGCCGCAAACCGAATTCGTGAGGAAGTTGATCCTGATGCAAATATAATAGTTGGCTCTACTTTGGATACCACATTAGAGGGCGTGATGCGGGTTTCTGTCGTAGCGACAGGTATTGATGCAAATCAAGTGCGTAGCTTTAAAGCTCCTGTTGTTGAAGCTGAAGTTTTAGCATCACAATTTGAACAACCTACAGTGGAAAATGAAAACCATAATATACCAGAGCTTACTTTTGATGAGAATGAAAGTTTGGGTTATGATGACTCAGAATTGAGAGTAGATGTTTCAAACTTAGAAGAGGAGCCATCAGCTTCAGAAGGTTCAATTCAAATTAATATAGCAGAAACGCTAGTTGAATCCGACGATTTTGGGTCTAGAGCAAGTTATGTTGGCTTGTCTGAACCTGGAACGCCTAGCCCAGAAGCGATGGCGCGATTGCGCGCAGCAGTTGAGAAAGTGCCATTGGAAACTAAACTTAACAATTCATTACAGCCGCCAGTCGCTGAGAAGCCTAGATTTGGCCTCAACTCATTAATTAACAGGATGACAGGCCAACAAGAAACTTTAGGCAGAAATGAGGTTTCTGCGCCTTTAACTGTGACTGATCAGGGGTTTGAGACAGAAAAAGACACTAACGAAAGAATTGATATCCCTGCTTTCCTAAGGCGACAAGCTAACTAACGGCTCTGTAATAACGAAATTAAGGAGCGCCATCTTGGCGCTCTTTTTTGTGAAACAACATTTTAAAAAATTTATTTGTTTGTTATTATTAATTTTTATTAAAAGATGTTTCAAATGGTTGCAAAGAGTGAATTGTGTCTGTGGCTGAGACAAACTATCGTTTTTAGAGTATTAATATTAATCTTTGTATAAATTGAGGGTGCTTTGCAAAAGACATTAAAATCAAATGTCGTGTTTATCGGAACCGGTTTGCATACTGGTACTGATGTAAAGCTTTGTGTGCGACCTGCTTCTGCTGAGACTGGTATATGGTTTCGACGGACAGACGTTGCTGCAGGGAAAGACTTTATATGTGCTAATTGGCAGTTTTCTGTCCATACAGAGCTCTGTACACGCTTAGAAAATGAAGACGGTGTGAGTGTATCGACGGTAGAACATGTGATGGCAGCGCTTGCAGGCTGCGGTATAAACAATGCTATAATTGAATTAAATGGTCCTGAATTACCAATCATGGACGGTAGTGCGCTTGAATTTGTAAGTGGGTTTTTAAGGGTTGGCTTTGTAAACCAAACAGCTCCGGTGAGGGCACTTGAAATACTTGAAAAAGTGGAGGTTGATGAAAATGGGGCTTATGCTGCTTTGGAGCCATACTCTGGAATAAAGATGGATTTTATGATCGATTTTCCTGATGTCGCCATAGGGCAACAATCTAAATCGTTAGATTTGGCAAACGGCAGTTTTGTAAACGAGTTGAGTAATAGTAGAACTTTTTGTGCAAATTCTGATGTTAATACGATGCGTTCAAAAGGATTGGCACTTGGAGGTACATTAATGAACGCGTTGGTTGTTGATGGTGAAAACGTCTTAAGTCCCGGTGGCATGCGTTATCCTGATGAACCGGTTCGGCATAAAATGTTAGATGCAGTAGGTGATTTAGCGCTTGCGGGTGGTCCAATTATTGGGCATTACATTGGCCGTCGGTCCGGCCATACAGCAACTAATAAGTTATTGAAGAAATTATTTTCTGATCCTTCGGCATTTCGTATGATTGATTGTGATTTAGAGATGACTATGTGTTTACCTGGTGCAGGGCTTGTCTGGGACGATATAAGCTTAAAAAAATAAGTTTTGCTAAATTAAAAAATAAATAACCTTTTATTTTCCTTTAAAAACTTCTGTGTTATCTTGTCGTTATCGAGTGATATGAGGTATCTATGTCGATTAAGAAAATTTTAATTTTATCTATTCTGAGCGTAAGCATATTTGGATGTGATCAAGTTTCGTTTGGGTTGGAGGATCCTATAGAAAGCTATTCTGCACGGGAAATTTATGATAAAGCTGATTCAAAATTAAAACAAAAAAACTTCATGAAAGCTGCAGAGTATTATGGTGAAATAGAACGTCTTTATCCCTATTCAGAGTGGGCTAAGCGGGGGCTGATTATGCAAGCTTTCAGTTTTCACCAAAGCCTTGATTATCCCAATACCAGGAGTGCTGCCCAACGCTATCTTGATTTCTATCCAGCTGCTGATGACGCCGCCTACGCACAATACCTTTTGGCGCTGAGCTATTATGATCAAATCGATGAGATTGGTCGCGATCAAGGTGTTGCCACTAATGCGCTGGAGGCACTGAGAGTAATAATAGATCGGTATCCAAATAGTGAATACTCTCAGGTCGCAAAACTTAAATTCGATAGGACACTCGATCATTTGGCTACCAAAGAAATGGAGGTCGGTCGTTACTATTTGGAAAAAGGGCATTACACAGCGGCTGTAAATCGTTTTCGTATTGTTATTGAAGATTTTAAATCTACAAACCAAACTCCGGAAGCGCTTCATCGTTTGGTTGAGTCCTATATTTCACTTGGTCTAACTGAAGAGGCTCAATCTGCAGGTGCTGTTCTAAAACTTAATTATAAATCTACAGATTGGTATAATGACACCAAAAATTTGCTTAGTGGTCAGGGATTGAAACCGGTCCCATTTGGTGGAAATTGGCTTGTAACGGTCTATCGCCAAATGATAAAAGGTCAATGGCTTTAACTTTAGTGAGGCGCCAATGCTAAGAGGTTTAATCATTAAAGATATGCTCATAATTGATGAGTTAGAATTAACGTTTGAGCAAGGTTTGAATGTATTGACTGGCGAAACTGGTGCTGGGAAATCAATTTTACTTGACTGTCTAGGTTTTGTGTTGGGATGGCGCGGACAAGCCCACCTTGTTCGGCAGGGGGCTGACCAAGGCGAAGTCACCGCATGGTTTGATATTCAGTCCGATCATCCAGTCAATAATATTTTACTGGATAGCGGCATAGAATTAGATGGTGAACTTATATTGCGTCGTATTAGCACCCAAGATGGTCGTAAAAACTCCTTTGTAAATGGACGACGTTGTTCGGCGCAGGAAGTGCGCCAAATAAGTGATAAGCTACTTGAGTTACATGGCCAACATGATGATCGGGGATTGTTAAATGTCAGAGGTCATAAAGTGCTGTTGGATGATTACGCAAGAGCAAATAATTTAAAAAATAACTGTGCCGTAGCATGGGATGAAATGGCTATTGCTAATAAAGCCTTGGTAGAAATGGCAACGCAAATGAAAACCTTTCAGGAAGAGGAAGATTATTTGCGCCACACAGTAGCAGAATTGTCACAACTTGATGTCCAAAAAGGTGATGACGATAGTTTGGATGCGCACCGGCGTTTGATGCAATCTGCTATAAAAATAAAGGTTGATGTTTCAAAGTCACTTGAAGCTATTTCTGGGGGTGGTGCTGAATCCCAGATAAGTGATGCTATCCTTTGGATTGAAAATGCTGCTGAGAAACTTGATGGACAGCTTGGGCCTGCTTCTGAAACCTTAGCGTTGGCATTGAATGTGGTGAGTAAAGCACAACAAGAGATTGAAGCTGTACTCTCAAATCTTAACTTTGACGCAGTAGAGCTTGAGCAAACAGAAGAACGGTTATTTGCAATCAGAGCTGCTGCGCGCAAGCATTCTATAGTTCCGGATGAACTTCCTACAGTTCTGATGGAACTTTCAAAAAAATTAGATAGCTTAGATTGTGGAGCGGCTGATCTTGAGCAACTTGAACTTGATATAAAGAATAAATTTAAAAAATATAACAATGCAATGTGGCAACTACGTAAGGCCCGCATATCTGCGGCAAAAAGTTTAGATAAAATGATGTTGGCTGAGCTGGTACCTTTGAAAATGGAACGTGCCATATTTAAAACAGAAATTGTGGACCAGGAGAGTGGGCCATCGGGCGCTGATAAAGTTTCTTTCACTGTAGCTACTAATCCTGGATCGCCAACAGGGCCATTAGAAAAAATTGCTTCTGGTGGCGAATTGAGCCGTTTTCTTCTTGCTCTAAAGGTTTGCCTTTCGAAAGATGTGTCTGACCACACAATAATTTTTGATGAAATCGATCGCGGTGTTGGTGGTGCAACTGCGGATGCGGTGGGGCGTCGATTGGTCAATTTAGCCAGTTTAGGGCAAGTTTTGGTGGTGACACATTCGCCACAAGTTGCTGCATTGGGCCTCGCACACTGGAGAGTAGAAAAAAATATAAAGGATGAAAAAGCTTTTTCAAAAGTAACAAGATTAAATCCTGAGGACCGTGTGGACGAAATTGCGCGAATGCTAGCGGGTGAAGTAATTACTGATGAAGCCCGGGACGCTGCGCGCTCCTTACTTAAACTAAAAAAACAATAACCTAGAATACTAGCGAAAAAATTTAGCAGTATTAGCCAAAAATACTTCTAGCTGATATAATTAGCATCTAAATTTCTGAAGTGGCTTTGATTAGCCAGTCTTTTGTAACTGAGTTGATATATGGGGCCAATTTTGTTCGTACCATGTGATGATAAGAGTTTAACCATAAGGTTTCTGGCTCTGTTAGCATTCTGGTTTCTATTAAATTTTTACTAATTGGAACAAAAGTTAGGGTTTCAAAACTCCACATATCTCTTGGGTCGCCATTGGGCATGTTTGGTGCTTGCTTTACAACCAGTAGGTTTTCAATGCGGATCCCAAAGCTTCCTTCGAGATAGTATCCTGGCTCGTTTGATATTATCATCCCTTCTTGAAGCTCGATATCTGTCATGCGTGAAATACGCTGGGGTCCTTCATGAACGGAGAGAAAACTGCCAACACCGTGACCTGTTCCATGGTCATAATCTTGTCCCGCCATCCAAAGAGGTGCTCGTGCCAGTGGATCTAGGTCTCTACCGGTTAAACCTTTTGGAAACCGGATCTGTGAAATTGCAATCATACCTTGGAGAACGCGGGTAAAAGCTTGCCTCATTGCCAGGCTTGGGTTTCCAAGTGGTAGTGTTCGGGTTAAGTCAGTCGTTCCATCCCAATATTGAGCTCCGCTATCGATCAAAAGTAGACTATTCGAGTCAAGTTTGCGATTAGTTTCATGAGTTACTCGATAATGAACTATAGCGCCGTTAGGGCCACTCCCACTAATCGTATCAAAACTGATGTCATGTAAGAGATTTGACTCTGCCCGAAAGCTCTCTAGAGATTTAACAACTTGAATTTCATCTAATTCAGAGTGATCAGCGGCGTCGAACCAGGCCAAAAAAGAAACCATTGCTGCGCCGTCACGAATATGTGCGTTGCGCGCACCGTTTATTTCTGTCTTGTTTTTACACGCTTTTTCTATGGCGCAAAGATCTGTATTTTTGAACAATATGTCGCTCGACCCCTTCTCTAGCGCATACAAGGCAGCTTTTGGGAGAGATTTAGCGTCTATGACAATCTTACCAATAATATTAGCAAGATAGGTTTCAAAGTCACCCCAACCTAAAAGTGTGATAGTGGGGTTAAGGTTTAATATTTTTAATTTTTTTTGATCTCCAAACACTGTTACCTTACCGTCGGACGATAATGCTGCAAAACAATGTACAATTGGAGTGCGTGCCACATCTGCGCCTCGTATATTTAAAAGCCAGCAGATGCTGTCTGGTAGGGTAAGAATGCCTAAATCGGCACCAAGACCTGCTATTAAGGACGCAATTTTATTAATTTTAGTTATTGAACTCTCACCACAAAACTTCGAGGGATGTTCCCAGGCTAATACTTCTGGTGGAGGTGGACGATTGGTCCAGATGGCATCAATGGCATTTTGACAAGGTTGCAAACTAATATTGGAGCCAACAAGATTAGCCTCTAATGTCTCAATTTGATCCACTGTGTGTAACCAAGGATCAAAACCGATAATTGCCGTTGATGTTGAATTTGATTTAAGCCACTCATGAAGCTTTATTTCAGGCCAGTTCACAAGAGTAAATGTTGATGCTACTTGATTTTGAACCTGTAATCTATATCGGCTGTCCGCAAATACTCCTGCTTTATGATGCAAGACGCACGCAAAACCAGCAGACCCTGTAAACCCTGTAAGCCACGATAAACGCTCATCACACGCAGCTACATATTCGCCCTGATGGCAGTCTGAACGTGGAATAATAAATCCATTTAATCCTTGATCAATAATCCACGATCGTAGCTTTGCCAAACGTGGCGGCCCCTGATCTGGGTGCGCTATTGAGTTAAAATTCTGAAACAATAGGCTAGTCCTAAACGAGTACACTATTTTATAGAATGTTACAGAAATGCGCTATCGGCAACAGTAATTATTTTACTAACTCGCGCGCTTTAATCCCATGGTACGGGCCTGCGCGCGCGTATTGACTTCAAATAAACTAGCCAGTTGCTCTGTCATAGCACCGGCCAGTTGCTCGACATCTGTTATTGTAACTGCTCTCTCATAATAACGTGTAACATCATGGCCAATACCGATCGCTAATAACTCAACCTGGCGGCGTTTCTCAACCATCGCAATCACGTCTCGAAGATGCTTCTCTAAATAATTTGCTGGGTTTACTGATAGGGTACTATCGTCAACTGGCGCACCGTCTGAAATTACCATTAAAATTTTACGGGCCTCTGTTCGTGCGGTCATCCGCCGATGCGCCCATTCTAGGGCCTCACCATCAACATTCTCTTTCAACAGGCCCTCTTTCATCATGAGGCCAAGATTTGGTCGGGCACGACGCCACGGGGCATCTGCACTTTTATATATAATGTGGCGCAGGTCATTTAACCGGCCAGGGTTCTGAGGTCGTCCCTCTGCTAGCCATCCCTCACGGCTTTGGCCACCCTTCCACGCTCTTGTAGTGAAACCCAATATTTCAACTTTAACGCTGCAGCGTTCCAACGTGCGCGCCAAAACATCTGCGCAGATTGCAGCAATCGAGATAGGCCGTCCCCGCATAGAGCCAGAGTTGTCCAACAAAAGGGTTACACAAGTATCCCTAAATTCAGTATCTTTTTCTACCTTGAAAGATAAGGGGGTCGTGGGGCTGGCTACCACTCGTGCTAGTCGGCCTGCATCTAAGGTACCTTCTTCGAGGTCAAATTCCCAGCTACGGTTTTGCTGAGCCTGTAGTCGACGTTGTAATTTGTTGGCTAAACGGCCGACTGCACCCTTTAGTGGTTCTAATTGCTGATCAAGATAAGCCCTTAAACGCTCTAGCTCTTGGGGGTCAGCCAATTCTTCCGCACGAATTTCTTCATCAAAATTAGCCTGATAGACCGCATAGCCTGGATCAGCATCTGATATTGGCTGAGATGCTGGTGGTTCTACTGGAGAATCGCCATCTGGCATTTCTGCCTCTTCACCCATTTCACTTTCGGCCATATCATCTAAAGATACCTGCGCACTGGCAGCGTCTTGCTGGTCGCCTTGGCTTTGTTCTGGACTTGCATCGGTATCTTGTTCTTCGTTATTGTCGTCTTCTCCAGAGCTGTCGGGCTGATCATCCTCTTCAGCATTAGCTTGATCATCTGGGTCATCTTCATAATCGGGGTCATCGCCTAATTGGTCGCCATAACCTAAGTCCTTTATAATCTGACGTGCAAATTTGGCAAAGCTTGCTTGATCGGCCAAGCTTTTCTCTAAACCTTCTAGATTACCTTCTGTTTGTCCCTCAATAAAACTGCGCCAAAGGTTCATGACATTTGCAGCATCTTTAGGAAGGTCGCGGCCAGTGGCCAAATGCCTCACCAGATAGCCTGCAGCGGTGGCTAGTGGTGCCTGGCTTGCTTCTTTAATGTCTCCAAAGCCTTGACGTAAAGCTTCATTTTCAATCTTTGCGTCAATGTTACTGGCAGTTCCTGGCATATCCTTTGAACCAACTGCTTCACAACGGGCAGTTTCCATGGCGTCGTAAATATCCTTCGCCATTTGCCCCTGCGGCGCGTAGCGATTGAAGGTGCTGAGATTATGATATTTGTGCCGCATCGCCATTGCATCAGCCGTGCCTCTTGCAAGTAGAACTTCTTGTCTTGTCATTTTTCGGCTGACTTGAGGCAGGCGTATGCTGTCTGGAGAGCTGCCTGGGGGGTCTACTGAATAAGTAATTGAAAGCTCAGGATCGTTAGCTAGAACTTTTGTTGCTTCAGCCAATGCTTTTTTGAATGGGTCTGCTGGGTTATCGTTATTTTGCATTAAAGTGGTTCACTGTGGCTGTGGCTACTTACATTACAAAAATCTTTTAAATATCTAACCGTATTATATAAACTTGCGACACTATTCCGTATGAAGATGATGCTTAAGTAAACACCAAACTTTTTAGAGATATTAGTCTTCAGTGGCGACAAAAAACTTCTAACAAAAAAAGTAGATAATACATTTATGTGATATTTTTTGAACACTACAGTTTTAACCTTCTGTCTAAAAATATATTATTAACTTATGACATACTCATTGAGACCGCAGACTCTGGTAATTCTTCATCAAAACATCTTTGATAAAACTCAGCTACCGTTTGTCGCTCAAGTTCATCGCATTTGTTTAGGAAGCTTAGCCTGAAAGCGTAACCCACATTGCGGAAGATTTCTGTATTTTGAGCCCAAGATATCACTGTTCGTGGTGACATAACTGTCGATAAGTCACCACTCATAAACGCAGTTCGGGTTAGCTCGGCCACAGTAACCATCTGTTTAATAGTTTTGCGTCCAGCTTCTGTGTCATAACTCTCATTTTTTGACAGCACGATTGCAGCTTCTGCTTCAACTGGAAGATAATTTAGAGTGGCCACGAGGCTCCACCGGTCCATTTGGCCTTGATTTATCTGCTGGGTCCCGTGGTAAAGGCCAGTAGTATCGCCCAAGCCTACTGTATTAGCGGTCGAGAATATGCGAAAATATGGGTGTGGTGTAATAACCTTATTTTGATCTAACAGCGTTAGTTTTCCATCAACTTCTAGGACACGTTGAATCACAAACATCACGTCTGCTCGACCGGCATCGTATTCATCAAACACTATAGCGGTTGGATTTCGCAAAGCCCATGGAAGGATACCTTCCTGAAAATCAGTTATCTGCTTTCCGTCCTTTAGTTTTATGGCGTCTTTACCAATAAGGTCGATGCGACTTATGTGGCTGTCCAAGTTGACCCGTACAGTTGGCCAGTTTAGCCGGCTAGCTACCTGCTCTATATGCGTTGACTTACCAGTTCCATGATAGCCTTGGATCATCACACGACGGTTATGAGAAAACCCTGCCAGGATCGCGAGGGTCGTATCTGGGTCAAATTTATATGTACTGTCAAATGCGGGCACTCGGGCAGTCCGTTCTGCAAACCCTTTTACTATCATGTCTGAATCAATTCCATACACTTGGCGTACAGATACATCCTCAGTCGGATGTGTATCGATATCTAGGTTTGAGTCATCCATATTATTATTCCTTTAGTCAGGTATTCAGCCAAGAACGCCTCGTGCAACAAAATGTGTGCTAGGGCAAGGGGAAGAAGAAATTCACCACTACAATTTATATAATCTTGAACTTAAAACTTCGTTAGGGCGCAAGCTAGTATTCAAACTAAGTTCCACAATTTTATATTTTACTTAAAACTTCGGCTATCTTTTATCTGGTCCCAAGCCCACACAACTTCACTTAGTTGTTCTTCTTGACTTCGGTCACCACCGTTCATGTCTGGATGTAATATCTTTATCAAGGATTTGTAGGATTTACGGATTTCTGCTTTTGCCCAGTGGTCTTTTGCCTCAAGGACATCTAGCGCTCGTCGCTCAGAAGATGGTAATTTTCGTGTGGCACCAGTAATAGATTTTCCAGGATTTTGGGTGGCGTTTGCTCCAAGAACTTGATGGGGATCATCGACACCCAGCCTTGACCAAGCCCGTTGTTCTTCACTTGTTTTAAATGGCTTGGTTTCCCGCTCCCAAACTCTGTCACTATCCATTTGTTTTTGTAGCTCCTCCTCAGACGAGCCATCAAAAAAATTCCACTTTAAATTATATTCACGTACATGATCCTTACAAAACCAAAAATAATCATCTAAAATATCAGGTGATTTTGGGGCACGATACTTTGCTGGCTCGTGACAACCTGAATTTTCACACTGCCGCCTAGATGTTTCAAAGGCACCAGACATGCCCCGGCGACCGCGCGGATTGTTCTTTTTTGCCGTAGAAACGGACATATCAAACCCAAAGGGATCATCTTTATTCATTGCAATCAACTTTCCGACTCGAAGAGTAGAGTGTAGGGCTGAATGGAAAAGATGTAAGGGGCTAACATGAAAAAAAATGAAAGAATGCTAGATGAGATTGAAAAAATTCTCCAACATAGCTTTGATCCTATCGAATTAGTTGTTTTAGATGTTTCAGAAGCCCATCGAGGGCACTCAGGATTTCAGGAAGGTGGGCAAAGTCACTTTGAGGTGGAAATTGTAGCTGCTTGTTTTTCTACTATGAACAGACTTACTCAGCATCGCGCCATTCATACCGCTCTTGGATCCGCAGTGATGGAAAAAATCCATGCTTTAGCGCTTAAAGTACGTGGCACCTAAAGACTAAGCTTTGATGCCACAATTTGATTTACAAGTTGTGGATTAGCTTTACCGCCTGTTGCTTTAATTACCTGACCGACAAACCAACCGGCTAATTTTGGATTTTGTTTTGCCTTCTCAACTTGGATTGGATTATCTGCAATAATTTGGGTTACCGTAGCCTCAATGGCACTAGTATCTGTGACTTGCGTCATGCCTCGACTACTAACAATATCGGCTGGATTACCGCCCTCAGTGTAAACAATTTCAAAAAGTTCTTTTGCGATTTTTCCAGAAATTTCACCATTGGCTATCAGGTCGATAATACTGCCGAGTTGATCTGGTGAAACGGGACAATATGAAACTGTCACGCCTTCTTTTTTCATTCTGCCAAATAACTCATTTATTACCCAGTTTGCGGCAGCTTTACCGTCACGGCCGTTTGCCACTTGTTCAAAATAAGTTGCATTTTGAGTATCTGCCGTCAAAACGCCAGCATCATAATTGGATAGGTTGAAACTAGACATAAAGCGCGACTTTTTAGCATCAGGTAATTCCGGCAATTTCGTTGCAAGCTCATCGACCCAGTCCTGCTCTATCTCAAGCGGCAGAAGGTCTGGGCAGGGAAAATATCTATAGTCATGCGCTTCCTCTTTTGACCGCATAGACCGAGTTTCGTTTTTATCGGCGTCATATAGGCGAGTTTCTTGATTAACGATGCCGCCATCTTCTAAGATTGCTATTTGGCGCCTAGCTTCAAAGTCAATGGCCGCTTGCATAAACCGCATTGAATTCATATTTTTAATTTCGCAACGAGTTCCAAGATGAGTGAAATCTTGTGTAGCTTGATACTTTTCGTATTCACCTGGACGGCAAACTGAGACATTTACATCAGCTCTGAGACTACCATTTTGCATGTTGCCATCACATGTTCCCAAATATTGCATAATTTGACGTAATTTGGTGACGTAAGCAGCCGCTTCCTCAGGACCTCGAATGTCCGGGCGACTAACTATCTCCATTAAGGCAACACCAGTGCGGTTGAGGTCTACAAAAGAATTGTTTGGATCCATATCATGAACAGACTTTCCAGCGTCTTGCTCGAGGTGAATACGTTCAATACGAACAGTACGTGCGGTTCCATCGTCCATTTCTACGAAGACTTCACCTTCGCCGACAATAGGATGGTATAATTGACTGATCTGGTAGCCCTGTGGCAAATCAGGATAAAAATAGTTTTTACGGTCAAAGGCTGACAATAAATTGATATTAGCTTTTAGCCCCAATCCTGTTCTTACGGCCTGAGCGACACATTCTTCGTTTATCACAGGCAGCATGCCAGGCATACCAGCGTCTACAAAGGCTACGTTTGAATTAGGCTCTGCCCCAAAGGTAGTTGATGCACCAGAGAAGAGTTTAGCATTACTGCTCACTTGCGCGTGGACCTCTAGTCCTATGACAAGTTCCCAATTGTGTTTTGCCCCCGCAATAACTTTTGGTGCTGGTGTCTGAAATGTTTGATCCAGCATTGTGATGCCTCGCCTAATAAATTTATCTACATTCGTTGTATTGCTATCTACAAAAAGGAACAAGACGTCTGTTCGCAATCATGCATAAAACTGCACTTTTTGGGTTAACCTATGCATTTAATAGGCGGGCTAAAATTTCACTTGTATCTCGAGATAGATTTGGTTTTTTAGCGATACGCTTTAGTGCAGTATTAATCATTATTTGGCGGCTTTTGTCATATATTTTCCAAGTGTCAAAGACAGTAGTCATGCGGGCGCAAAGCTGTGGGTTCAAATCATCTAAGGCAATCAATTGATTTGTAACCAGATTGTATGCTGAACCATCTGGTTGGTGAAAGGCTGCTGGTGTCATCGCTAATGCCTCAATTAATGCACGAAACCTGTTGGGGTTTTTCAGTGTGAAATCAGGATGTTTTATTAGAGCCGCAGCAACAGAAACTGCGGCGCCTGGTTCGCAGCTCGCTACCTGGAGACTAAACCATTTGTCGATAACTAGTCTTTCATTACGCCACTGTTCATAAAAATTTGTAATGGCTTGAGCCCCATTACCAGCTTTTATCAGGTTACTAAGTGCTGGCAGTTGAAGCGTCATATTATCTGCATTATTAAATTGCTGCTGGGCTAAGTTGCCATTATCCAATAGCGTTACATAATGCAGCGCAAGGTTGGCTAGAGCACGGTGGCCACAATCTGCTTCGTTTGGTGAGTAATCTCCTTTAACCGTATGATAGTAATATACTTTAGTAAAAATATTGTGACCTAGTTCAGCCATCTGCATAGAATGAGCTTTGTGCGCTTTATGTATCTCGATTGGGTCTGGTATAAGCCGCCTATCTGCTAGAGCTTTTGCTATTTCGTCCTGATTGGGTAAAGCGCAGCAAAGCGCACGGAAGGCTGGATTTAGGTTTTCATCTGCAATTAATTGTAGCAAGGATTCCATATAAACAGTTTTTGCTGATGTACCTTTTAGTACCATCCCAATTAAACTTTCTAAGCCTAAATTACGACTAGCTTCACAGCGATTAAACATATCAGTGTCGTGTTTAAGTAGGACTAATTGTTCAGCTTCTGTGGTGACGTGTTTTAGAGTTACTGGTGCGGAAAATCCTCGCAATATTGACAGAATTGGTTTTTCTTTGAGACCAGTAAAAGAAAAGATTTGGGACATTTGATCTAATGTTAACATTTGTGTTGAGAGGACCTCAGACCCATCAGTGTTTAGCAAACCTAATGCAACGGGCATAACCATTGGTTGCTTGTTTTTTTGACCTGGCGTGTTGGGGATCGATTGGCTTAGCTTTAGGGTCAACGTACCGTCGACAAAGCTCTCATCAACTTTAATTTGGGGTGTACCAGCTTGACTGTACCACAATTTGAATTGGTCGAAGCTCTCATCCGTAGTGTCACTAAAAACTTGCAACCAATCTTCAATTGTACATGCTTGGCCGTCGTGCCGTTTAAAATAGAGATCAAGGGCTGTCTTATACTTGTCTTCTCCTACGAGTGCTTTCAGCATTCGAATTAGTTCAGCACCTTTTTCATAGACTGTTGCTGTATAAAAATTATTAATCTCAACAAAGCTGTCCGGCCTCACAGAGTGTGCAAGTGGGCCGTTATCTTCTCGAAACTGGCGATTACGGAGGGCTTTTACATCCTCAATCCGCCGAACATCAGTCCCACGCATATCAGCACTAAACTCTTGGTCCCTAAAGACTGTAAGGCCCTCTTTTAAACTTAACTGAAACCAATCACGACACGTGATACGGTTACCTGTCCAGTTGTGAAAGTACTCATGCGCAATTATCGCTTCAATACTTTCAAAATTACGGTCTACAGAGGTTTCGGCACTGGCTAAGACGGCTGACGAGTTGAAAATATTTAAGCCCTTGTTCTCCATGGCTCCCATATTGAAGTCGTCGACAGCCACTATATTAAATATACTAAGATCGTATTCACGGTTATAGCTTTTTTCATCCCAATGCATACTGCTCTGGAGAGATTTCATGGCAAAAGCACATTTATCTTCGTCACCCTTCCGAACATAAATATTTAAGTCAATTAACTTGCCTGACATTGTTGTAAACTGGTCGGAAAATACCTCAAACGTACCACTTACCAAGGCAAAAAGATAAGAAGGTTTTGGCCAAGGGTCACTCCATTTTGTTACATTTCCCGTCCGTCCTAATGGTTCACCGTTAGACAGAGCATAGGGTAGGTCGCTGTGGATTTTAACGTCAAATGTTGCCATGACATCTGGCCGATCAGGGTAATATGTTATCCGCCTGAAACCCTCTGGTTCGCACTGCGTGCAAAACATCCCATTAGACATGTAAAGGCCGGACAAGGCTGTATTAGCACTTGGGTTAATCTCAACCTCGGCTTGCCAGGTGAAGGGTGTGTCTGGAACTTCGCACGAAAGGCCTGCTTCGGTAAGTAAAGGTTTCACATTAACGCCGTTAATTTGCGCAGAAATAAATTTCAGTTCTTCACCATGCAAAAAAAATTTAGTGATTTTGCTTTCTGGATTTTTCCGAAACTTTATTGTTGAAAGTACTCGCGTACAAAACGGGTCTAGCACAAATTCGAGCTCTACATGGTCAACAAGAAAAGCAGGTGGTTGGTAATCAGAGAGGTAAATGGTCTGTGTATCTTGATTTGTCATGACGGCTCCGACGCGTTTTTTTATTTTCCATAACCTTCTTTGCCATGAGTTGTAATATCCATGAATTTTTTTATTTTAAATTGGCAACTTGCTTTTAAATGAAGAAATCAGACTGAAATAATTTTAAACTTGGCTTGCCTGTGAAGTCAGGGAAAGCTATTCGGATTATTGACTGCAGAAATTCGAAACCTACCACTGCAATTTGGAGCTTTAACTTATGTCAAACCGTACCCCCGTGGCTGGACTTTCGATTGCGAATGAGCTTTTCAATTTCATTGAATTACAAGTGTTGCCTGGCCTAAGTGTCACGGCTAATCAGTTTTGGACCGGTTTGGCAGAAATCACTCATGAACTTGGGCCAAAAAACCGAGCTTTGCTGGCAGAGCGCGAAAAAATGCAGGCTAAAATTGATCGCTGGCACATCGATAACCGTGGCAGGGAACATGATCCAGCAAAATATCAAGGTTTTCTAAGTGATATTGGATATCTTGTTACTGAACCAAACGAGTTTCAGATCTCGACACAAAATATTGATCCGGAAATTGCCTCGATTCCAGGACCGCAGTTGGTTGTCCCAATCATGAACGCTCGTTATGCATTAAACGCAGCAAACGCGCGCTGGGGCAGCCTTTACGACGCTCTTTATGGTACTGACGCAATGGGCGATTTACCAGCATCTCAAGGCTATGACGCGGTTCGAGGTGGGCGGGTGATTAGCTGGGCCAAAGATTATCTTGATGGGGCTGTTCCTCTGGCGCATGGATCCCATGCAGAAGTTGATGGCTATAAAATTGTTAACCATCAACTAGTACCAGCTTTAGCTTTTCCGCAACAATACGTCGGTATGAACCAAACTAATGACGGCGAAGTTATTGAATTATTTTTACAAAAAAATGGCCTCCACATTATCATAAAAATTGATCCTGATGGAAATGTCGGTTCTAGCGATAGGGCTAATGTTAATGATATTTGTTTGGAGAGTGCCATTTCTGTAATAATGGACTGTGAAGATTCCGTCGCAGCAGTTGATGCTCCAGATAAAGTTGTAGCTTATAAGAACTGGTTAGGACTGATGCGCGGTGATCTGCGTGAAGGTGTAACGAAAGATGGCAAAACCTTTGACCGTACTTTAAATAATGATTTGGCTTATTTTAAAGCGGGACTGCAAGTTAATTTAAAAGGTCGAGCATTGATGCTAATTCGTAACGTAGGCCATCTGATGACAAACCCAGCTGTTATTGACCGAGACGGGTTAGAAATTGGAGAGGGTCTACTAGATGCCCTCTGTACAACTTTGATTGCAATGCACGATCTAGACAAGCCAGGGGGCAACTCTCTTTTTGGCTCTGTTTATGTGGTTAAACCTAAAATGCATGGTCCAGAAGAAGTGGCATTTACGGATCAGATTTTCACTTATGTTGAGCGAATTTTAGGTCTGCCACAAAATACTGTTAAGTTGGGTATTATGGATGAAGAACGTCGCACGAGTGTCAACCTAAAAGCATGTATTTACGCGGCTAAGTCGAGGGTTGCTTTTATAAATACTGGATTTCTAGACCGTACCGGAGACGAAATCCACACCTCCATGGAAGCTGGGGCAATGATCCCAAAAGGCCAAATGAAGCTCTCGCCTTGGATTAATGCTTATGAGGATCGTAATGTCGATATTGGCCTAGCCTGTGGTTTTCAGGGCAATGCGCAGATCGGAAAAGGGATGTGGGCGATGCCAGATTTAATGGAAGACATGCTTACACAAAAAATAGGGCATCCTAAATCTGGTGCAACTTGCGCATGGGTGCCGAGCCCAACTGCCGCAACCTTGCACGCCACTCACTACCATCAGGTTGATGTGATGGATGAACAGCGACGTCTCAAAGAAAAAGGCGCTCGTTGGGGGTTAGATGAGTTACTTTCGATACCAATCTCTTCTGGCAATAATTGGTCACCAGAAGAACTGACAAAAGAAATTGAGAATAATGCACAAGGAATTTTGGGATACGTGGTTAGGTGGGTAGATAGTGGCATTGGATGTTCAAAGGTTCCAGATATTAACAATATTGGGCTGATGGAGGATCGGGCTACTTGCCGTATTTCGTCGCAAGCCCTCGCCAATTGGCTTCACCACGCGGTCGTTGATCGTGAGATTGTACTGAGTGCAATGAAGAAAATGGCTAGAGTGGTTGATGAACAAAATTGCCAGGATCCATCCTATGTGCCCATGGCCCCAGATTTTGATGGCATTGCATTTTTAGCAGCCTGTGACTTAGTTTTTGAAGGCAGGACGCAACCATCTGGTTATACCGAACCAGTTCTACATCGCCGCCGATTGGAGTTGAAGGCTCTATAAACACAAGTTGCGAGATAATATCGTTTAGTTGTCAAATAAATAGTCTTGATACGGAAAGAGAAAACAATGCCATGTATTAAACTAAGTGATGCTCAAATCATGATTCGGTCATCTTTAAAAAAAGGTAATGATTTGGGCTTAAAGCCTCTATCTGTGGTAGTCCTAGACGCAGGGGGCCACGTCATAGCGTTTGAACGTGAAGATGGTGCCGCTCCTGGTAGATTTGCGATTGCGCAAGGCAAGGCCTACGGAAGTGTAATGTTAGGTATGCCAGGCAGTGCGCAAATGGCACGTGCGGAAGAGCAGGCTTATTTCATGGCTGCGGTGAATGGTGTTTACGGTGGAAAGGTTATCCCTGTGCCTGGTGGAGTGCTTGTTCGTGATTTAAATGGCGAGGTGGTTGGTGCTGTTGGAGTAACTGGAGACAGCTCAGATCATGACCTTATTGCAGCCTTAGCAGGTATTGATGCTGCAGGATTTTTCGGGGACGGTTAAAAGCTCACCAGAAATATTTAAAAGTTAATCTACACAAAAATAATATTAATCTATTTATAAAAAATTAACCTTATTGTTTTAGTCTGATATTGATTAAGCATTTTCTATCAATTAACGGTAAAGCGAAAATAATTGAAAGCGAATAAGATGTTGATTATCCGGCCCTCTGCGGTTTTTCTTCTTTATGCTTTGAAAATTTGTACCGAATAGATATGGTTGCCAGAATGTACAATGTTAAGGAATTTGTATGCCCAGTCCCGTGGTAGGCATCATTGGTAACCACTATTTAATAAATGATGATTATCCTGTTCATGCTTCAGGTGATATGAATGCCTGGGCTGTACGTGAAATCTGTGGCGCGTTACCTTTGATCATTCCTCCTGATCAAAAGCTTGTACCAATTGAAGATATCATGGATACATGTGACGGTTTTGTCTTTACCGGTGGACGTCCAAATGTTCACCCAAAAGAATATGGTGAGCCGCTTACTGACGCTCATGGGGCGATGGATGAAAAAAGAGATGGGCTGACCCTCCCATTAATTCGAGCTTTAGTTGAGCGTGGCCAGCCAATGCTCGCGATATGCCGCGGCTTTCAAGAATTAAATGTAGCAATGGGTGGAAGCCTATACCCAGAAATTCGAGATCTACCTGGCCGGGAAAATCACCGAATGCCGCCGGGGGGCACATTAGACGAAAAGTTTGCAATTAGACACGAAGTCACCCTCACTCCTGGTGGAGTTTTTGCAAAATTGTTTGGCGATGACTCCGTATGGACTAACACGCTACATGGCCAGGGTATCAAAAATACTGGCGCGCGAATATCTATAGATGGGCATGCATCGGATGGTACACCAGAAGCTATTTATGTTATTGACGCAAAAGGCTTTGCTATCGGAGTCCAATGGCATCCTGAATACCGTGCAAGCGACGATCCAGTATCAAAGTCTTTGTTTGCAGCTTTCGGGGCTGCAGTTAACCGATGGTGGAGGGATAGTTAGACATTAATCAGGGCTGGCTTCCAGAAATTTCTAGAGCTTGGCCATCGTAGCTGTCTGCACCTTTGGAACAGATCCACAATGCAGCAGTTGCAATTTCATCCGGAGTTATCAAGCGGCCATGGGGATTCAGTTTAACCATCAGATCTCGGGCAGCATCCTCACTCATTTGTGTGCGACTGGAGATGTTTTTTGCGTTTCGTTTGATAATATCAGTATCCACGTATCCTGGACAAATAGTATTAAAAGTTATGGGTAATTTTGCGTGGTCCGACGATAGAGCGCGTATCATTCCCACAACGCCATGTTTTGATGCGCTATAGGCGTGAGCGCCTTTTAAACCACGAAGTCCAGCAATAGAGGCAACAGCAATTATACGGCCCCATTTTTTTACTGGCATATGCCGCAAGGCCTCTCTCACTGTTAAATAAGTCCCATCTAAATTAACCGCCATAATATTGCGCCAAAACTCGAGGCTGGAATTGCGAATATTCTGTCCCTCTGCAATTCCTGCATTAGCTACACAGATATCAATCGTACCCAGTTGATCTGCTATGCGTTGCATCCCATCGACAACAGAGATCTCTTGAGACACGTCCATTTTAATGGGGATCCCTCCGAAGGGCTTACATGCCTCGTTAAGTACATCTAGCCGACGGCCAGTTATTGCGACCTTGCACCCTTCAGTGGCCAACCTGCGTGCAATTGCTATTCCAATTCCGGTTCCACCGCCTGTAACAACGGCTTTTTTTCCTGTGAGTGTCACAAATATTCTCCTTAATAATAGTATAGTAAAATATACTCACGTTTCGCGGCGAAACGCCACGCTTGATCTGTTGCGCAATATTGTTGCGCACGGTAACTACGGCGCTAAATATCAAATGTAATTCAACCGTGAATTCTGAGTGGTGAGAAGCCCCGTCATGAAAGGACGAAAATCTTGAAAGTTGGAACTCTAAAAGAAATATCTGAAGGTGAGCAGCGTGTAGCACTTACTCCGGAAAGTGCGTTGCAGCTACAAAAGCTTGGCCACGAGTGTGTGATTGAAAGAGGAGCGGGCTTAGCAGCTGGTTTCAACGACGCTGAATATAAATCAGCAGGTGTTACTATTGCGTCAAGTGCTGCGGCAGTCACGAAGGCTTGCGACATTGTAACAAAAGTACGCCCACCAAATGCAAATGAGGTAAAACGGCTTTCTAGTTCAAAAACTCTAATATCATTTTTTGATCCTGGCTCGGAAGCAAACTTAATTGAATTGGCGTGCTCAAAGGGTGCAAGTGTTATTGCAATGGATATGGTCCCACGGATCAGTAGGGCACAAAAAATGGATGCTCTTTCTTCAATGGCAAATATCGCCGGGTATCGTGCAGTTATTGAAGCAAGCAATAATTTCGGCCGTTTTTTTACTGGGCAAGTTACTGCTGCAGGCAAAGTTCCTCCAGCTAAAGTTTTGATTATTGGTGCTGGAGTTGCGGGCCTTGCAGCCATTGGAACATCAACCTCACTTGGCGCAATCACCTACGCCTTCGACGTTCGTCCAGAAGTCGCAGAGCAAGTTGAATCGATGGGTGCAGAGTTTGTGTTTTTGGACTTTGCAGATGAACAGGCTGATGGTGCTGTAACTGGGGGATACGCGCCGATTTCGTCGCCGGAGTTTGCGGCGGCCCAATTAGCAAAGTTTAGAGAAATAGCACCTGAAATTGATATCGTGATTACCACTGCGTTGATCCCAAACTGTGATGCTCCGGAATTATGGACTGAAGATATGGTGGCCAGTATGAAGTCTGGCTCCGTAATTATCGATCTTGCGGCTGAAAAGGGTGGCAACTGCAAGCTCACTGTAAAGGATACCAGAATAGTCACTGATAATGGCGTCGTCATTATCGGTTACACAGATTTTCCAAGTCGGATGGCGGCTCAGGCAAGTACACTCTATGCTAATAATATTCGCCATATGATTGCTGACTTAACGCCAGAAAAAGACGGCATATTGTTTCATAATATGGACGATGATGTGATCCGTGGCGCCACAATTACGCACGCGGGTGAGATAACTTTTCCACCACCACCACCAAAGATAAATGCAATTGCTGCGAAACCCAAAGAGGCCGTTCCTATAAAAACAGTGGAACAAGTTAAGGCTGAGGAGGCGGCTAATTTTAGTAAAGCAACTCGTCAGCAGTACAGTTTGCTGATTATTGGAGGCGCTGTGATGCTTTTGATTGGCGCATACGCGCCCGCCAGTTTCATGCAGCATTTCATAGTTTTTGTCTTGTCCTGTTTTATTGGTTTTCAAGTAATATGGGGCGTATCGCATGCCTTACATACGCCATTAATGGCTGTAACAAATGCTATTTCAGGCATAGTTGTGGTCGGGGCGCTTTTGCAGATTGGCTCTGGCAGCTTTTTGGTCTGGCTGTTGGCAGGCGCTGCGGTGTTGATTGCTACAATAAATATCGTTGGTGGGTTTATGGTTACCCGCCGTATGCTTGCCATGTTCCAGAAATCTTAGAGGAGGGTAGAATATGCTTTCCACAGGTATAACATCCGCTGCTTATATTGCGTCAGCAGTACTGTTCATTTTGTCTCTCGGTGGGTTATCTAATCAAGAAAGTGCTAAGCGCGCGGTTTGGTATGGTATAGCAGGTATGGGATTGGCAATGTTCGCCACTGTATTTGGTCCCGGTGTTGGGAATTATATACTAATTGCGGTGATGGTTGTCATTGGATCGTTTCTTGGCGTCGTAGTAGCCCAACGGGTTGGAATGACAGAAATGCCCCAACTTGTTGCTGCCTTGCATAGTTTTGTGGGTCTCGCAGCTGTTTTTATTGGTCTAAATGCTGAACTCGAACTGTCAACGGTACGCCAATTGATGGCCAATGGTGGTGACTTAGGCGATTTGACTGGCTTTGGTAAAAAACTGGCGGCAAAAGATGCAGTAGAAATAGCAATTTTGAAAGTTGAAGTGTTTCTGGGCGTCTTCATTGGGGCCATTACATTTACTGGCTCAGTTGTGGCGTTTGGCAAATTGGCAGGGAAGTTAGACGGTAAACCCTTCAAACTTCCAGGCGGACATATCTTGAATGCTTCAGCACTACTTGCCTGCATTTTGTTAGGAATGTGGTATACTGGTGGCTCGGGCATTTGGACTATGGTCGCTGTTTTGATCATTTCTGGTTTTATCGGTTGGCATCTTATAATGGGTATTGGTGGAGCTGATATGCCGGTGGTAGTATCGATGCTTAATTCTTATTCGGGTTGGGCGGCTGCAGCTATTGGCTTCACCCTTGGTAATGACCTTTTAATTGTAGTTGGTGCATTAGTGGGTTCTTCGGGCGCAATTTTAAGCTACATAATGTGTAGGGCAATGAACCGAAACTTTGTATCTGTTATTCTGGGTGGGTTCGGCGCCAGTAAGGGCCCGCAGATGAAAGTTGAAGGTGAGCAGATCGCTATTGAGGCTGACGGAGTAGCTACCATTTTGAATGAGGCTGACAGTGTTGTTATCATTCCAGGTTATGGAATGGCTGTGGCTCAGGCACAGCAATCGGTGTCAGAACTGGTCCGAAAGCTCCGCGCTCGAGGTAAAAGTGTACGTTTTGCTATTCACCCCGTCGCGGGTAGGCTTCCTGGTCATATGAACGTTCTTTTGGCAGAAGCTAGAGTTCCCTATGACATTGTTATGGAGATGGATGAAATAAACGATGATTTCCCCAAAACAGACGTAGCCATAGTGATTGGGTCTAACGATATAGTGAATCCAGCGGCTCAGGATGATCCGAATAGTCCCATTGCTGGGATGCCGGTTTTGGAATGTTGGAAGGCAAAGCATGTTTTTGTTTCAAAGCGGGGGCAAGGTACTGGCTATTCTGGAATTGAAAACCCACTCTTCTTCAAGGAAAATACACGAATGTTTTATGGTGATGCCAAGGTGTCACTAGATAAACTTCTTCCAATGATCGACTGATATATTCTAAAGTACGCTGTGAAAACTTTAACTTGCCTGATAGCCGACCTATCTAGTTTTAAAAGGAGAGCACAATGTCAGATATGCGTGATCATCCAATGCGTTTTAACGCAACAAATGAACTTCACGCTCGGCCTTTTCCCCTTGTATCTACTTCGGCACGAGCAGCTTTTTTTGCCTATGGTAATTCAGATGATGATGCAGAGCGGAGTGACACTGCTGATTGGGATCATCTAATACAACTTCTTGATAGGTTTGGTGCGCCACACCCCGCCCCAAATGCTAAACATTATTTTGGAAAGCTTGGTAAGGCTTGGATTAAATGGGAGCGGCATGCTGAGTTTACCACTTACACCGCAATTATTGATAACTTGGGAAAAGTCCCTTTTGATGGATCTGAATTCGACGTTTTTCCGGGTGATTGGTTGGCTTCAATGCCGGGCGTACGCCTAACTTCTGCGGCAATTAGAATTGAAAGTACGGCTTCCACTAAAACTATAGAACGGCATCTAAAATCTCATTTTGTTGCTGAAAGTTTGGCTGTGAGTAGAGTTTTGGATAGTGCGGCGGTTATTGCGGGCGATTACAGAATTGACGTGTATGGACATCTCCGCTTTGCCGTATTTGTCGCACCAACCACTGGGCGTAATCGGATTGGAAGGATTGTGCAAAGACTAAATGAGATCGAAGTTTATAAGACCATGTCGATGCTTGGCCTTTTTCAGGCTCGTCAACTTTCACCCAAGTTAAGCGTTGTGGACGATAGCATGTCCGAACTCGTTGCTGCGTTGAGCGATGAACAAGTGTCAGCGGAAGAAAATTTGAATGCACTTTTAAGAATGTCGGCGAAATTAGAGAGCCATTCTGCTGAGGTGGCCTATAGATTTGCGGCAAGTAAAGCCTATTCCGCAATTGTTTCGCAACGAATAGAGGTTTTACGTGAGGAACGTTTTGAGGGAGTGCAAACATTCCGTGAATTCATGATGCGGCGGTATGATCCATCCATGCGGACTGTACAGGCCATGGATTCTCGTCTCCAAGACTTGATTGCTAGGGCCAAACGAACTGGAGATTTGTTGCGCACACGCGTTAATGTGGCGCGGCAGGGACAAAATCAGGATCTGCTTTCAAGTATGAACCGCCGAGCAGATATGCAACTGCGTTTGCAAAAAACTGTTGAGGGCTTGTCGATTGTTGCTGTTAGTTATTACGCTACTGGGCTGGCGTTGTATCTGTTAGCCCCAATTCCTTCAATTTTTGGAATACCAAAAGTTTTTCTAACAGCGGCGGTGGCCCCTGTTGTTGTAGGTGCAGTATATGTTGCACTGCGTCGTATTAGGAAAAATCTAAACTAATAATTTCAATTTTTCTTGACTGGTACTAATAAAAAAATATTAATAGTTTCTATGATAAATACACTTACCGCCCGCCAATTGTTGGACCGCTTAGTGGCCTTTCCGAGTGTCAGTTCAGATACAAATTTGCCATTGATATATTTTGTAAGAGATTATTTCTCCCAGCATGGGATCGACAGCCATGTGCTACTCAATGAAGATGGCAGTAAAGCTGGGCTTATAGCACAAGTCGGTCCAGATTTGCCCGGTGGAGTTGCGTTATCAGCACACTCTGATGTAGTTCCAGTAGAAGGGCAGGATTGGACGACTGACCCCTGGAAAGTTATTGAAAAAGAAGAAAAAATCTATGGGCGTGGCACCTGTGATATGAAGGGTTTTGTGGCTTTGGCAATTGCAGCAATGGTGCGGGCCAAGTCTTTAGATCTGCAGCGTCCTTTGCAATTTGCTTTGTCACGCGATGAAGAAGTAGGGCTGCTTGGCGCTCCAGATGTCTCACAGGGCTTGCTAAATAATTTTGCAAAAGTAGATGCCGTAATAGTTGGTGAGCCTACGGAAATGAAGGTAGTCACAGGTCATAAGAGTTGTGATGATTTACAGTTTCATGTGCGTGGCCATGAGGTGCATTCCTCGTTGTTACATCAAGGTGTGTCGGCTGTGATGTGTGGGGCAAGATTTGTAGAGTGGGTCCGCAAACAAAATATTGAAAATCAAGCAAAAGAGGCTTCTGCTATTGCGGCCCTTTATGAACCCCCATTTACCACTTTGCATGTTGGCCAAATCAATGGTGGCACTGCTAATAATATTACAGCCAAAGATTGTTACTTTTCTATTGATTTGCGATGTGTAGGTGATGAACGTCCAGAAGATTGGCGTTTAAAAATTCAAAAACAACTGAATATAATCGAGAAAGAAATGCAGGCCATTCATCCAGAATCATTTTTTAAAATGGATGTCATGCCGGGGCCAGCAGTTGTTGCAGAGGTTGATGGCAAGGCAGAAAATCTTGCAAGAAGATTAACAGGTGATAATGGCATTCATACTGTTTCGTATGGTACAGACGGTGGACATTTTCAAAATCTAGGATTTTCGGTAGTGATTTGTGGCCCTGGAAGTATCAAACAGGCACATCAAGCGGATGAATTTATTAGAGTTTCTGAATTTAAAGCTGGTGAAAAAATGTTGGACAGCTTGCTCAAGAGTTTGCAAGCAGTTTAGCCACCAGTATGGCTCATGTGGCGGGACATCTTCCCACCTTCATTACCACGAGAGTAGTCAAAATCATGGCCTAAGGGTTTGGCGCCAATTGCGCACCGAATTGCGGCTTGTAGTGGTGCGTTCGTCTCAGACGCACGTAGTGGCCCTCTCAGATCAGCGCTTCCCTCCTGACCGAGACATGTATAAATTTCACCAGTGCATGTCACACGTACTCTGTTGCAGCTTTCGCAAAAGTTGTGCGTTAATGGTGTAATTAGCCCAATCCGCTGACCTGTTTGCTTGATCCTCATATAACGTGCTGGGCCGCCAGTTCGGTCTGGTAAATCCTCCAAGGTATAGCGCGCTTCCAATTTATCTTTTAAATCGCTCAAGGCCCAATATTGCCCAACACGATCCTCAATACCTAGATCGCCCATCGGCATAACTTCGATAAAGGTTAAATCCATATTTCGCAAAGCACAAAATTCTGTAAGATCAAAAAGTTCATTCTCGTTAAAACCTTTAAGCGCAACCGTATTTAATTTAACCTTTAGCCCAGCCTCAAGGGCTGCATCAATTCCTCGCAAAACATTTTTAAGTTTACCCCAACGTGTAATTTGAGAAAATTTGTCTGAGTCTAGAGTATCGATTGAAATATTTATTCGGCGCACACCCGCTAAAAAAAGATCCTCCGCAAACCGATGTAATTGGCTCCCATTTGTAGTTACTGTTAGTTCGTTTAAATCGCCACTTTTTATATGCCGTGACATAGCCTGAAAGAACGACATGATATCGCGGCGCACCAACGGTTCGCCGCCTGTGATCCGCAACTTACTGACGCCAAGAGAGATAAAAGTTGAGCAAAGGCGGTCAAGTTCTTCAAGAGTAAGTAGATCACTCTTAGGCAGAAAATCCATATTTTCTGACATACAATAGACACATCTAAAATCACATCGATCAGTTACTGAAAGGCGTAGGTAAGTGATTTCGCGTGCAAAGGGATCAATAAGTGGACTAGTCATGCCAAAATACGTAACGCTGCTCATAAACAACCACAAGTAAGTTTCTATATTTTTGGAGTAGTTGGCTGAGGTTTGTTGGCACTTATAATTTTTATTTTGATAATATTATAAATAGATTAATTAGAATGTGTTTAATTTTGATTTGAGTTTGCTCTCAACGAGTAAGCTTTTGGTCTTTTGGGGTAAACAAATGAGTGCGCAAGATCGACGACACTTTTTTTTGAAAAAAAAAGGGGACTTCCCTAAAAAGTCACCTGTATCAATACCCAAACATTTCAATATTGCCCAAGCATGTCTTTTCTCGCATGCTCATGCCTTTCCAGAAGCCATTGCACTTATGGATCTGAGCAATAGGGCACGTATTTGGACTTATAGTGATATAGCGGCTGCTACTGAAAAATTGGCGGCCGTTATGTTACAAAAGGGTGTGGTCAAAGGAGATCGCATCGGAATATTATTACCACAGTGCGCAGAGACTATGATCGCGCATTTTGCAGCGCATTTGATAGGTGCAGTATCACTGCCATTATTTGTATTGTTTGGTGCCGATGCTCTGAAATTCCGTTTAGCCGACAGTGGCGCTAAAATTTTAATTACAGATTGCGAGCAATATTCTAAAATTTGTGAAATTCGCGATGACTTAATAGACTTACAACAAGTTTTTTTAAGAGACGGTAGGGCGGAGGGCGGCGTTGACTTATGGCGCAGTATAAATCTAGCGTATGTACTGCCCGAAATTGAGCCAACCTTGGCTGAAGATCCTGCCATCATGATTTACACCTCTGGCACTACTGGAAACCCCAAGGGGGTGCTGCATGCGCATCGGTTTCTACTTGGGCATCTTCCCTGTATCGAGCTGTCTTTTTCGAACTTTCCAAACGCCCAAGATATTGGATGGACCCCGGCTGATTGGGCTTGGATTGGTGGTTTAATGGACATGGCAATCCCGTGTTTTTATTATCGTGTTCCATTGGTTGCCAAGCGATTTAAACGGTTTACGGCTGAAGCAGCGTTTGAACTCATCCAAAATGCACAGGTGACACGAGCTTTTATCCCGCCCACAGCTCTCAAAAAAATGCAGCAGGCCATAGTGCCAAATAATATGCCACTTGTTAGTATTTCGTCGGGAGGTGAGCCTTTATCTCCAGATTTGATTAGATGGGGAAAAACTGCGTTGGGGGCTGAAGTTAATGAGCTTTACGGACAAACTGAATGTAACCTTAGTGTGGGTTCAGCAAGATCCTGGAGTGTTGCCCTGAATGGTTGGATTGGAAAACCTTTTCCAGGTTTTGATGTGAAAATCCTAGATATTAACGGTGTGGCTGTATTGTCCGGTCAGGTAGGACAGATTTGTGTGCATCGAGATACACCAAGTATGTTTTTAAAGTATTGGAACAAAGAAAAGAAAACTACTGAAGGTTTTATGGGAGACTATTGGCTAACCGGTGATTTGGGCGTGATGGATACACAAGGTTATTTAAGATTTGTAGCCCGGGATGATGATATTATCACCTCGAGTGGCTATCGGATTGGTCCAACCGAAATTGAGGCTGTCCTAGCTAATGACACTCAAGTAGCTTTAGCTGCTGTGGTAGCAGTACCAGATAAGGTCCGTGGTCATATTATTGGTGCTTATGTCACTTTAATTGGCGCAACTGATGATAAACTAGAAGATCGGCTAATAAGTGCAGTAGCCTCTAAGTTGTCACCGCATATGGCGCCAAAATGGGTGAATATATTAGATGAAATGCCACTAACTGCCACTGGTAAAATCCGTAGAGCCGCACTCAGGGAAAAGCACGTCCAAGAGAATGAGCCAAAACAAAAAGACGGATAGCCGATGCCAGGCCCACGTTTAGGCCACGGATGTGATCAATTTCAACGGCTAAGGCATTTATTGATTTGCCTTGGTCTCGGGAAAGACGGACAAATTCGCACCAGAAGTCTTCTTCGATAGAAACACTAGTGCGGTGGCCATCCAGTGTAAGGGACCGCTTTTTAGGTCGCTGCATCATGGCTCACGTTTGGCCTGGTCAAGACGACGCTCCTGCGTTGCATTTTTTAAAATATTCTTCTGTTGCTCAGTTTTTGTTTGGCCAAATTTAACAGCATTTGCATTGCCATTTTCTGCCTTTTTCAACCGTATTTTATATTTTCTAAATTTGTTTAAGTTGACTGGTTCCTTCATTTGGGCCCAATCATTAACTCTGGTCGCACAACTCGGTCAAATGTCGCCTCATCCACAAACCCCAAGGCAAGTGCCTCGTGTTTCAAAGTAGTTCCATTTTTATGTGCAGTTTTGGCTAATTTGGTTGCATTGTCGTAACCAATTTCAGGCGCGAGGGCTGTGACAAGCATCAAGCTTTCACGCATTAATGTTTCGATGCGATCTCGGTCAGCACTTATGCCTAAAACACAGTTGTCAGTGAAAGCTTTTGCTGAGTCACCCAGTAGCTGCATCGACTGCAACACATTGTAAGCCATCATTGGCTTGTAGACGTTCAATTCAAAATGGCCTTGGCTGCCAGCAAAACCCACAGCAGCATCATTGCCCATAATATGGGCACAAACCTGCGTAACAGCTTCGCATTGAGTAGGGTTAACTTTTCCAGGCATTATAGAACTTCCTGGCTCATTTTCTGGTAAAACAAGTTCGCCTAAGCCACACCGCGGACCTGAACCTAAAAGCCGAATGTCATTAGCAATTTTGAAAAGGCTAACTGCAGCAGTTTTTAGGGCACCTGACATTTCGACCATGGCATCATGAGCAGCTAATGCCTCAAACTTATTGGGAGCTGTTATGAACGGCAAGTTGGTAATCTGTGCAATATGTTCAGCAACTATAGGTCCCCAACCTTTCGGTGTATTCAGGCCAGTACCTACAGCGGTTCCGCCCTGTGCCAGCTCATAGATACGGGGCAAAGCAGACTCAATTCTTACAATAGCCATTTTGATCTGGTGGTTATAGCCTGAAAACTCTTGGGCCAGTGTTAATGGCGTTGCATCCATTGTGTGAGTACGGCCAATTTTGATTATATCTTTAAACTCTGTAATCTTTGTTTCTAGAGCTGTCTGCAACGAGCGTAGTCCTGGTAAGGTTACGTTATGCGCAGTCATTGCTGTGGAAATGTGCATTGCCGTGGGGAAGGTGTCGTTGGAAGATTGACCCATGTTACAATGATCGTTTGGATGAACTGGATCTTTTGATCCAATTACTCCGCCCAGTAATTCAATGGCTCGATTGGCGATAACCTCATTTGCATTCATATTCGATTGCGTGCCTGACCCTGTTTGCCACACTACCAAGGGGAAATGGTCATCTAATTTTCCAGAAAATACTTCGTTTGCAGTAGTTTGGATAGCCTTACTTATATTCTCAGGCAACCTCCCCAAATTTAAATTTGCTTGGGCACAGGCTTGTTTGATAGCACCTAGCGCACGTACAATAGCTATAGGTTGTCTCTCCCAGCCTATTGGAAAATTAATTAGTGAGCGTTGCGTCTGCGCACCCCAATATTTGTCAGATGGAACTTCTAGGGGGCCAAAGCTATCAGTTTCGATACGAGTTGCAGTCATTAGATGAACTTTCGTTATATCAACAAGGGTTTACCGTTGTCCGCCTTCGGTGGCAACATACGGAATTGTTTTTAAGATTTACGAAAGCTATCCAAACTCACGACCTCTGCTTCCGTTGTCAATTTTTCTTTCTCTTTTGCATTTTCATGCATTGGAGCCTCAGCTATGGGTAATTTTTCAATATCAGCATTGTGCTTTTCATCATCATCTTGTTGCTCAAATTTCAAACCGAATTCAACAGATGGATCGACAAATGTGCGCAGAGACATAAACGGGATATAAAGTGGCTCCGGATTATCACCAAAATTAAGGGTGACTGAAAATCCTTCATCGGTCACTTCGAGATTCTCAAACCAGTGTTGCATGACAACTGTCATTTCTTCTGGATAGCGATCTGATAGCCAATCAGCGATTTCAACGTCTGGGTGCATGGTGTCAAAAGTTATAAAAAAATGATGATCCCCAGGTAACTCTCCGGCACTGGCGATGTCCTGTAATAGGCTTTGGATTAAGCCGCGCATCGCGTCGTGCATGAGATTGCCATAGTCGATCATTTTTATCACCATAAGTTTCTGGACAACATTGACAGTATACTACGTTATTTTTTGGGAAACAAAAGACTGTCAAAAGACTTAGATACAAGAAATTAAAATACCTAATAAAATAAATGTAAATGATATTAAGATTATGTCTTATTTGTGCTTTAATAGTAGAATTTTGAAAATTATCTTTGAGTGTAAAAATAGTGGAGGTTTCTGTTGCCAGGTACCTCCGAACCCCGCCTGCCGCTGCTAAGCAACAGGACTTAAGTTTTCAATGTTTCGAACTGCTTACGCAGCTAGAGCCATTGGAGCTTTGTTGTCATTTGCAACTAGCTATATTGAACCGATAACGGTGGTATCTCACCGAGCCAAAGCTTACCCCTTTAGACGTCCGTCGATCCTATTTCAGCCCCATCTGTCCCCAAATGAGGGAGGTTATGGTGGAGCTGCCGGGTACCGCCCCCGGGTCCGATCCGTGTATTACGAGCGCGTTTATGACCATAGTCCCGAAGGACACGGCAATCGTAGTGCGCTTTGGGATGAATTGAAAGGGGCCGATGGGGCTTGGCACTAGTTTTTTAATACTTGGATACCCTGCGTAAGTTTGGACTTATGCGTTCTGGTACTGGTCCTTGAGGGCAATCTGGGTTAGTATCACGTCGGAAGTTTACACTTGGAGAAACCAATGTTTAACGCACTTGTTGTTGAAAAGACTGAAAGTGGCACCCATGCTGCGGTTCGCGAAATCTCATATGAGGATTTGCCGGCTGGTGATGTGACTGTTGCGGTAGAGTACTCCACAGTTAATTATAAAGACGGTCTGTGTATTGGCTCCGGTGGGGGAATGGTACGTAATTATCCTCACATTCCAGGCATAGATATGGCTGGCGTAGTCGAAGCATCTGAAGACCCTCGTTATAAGTCTGGCGATCGTGTTGTATTAACTGGCTGGCATTATGGTGAAGCTCATTGGGGTGGATACTCTCAAAAAACACGTGTAAATGCAGATTGGTTGGTAGCTTTACCAGATGCGATCTCCACTAAACAAGCTATGGCAGTAGGTACAGCAGGTATCACAGCAATGTTTTCTGTGATGGCATTAGAAGCCCATGGCTTAAAGCCTGAAGATGGACCTGTTCTTTTAACGGGTGTTGCTGGTGGGGTAGGTTCTATTGCCGCAGCAATTTTATCAAATCTTGGCTATGAAGTAACTGGTGTCACTGGGCGCCCAGAAACTGCTGACTATTTAAAATCACTGGGCGTTTCTCAGATTATTGCGCGAGAAGAAGTTAGTGAAACTACCAAGCGACCACTTGAAAGTGCAATATGGGCTGGCTGTATTGATGCTGTTGGGGGGCAAATGTTGGCTCGGGTTTTAGGGCAGATGAAATATGGTGCGTCTGTTGCTGCAGTTGGAAATGCAGGTGGTGTTGCTTTGCCAGCCAACGTGCTGCCTTTCTTATTACGTGGTATAAATTTACTAGGCATCGACAGCGTAAATCGTCCACATGATAATCGTGTTGAAGCTTGGTCACGTATTGCAAAAGATCTACCAATGGAAAAGCTCGAAGGCATGATTACGTCAGCCACTTTGGCAGATTTGCCAGAACTGGGAAAAGACATCCTAAAAGGACAAGTGCGAGGCCGTATTGTTGTAGACGTAAACGCATAAAAATAAAAGATTTAAACCTTTTTGACTTTTAATATAAGCCTTATCAGGTTGATCCAAAGGGCTTTTCAGACAATACTACCCTCCTAGAATTCAGGCCTAGGAAATTTTTCATATCAAGGAACAAAACTATGCAGCTCGACCTTGACTTCATTCGTCAGCAGTTTCCAGCCTTTGAGGTGCCGTCTCTTCAGGGGCAATATTTTTTTGAAAACGCAGGCGGTTCATATACTTGCTCCCAAGTTCAAGATCGTTTGAAACGATTTTATCTTGAAAGAAAAGTCCAGCCATATGCTCCCTTTGAAGCATCACGCCTTGGCGGCGAAGAAATGGATGAAGCACGTACTCGTTTGGCAGCTATGTTGGGTGTTGAGAATGATGAAGTAAGTTTTGGACCCTCCACAACCCAAAATACGTATGTTTTATCCCAAGCAGTTGCTCAATGGATCAAGCCTCACCAATCTATAATTGTGACGAACCAAGATCATGAAGCTAATTCAGGTCCATGGCGTCGATTAGCTGAGCGAGGAGTTACAATTAAAGAATGGCGCATTAACTCAGAAACTGGACTTTTGGATCTTGGAGATTTGCGGTTGTTACTGGATGAAAATGTTAAAATGGTATGCTTTCCACACTGTTCAAATGTTGTTGCTGCGATTAATCCAGTAGAAAAAATTACTGCTATGGTCCGTTCTGCTGGAGCTTATAGCTGTGTTGATGGGGTGAGCTATGCTCCCCATGGCTTTCCAAATGTCGACAAGCTTGGGGCTGATATCTATTTATTTTCGGCATATAAGACCTACGGACCGCATCAGGGTGTAATGGTAATCCGCCGTCAATTGGGGATGGATTTACCTAACCAAGGTCATTATTTTAATGCTGAAAGCTTATACAAGCGCTTCACGCCAGCCGGGCCAGACCATGCGCAGATAGCTGCCTGCGCTGGAATGGCGGACTATATAGATGAAGTTTACCATCATCACTTTAAAGGCAAGGCAGCTCCAGCAGAGCGCTGCCAAATGGTGCATGATCTATTTCGTGATCACGAAGTTCGTTTGACGCAACCTATTCTAGATTATTTAACGACAAAAAATTCAGCAGAGCTAATAGGGCCAAAATCTGCTGAGGACCGAGCTCCAACGATTGCGGTTAAGTTACAAATTACTGGCGAACAGGCTGCTAAGAAATTAGCACCTTTAGGCATTATGGCCGGTGGTGGTGATTTTTATGCTGTGCGACCGCTTGAAGCCCTAAATGTTGATCCAGAGCATGGAGTTCTACGCCTGTCTTTTGTCCACTATACTGCGCCTGCGGATGTTGACCGTTTGCTGAATGCGCTAGATCAAGTGCTTTAGAGGATAAAAGGAAGAGTGATGTCTCCTACGATCATGTGGTTTAGACGAGACTTACGTCTTCAAGACCATGCGGCCCTCACCGCTGCGGTCGCAAAAGGTGGTCCAGTGATCGCAGTATTTATTTTTGATGAACTAGTTAAATCTTTGGGTGCGGCGCCTAAATGGCGGCTAGGGGCCGGTGTTGCGGCTCTGCAGTTGGCGCTTGAGGCCAAATCAACCCGTTTAATCCTGAGGCGTGGGCCAGCTTTGTCAGTGTTAAGAGCACTTGTTGCTGAGACAGGTGCTGATGCCGTTTATTGGCAGAGAGCATATGATCCAAAAAGCCAATTACGAGATACAGAAATAAAAGAGGCTATGGTTGCAAACGGCCTTGAGGCAAAAAGCTTTAAAGGCCACCTGTTGTTTGAGCCTTGGACAGTACAAACTAAAGTAGGTGGATTTTTCAAGGTATATACGCCTTTGTGGAATTCAGTTCGAAATAGAGACGTCCCTGATTTACTTGTTGAACCTGCCAAGATTCCTCCGCCAGATTCATTTCCTATCTCTGAAAACCTTGAAGATTGGCAATTGGGCCACCAAATGCAGCGTGGTAGAAAGATTGTCTCTCAATATGCGCGAGTTGGTGCCGCTCGTGCGCAAGCCCGTCTTGATGAGTTTACGCAAGGTTCTTTACAAAATTATAATATAAACAGAGACATACCAGGTGAGGATGGCACCTCTAAATTAGCTGAAAATTTATCATTGGGTGAAATAACTCCTGCACAATGTTGGCATGCTGGTAGAGCAGAGCTAGATCGCGGAAATGCTGGCGCTGAAGTATTTTTGAAGGAGATAGTCTGGCGTGAGTTTGCCTATCATTTGTTGCATCATACACCGGATATTCTAGTTAAAAATTGGAAGCCTGCGTGGGACTCTTTTCCTTGGAGTGAAGATGAGAGCAGTTCAAACTTTTTTGCATGGAAAAGTGGTGGGACGGGGCTTGAGTTCGTGGATGCCGCTATGCGAGAACTTTATGTAACCGGCACTATGCACAATCGGGGACGCATGATTGTGGCTTCTTATCTCACAAAGCATTTAATGACGCACTGGCGTTTAGGGCAGGCATGGTTTGGGCAATGCCTAATTGACTGGGACCCCGCCAGTAATGCAATGGGTTGGCAGTGGGCCGCTGGTAGTGGGCCTGATGCTGCGCCTTATTTTCGAGTATTTAACCCAGAAACTCAAATTGAAAAGTTTGATTCAGACAGAAGATACCGAAGGTCTTGGATTGCTGAAGGGCAGCAGAACCCACCTTTAAGTGCGTTGCAGTTTTTTGATGCTATCCCAGCTTCGTGGTCGTTATCACATAAAAATAATTATCCAAAACCTATTGTTTCGGCAAAGGAAGGTAGAGAAAAGGCACTGTCTTATTATAAAAATCGTGACTTCTAGCTACGGCAGGCTTGCTCTTTAAGTGTTCTTGAGTAACCTTATAAATTAGAAAAAATCTCTAGGAACGTCTATGATACTCACAACTACTGATGGACAAAAAAATTTACCGCGTTATTTTGCAGTAGCTTTTAGGATTGCAAAAAAAGGGCGTAATGGCAAAATCGACTTTGTACTGGACGATGGCCGAATTTTTCGTGCTGACAGCACTAATTCGGGTCCAGTATGTGAAATTCATATGCATGACACTGGAATTTTTGAACGTTTACTTCGCGAGGGCCAATTAGGCTTTTGTGATGCATATTTAGATGGCCAGTGGAGCACACCGGATTTACAGGCTTTTATGGATTACATTCATGCTGATAATGATGAAATTTTTGATAGCTTTCCGGGGCAAAAGTTAGTCCAAATGTATGAACGGTTCCGCTTTTGGATGCAGCGTAATTCAAAGGGCCAAGCTTTAAAAAATATTAGTTATCATTATGATCTTGGAAATGATTTTTATAGTTTATGGCTTGATAAAACAATGACCTATTCGTCTGCGATTTTTGATACTGGGCAAGAGAGTTTAGAAAATGCTCAAATAGCAAAATATGCTAGTATGGTGGATCAAATGGGGGTAGTTTCAGGCGATCATGTGCTTGAAATTGGCTGTGGTTGGGGCGGGTTTGCCGAGTATGCCGCAAAAGAGCGCGGCCTCAAAGTAACATGTTTAACTATAAGTAAAGAACAGTTAAAATATGCTCAAGATCGGATCAATGCTGCTGGACTACAAGAAATGGTTAATTTTAAATTACAAGATTATCGGGATGAGACTGGTGTGTACGATGGTATCGCCAGTATTGAGATGTTTGAGGCTGTTGGTGAAAAGTATTGGCCCTCTTATTTCGAAACAGTTTATAATAGGCTTAAGCCTGGTGCTAATGCGACACTGCAAATTATCACAGTCCAGAATGCGCGATATGAAATCTACCGCAAAAGTGTAGATTTTATACAAAAATATATTTTCCCAGGTGGAATGTTGCCTTCACCAATAGTCCTGCGTGAACAGGTGGAAAAAGCGGGCCTAAAGGTTGTAAAATCTATAGAGTTTGGCGAAAGCTACAGTCAAACTTTACGGCGCTGGCACGATACGTTTAACGAGAAGTGGGACCAAGTTGTTGCAATGGGGTTTGATGAGAGATTTAAACGTATGTGGAATTTTTACCTGACATCGTGTGCCGCAACATTCCACTATCGAAATTGCGACGTTACTCAAATTACTATCTCTAAACCAAACTGAGTTTGTGATGACAAATGTGTTCCTGTTTGGAACGTTATGTTGGCCATTTTTGTTAAAGCAAGTGGTCGGCCAGACATGTCCAAAAGCAGAGCCTGCGGTTCTTGACGGCTTTGGTGTGAGTTGTGCAAAAGGCCATAGTTTTCCTACAATTCAGAAAAAAGCTGATGAAAAGGCAAAAGGTTTGTTGCTGCGGGATTGTGATGAGCAAGTCCTTTTAAGTTTAGATCACTACGAGAGTGGATTTGGTTATCAACTGCATCCCATCCACTTGGAGACAGTAAGTGGGTCTATCCTTGCTCAGGTTTATTTTCCGCCAGCGGAAATTGAGCCAGGTGGACCTTGGGTTTTAAAAAACTGGGAGCGTGAGCATGGTGGGCTGGCCCTTGAGGCAGCTCTCGAGGTTATGGCTTTGCGAGGAAAAATGTCTGCATCAAAGATGCTCCAACGTTACCCAATGATGCTAGCAAGGGCCGCTGCTCGAATTAATGCGCGAAAAAATGCCTCTCCACGGTCTTCTTCTGACTTAACATTGACTGATATAGAGATTCACAGTCGCCGCCGCCCGTACACTAATTTTTTTGCTGTTGAAGAAGCTGTTATCTCCGTACCCAAATTCTCTGGGGATAAAATGAGAAATTTGAAACGTGCTGGTTTTGTTAGTACTGACGCTACAATCGTTTTACCTTATGATCCCAAAACGGACCAAGTTCTCCTCATCGAGCAGTTTCGGTTTGGCCCGTTTTTGCGAGATGATCCCAATCCTTGGATGATGGAGCCTATTGCTGGACGCGTTGATCCTAATGAGGAACCAGAGGAAACTGCTTATAGGGAATCCCTAGAGGAGGCGGGCGTCGCTCTTTACGATGTCCTTAAGGTGCATAGTGGCTATGCCTCCCCAGGCACCAGCACAGAACATTTTCATATTTTTGTTGGTTTGGCTGACATTGAACAGAATTCAGCAATTTTAGGTGGTTTGCTGAGTGAGGCAGAAGATATAAAAGGGCATGTAATGTCATTTGAAAAGTTTTTCGCCATGCTGCAGGCAGGTGATTTGCCAGTATCACCTTTGGCGTTAGCAGGATACTGGTTGGCAAGTAATAGGCAACGGCTGCGCAGAAATTCTTGAGCTTCTACGAAGATCCGCTTAAGTAAACAGTATGAAGGGTTATTTTTAATGACAAGTATTCACTCAGATGTGGCAGCTGCTGTTGGGAATACGCCTTTGATTAAATTGACAGCCGTCAGTGAAGCTACTGGTTGTGAAATTCTTGGAAAAGCAGAGTTCATGAACCCAGGTCAATCCATTAAAGACCGTGCAGCCTTATTTATAATCAGAGCGGCTGTAGTTTCTGGCGCTCTAAAGCCTGGTGGAACAATAGTTGAGGGAACTGCTGGGAATACTGGTATTGGGTTGGCTCTTTTAGGTGCTTCAATGGGTTTTCGTACTGTTATAGTTATACCCGAAACCCAAAGTGAGGAAAAAAAAGATATGTTGCGTCTCGCTGGGGCGGAGCTGGTTGAGGTGCCTGCCGTTCCTTACAAAAACCCTAATAATTACGTACGATATTCTGGGCGTTTGGCGGTCAAGTTAGCAAAGACTGAGCCTAACGGCGCGATATGGGCCAACCAATTTGATAATACTGCCAATCGTCAAGCGCATATAGAAACAACTGGACCTGAAATCTGGGACCAGACTAGAGGTAAAGTGGATGGTTTTATTTGCTCTGTAGGTTCAGGAGGAACCATTGCGGGCATTGGCATGTTTTTACAACCGAAGGGCGTAAAGGTCGCTCTTGCAGACCCGGATGGTGCAGCGCTGCATAGTTATTACACAACTGGTGAGTTCGCGACGTCTGGTGGATCTATTACTGAGGGCATTGGACAAGGACGCATTACAAGTAATTTGGCCGGATTTACACCAGATATGTCTTATAACATTCCAGATTCTGAGGCGCTGCCTCAAGTGTTTGACCTTCTACGCAATGAAGGTCTGGTACTTGGTGGGTCGTCTGGGATCAATATCGCTGGAGCAGTACGGATGGCTAAGGCTATGGGACCGGGCCATACAATTGTCACTATTTTATGCGACTATGGGACACGCTATAAAAATAAAATTTTTAATCCTGAGTTCTTGCATTCAAAAGGACTTGATGTGCCTGAATGGATGGAGGTTAAACGTGATATTGAAACAGTTTTTGAATCTGCGTAGCTTTGCGCTGCTTTTGGTACTATTTTTCTGGTCTGCCGCTGGAATCGTACAGGGCCAGCAAACAAATGATTCACTAGACTATACTAATTGGGCTGCTACCGCTGAAATGGTTGAAAAGGCCCTGGTTGACGGAACCTCCTCAGAGTTGTTGTTAATAACGTTACGAGAAAAGTTAGCAGTGAGACGTGCAGACTTTAAATTTGCGCAAAATGTTAATCAGACAAGGCTTGATAACCTAACAAACCAGCTTTTGGCTTTAGGAGCAGAACTGGAGCAGGGTACTGAGGCAGTTGAGATTTCCGCGCGACGCGCGGAGCTCAAAGCCCAGATAGACACATTGACGGTCCCCAGAGTGCGCGCCTTAGAGGCCTTTAAACGTGCGGATGGGTTAATAACTGAAATAGACATACTTCTTAGAGTTCAAAAAACTGATGATTTGCTTCGTCTAGGAAAAACCCCACTAGATCTACGAATTTGGCCAGATGCTATATCGGAGTTGTCTGACCGTTTCGGTGTGATTGCCAATGGTGTGATCGAGGCATGGAATACGCCTTCTGTCAGAGCAAAGTTTCGTGACAAAATAGCCTCAATAATTGGTCTTTTTGTAATAGTCATTCTTTTCGCAACTCAAGGATTTAGTTGGATCGACCGAGTTTCGGCGACTATTAAAAGACGGCAAGACGAAACATCACACGGGCTCGCTACTTACCTTCGATCATTAGTGAAGGCAGGCACCGTTTTCTTGTGCTTCTATTTGTTACTGGCTGCCTGGCGGATTTCAGGCTTTTATGGCGCACAAATAGAGCATTTAATCGAAAATATTTTGTGGTCAGTTTCTCCAGTTTTTGTTGCATGTTGGATTGCATTTAGACTTTTTCCATCAGATGAGAATGAAGCAACGCCCGTAGAGGTGCCTATTCACCTACGCAATCAAGCGCGGCTGTTAACTCAACTTATAGGTATTGGCCTCGCGCTGCAGTTTGTAAGCTATGATTTACAATGGGCAGGATCTTTTGGTGAAAATACATGGACGGTGAATACGTTTTTTCTTTCCTTAATTTCTGGGGCTTCTGCGTTTAGGATTGGACAAATTTTATGTACTAA
>CAJJBD010000004.1 GCA_905182325.1 uncultured Planktomarina sp. | reverse complement strand
CATCTTCAAATTTAGCATTAATTTTACCAGTTAAATTACGTATAGTTGCATCTGGTTTTATTATCGAAAAAGTGCGTTCCAAAGCCATATTTAAGTCCTTTTAATTATCAGGTCATCCTGAAGTTTGCTTTAATCGCGCGGTAGCACGGCGTAGGGCGGATGAAAAGGTGTGATTGACGCCCCGCCAAAGCTAGGCCATGGGTTCGGCATGTTAAAAATACAAGATATAACTTATGCCATAGACGGCCGCCGTTTGTTTGAAAACGCAAGTGCCACAATTCCAACTGGACACAAAGTGGGCTTTGTCGGACCAAATGGGACCGGCAAAACTACACTTTTTCGAATTATTCGTGGTGAGTTAGCACTCGAAGGTGGCGAAATAGAACTTCCACGCCGCGCTAAAATTGGAGGTGTTGCCCAGGAGGCGCCAGCAACTGATCAATCATTAATTGATACCGTACTTGCTGCCGACCTAGAACGCGCCTCACTTTTGGCTGATACAAGCCAAGATCCCAGCAGGATTGCGGAGGTTCAGACTCGCCTTGCTGATATTGATGCCTGGTCTGCTGAAGGAAGGGCCTCATCAATTTTAAAAGGCTTAGGCTTTGATGAGATAGCACAGAAAAAACCTTGTGCTGATTTTTCAGGTGGATGGCGGATGAGGGTCGCACTAGCAGCCGTTTTGTTCTCTGCGCCAGATGTTTTATTACTGGATGAACCTACCAACTATCTTGATCTAGAGGGAACAATCTGGCTTGAATCTTTTCTGGCACGTTACCCCCACACGGTTGTGGTAATAAGCCACGATCGTGATCTACTCAATCGTGCCGTTGGGGCCATCTTACACCTTGAGGATAAGCAACTCACATTTTATCAAGGCAATTACGATAACTTTGCAAAAACGCGGGCAGCTAAGCGAGCAGTCCAAGCTGCCGCAGCTAAAAAGCAGACAGCGCAGCGCGAACATCTGCAAAAATTTGTTGATCGCTTCAAAGCCAAGGCGTCAAAGGCCAAACAAGCTCAGTCACGCGTAAAGGCACTTGAACGGATGGAATTAATCACCCCTCCAGAGGAAGTTGCAAAACGAGTATTTTCCTTCCCACAACCAGAAGAGCTATCACCACCAATTGTAGCAATCGAGGATGCTGCCGTGGGGTATGGCGGACCAGATATTCTATCTCAACTAGAATTACGTATTGATCAAGATGACCGCATTGCTCTCTTGGGTAAAAATGGAGAGGGTAAGTCAACCCTGACTAAACTTATTTCAGATCGGTTAAAAACTTCTGCTGGCCGTCTCACCACGCATAACAAACTGCGTATTGGCTATTTCGCTCAGCACCAAGTCGATGAGTTAAACCTCGACGAAACACCGCTGCAACATTTACAATCTGAACGCCCAGACCACAGTCCAGCCAAGTTGCGGGCTTTAATGGCTGGCTTTGGGTTGGGGCCAGACCAAGCAGATACCGTCGTACAGAAATTATCTGGAGGCCAAAAAGCCCGTCTGTCTCTATTATTAGCAACTTTAGACGCACCACACTTATTAATCTTAGATGAGCCCACAAACCACTTGGATATCGAGAGCCGGGAGGCTCTTGTTCGGGCGTTGACCACGTATTCAGGTGCAGTTGTTTTGGTAAGCCATGATATGCATTTGCTGTCTCTAGTAGCGGATAGGCTTTGGCTAGTTTCCGATGGTCATGTAGTACCATTCGAACAAGATCTTCTAGCGTATAGATCATTTTTATTGGGCACCCCCACTGCTAAAAAGAAATCTGAAAAGTCCAAGCCAAAAAAATCTAATCGTGAACATTTAATCGCCGCGCGAGCTGAAGTCAGTCGTAACGAAGAACGATTAGATAAATTGAATTTAATGAATACGAAATTGCAAGATAAGCTTGCTGATCCAAAGCTATATGAAGACCATAACGCGGCTGATCTTACAGTTTGGCAAAAAAAGTTTCATGAAGTCGAGACTGCATTGGTGCGCGCAGAAAAATTATGGCTAAGCGCAATTGAGACGGTAGAAAAACTGGAAAGTCGCGCATAGTGCCGACCAAGCAGTAGTATATGCAAATTCACCCAGATAAAGAATTAAGATAACGTTGAAAGAGATCTCTGTGACAGACATAACAGTACGGCTCATTTACCTAGGAATATTACTGTTAGCGTTAGCTGGGTGGTTTACTGTAAGTAACCGCCCGTCAATCGGCAAATCATTACAAATGGCACTAGTTTGGGGGATGATTTTTTTAGGGGCAATGTCAATTTATGGCCTATGGAAGGATATAACTAGCTCGCATGAAACTCAAAATATTAGCGATGATGGTGTCATCATGGTTCCAAGATCACGCGATGGCCACTTCTATCTAACCTTGCAAGTTAACAGTGTTGATATTGAGTTTTTAGTGGATACTGGGGCGACAGACTTGGTACTTTCGCCACAAGATGCAAAAAATGTAGGGATCGTTATTGAAAATCTGGCTTTCTTGAATAGTGCTAAAACTGCGAATGGAACGGTCCCAATAGCATACGTGAACCTAGAACAAGTTCAGTTAGGGAAATATCTAGATAAATTCGTTTCAGCTGCTGTGAACAGCAGTAATATGAACAAAAGTTTATTGGGAGTGAGTTATCTAGACCGATACCAACGGATTGAAATATTGGCAGATAGCCTCAAGATGTATAGATAATTGGGAATATATTATTTTGCCGGCGTTTCTGCTTTAAGCTCCCAATTTCCAGAGGACTGATCCCAGTACTTTGCAGCTACGCCCTCATCCGCAAGGGCTTTCCACTGATTGCGTGCATGCTCAACATCAGTGGAGCTATCACCCTGAAAAACAATACAAACACGTTTGGCAAGCGACACTTCCTCACACGTCACATTAGCGTCAGAAATACAAATCAAACAGTCGTAGGGTGGCGTCTGGCCTTCAGGGGCAAGCAACACTGGTTGATCTATATCATGTGGTCCACCCAACAGGCCATGTGGTAAAAATACATTATCACCACCCTCCCAGAGCTTTTCATCTAGCACCTTTAGTAAATCTAAATCTTTCCCCCGCACCAGAACGCGCCAACTATTGTCTAGACACTTATTCAGCAGTGGGACTAGGGCTTCATTTATTGATTGCCGTGTAAGATGATAGAAATAAGCCTCACCCACTAGGTTCTTGCTCCATTCCCTCATAGTGATCTGCAATCATTCGGTTCAATGCACGAACTCCCCAACCGGTAGCCCCTTTTGGAGAAAATGCACTTTCTTGGGCTATTGAAGCGACACCTGCAATGTCCAGGTGTGCCCACGGCGTGTTATCTTTTACAAACCGTTTTAAAAACTGACCAGCCGTTATAGAACTCGCCGCACGTCCACCAACATTTTTCATATCTGCAATACGCGATTTAAGTTGTTTATCGTAAGCCTGCCCTAATGGCATACGCCAAGCACCCTCTCCTTCAGCAGTAGCCGCACTAATAAATTGCTTAGATAATATGTCACTGTTAGAAAACACGCCAGCCATCTCATGGCCTAAACCAATAATAATTGCTCCCGTTAAAGTCGCAAGATCAATCATGCCAGTAGGATTAAACCGTTCCTGCGTGTACCATAAAATATCAGCTAGAACCAGTCGTCCTTCAGCGTCAGTATTGATTACCTCAACAGTATCTCCTTTCATTGATTTAATTACATCACCTGGCCGAGTGGCATTTCCAGACGGCATATTTTCTACTAAGCCCACAACACCAACTACGTTGGCTTTTGCTTTGCGAAGAGCGAGTGCCTTCATTGCACCAGCAACCACGCCCGCGCCCCCCATATCCATTGTCATATCTTCCATGCCAGCAGCAGGTTTCAAAGAAATTCCACCGGTATCAAAGACTACACCTTTACCTACAAAGGCGAACGGCGCTTCACTGCCTCCGCCATTCCAATGCATGACTACCACCTTAGAAGGGCTAACAGAGCCCTGCCCGACACAAAGCAATGTCCGCATACCCAATTTTTCTAATTCTGGTTCATCTAATACTTCAACTATGATGCCAAGTTCCGAGAGCGCTAATAGCTGATCAGCAAAAGAAGATGTTGTAAGGATATTGGCGGGCGCATTGATCAGGTCACGGGTGAAAAACACTCCATCAATAACCGCAAGTTTTTCATTGATTTTATCGCTATACTCTTGAACAGATTGAACCATAACTTGCAAATCAAAATCTGTATTTTTGGCGTGTGTTTTCTGATCACGATAGTCATAATTACGCAGGGCAAGCCCCTCCACCAAATCAGCGGCTTTTTGGAATTCACCGTTTAGGATTAATATACTTTTGCATTTAACAGTTTTAGCAATCTCAACGCCACAGGCCCTCGTCTCGTAAACTCCAGAGTTTTGGTTTAATTTTGCAATAGTTAGGCCCTGGGCCTTTAAACCTGCTGGATATGAAAGCAAAAGTACTTTTCCTAAATCTAGACTATGGAAATCATCTGAAGCTAGAGCTCTATCAATAGCGCCGTTCATCAGCTTGTTAAGTCTACCGCCAAAATCGTCCAACTTTCCATCTTCAGAAACCAAAATTACAAGCTGGCCATCATGATTTAGTGAAGCATCAAAATTCATTTCGATAACTGAAAGTTTTGGTAGAGGCGTCATTTTGGTTTCCTTTAAAAATCTAATGAAAAATCATTAGCCTACATACAGATTATTGACCAGTTTACTATTTCTGTTTTAATCAATTTCCTTTATCAGTATTGTAAAAATTAACTTGGAGAAGTGATGTCCCACATCAACACCTACATCTTAAAGCAACTGCTGACACTGTTTGGCTTTTTTGCTTTAGTTTTGGTGTTAGTATACTGGATTAATAGAGCAGTCAGGTTGTTCGATGAATTGATTGCAAACGGACAACCTGTAGTAGTGTTTTTAGAGTTCACATCTCTAACTCTTCCATGGATGATTTCTTTAATTACACCAGCCGCAGGTTTTGCGGCAGCGGTTTACGTAATAAATCGACTGTCGTCTGACGGTGAACTGGTAATATTAAAAAACTCTGGTCAATCAGCACAAGCCTTATCGCTACCAATTTGGTTTTTTGCAATTTTGATGGCTACAATGAACCTCGTGTTAAGTAACATTTTGGTACCTATTAGCCAGCATCAGTTACACGAACGCAAATTAGAAGTAGCCGAAAACTTGACTGCCAGACTACTGACAGAAGGACAGTTTTTAACACCAAGTGATGGCATTACTTTTTATTTAAAAAAAATAAATTCTGATGGACAACTTGAATCTGTTTTTCTCAATGACACGTCTAATCCCAAATTAAACCTGACTTATTCTGCATCAAAGGCATTTCTAGTCAGGGCTAAAAATGGGCCACGTTTAGTCTTAATCAATGGTCTAATTCAAAGCTTTGATGTCACTACAAAACAGCTCACTGTTACTAAGTTTAACGATTTTGTTATAAATATAGGCGAACTAATAAGCCCAAACGTTTCAAAAACAAAAAACATTGCCTACTACACAAGTCTAGAAATCGCCAAGTCATTATTAGTTGGAAAGCCCATTGCAGACGCTACTATTCATGAAACTTTATTTACATTGAACCTGAGAGTTTCAAGTCCCCTATTAGGCATTTTTGCTGTATTATTAGCTTATGCAGCTCTTCTGTCAGGAGCCTATAGTAGGTTTGGCCTTTGGCGACAGGTGCTTGTCGCCGTTTTCTGTCTAATCTCTTTAAAATTTGTTGAAGGGCTGTGCATTGATTATGTGCGCCATGAAGAGAATTCTGTCTGGGTACTTTATCTCCCACTCCTGTTTGGCTCTATGGTATTCCAAACACTTATTCTTACCGTAGACAGGCCATGGCTTAAAGCTCAGGAACAATCGCTATGATACTGCATCTATACTTTGCAAAAAGATTTGTAACTTCCTTTGCGATTGTCGCTAGTGCATTTTTAGTTTTAATTATTATGATAGATTTTATTGAGCATTTACGTAACTTCCGTGGCCAAGACGTAGCTTTTATAAAGATTTTAGAATTAGTGGCTCTAAATGTACCTGCCAGCTTGCACCAAACGCTACCACTAATAATAATTTTATGCAGTATCATGTTGTTTTTGGGTCTTTCCAAAAGCAACGAATTAGTCGTCACGCGCGCGGCAGGCCGATCAGCTATTCGCTTGCTCATAGGTCCCATCATTGCCGCATTCTCGATTGGAGTTATTTCCATAATAGTTTTAAATCCCATTGTTGCCGGAACAAAGAAACAATACGAAAATCTTACATCAGAGCTTTCTAACTTACCTATAAATACTTCATATCTCTCAGCTAATGGATTATGGCTTCGCCAGGGCACTAATCAAATACAGACTGTGATTCATGCCATTCACGCCAATCTTGATGGTACAAAGCTTTTTAAAGTAACCCTACAAGACTTTGACCTTTCTGGAACGGCTATAAGAAGGATTGTGGCACAGTCAGCATCGCTCGAGCAGGGACATTGGAACTTAATAAATGCGAAAGAATGGCCGCTCAAACTAGCGCAGAATCCCGAAGCAAACGCACTTAGCAAATCTAGTTACAAAATCCCAACTGAGCTTACCAGGGACCAAATACAAGATAGTTTTGCAACACCAGCATCTATACCAATCTGGAAATTGCCAGCATTCATCCATCAACTTAAAAAAGCTGGTTTTTCGGCTAAACGTCATATTGTTTGGTTTCATATGGAAATAACACTTCCTCTTTTTTTATCAGCAATTGTGATGATTGGAGCTGGTTGCACGATGCGCCATACTAGGCAAAGGCGAACAAAACTGATGGTACTAATGGCCATTCTTTTTGGGTTTTCCCTATATTTTTTGCGAAATTTTGCGCAGATACTAGGTGAAAATGGTCAGCTTCCGGAAGTCTGGACAGCCTGGATCCCGCCGATAGCTGCAATAGGTCTCTCTCTTGCATTTTTATTGCATACCGAGGACGGTTAGATGCGTTTGGCTTTAACAATTCTTTTTGTTTTGATTGGCAGCTTCAGTGCTAGAGCCCAAAATATTACCAATTTAATTGCGGATGACATTAAAATTAATGGAGAGGGTTACTTGGTCGCCAAAGGGGCTGTAACTATCTGGTACGATGGCCGTAAGATTACTGCGAATAGTGTCACTTACGCTAGCCAAGATAATAAATTGATAATTGAGGGACCAATTCGTCTAACTGATACAAAATCAACTGTAATTTTGGCTGATCAGGCTGAGCTATCCGACGATCTAAAGACGGGCATAATAAAAAGTGCAAAGATAATTCTTGGCCACCATGTGCAAATTTCTGCAGCAAAAATTTTACAGAAAGACACTCGTTATTCGGAGGCTTTTAATATCGCAGCAACGTCATGCCATGTGTGCTTTAACAAAAGCCCACTTTGGCAGATAAGAGCAAAGAAAATTATTCAGGATAAATTTGAAAAGCAGATTTATTTTGAACACGCCCAACTTCGAGTGCTTGACATCCCTGTATTCTACTTACCTCGCATGCGCTTGCCAGATCCCTCTTTGAAAAGAGCAACTGGCTTTCTAGTTCCAAAACTAAAAACTTCCACTGTTTTGAGCACTGGAATAAAGGTTCCCTACTTCATTAGGGTGGACAAGCATAAAGATTTTACCATTACCCCTTTTTACTCTCCTAAAACTAAAACTATGGAGTATCGTTATCGGCAAGCTTTTTCTTCAGGTTCCATGCTCGTTGACGGCGCATTTACCCGCGACACTCTCCGACCGATTGAAACGCGTGGGTACATATTTAGCAATGCTGACTTTACTTTACAAAGCGGTTATAACCTAGCAGTGCAATTGCAGGCGGTGCGTGATCCTTCATACCTTTTTGACTATGATTTAGCTCAAGTAGATCGGCTTAATACCAAATTAGAATTGTCTCGTTCCAAGAGATATCAAAGCTCTGAAGTCAAATTTTCAAACTACCATTCATTGCGTGACAACGAAGATAATGCTACCCAGCCGACAGTTGTAGCAAAAGCAGTTTTCGAAGGTCGCTTAAATCCAGATAGGATAAAGGGCGAGATAGGGCTAGAGGCTAATTTTTTAAGCACTTACCGTTATTCAGACTTCAACAAAGATGGTCCAGATTCTGATGCTTTAGTTGACGGTTATGAAACTACTCGTGTGTCACTTTTGTCAAATTGGAACCATAATTGGCCAATATCTAATGGAGTGGTTTTAGGTTTTGAAAATGAGTTTGGGGTCTCTAGATATGACGTCCAACAACACGCAGAAATTGGACCAGAAGCAACACGAATTTTCGGAAGTAGCGCAGTTGGATTAAGTTGGCCATTGTACCGGTTACAGGCAAATGGTGGAATTGGAGTTATTGAACCACGATTGCAGCTAGTACGGTCAGCCGCTAATAATAGAGACGTTCCAAACGAAGATAGCACACAAGTCGAATTTGATGAGGGCAACTTATTTCGACTAAACCGTGCGCCAGGTTTCGACCTAATTGAACATGGGACCCGAATAAATGCTGGGGTAGCAGGCACACATTTCATGGAAACTGGTTCTAATTTAAACTGGAAGATTGGTCGGGTTTTTCGTTCCAACGAATTATCTACATTTCCCACAGGCTCTGGTCTATCAACTTCAGTCTCAGATTGGCTTTTAGCAACTAATTTTCAAAGTACAAATGGTATAGAATTAATTAATAGGGCACTGGTGGCCTCTGATGGCGCGATAACTAAATCGGAGACCAGTTTGAAGTTAAATAGAGACCAACACCAAATTTCAGCAACTCATGTCGAATTAACTAAAGATTTAACGGACACCCAAAATAAGTCCCTAAGCTCTGTAGCGTTAGAGTGGAATTATGATTTGACCCCAAATTGGCGATCTGAATCCAAATTTCAATTTGACTCTAACATAGGTCGACTATCTAAACTGGAGTGGGGCTTACTATATGAAAACGAATGTGTAAATGTCGACTTTTCAACCTCACGTAGTTTTTCCACATCCACTATTCTAAACGATAAGACTAATTATACTTTAAGTGTTGAATTAACTGGTTTTTCTTCTCGCAACAGAAAAATTCCCAAGAGCCACAAATGTGGCATTCAATAAGACGGGGCCCCTAATGCCAAAACAAACTTTTATGTCTTTGAGTTTCGTAGTAATCAGTTTAATTGGTTTTTCTGCAAAAGAACTAGCCTCTGAAGGCGCATTTGATACAGTTATATCAGTTAATAAGGCCGCCATTACTAATTACGAGTTAGAACAGCGTATTCGTTTTTTCAGTTTTCTTAATGAACCAGGTGACGCTATTGCTGAATCCCGTCAAAGTTTAATTGATGACCGCCTAAAAATGGCAGCAGCCCGAAAAGAGGGGATCGGATTAACGCCAATCGAACTTGAAAAGTCTATGTTAGATTTTGCTAAAAATTCTAATCAGGGTCTTGATGCACTTCTCGAACTTCTGAAGCAAGGTGGTGTTGATTCTGAAACATTTCGTGACTTTGTTGAAGTAGGTGTTGTTTGGCGTGAAGTGGTGCGAAAACGCTTTGCGTCGCAGGTCAATCCAACCACAGCCGAAATAGATCGAGCTATTATTTCTGCAAGCCCTAAAGGCGGCATTAAGGTATTATTAACAGAAATTATATTGCCAGCAGGGCCCAATCAATTAAGAGAAAGCCAGAAAATTTCTAAACAGTTAACCAAGATCACATCTGTAAAAGTTTTTTCAGAACAAGCGGCAAAATTGTCTGTTTCAAATTCGCGAGAAAACGGTGGTAAACTTCCTTGGAGAAACCTAAAAGATATTCCGGACGGACTGCGCCAAATAATTGCAGGTCTTCAACCAGGCCAAGTAACGACGCCAATAGAAGTTAAGAATGCAATTGTATTATTTCAGTTACGCGATATCGCGGAATTTTTATCAACAACTCCAGAAATAATATCAATGGAATTTTCAAGAATAACAGGTCCTAGTTCTGCATTAAAGTTAGCCATAAAAGCTATAGATTCATGTGATGATCTTTATGGATTAATCAAATTAAATAAAGATTTTGTTCTGACAACACTAACCCAACATCCAGATAAGATTGAACCAGGCATTGCGCTGCGCTTAAATAGTTTGGACAAGGACGAAATAAGTATTTTTTCTAACAGTTCTGATGGTGCAGGAGATATAATTATGCTTTGTAAAAGAGATTATAAAACTTTAACAAATACATCACGCGATCAAATTGCAGTAAATATTAGGTCAGCCCGACTGAAAAACTTAGCAGAAGGATATCTGGCTGAATTACGTACAAACGCGACGGTAGTATTTAAATGATACCAAGACTACCTATTGCTGTCACTTGTGGAGACCCTGCAGGAATTGGTACTGAAGTTTTTTTAGCGGCTCACGAAGAAATTAATCAAGAAATACCAATTGTTTGGTTTGGAGATAGCCAACATCTGCCAAAAGGGAAATCTTTCACAGCCTGGTCACCAGACAAACCAAGAAGTTTAGGACCAGGACTAAACTTATATCAAATCAACTTTAAAAACTTAGCAGTGCCCGGCCATGCTGATCCAGAAAATGCCGCAGGGGTTATAAATGCAATTAAAACAGCTGCTAATTTTGCAAACGAAGGCAAAGTTGCTGGTTTATGTACAGCCCCTATTAATAAAAAAACTTTAAAAGTTGGTGCTAATTTTGATTTTCCAGGTCACACAGAATATTTAGCACACCTTTGCGGCGTGAAAAATGCGGTAATGATGCTTATTTGTCCTCAACTGAGAGTGGTCCCACTTACAATCCACATACCTATCTGTGATGTTGCGACAAATATAACAAAAAAATTATTCCAAACTACAGTCAAAACTGTCTGTTCCAGTTTAATAAAAGATTTTAATATAAAAGACCCTAGAATTTCAGTCGCTGGACTTAATCCTCACGCTAGTGAAGGGGGCAGTATTGGGGATGATGACATAAAGCGTATTGGGCCTTGGATTACTCAGCTTCGCTCTACAGGAATTTCAATTTTTGGACCAAATTCCGCCGATACCATGTTCCACAGTGTTGCAAGGTCAGAATACGACGTAGCGGTCTGCATGTATCACGATCAAGCTTTAATACCGTTAAAAACATTAGATTTTTATGGTGGTACAAATGTAACATTAGGGCTACCAATAGTACGCACTTCGCCTGATCACGGAACAGCTTTTGATATTGCAGGTCAGGGCCTGGCAAATAAGAAATCAATGGTAGAGGCAATAAAAACTGCAGATTTTATAATCAAAGCGCGCCATAATGCAAATTGATGACCTCCCCCCTCTTCGTGACGTAATTGCAAACCACCAGTTAGATGCAAAAAAGTCTTTAGGGCAAAATTTTTTACTTGATCTTAATTTAACTACGAAAATTGCAAGACTTGCAGGCGTTTTACATGGACATGATATTCTTGAAGTAGGCCCCGGACCAGGTGGTTTGACCCGTGGTCTTTTAGCCGAAGGCGCACGTAAGGTTGTGGTGCTTGAAAAAGATTCAAGATGCCTGCCTGCCTTAAACGAGATTGCTGAAGCATATCGCGAAAGATTAGAAATATTTAACGCAGACGCACTAAATTTTAACGTAAGTATGCACTTAAAAACGCCTATTCGTATTGTATGTAACCTACCGTATAATATCGGCACGGAGCTACTGATACGCTGGCTTACACCAACAGAATGGCCACCCTTTTGGAATACTATGACACTAATGTTTCAAAAAGAAGTAGCTGAAAGAATTACAGCACTACCAGGAACTAAAGCTTATGGCCGCCTTGCAATATTAAGCCAGTGGAAGACTGACGCTAAAATTGTGATGTCACTATCGCCAGAGGCCTTTTCACCACCCCCAAAGGTAAATTCTGCAGTAGTACACTTTCAAGCTTTGGAAGTACCTCGCTTCCCCGCACCCGCCAAATTATTATCTTCTACAGTGGCCATGGCATTTAATCAGCGCCGCAAGATGTTGCGTTCAAGCCTCAAAGCAGCAGCACCAAATATAGAACAAGTGCTACAAAATTCTGGACTTAACCCAACTGCACGCGCTGAAGAAATTTCTCTTGAGCAGTTTTGTGCCCTTACAAGGCAACTGGCTGCACAGTAATTTTTCTATTCAGACCCTGTTGCTTCCACTGCGGGTGGCGACTTGGAATCCTATGAACCATTAATATCAACTTCTACTGTCCGTCGCCGAACGCGAGGTTTCCGTACTGGGTCTGTTTTGGGGACAAAGTTTTCGTCTGTTTGGACTGATTCAGACGTTGAAAAATCTTTAACCTTTGAAATTGGCGCCGATTGCTCAGCCACCCCAGGATCTTCAACACTAGGAGTTTCCGGAACATGATTGTCATTTCCAGTTCCATCTAAACGTTCAATACGCTCACCTCGTTCTTGATCCCGTTGGACTTGTTTCTCACGATTCTCACGGTCTTGCTGATCTCGGCGCAAATCAATTTCACGTTGTGCGTCAGTCTGAAGACGCATGTAGTGTTCAGCATGTTGTTGGAAGTTTTCCGCAGCAACTCTATCTCCCGAAAGCTGCGAGTCACGAGTTAATTGCTGATATTTTTCAATTACCTGTTGTGGCGTCCCACGAACTTTGCCTTCTGGGCCAGAACTATCAAACACGCGGTTCAATACATTAGCAGCAGAGCGATTATTATTATTACGGTTATTCTTCGAGCGAGGGCGCGGTTTTGAAGATCTCATATTATGTAAAGAGCCTATTTGGCGAATGACCCATAAAGCGGTAGCTTTGAACGGTCATGTTTGGGTTAAATTATGGATAAGCAATATCTATTGTCCAATAGAAGCTTAAAAGCATGCTGGATAAAATTCAGCAAGTTAAAAATTCAAAATAACATAATTTATCTGGTTGTGATTACTTTGAGCAACACGACACTATGCGATCACTCCCATTTAAATCAGGGAGCACACGTATATCTTGAAAACCGCTTATATTGAGTATTTCTACCACTTCTGGTCCCTGGTCAAATCCAATCTCAAAAATCAATCGTCCCCCTGCAACCATAAATTTTTGGGCATTTGTTGCAATTTCTTTAAAGGCATTTAGTCCGTCTTCATTGTCAGTTAGGGCCAACATTGGTTCCTGTAACACTTCGGGCGAAAGTAATTCCAATTGGTTGGGGTGGATATATGGAGGGTTGGAAACAATTAAATCAAATTTTTGTTTTCCAACATTAGAAAACCAATCTGAGACATTTAGCCTCACTCTGCTTTCTAAGTGTAAGTTTTTTGCATTTCTTCTTGCAATCGATATAGCCGCTGCGGAGTTATCAATTCCTACTCCTTGCACATTGGTTTTTTTTGCCAATAACGATAACAATATGCAACCAGATCCAGTGCCCAAATCAAGCACATTTTGGAAGCTTTCTTTTAGTGCTTCAACAACTAACAGCTCAGTTTCTGGGCGTGGATCCAGCACATCGGGTGTGACAATAAATCGATGCTCAAAAAAATCGCGATATCCCAAGATATGCGATACCGGAACTCGTCTTAGCCGTCTTTGAATTATCTTTGAAAACTCCTCTAATTGAGCTTTAGTTAGGCACTTATCAGCAATTAATGATGCCTGATATGGGACAACTTTAAGCACTGAAGACATTAAAACTCGTGCATCAAGTTGGGAGCTGTCAATGCCTGCTATAGAAAGCTGACGGGCAGCTTCAAAAATCGCTATTCCAATAGTCTTTGTCATGCACTCATTTCTGCTAATAATTTGGCTTGAGCCTCAGCCGTTAGAGCATCAATAATTTCATCAAGGTCGCCGTGAAGAATTTGTTCTAAACGATATAACGTCAAACCAATCCTGTGGTCTGTCATCCTGCCTTGTGGGAAATTATATGTCCGGATTCGTTCCGAACGGTCCCCAGATCCAACTTGAGACTTCCGGTTAGCAGAACGTTCGCCGTCCACCCTTGCGCGCTCCAAGTCATAAAGCCTAGTCTTTAAAACTTGCATCGCAATCTCTCGGTTTCGATGTTGGGATTTCTCAGCGCTGACAACAATTAACCCAGTGGGTAGGTGGGTTATTCGTACTGCAGAGTCTGTGGTATTGACGTGTTGGCCACCAGCTCCGCTTGCTCGCATAGTATCAATACGGATATCGCTATTTTCAACATGAATATCTACGTCTTCTGCCTCAGGCAAGACTGCAACAGTCGCCGCAGAAGTATGCACACGCCCACCACTTTCAGTAGTCGGCACGCGCTGGACACGATGAACACCCGACTCATATTTTAATTTGGCAAAGACGCCAGCACCCTTAATATTAACTACAAGCTGTTTGAGACCACCCAACTCAGTAATTTGACTTTCCACTACTTGAAAGCTCCAACCCTGGGTTTCTACATAACGTTGGTACATACGCATCAAATCTCCTGCAAACAGAGCAGCTTCATCACCACCAGTCCCAGGTCGAATTTCCATAATTACAGAGCGAGCATCAGCAGAATCTTTAGGCAGAAGTGTAAGTTGTAAATTATATTCTGCTTTTGGTAGAGCAGCTCGTAGTGTGGGCAGTTCTTCTTTTGCTAATTCGCGCATTTCCAAGTCTTCCAACATGGCCTCAGCATCAGCAATATCACGCACTAAACCTTGGTAGGCTCTTACTTCTTCCACTACTGGCTTCAAATCAGAATACTCTTTAGCTAATTTTGCTATATCGCTTGACCCTTCAGCCATTTGTGCTTCCAAAAACTCAAACCGTTGCGTAATTTGGATTAATATATCGTCTGTTATCATACTTTCAATTTGCCTTTGTGTGGAGTTAAGTCGAGCTGTAGCTTGTCACAATTAACAAACTAGTAGTCCAACCATGCCAATATACGTTTTTTATTTGCACCTAGGTCATAAAGTCCAAACATAAGATGGCCACGAACATGAACACCGTCGTCATACCAAAGCTCAATCATGTCAGGAAACCCCCAAAACCAAGAGCGCACGATGCCAACAAACAACGGACCATCTGAAATAATTCGAAACCGAGGGGTCTGTAAAATTTTATTTTTCAAATCATCAAAATAAATGTCATTTTGCAAAATATAATATCCTCCCAATTTAGTCACCTCAAATGAGCCATCAGACAAACTATTGTTATCCCACGGGCTATTGGTCAATGGCCAAAGCCGAATAACAGCCTGCAAACAAATGAAAGTAATTAAAAAAAGATATATTATTTTCAATTTAATGCCTAAATTAAATTTACCGAAACTTTACACCAGGTAAAATACTAAGAATTTCAAACATTAAATTAGCTGCAGTTAGTGCTGTATTTCCAGAAGTGTCATACATTGGGCTCACTTCAACCATATCAAAACCCACAATATTAAGGCCCCACAGTGCACGGATAAATTCCATTGCCTGAGGAGTGGTTAGACCTCCAATCTCAGGTGTTCCAGTACCTGGGGCATAGGCAGGGTCCAGGCTATCTATATCATAGGTGAAATAACAGGGGTGATCCCCTATTGCATTTTTTACCTTTGTTCCCAGTGGTGTCAGGGATTTGTGCCAAATGTCAGGTGCAGTAATCATATTAAAACCCCAGCCCGCTGCTTCAGAAAAATCTGAAGCTGTATATCCAGTGCCACGCAAGCCAACCTGAAATACTAAATCTGGTACCAGAAGTCCCTCCTCATAGGCCCGGCGAAACACAGTGCCATGAGTTTCACGCTCTCCAAACATTTCATCATTTACATCTGCATGCGCGTCAACGTGAACCAATGCTACAGGCCCATATTTTTTTGCTAAAGACCTTAAAATTGGCAGGGTAAGTGAGTGATCGCCACCCATTGTAGCCGGCACAACTGAATAATTATGCAAGCGATCATATGCAGTTTCGATGATCTTCAAACTATCTTTTAACGAGAACGTATTTATACCTACATCACCTAAATCTGCGATCTGAAGGCTATCAAAAGGAGCCGCGCCTGTTTGTAAATTGTACGGACGGATCATTGCACTTTCTTGCCTAATTTGTTTGGGACCAAAACGAGTGCCAGATCGCCAACTGGTACCGATATCTATAGGGACACCCATAAAACATACGTCTAATCCCTCTGGGCTGGTAGCCGCGGGCAATCGCATAAAAGTCTGTGGTCCTGAAAACCGGGCCATGTCATTTCCTGAGATAGGTTGGTTTGGCATTAAAGTTTTCCCCACTATATTTTGCTATCGTTTCGCTTGGACCTTAAATTCCAACAATACAGACACATTAATTCCATTGCCGCATGCGCACCAGCAATAGCCGTTGCACCTGAGGCGTCAAATTGCGGAGACACTTCAACCACGTCCGCTCCAACCAAATTAATTCCACGAATATCACGAAGGATACCTGCGGCTTGGGCTGATGAAAGACCTCCCCAAACAGGCGTACCGGTTCCTGGCGCAAAAGCAGGGTCTAAGCAATCAATATCAAAAGTTAAATAAACTGGATGGTCACCCACAATCTCTTTCACTTGTGAGGCTGTAATTTTGGGTGTTTGCTCATGTACCTGCGGCGCATCAATAACGTGTACACCAGCATCAAAATCATTGTGGGTACGAATGCCTATCTGTACTGACTTATTTGGGATGATCAGTCCTTCCTTGACAGCCTTATAAAACATTGTGCCATGGTCAATCCTGCTCACATCATCATCGGGCCAAGTATCCGAATGAGCATCAAAGTGTACTAACGCGATTGGACCAAATTTCTCTACAAAGGCACGTAATATTGGGAAAGTGATGTAATGATCTCCACCAAGTGACAACACACCACTTCCCTGTCCAAGAATTTCACTAATATGATTAGTCAATTTTTCGGGAAAAGCAGCAACATTAGCATAATCAAAAGCCAAATCACCATAATCAACGACATCAAAGTCCATAAGTGGATTGATGTCCCATCCATAGGGCGCGTCACACGGTTGAAGAGTACTCGCCTCACGAATTGCACGCGGGCCAAAACGTGATCCAGGGCGGTTAGTTACTGCTTGGTCGAATGGTATGCCTGTAACAGCAAGGTCAACATCAGTTAAATCTTTCGTATAATTACGACGCATAAATGATAGGATTCCTCCAAAGGCATTCTCGTAAGACATCCCACGCTTACCTTTACGGGTTATCGCGTTATCTACATCAAATGCTGAATCTTTTAAAGCCATTTAAGTCTCCAACGGGAGTGCACGCTCCACCAATCGCGCGAAAAAGGAAGCACCCACAGAAGATACTTCATCATTGAAATCAAATTTTGCGTTATGCCATGCGGCACCGTCTCCCTGACCTAAAAATAGGTAACATCCAGGTCGTTTTTCCAATAAATAAGAAAAATCTTCGGCGCCCATATCTCGGATGCGATCCGACACAGTCATTGCATCCCCACAAATTTCTTTCGCGACCTCTACTGCAAATGCACTCTGAATTTCCGAGTTTACAGTCGCAGGGTAACCACGGTTGTAAACGAACCGTACTTCAACACCAAAGGCCGCAGCGTGGCCCTTGCAAATCTCAGTCATGCGCCGATCGACCATATTTTGGACATGCGAAGCAAATGTCCTTACGGTTCCGCCCACGAAAGCATTGTCATTTATGACGTTGTCGATAGTTCCAGCATGAATTTGTGTAACGCTAACAACCAAATCTTCTACCGAATTATGATTTCTACTTACAATTGTTTGAAACGCCTGTGTGATTGATACAGCCGCTGGGATTGCATCTTTTACAAGATGAGGCATTGCCCCATGTCCGCCCTCTCCAGTTACATATAGCTCAAATGTGTCCACAGCCGCCATAATTGGTCCTGACGTAGTGCTCAGTTGTCCAGCTGGTGCGCCAGGCTCAGTATGCAAAGCGTAAACTGTTTCAATTTCAAACTGATCCAAAATACCTTCTTGTACCATCACCTCGCCACCACCGCCATTTTCTTCAGCAGGTTGGAAAATTAGAGCGACTGTTCCTGAAAAATTACGGGTCTCTGCCAAGTAACGAGCGGCGCCCAATAACATGGTGGTGTGACCGTCATGCCCACAGGCGTGCATTTTTCCAGGCACTTTACTGGCGTAGTCGGCGCCAGTGGCTTCTTCAATTGGGAGGGCGTCCATATCTGCACGCAGGCCAATAACCGGACCCGTTGCACTCCCATGTATTAACGCAACTACTCCCGACTGCGCTATACCCTCATGAATATCTACAATACCAAACTCTTTGAGCCTATCTACGACAAAACTGGCTGTATTGTGGCAATCAAACCCTAATTCTGGATTTTGGTGTAAATAACGACGCCAGGCTTTCATTTCTTCAGCAAATTCAGCGATACGGTTGACGATAGGCATTAGCTTGCTCCTTATAGATTCAGAAAAGCGGAAATAACGAGGCAATACAATGGACAATCACGATTTAGTATATGCAAAAGAAGGTGGGATTGAACGGTTACTGCAAATTATGCGGCGACTGCGAGATCCGCAAACAGGATGCCCGTGGGATATCCAACAAACATTCACCTCAATCGCACCATATACAATCGAAGAAGCTTATGAGGTAGTGGATGCTATCGAACGTGATGATATGGCTGATTTAAAGGGAGAGTTAGGCGATCTTTTACTACAGACAGTGTACCATGCAGCTATCGGAGAAGAGAAAGGTATATTTAACTTACAATCCATAGCCGACGGCGTAAGTGAGAAGATGATAGCCCGACATCCTCATGTTTTCGACAAAAAATCAGCAGAAAAACAAAAACAGGATTGGGAGGAAATTAAAGCAGACGAACGTATGACTTTAAATCAAACCAGAACATTGGATGGTGTCGCTATTAACCTACCCGCATTGACGCGCGCAACAAAGTTACAAAAACGTGCGGCCAGAGTAGGCTTTGATTGGCCAGAAGTAGATAAAGTTTTAGAAAAGGTATCCGAAGAGGCTATAGAATTAACTGAAGCAAAAAGTGCGGAACATCAACACGAGGAATTTGGTGATTTAATGTTTGTCATGGTAAACCTTGCCAGGCATTTAAAGATTGACCCAGAGCAATCTCTTCGAGATGCAAACAAAAAATTTACCCGTCGTTTCAATGAAGTAGAAAAAAAACTTTTTGAAAAAGGTGGTACACCCACACTTTCCAACTTGGCCGAAATGGATTCATTATGGCGTGAAGTGAAACAGGAAGAAAAATAACCTTATTATTTTTGTCAGGTATTGATGTAATTATATTTATAAACTATCAGCAGGGATAACTTTACTGGAGACTACTATGACGTTCCGAACCTTCGCCGCTGCGTTCATATCATTTTACATGGGGTCTACATTTGTCACTGCTGAGGAGGTTAATGTATATTCATATCGTCAACCACACCTTATTGAACCGCTAACGAGTGCGTTTACGGCAGAAACAGGAATTACTGTGAACGTCGCCTTTCTTAAAAAGGGTTTAATTGAACGCCTGCGTGCTGAAGGTAGCCGTTCGCCAGCAGATTTAGTCTTTACTGTAGATATATCACGCCTAAATGCCGTGGTTGAAGCTGGCCTGACTCAACCACTCAATGACGAGGCAATAAACAAAAATGTCCCGTCAGATTTTAGGGATCCCAATGGGCATTGGTTTGGACTCACCACGCGAGCACGAATAGTTTACGCTTCTAAAGACAGGGTAGCACCAACAGACATCACAACATACGAAGATTTAGCGAACCCAAAATGGAAGGGTCGTATCTGTACGCGTTCTGGTACGCATCCATATACACTAGCATTAACCGCCGCACATTTATATCACCATAGTGAGGCTGAAACGCTTGCCTGGCTCCAAGCGGTGAAAAATAATCTAGCGCGCAAACCTCAAGGTAATGATCGCGCACAGATTAAGGCTATTTGGTCTGGCGAGTGTGATATTGCACTCGGAAATACCTATTATATGGGAAAAATGTTAAATGACCCAGAACAAGCAGCTTGGGCACAAGCGGCATCTATTAATTTTCCAATTTTTGAAGGTGGCGGTACTCACGTAAATATTTCTGGAGTTGCATTAACAAAAGCGTCGCCTAACCGGGCATTGGCAGTTAAATTAATTGAGTTTTTGACCTCACCTAAAGCGCAAGAAATATATGCAGCAGATAATTTTGAGTACCCAATTGCGCCAGGAACAAACGCAGATCCACTAGTACAAAGCTGGGGTAGTTTTGAACCAGACCCAGTCAATCTCACCTCAATTGCTGAGCTTCGCGCAGATGCGCTAAGGTTAATTGAAAAAGTTGATTTTGACGGTTAAATTAAATTATTTAGCTAAAAATATCTGAGAAATATAATTGTTTGCTTTGCATGCGTGCAAATACATGAAATTATGTTTATGTAAAAAAACCAAGCATTAAAGGAAACACTTTTTTGGTTTTAACCTGTTATTACGGTAAAAAACACGCTAGCTCCCACTCATCCAAAAGCGCCTTTTTTTAACTAATAACTTCCCAAAAGTTCATTGAATTACAGAAACCTTTAGCATTCGATCTGGCATCCCATCGATTGCGCCTGAGCTCGGATCTCCCAGCTTCAGCTGGTCTATTAGATCCATGCCCTTGGTCACCCGACCCACAACAGTGTATTGGCCATTAAGAAAATAGCCTGGGGCAAACATAATAAAAAACTGGCTATTGGCACTATCAGGACTTTGCGATCTCGCCATTCCAACAATACCACGATCGTAAGCCACCTCCGAAAATTCAGCAGTTACATCGGGCAGCTCTGACCCCCCCATCCCAGCACGGGACGTGTCACTAGCGTCCTTACCAAAACGAACGTCACCAGTTTGCGCCATAAAGCCCTTAATGACACGGTGGAAAACCACACCATCATAGGTTCCATTCGATGCAAGTGTAGTGATTTGAGCGACGTGCAATGGTGCTACTTCCTCTAAAAGGTCAATCTGCACAATACCTGTTGAAAAACCCTCACCAGCTATAGTTATTTCTAAACCAGCCGAGAATGCTGAGCTTCCCGAAAACAAAAATATTAATAATAATTTACGCATTTGATATTACTTCTTTTTGGCTGCCGGTTTTTTAGTTGCCGGTTTTTTAGTTGCCAGTTTTTTAGCTACTGGCTTTTTAGCTACTGGCTTTTTAGCTGCTGGCTTTTTAGCTGCTGGCTTTTTAGCTGCTGGCTTCTGATCAGCCAACACTTTCACACTAATCATACGATCCGGCGCCGCAGGCGGCTCACCCTTCATGATGGCGTCCACATGCTCCATTCCAGAAATAACGCGGCCATAAACGGTGTATTGGCCATTCAAAAAATGATTTTCACCGAAGTTAATAAAAAACTGACTATTCGCAGAATCAGGGTTCTGGGATCGAGCAGCGCCGATGGTTCCTCTGTCATGCGGCAACTTTGAAAATTCAGCTGGTAGATCTGGAAGGCTCGACGCACCAGTGCCTGCCATCCGAAGATTGAAACCATCTTCCATATCACCATGTTGAACATCGCCTGTTTGCGCCATAAAGCCTTCAATCACACGATGAAAAGCAACATTGTCATATTGACCTGACCTGGCCAACTCTTTCATGCGAGCAACATGTTTTGGAGCGATCTTAGCCAAAAGCTCAATGGCAACAGTACCATCTTTGAGTTCTATTATAATGGTATTTTCCGGATCATTGATGTCAGACATTTGGCACTCCCTTTTCATTAAGAGTTTTTATAATGAGATTTATTGTAAAGGAAAAGACCCAACTGGTTGACCCCTTCAACCATATCATGTGTTAACAAAGGCAACAAGTCAGGAGTAACACCATGAGCTGGAATACACTTGAAGACATGGACCTAAAAGGCCGACGTGTACTAACACGGATAGATATTAATGTACCAATGAACCGTGGTGTAGTTAGTGATCGTACTCGAATGGATCGAGTTGCCCCAACTGTTCACCACATATTGAGACATGGCGGCACACCAATCCTAATCGCCCATTATGGTCGCCCCAACGGTAAAGATATGCCTGAAATGTCGTTGAGATTACTACTTTTTGATCTTGAGAAAGCTCTAGGATGTTCCGTTACACTCACAACCTTAGACAAAGCTAGGGACACTATAGCGACGTGCAAGAACCAAGTTGTTTTAATTGAAAACATCCGTTTCGAACCAGGCGAAGAAATCAACGATCCAGCGTTAGTGCAAAGGCTGGCAAATTTAGGTGATCTTTACTGCAATGATGCCTTCTCCACGGCTCATCGGGCTCACGCGTCGACGACAGGCCTTGCTCATATTCGTCCCTCTTGTGCGGGTCTGCTAATGGCCTCAGAGCTTAACGCATTACAAGCGGCGCTTGGGGCGCCAAAGCGCCCGCTTGTGGCCGTTGTAGGAGGTGCAAAGGTTTCTACAAAGATTGATTTGCTTGAAAACCTCATAACCAAAGTAGATCATCTGATAATTGGTGGGGCTATGGCAAATACATTTATAGCCGCAATTGGTCATAATGTTGGTAAAAGTCTCTGCGAGCATGGAATGGCAGCTACCGCGAACCGAATTATTAGCAGCGCAAATAACATCGGATGTGAAATAATTCTGCCATCAGATGTGGTTGTGGCAGAAAAATTTTTAAAAAATTCTAAAAATATGACTGTCGAAGCTGACGCCTGCCCGCCTAAATACATGATCCTGGACGCTGGTAACAAAACAGTGGCTAGAATTTCGCAATGCTTAGCAAAGGCCAAAACTGTCATCTGGAACGGACCATTAGGAGCATTCGAATTAGCACCATTTGATCGGGCCACAAATATTACCATGCGGAACGTCGCCAATTTAACTAAATCAGGCAAGATAACATCAGTGGCAGGCGGAGGCGACACAGTTGCAGCACTGAACCATGCCGGAGTTGCAGAAGATTTTACATATATTTCAACCGCCGGCGGTGCATTTCTAGAATGGATGGAAGGGAAAGAACTTCCCGGAGTAGTTGCATTAAAAAAACCATCCGGAGTTTTTCAAAACCGTTAGCGCCATCAATATTGCAGCATTAACAAATGCGAATTACACAAATGCAGAAGTTCATTAATTCCATGGAGTTGAAGGAATGCCAAATCAAAACCAAATCGACTTAATTAGGGCTGGTCAGGGCTTTATTGCAGCACTTGATCAAAGTGGAGGGTCCACACCAAAAGCTTTGGCCGCTTACGGAATTGCTAATAATACTATTTTATCAGAAAGTAAAATGTACGATTTAATCCATGAAATGCGGCAACGCATTGTTATATCAGCAGAGTTTACAGGTAAAAAAGTAATTGGTGCCATCCTTTTTGAGGATACCATGAACCGTAATTTTCAAGGAAAAAAATCTGCACAATATCTTTGGGAGGAGCGTGGAGTTGTGCCTTTTATAAAGGTGGATAAAGGCCTTATGGAGATTGATGAGGGCGTTCAATTAATGAAAGACATCCCAGATCTTGATTTCTTATTAAAACGTTCTGTTGATCTTAATCTTTTTGGTACTAAAATGCGGTCAGTGATTGGTGCCGCAAACTCTACTGGCATTAGTAAAAATGTGAAACAACAGTTTGAGATAGGAAACCAAATCTTTAAACATGGCCTTATTCCCATTCTTGAACCAGAAATCACAATTGGAATACCAGATAAAGCTGAAGCCGAAATAATATTAAAAAATGAAATTATAAAACAATTAGATGCGTTACCAACCAATCAAACCATAATACTTAAATTGACCCTACCAGAAGTCGAAAATCACTATCTTGAGCTTACCGAGCATAAAAATGTTTTATCAGTAGTCGCACTTTCAGGCGGCTATAAGAGATCTGATGCTATTGGGCGCTTGTCTAAAAATAAGTCCATGATAGCCAGTTTTTCCCGCGCCCTAACAGAAGGGCTATCAGTCCAACAAAGCGACTTAGAGTTTCACAATATGTTAGAGGAAACAATCAACAGTATATACCAAGCTTCAATTTCTTAATTTAATACCAAATCAGGGGATTCACAGACCTAATTATATGTGTCATATTGCACCAAAGCCTGGCAGAGGCAGAAAGCATTTTATGGCCTATCTTAGAAGTACCCCACTCGGCAATATTGCCGTTACACTGGTTTCGCTTACTTTAGCCGCATACTTCTGTTTTTCTGCAATTCAGAGTGATTACGGTATATTGCGTCGTGCAGAATACCGAACAGAACTGACCGAACTTCAGAAAACCTTTGAGAAGTTAACAAAATCAATTCTATTACTGGAAAATAAGACTTTGCGGTTATCAGAAAATTATCTAGACTTAGACCTATTGGACGAACAAGCACGAAGTATTCTGGGATTCATTCGCCCAGATGAAATTGTTATTCACCAAAAATAATCTAAGCAACTGATTTAAAAGATTATAATATTTTAATAAATGTTTTCCAATTTACATTAATATATGTTAGAATATAGTTTAATGTTAAACTATATTGGCTAAGAGATTTTAATGACCGTAAAAAAACCCAAAAAAATAAGTGTGTCAAAGAATGATTTGATGCCTTTATACCGTAAAATGTTACTTATTCGGCGTTTTGAAGAAAAAGCTGGGCAGCTTTACGGTATGGGTTTAATTGGCGGCTTTTGCCATCTCTACATCGGACAAGAAGCAGTTGTAGTAGGATTAGAAGCAGCAGCGGGTGAAGGTGATAAACGTGTTACGTCCTACCGTGACCACGGTCATATGTTGGCCTGTGGTATGGACGCAAATGGAGTTATGGCGGAACTAACTGGCCGAAGTGGAGGGTATTCCAAAGGTAAGGGCGGATCTATGCACATGTTTTCGAAAGAAAAACATTTCTATGGTGGCCACGGAATAGTTGGAGCACAGGTTCCAATTGGCGCCGGCTTAGCATTTGCAGATAAATACAAGGGCAACGATAATGTTACATTTACATACTTTGGTGATGGAGCAGCTAATCAAGGACAGGTCTATGAGACCTTTAACATGGCAGCGTTATGGGACCTTCCAGTAATTTTTGTTATTGAAAATAACCAGTATGCTATGGGAACATCTCAGCAAAGGTCTACTTCGTCCGCCGAAATCTATGAACGCGGACACGCTTTTGGTATCCCAGGTGAGGCTGTAGACGGAATGGATGTGCTAGCAGTCAAAGCCGCCGGCCAGACTGCAGTCAAGCATTGTAGGTCAGGCAAGGGCCCCTACATTTTAGAAATTAAAACCTACCGATATCGGGGGCATTCCATGTCAGACCCCGCCAAATATCGCACACGCGAAGAAGTTCAAAAAATTCGTGAAGAAAAGGATGCAATTCAGCATATTCGAGATCTACTCTTAACCGGAGAACACTGTAGTGAAGACGATTTAAAATTGATCGATAAGGAAATCAAAGAGATAGTAAATAAGAGTGCAGATTTTGCAAAAGAGAGCCCTGAGCCAGCTTCAGAAGATCTCTGGACTGATATTTACGCAGACTTGGAAGCCTAAACTATGGCAGTAGATATCTTAATGCCTGCGCTTTCACCAACAATGGAAGAAGGCACGCTAACCAAATGGCTTGTAGAAGAGGGTGACACTATTAAATCAGGAGACATTTTAGCTGAAATAGAAACCGATAAGGCTACAATGGAATTCGAAGCCGTTGAGGACGGCATAATTGGTAAATTATTGGTAGCCGAAGGAACAGCCTCAGTGCCTGTAAATTCTAAAATTGCGGTACTGTTAGAAGATGGTGAAAGCATTTCCGATATTCCGGCAGAAACTACAGTGAAGGAACCAATCAACACATCAGACAATCGACGTGCAGAATTTACAACACCATTAGAAATCCCATTGAACAAAACTGTAGTCGAATTAAAATTACCAGACGGAACCAAATTTAAGACCCAAACTGTACGCGAAGCAATTCGTGATGCCATGTCAGAGGAGATGCGTCTCGATGACACTGTATACTTGATTGGTGAAGAGGTAGCCGAATACGAGGGTGCTTATAAAATTTCACAGGGTATGCTCGATGAGTTCGGTTCTAAACGTGTTATTGATACGCCAATTACTGAGCACGGCTTCACAGGCATTGCCATAGGCGCCGCGTTTGGAGGTCTAAAGCCAGTTGTCGAATTTATGACTTTCAATTTTGCCATGCAGGCAATGGATCAAATTGTTAATTCTGCGGCTAAGACCCTTTACATGTCTGGCGGCCAAATGGGGGCGCCGATGGTATTTCGAGGCCCAAATGGAGCGGCGGCTCGTGTTGGCGCGCAACACAGCCAAGATTATGCGGCTTGGTATTCCCATATCCCAGGCTTAAAGGTAGTTCAGCCATATTCTGCAGCGGATGCCAAAGGCTTACTAAAATCAGCAATTCGCGATCCCAACCCAGTAATATTTTTAGAAAATGAAATTTTATACGGTCAGAGCTTTGAAGTTCCAGATTTGGTTGATTATACAGTGCCTTTGGGCAAAGCTCGTATTTGGTGTGAGGGTGATGATATCACCTTAGTAAGCTTTGGAATTGGTATGAAATATGCCCTTGAAGCTGCAGAACAGTTGACAGAAATGGGTGTAAGTGTTGAGGTTATCGATCTTAGAAGCTTACGTCCATTAGACACCCAAACAGTTATTAATTCGGTCAAAAAGACAAATCGCTGTGTCACGGTCGAGGAAGGTTTTCCAGTTTGTTCTATTGGTAACTATGTCTCTTCAGTTTTAATGCAACAGGCGTTTGATTACCTAGATGCACCTGTCATAAATTGTAGTGGGAAAGATGTACCTATGCCCTACGCAGAAAATCTTGAAAAATTAGCTTTGGTAACCACAGAGGATGTGATGGCCGCTGCTAAATCAGTTTTATATCGTTAAGGAAAGCCCTATGGCAACTGAAATTCTAATGCCAGCACTCTCACCAACTATGGAAGAGGGCACCCTCACAAAATGGTTTGTAACTGAGGGCGATGTCGTTCAGTCTGGCGACCTTTTAGCGGAAATAGAAACTGATAAAGCAACCATGGAGTTCGAAGCCGTTGATGAAGGCATCATTGGTAAAATTTTAGTTTCTGAGGGTGCCTTAAATGTGAGAGTTAACTCTCCAATCGCCATTTTAATCGAAGATGGTGAAACCTTAGATATGGTTATCGAAGAGCCGTTGGCTCCAACACCTTTAATCACTTCCGCAAAGAAAGATTTTGCGGCTGACGCTAACATATTGACCACGGAACTAGCCCGCCAAGGCAAACGTATTTTTGTTTCTCCACTTGCTAAGAGAATAGCAGCCGAAAAGGGTGTGAATTTAGCTTTAATTTCAGGCTCTGGACCAAAAGGACGCATAGTAAAGGCAGATTTAGATAATAGTTCCAATGTTTCAGATGAAACTATTGCACCGACTAACTTAAAAATATCAGAATCCTTCAGTGGCTCTGCTGCAAACGGTTTATATCAAAGTAGAACGCATACGGTAGTGCCACTGAATGGAATGCGCAAAGTAATCGCAACGCGTGTAACAGAAGCGAAACAAACAATTCCACATTTCTACCTACGCCGTGAGATAGTGTTAGATGACTTACTAAGCATGCGAACTAAAATAAATAAAAGTCTTGAAGCACGCAAAATTAAGATTTCAGTCAATGATTTCATAATTAAAGCATGCGCTTTAGCGCTTCAATCAACACCAACAGCAAACTCTGTATGGGCCGATGATTGTATTTTACAGATGAAGGCAGCAGATGTGGCAGTCGCAGTCGCAGTAGATGGAGGACTGCTCACGCCTGTTCTGCTTGATGCTGAATCTAAATTAATTTCGCAAATTGCCGTTGAAATGAAAGATCTGGTAGACCGAGCGCGCAATCACAAACTTGCACCGCATGAATATCAAGGTGGAAGTTTTGCTATTTCAAATTTAGGGATGATGGGAATTGACAGTTTTGATGCCATTATAAACCCACCACATGGAGCTATTCTGGCAGTAGGAGTAGGGAAAAAATGCCCCACTGTTTTAAGCGATGGCACCCTAGGAGTAGCTACTATAATGTCTGTAACGATGTCAGTCGACCACAGAGTAATTGACGGAGCACTTGGGGCTGAATTGCTGGGAAAAATTGTTGAAAATTTAGAGAACCCAGCCGCAATGTTGGCCTAAATTATTTATGCATTAACTTCTGGTATAAGCGTTAAAACTCAATGTCTTTAAATATTGAGCCTAGTAAGACAACCAATACCTACAATAGTTGATCCATGCTTACAGAGGGTTGACTACAACCAGCGGATCCAACGATTCTAGCCGGCACCCCTGCAACTGTTTTATACGGTGGAACATCATGTAAAACTACGGAACCGGCAGCAATGCGGCTGCAGTGACCAACCTTGATATTCCCCAGAACTTTCGCACCAGCACCGATCAGAACGCCATCATCAATTTTAGGGTGGCGATCGTCATCTTGTTTTCCAGTTCCACCTAGAGTTACCGAGTGCAGCATCGATACATTATTTCCAACAACAGCAGTTTCACCGATTACAATGGAATGAGCGTGATCAATCATAATGCCAAACCCAATCACCGCCGCAGGATGAACATCCAGACTAAATACTTCAGATACTCTAGATTGGAAATAATAAGCCATGTCTTTTCGGCCAGACGTCCAAAGCCAGTGACCCACTCGATAAGCCTGAATCGCTTGGAACCCCTTAAAAAACAATAATGCTTGAATTAAGCTATGGCAGGAAGGATCACGCTCGTTCACGGCGATAAGATCAGCTCTAGCGTAAGAAATTATATCTCCATCTCGCATAGCTTCATCCGAAATCTCACGTAGCATCTGTTCTGACATCTCTGCAGTGGATAATTTATTAGCAGTACGGTAAGATATAGCCTGATCTAAACTATTATGATGCAGTATACTTGAGTGCACCATTGAACTTAATAGCGGCTCATTTATCGATAAGTAATTTGCTTCATCCAAAATTTGGTCCCAGACAGGATCAGATTTGTTCTTCTTAATTACAGGAAGCGCCATATAAATTCCTTAAAACAAGTGCATTAATCTAACAAATAATTAGGTAACTTTTGATATAAGTTATTTATTCAGTTTTTTCAATTTTACGCCACGCAGCCACATTTCGGTTATGCTCTTTTAGAGTGTTAGAAAATGCATGACCACCAGAACCATCCGCAACAAAAAATATGTACTTTGTAGTGGCGGGATTAACGGCAGCTTTAAGACTAGCTAAACCTGGGCTTGCAATGGCACTCGGCGGCAGGCCTTTATTTACATAAGTATTCCAAGGTGTATCGCGTCTAAGCTCACTCTTGCGCAATCCGCGGCCTAATACCCTTTTACCTAAAGTAATCCCATAAATAACTGACGGATCAGTCTGTAGACGCATGCCTAATTTTAGACGGTTAGCAAACACAGATGCTACTTGCCGCCGCTCGCTAGGAATGCCCGTTTCTTTTTCTATAATGGAAGCAAGAACCAACAAATCATGTATGTTGTCCACTGGTGTTTTGTCACTCCTACTTTCCCAAACTAATTTAAGGCGCTTATCCTGGGCCTTCTCCATCCGCCTCAAAACATCGGCACGCAGATCTCCAAACTTAATTTCGTAACTATCAGGTGCCAGTGTACCTTCTGTTGGTATATCAACTATTGGACCATCTAATGCTTTAAACCCCTCCAAAGCATTTGTAATATTCCAGCTTGTCGTACCTTCAGAGACAGCGATGCGGATCCTTACATCATCGTCTTTTAATGCATTTAAATAATTTTCAGACACGGCATCGTCTGTGAGATTTGAACGACTAACTTCAACATACCGATTGGTTGCAGGGTCAAGCTCTCTCACTAAAATAGTATTACGGCTCACACCAACCCTAAAAATTACCTCCGTGCCACAGGTGTTCCGACCACTTGTAGTTAATTGATCGGCGATTTGAGACATAGAAGCACCTGCAGCAATAAGATAACTTCCCGCTTTCAGGTCCCGCTTTCTTCCAGAGTAATCTATGCCAAGGTGAAACAATGTTTTGCTAGAAACCACTCCTTGGGCTTCTAGTTTTTTTGCTACCGTTGATATTGAACTACCCGACGCGACTTCGAAACAGATTGCTTGCTGTGATGAATTTGGACTTGTATATTTAGTCTGTAGCGTCTTAATTAAAGCCCCTAAAAGAAACAGTGCAACTACAAAAAGAGTAAGGCTATTGGACGCAATATGCCGAACCATTTATTCGTATTTCCTAAAGATAACACTCGCATTGGTACCGCCAAAGCCAAAAGAATTAGACAGAACTAGATTAATTTTACGTTTGACCTTTTTATTAGGGGCGAGATCAACTCTACTCTGTACAGCCAGATTTTCAAGATTGATCGTCGGTGGGGCAACTTGGTCACGGATAGAAAGAATACTAAAAATGGCTTCTATTGCACCTGCGGCACCAAGCAAATGCCCAGTAGAAGATTTAGTAGAAGACATGGTAACGTTTGAGGCAGAATCGCCAAGCAAGCGCTCTACTGCTGCGAGCTCAATTACATCAGCCATAGTGGACGTTCCATGTGCGTTTATATAGTCAATGTCTGAAGGTTTTGCGTTGGCATTTCGCAGAGCGGCACGCATAGATCTTTCAGCACCATCACCAGTCTCAGATGGTGCGGTGATATGAAAGGCATCACCAGACATACCGTAACCCAAGACTTCAGCATAAATTTTTGCACCCCTGGCTTTAGCATGTTCAAGTTCTTCAAGAACCACCACGCCAGCCCCCTCACCCATTACAAATCCATCACGATCCGCATCGTAAGGCCGGCTTGCCTTTGAAGGATTTTCTACAAATTTTGTGGAAAGTGCTTTGCAAGCGTTGAAGCCAGCTATTCCAATTTCACAAATAGAGCTCTCGGTGCCCCCAGCAACCATAACATCGGCATCTCCAAAAATAATTAAACGAGCAGCGTCGCCAATAGCATGCGCACCCGTCGAACAAGCAGTAACAACAGCATGGTTGGGACCCTTGAAGCCAAATTTTATACTTACTTGACCAGAAACAAGGTTAATTAGCGCTCCCGGTATGAAAAAGGGTGATACTCGACGTGGCCCTTTCTCTTTAATTAATAGGGCTGTCTCACCTATAGACTGTAAGCCACCAATGCCAGAACCAATCATGACCCCAGTACGCTCCCGGTCCTCTTCGCTGTCTGGTAGCCAGCCACTATCCGAAACAGCTTGTTGTGCGGCTGCCAGACCAAAAACGATAAAATCATCTACCTTGCGCTGCTCTTTTCGCGCCAAATAAAAGTCTGCATTAAAGGTGCCATTTGAACCATCCCCAAGAGGTACCTCACAGGCATATTTTGTCGCAACCTCTTTCGCATCAAATTTTGTAATGGGCCCGGCGCCAGACTGTCCGTCCAGCAAACGCTTCCAGGTGGCCTCTACCCCATCTGCAAGGGGAGATACCATTCCAAGTCCTGTAACTACGACGCGCCGCATTTTAGCCTCCATATTTATTTTTATAGCAGAGATGGGTTCCATCGACAAATAGTGTAGCCCCAACATTTCAAAAAATTAGTAGTTTAAATAAAAACGGCATCCCAACAAGGATGCCGCAAACAGACCATTTTACAGTCTTTAAACCGCTTCAGAAATATGCTTCACTGCATCACCAAATGTTTGAATCGTTTCAGCAGCGTCGTCAGGTATCTCAATACCAAACTCTTCTTCAAAAGCCATTACCAGCTCAACTGTGTCCAAGCTATCTGCACCAAGGTCATCAATAAAAGATGCATTTTCAACAACTTTATCCTCTTCAACACCAAGGTGCTCTACAACGATCTTTTTAACGCGGTCAGCGACGTCGCTCATATCTCTGGTCCTTATTCTTTCCTGGGCCAAGGCCCGTGGTTCTCCGCAATACTTATACGGCATTATAGTGCTTCAAGTTTGAAGCGGTGTACACCCGCGAGTGGCGGGTCCGATATGCTCCGTAGTAATTACCGAACAGTTGGGCCGCCTATAGCACAGGTTTAGCTAGGGGCAAATGTTTTGTCGCAACATACTAAAAAGAGGCAAGATGTGATTAAAGCATCGCCATCCCACCGTTTATATGGAGTGTTGTACCCGTAACGAATGCCGATTCTTCACTTGAAAGGTATAAAGCAGCCGCTCCAATTTCTGCAGCTGTGCCCATGCGCCCAACCGGAATCTGGTTTAAGATAGCTTTTTTTTGCTCGTCCGTTAGCTTTTCAGTCATCGCAGTAGAGATAAAGCCTGGTGCTACACAGTTAACGGTAATACCCCGCGTAGCTACTTCATGGGCTAGGGATTTGGACATGGCCACCAAACCTGCTTTTGAGGCGGCATAATTGGCCTGCCCAGCATTACCCGTTGCGCCAACAATTGACGAAATATTGACGATTCTACCCCAACGCGCCTTCATCATACCCCGTAATACACCCTTGCATAAACGCATTGTACTAGTAAGGTTGATCGTCAAAACAGAAGTCCATTCATCTTCAGACATCCGCATCAACAAGTTATCGCGTGTTACACCAGCATTATTGATCAATATATCAACACCTCCCATGGCTTCCACAGCCTGCTTAGGTAGTGCTGTAACTTCATCCAAATCCGACAAATCACACCGTAAAACATGCGCCATAGCACCCAGTTCATTCGAAAGGCTTTGAAGAGGCGCAATCCGGGTTCCCGAAAGCGCAACTGTTGCACCAGCAGCATGCAAAGTACGCGCAATTTGACCACCTATACCACCTGAAGCACCCGTAATTAATACTTTTTTTCCATCCAAACGAAACATGAGAACCTCCTAGTGATTGTAAATAATAGCACGATAAAATCACAAACTCCAACACTTAGCCGCAACACTAATTCCATCACATACTGTTTTTTGATTAAATCATCAAAACTTTGGCAATATCTTCGGGCGAACCAATGGTTTGACAGTTCAAGGTCCGATCAATCCGGCGAACCATGCCCGATAGAGCCTTTCCCGCACCTATTTCCCAAATTTCAGACACACCTACTGCGGCCAGGTACATAATTGACTCGCGCCAGCGGACAGAGCCAGTGACTTGTTGTATAAGCAGTGACTTAATGGTTGGTGGATCGCTGACGGCAGTCGCATTGACATTGGCAATCAAAGGCAAAATCGGCACCAATACCTCAACTTCGCTAAGTGCTTTCTCCATCCTCGCGGCGGCAGGCTCCATTAGTGCACAATGAAATGGCGCGCTTACTGGTAGTAAAACCGCTCGTTTAGCTCCAGCCTCTTTAGCCAGAACAAGAGCCCGTTCCACCGCAGCCTTTTGGCCAGAAACAACTACTTGTCCGGGATCATTATCATTTGCAGCCTCACACACTTCGCCTTGCGACGCCGCCGCCGCCACAGCAGTTACAGCCTCAAAATCCAACCCCAGTATTGCAGCCATTGCCCCGACTCCTACAGGCACGGCTTCCTGCATAGCTATTCCACGAATACGCAATAGACGTGCCGTATTGGCAATCGAAATTGCACCCACAGCAGCTAATGCTGAGTATTCCCCCAAAGAATGACCCGCAACAAAAGATGCTGTCTTCAATGCCACACCCTCGGCTTGCAACGCGCACAGAGCCGCAAGCGATGTTGCCATGAGCGCAGGCTGAGCATTTGCAGTCAGGGTTAAAGTATCAATATCCCCTTCCCAAATTAGTTTAGAAAGGCGTTGACCAAGCGCGTCATCGACTTCGTCAAATACTTCCTTAGCTGCGGGATAAGCCACGGCTAATGCCTTCCCCATTCCTATAGTTTGAGCACCTTGGCCTGGAAAAACAAATGCCCGCATTTTGAGTTCCTCTTTTAAACCTTATTTTTTATCCGCATATCTACTGACCTCACGCTACGCAACGGTTTAGCTGAAAATATCAAATATTCCTGTTTTGCAACTTGATCTACAGACACAGTTTTTAAAAATCACACACCACTAAGCCCTACAATCATAAAATTCTTAACCTGGGGCCAATTTCCTTGCACCGAGACGCCACTTATGGCAAACGCAGCTATACCGCAGATCAATTTCTTCCGTGCGGCCTCTCGTGATCAGACTGCGGTCTAACATCTGATCTTTGAAGCGCACCTAAAAAAATAGGAAAAAACATGTCTTTTTATGAGCATGTCTTTATTATGCGGCAGGACCTGTCAAACACGCAGGCGGAAGCATTGATTGAAGAATTTTCAAGTATTTTGACCGAAAATGGCGGTGCTGTTTCTGAGCATGAATACTGGGGCGTCAAAACCATGGCGTACAAAGTTAACAAAAACCGGAAGGGTCACTATGCCTTTATGAAAACAGACGCACCTTCGGCCGCTGTTAAAGAGATGGAACGGCTAATGGGTTTGCATGAAGATGTTATGCGCTTGTTAACTATTCGTGTAGATGGACATGAGGAAGGTCCATCTGTTCAAATGCAAAAACGTGAAGATCGTGGCGAACGCCGCGAACGTCGGACATAAGGAGCGCTAGGTTATGGGAACAAAACCATTTTTTCGCCGCAGGAAGGTCTGTCCTTTTTCGGGCGATAACGCACAAAAGATTGATTACAAAGACACACGCTTGCTTCAGCGCTACATCTCCGAACGAGGAAAGATTGTGCCGTCCCGTATCACCGCCGTATCAGCAAAGAAACAGCGCGAGTTGGCCCGCGCCATAAAACGCGCGCGCTTTTTAGCTCTGCTGCCATACGCCGTGAAATAGGGGAGATTGAAATGCAAATTATTCTTATGGAACGAGTGGCTAAATTAGGCCAAATGGGCGATGTAGTGAATGTAAAACAGGGATATGCTCGCAACTTTTTAATCCCAACGGGCAAAGCTTTAAGAGCGTCAGAAGCCAACATCGCCGGGTTTGAAACACAAAAAGTAAAACTAGAAATACGTAATTTAGAAAGTAAAGCCGAAGCAGAAACATTGGCAAAAAAATTGGATGGTCAACAATTCGTAGTAATCCGTTCAGCATCAGATGCTGGCTCTCTTTACGGTTCTGTGACTACACGCGACGGAGCTGAAGCAGCTGGAAATGCTGGTTTCACAGTTGACAAAAAACAGGTTATATTGGGGGCCCCTATTAAGGATTTGGGAATTCATACTCTTTCCGTGCGCTTACATCCTGAAGTTGAAGCAAAGATTGAGTTAAACGTTGCTCGCTCGGCAGAAGAGGCAGAGTTGCAAGCCGCTGGTAAATCTATTCAAGACGTAGCCGCTGAAGAAGAGGCAGTTGCGGAGTTTGAAATTCAAGAGTTGTTCGATGATATTGGCGCTGCTGGATTAGACGACTTTGGCGATGATAACCAAGACGATACTTCTGCTACTGCTGAAGAAAAAGTTGCTGAAGAAACTACTGAGTAAAATCTATTATAGAAAAAGGTGCCATCTTTAAGAAGACGGCACCTTTTTTAATACAGGCCCAAATTTAAGATTTTGGTTTGGGTTTAGATTTAGATTTAGATTTAGATTTAGATTTAGGCAAGCTCACAACTTCCTTGTCAAGAGCCTCAACAGAGTTTTCAAGATCCTGCTTTGACGTAACTTCTTCCGTCACTACCGCTAGCTCCAAAATGTAATCAACCACCTTATCTTCAAATAGTGGAGCCCGCATTTGCTGTTGCATTTGCTGATTTTTCTGTACAAATTCAAAAAATTCTCTCTCTTTGCCCGGATACTGACGCGCTTGGGTCATAATTGCTTGGGTCATTTCTGAGTCAGTAACCTGAATTTCCGCTTTTTGACCCAATTCTGCTAAAAGCAGACCAAGACGAACTCGCCGTAAAGCTAAGTTATTATGTTCTTCGGTTGGAGTAACATCAGGGTGATCATGGCCCTCTACCTCAGGGTTTTCATCGTGCCACAGTTGATGTGCAATTTGTCCAGCTTCGGCTTCAACTAACGAGGGCGGCAACTCAAAACTCACCAACTTATCAAGCGAGTCAAGCAAATCTCGTTTCAGCACTGCGCGAGAAGCCCCGGTATATTCAGTCTCCAACCTTTCAGTGATTTGAGTTCTCAAACCCTTCAAGTCTTCTGCACCGAACTTCTTAGCAAGCTCATCCGAGATAGTCATAGCTTTTGGCGATTTGATTGCCTTAATTTTACATTCAAATAGGGCCGCTTTACCTGCCAAATTTTCCGAACCATAATCAGAAGGGAACGTAACATTAACTTGAATCTCTTGATCAACTTTTGAATCAAGCAGCTGTTCCTCAAAACCTGGAATGAAAGAATTTGAGCCTAAGACTAAAGGATAATCCTCTGCTGCACCGCCTTCGAATGGCTCACCATCCACTTTTCCTAAAAAGTCTATTGTAATTTGATCACCAGATTTGGCCTTGGACCCCTTTTTACGATCGTCAAAATCTTGAGCTGTTTCTGCTAAATTAGCTAAAGCTTCATCAACAGAGTTTTTGTCAGCTTTTACCGTCATTTTCTTCAATTTTATTGACTTGAAATCAACTTCTGGGATGGTCGGAAGGGCTTCATACGACATTTCAACGTTTACGTCGTCTCCTTCTTTCCAGTCCTCATTAGTCATTTTAACTGCTGGTTCCATCGCTGGACGTTCACCATTATTTTCAAAGTGTTTGGACATTGCGCCGTCGATGCTTTCCTGCATCGCCTCGCCTATCATACGTTGCCCATACTGCTTTTTAAGCAGGGCTAGAGGTACTTTGCCTTTACGAAAACCTTTTAGCTCAATTGTAGGTTGAGATTGTATTAACTTTTCATCAACCTTCGCAGATAATTCAGCCGCAGTGACGACAATATTGTAACCGCGTTTTAAGCCTTCATTCAGGGTCTCTGTAACCTGCATTTTTATTCTCTTTTCAAATATTGGTGCGGGTAGAGGGACTTGAACCCCCACGCCTTGCGGCGCCAGAACCTAAATCTGGTGCGTCTACCAATTTCGCCATACCCGCAAAAAAACTATCAGTCGCAAAGGACCATTACTCTGTGATGGTCTCTAGCAAAGAGATTGCAAGGATGCGAGAGCAAAAATGAGTGTTTGGGTGCTAATTTCATTTACTCGGTTAGTTTGCAGAAATTTCACTAAAAACTTTGTTAAAGCCAAATATCATTAATTCCCTTCCATGACTAAGAACGGGGTTTTTTGTGCAAAAATGTAGCATCTTGCTTACTTTTTAATCATAATTACTTTGATTACATCTTTTCTTCAGAAATGATCCGCTGGAAAGATTGTTTATATGGCTAAAGGGTGAAATTTACGACTGTAAAATTACGATTGGAGAAGCAACAATGAAAAAAATAGAAGCAACAATTAAGCCGTTCAAGCTCGATGAAGTAAAAGAAGCTCTACAGGATATTGGAGTACAAGGGTTATCAGTTGTCGAAGTTAAAGGTTTTGGACGTCAAAAAGGGCATACAGAACTCTATCGCGGTGCGGAATATGTTGTCGACTTTCTCCCTAAAGTTAAAATTGAAGTAGTTTTAGCCGATGACTTAGTAGACAGCGCTGTCGAGGCCATATGTAATGCGGCAAAAACAGATAAAATTGGTGATGGAAAAATATTTGTCTCGTCGATTGAACAGGCAATTCGCATTCGAACCGGCGAGACTGGTAACGACGCAATTTAAAATATGGTTATAAAGGAAAAACCCATGAATAACACTTCATTTTTATCGATGATTACAGACGAAAACATTGAGTACATTGATATTCGCTTTACCGATCCGAGAGGTAAATTACAGCACGTAACGGTTTGCGCCGATCAAGTAGATGAGGATTTTCTAGATGAGGGCTTCATGTTTGATGGTTCGTCCATCGCGGGTTGGAAATCAATTGAAGAGTCTGACATGAAGTTGATGCCAGATACTGACACTGCTTACGTTGATCCCTTTTATGCTGAGAAAACATTATGTGTTCATTGCACAGTCGTTGAACCAGATACTGGCGAAAGCTATGCTAGGGACCCTCGGGGCTGTGCTCTGAGGGCCGAGGCTTATTTAAAATCATCCGGAATTGGCGATGTTGCTTACATGGGCCCAGAGGCTGAGTTTTTTCTTTTTGATAACGTTAGATTTGAAAGTAAAATTAATAAAGTGTCTTACGAGGTTGATGCAGTAGATGCATCTTGGAACTCTGACAGCGAATATGAGATTGGAAATATGGGTCACAGACCAGGAGTGAAAGGCGGTTATTTCCCAGTAAACCCAATTGATGATGCGCAAGATATACGTAGCGAAATGCTCTCTACAATGAAACGTATGGGCATGAAAGTCGACAAGCATCACCATGAGGTGGCTAGTTGCCAGCATGAGCTGGGTCTAATTTTTGGACCGCTCACACATCAAGCCGACGAACTACAGAAATATAAATACGTAATTCACAACGTGGCTCACGCATATGGAAAAACAGCAACCTTTATGCCGAAGCCAATTGCGGGTGATAACGGAACAGGTATGCACGTTAATATGTCGATATGGAAAGGTGGAAAGCCAATTTTTGCTGGAGATAAATATGCAGACCTTTCAGACCAAGCTTTGTATTTTATTGGAGGCATTTTGAAACACGCAAAAGCACTAAATGCATTCACTAATCCGGCGACAAACAGTTACAAGCGACTAATCCCTGGCTTTGAAGCGCCAGTTTTAAGGGCTTATTCAGCACGGAACCGGTCAGGATGCGTTAGAATTCCGTGGGCCGAATCTCCAAAAGCTAAGCGAGTTGAGGCACGGTTTCCTGACCCGGCGGCAAACCCCTATCTATGCTTTGCGGCATTGTTGATGGCAGGTCTTGATGGCATCAAAAATAAAATTCATCCTGGAGAAGCCTCTGACAAGGATCTATACGACCTACCACCAGAGGAATTAGCTGACATACCAACAGTATGTGGTTCCCTTCGTGAAGCATTAGATGAACTTAAAGCTGATATGGGATTTTTGACAGAAGGTGGCGTGTTTACGGAAGATCAAATAGCCGGGTATATTGACTTGAAGATGGAAGAAGTCTTGCACTACGAGCACACTCCACACCCAGTAGAGTTTGGCATGTATTACAGTTGTTAACCTACAGCAGATTTTCAAAAGGCGCCCACGATTGGGCGCCTTTTCAGTTGGAAATGTAAATTTTTAGTTTAATGAGAAAGCTTTGGTTATATTTGACTTCGTCTCGAATTACGAGGTTCATGTTTTTATAACATAGGTATGAATTGAAAATAGCACCGCACCAGTTTTTGGCATGCGTACAAGAGATTGATGCTCAGTTCGCGTATACTCACCACTACCATAGTCTTGATCTATTCTGCGCGCATCCGCCTCATACCTTGGTTGATAAAGCTCCGAACTGACATATTGTAATAGATTAAAACGCCACACTGGGCGACCACTTTGTATACCATCAAACAGCCGCTGAACTCGTTTTGCAATATTTTCATCGTACTCAACAACTGGGCCATGCACCGCACTTAGCGGGCGGCCCACTTTTTCAGATAGGGTCCAACTAGCCGGAAAACACAACACCCCCGCTGTTAAGATATGTTCGTCACCACTCTTTTCGTGGAGGCATAGATCCTCCTGAACCAAACGGGCCGCCGTTAGTAGAGGATCACCATCAAGTTTTACTGTTATCCCATCAGGACGAATAACATGGGTGTGGCTAATTTTGTAATTAGAACGGCCTCGTAACAAGTGCAAAATTTGGTCCAAAACTTCAATTTTTGCGTCAAGCGAAGCCCCAGCATCACAAAATACCTTTTCCGGAATCTCAAAAATTAATCGATCACGCTCGGCCATTTGAGCTGCGAAGGCTTCATCTTCTATTATCCAGCCATCTGGTGCTAGTGGCGATAACCCAGGCAAAGGCTTTTTAGCCGAAAAATCATATGGAACGCGGTCCTGTAAAATTTCGACCATAAAGCCACGCCCTAAATAATAAATATAAAAATATGTCGCAAATGAACCTGACATAACACCCATTCAAACGCAACTCTTCTAATAGCTAGGAGGTGCCCTATGAATGTAAACTTCAGCCAAACTCGTAAAATAGACCCGTCTAAAGGTTTTTTTACTGGTGATAATACTCCCAATGATATGGATCGCGTAGAAATAGGGCCAACTAAACTTGCATTTGATGAGTGGGCCCAAGCAGGACTAAAACTTCCAGATCTTCAAGCGATGCGTAAATTTCGTCACAAGAGATTAGTCGATGGAGTGAACACTCGTAACTATGGCGCTTTGTTAGTCTTCGATCCACTTAATATTCGCTACGCCAGCGACAGTACGAACATGCAACTCTGGAACACTCACAATCCTTTCCGCGCGTTGATTGTATGCGCTGACGGATATATGGTGATGTGGGACTATAAAAACTCACCATTCTTGTCTGAATTCAACCCTTTAGTTCGCGAACAACGTTCTGGCGCCGATTTTTTCTACTTTGACAGAGGAGATATGGCCCATATTGCCGCAAAAAAATTCAGTCAAGAGGTTAAGGATCTTGTTGCCAAACATAGCAGTGGAAATCCACGCCTCGCAGTAGATAAAGTTATGATGGTCGGACTGCGTGCACTGGAAGAGCAAGGCTTTGAAGTGCTGGAAGGTGAAGAGTTAACAGAAAAAGCACGGGTAATAAAAGGGCCAGATGAGATCAAAGCGATGCGTTGTGCCAGCCACGCATGTGAAACTGCTGTCGGTAAAATGGAGACTGCTACACGTGATGGGGTCCCATCTGGAAATATGAGTGAAAATGATATTTGGGCAGTCTTACATGCAGAAAATATAAAAAGAGGAGGAGAATGGATAGAAACACGACTTCTCGCATCAGGACCAAGAACAAATCCTTGGTTTCAAGAATGTGGACCAAGATTGGTTCAAAATAACGAGATTGTCAGTTTTGATACTGATTTAGTAGGTAGTTATGGTATCTGCGTTGACATATCACGAAGCTGGTGGGTTGGAGACAAAGCGCCCCGCCCCGATATGATCGCAGCCATGCAACATGCGCAGGAGCACATAAAACAAAATATGCAATTGCTGGCACCTGGTGTTGCTATGCGTAATTTATCAGAGAGCTGCCACCAGTTGCATGCAAATTATCAAAAACAAAAGTACGGCTGCATGATGCACGGTGTTGGTCTATGCGATGAATGGCCAATAATTGCCTATCCAGATCAACTTGTTGATGGCGCGTTTGAGTATGAGCTTGAGGCGGGAATGGTGCTCTGTGTTGAGGCCTTAGTCTCTCCAGAAGGCGGTGATTTCTCAATAAAATTGGAAGATCAGGTATTAATAACAGATGATGGTTTTGAAAACTTAACCAAATACGGATTTGATGAAGCCTTAATGGGAATTAAATCCTAAGTTTTTTATATATGAAAAAAAGGCGCAGCCAAAGCTGCACCTTTCAGACTTAGTAAAAAAAATTAACTTTATTTGGTAGCCTTATCAACCAAACGCCAAGCACCAGGAAGTAGTAACGCAGCCAAGCCTAATTTCACAAGATCTCCCACTAAAAACGGAGTGAGGCCCCAGGTCAAAATTGGTTGATCCCAACCGTATAGAGTAGCGAGCCAAAGAAGTCCGGGAACATAGATAATTACATTTCCAAGAACCATCGCAGCAGCCATCTTAAGTATTGAGCGGTCCCATCCTTGGCGGGCAGTCCAACCTAAAACCAAAATGGCAAGTACATACCCCACTAAATAGCCACCGGTACTTCCCATCATATATGAAACACCAAACTTCTCAGAAGATGAGCTAGCAAAAACATCAAAACCCAGGGCCCCAACAATCATGTAACCAATAATAGTCATAAGCCCCAAACGGGGGCCGTAAACAGCACCAATACTCAAGACTGCGAATGTCCCCATAGTCATCGGCACTGGGATCATTGGAATTTTTATTTTTGCGGATAATATAAGAAGCATAACCCCAACCAAAACCAACGCTATTTGCTTAACGAGCTTAGCCTGACGACCATCACGGGGCAGAATTACTTCACTAAGAACACTTTTATGGATTGCTGTTGTCATATTTAACTTCCTGAATAAGTTTTACGTGTTAGGTTTAGACGCTTGGATGTTATTTGTGCAAGCATTCAAATTAAAATTTCAGAGTAATAACTGTGCATCTCATAATCTTTTCTCGGCCCTCGAACGCACCATTTTGCCACCCACAGCGGCCATTTTGAGAAATCGTATCGAACTTCATATTCATCATCAGCACAGAAATGGTGGGCTATTGATCTCGAACAGGTCAAATTAATACTGTGAAAAAAGCTCCCATCATCAAAATAGCTGTCTATTCCCTGCCCCACGGATTTCCAGTAATACGTCCTGGTGCTAAGCATTTTTTGTCCGTCAGCCAATATTAATTGGCCTGTTTCAAAATATTTACCAGAAGAAATTTCACAGCGTCCCCCGTATATAGTTTTTGTAGATTGCTTATAGTCGATTATAACACGTTCGATGTTCCAAATGCGGCCTTCAAAGTCTATTAAAGTTTTACTACTAAATAAGGTTTCCTCAATTTCAGTAGTCACTGGTGTTTACCTCTTCCCAATTGGCTAGGCAAAAAGTGTAATGTCCTAATTTTTAATAACATAATTCTTTACAAACTCAAGAACGTGAAACTGTGCCCGTAGTGACCTTTTAAAAGCCTCCTATTTAGATTACTCAGTTTTTTTATAGTCTGGGTTTTGCCACTTGGAAAATAAGAAAGCCTCATGTTCGCTAAAAATTAAAAAGGTGTGAGCCACAATGATCGAACGTTATTCTCGCCCTGAAATGGTCTCTATTTGGTCACCCTCTGCTAAATTTCGTATTTGGTATGAAATTGAGGCGCACGCTTGCGATGCGCAAGCCAAGCTGGGTGTTATTCCACAGGCTAATGCAGATGCAGTTTGGAAGGTTAAAGATGTTGAATTTGACGTTGCACGAATAAATGAAATTGAGGCCATAACAAAACATGATGTGATTGCTTTTCTGACACACTTGTCAGAAATTATTGGTAGTGATGACGCTCGCTTTGTCCATCAAGGCATGACCAGTTCAGACGTGTTGGACACTACTCTCAACGTACAATTAACCCGCGCCTCAAATATCCTAATTGCTGATATCGAAGCACTACTAAAAGCATTAAAGCGTCGTGCTATCGAACACAAAAACACAATTCGCATTGGCCGCAGCCATGCAATCCATGCAGAACCCGTTACCATGGGTTTAACCTTTGCTAGGTTTTACGCTGAAATGGATCGTAACTTGGCACGTATGCGTACAGCACGCAGTGAGATCTCCACTGGTGCTATTTCTGGCGCCGTAGGCACATTTGCAAATATTGATCCATTTGTCGAAGAGCATGTGTGTTCGCAACTGGGCCTCAAAGCAGAGCCTATCAGTACCCAAGTAATCCCACGCGATCGCCATGCCGCATTTTTTGCAACTTTGGGGATTGTAGCGAGCTCGATTGAGAATATCGCCATCGAGATACGTCACATGCAACGCACAGAAGTTTTAGAGGCAGAAGAATTTTTTTCTAAAGGCCAAAAGGGCAGCTCCGCAATGCCCCACAAACGCAACCCAGTATTGACCGAAAACCTCACTGGCCTGTCCCGCCTTGTACGAATGTGTGTTTTGCCAGCTATGGAAAACGTGGCGCTCTGGCATGAACGAGATATTTCACACAGCTCAGTTGAGCGTGCCATCGGTCCCGATGCAACAATTACTCTTGATTTTGCCTTGTCCCGCCTGACTGGCGTAATTAATAACTTAGTAATTTATCCAGATAATATGATTTCGAACATGAATAAATTCAGGGGCCTTGTACATTCGCAACGGGTTTTGCTAGCACTCACTCAAAAAGGATTGGGAAGAGAAGAAAGTTATAGCCTAGTGCAGCGCAATGCAATGCGAGTCTGGGAACAAGGTGCTGATTTCTTAACTGAGCTTAAGAATGATCCAGAAGTTATGTCAGTTATGTCAGTGGCGGAGGTCGAAAGCCAATTTGATTTGGCCTATCACACCAAACATGTTGAAACTATTTTTGAACGTGTGTTTGAAAGCTAATAACAAATCTGAATCTTTTACACGTTATAAATAAAATGTTTTATCGTATCAAATTAGTTAATCACGATAATAAGTAAATCAGGTTCAGCGGTGCTGGACAATTACAGGGTCCATGCCTATTTTTGCAGAATGACAGAGTTTTTTGGAAAAAGATGGCATGACATGGGTGGCGACCCAGCCGGCAAAATTAGCTACGATCAACATGATTTTGCTCTTTGGGAAAAACGCGTTGACGCTCTTATGGTACTAGCCTCTACAGCTGGTTTAATGAATACTGACAGCTTACGTCGAGTGCTCGAAGATATGGGCGAAGAGGCTTATGAGGCTATGAGCTATTATGAGCGCTGGATCGCTTCAGTTGGACAAAATATGATTGAAGTTGGTGCATTTTCTACTGCTGAATTGGCAAGAAAAATGGCACAAGTGAAAGCGCGCGGCTCTACTTACGGAGACGCAACATGAAAGTGCGCGTTCATAGCCACTGGCCTCCCGGACACATCCGAACACCAGCCTATCTTCGAGGAAAACAGGGTGAGATTGAGCGTGAAATTGGCTTGTTCAATAATCCAGAGCAAAATGCTTATCGCCTTGCCTCAGAGCAGCGTGCTTTAGTACGCGTGCGCTTTACCATGGCTGAAGTTTGGGGTGATGGTGCAGAAACTCCTGATGATGTGATTGAAGCTGAAATTTACACTCATTGGTTGGAACCTGTATAATGCCGCATGACCATCAAAATGATGAGCCACTATCATCTTCAGGCCACCCTTTTCGCGCAGATGATGACACTAAGCTCAGCTACTGGCAGGTGATGGAAATTGCAGTCAGAGAGTTATTAATTGAAAAAGGTCATATTAGCGCCTCTCAAGTCCACGAACAAATCAATAGAATGGATGCCCGCAGCCCTGCTAATGGAGCTACTATTGTTGCGCGTGCCTGGACTGACCCTCAGTTTAAAGCTGCCCTGCTGACTAATGCGGGCCAAACCTCCCGAGATATGGGCTTTGATATAGGACCAATGCAGTTAATTGTGGTCGAAAATACTAACTCAGTGCATAATGTTGTGGTCTGTACCCTATGCTCTTGCTATCCACGCAACCTTTTGGGACTGCCACCTGATTGGTATAAGTCGCGGGCTTATCGATCGCGTACAGTTGTTGAACCACGCAAGGTTTTATCTGAGTTTGGCGTTGAGATTGCACCAGATGTTCAAGTACGGGTGCATGATAGTACCGCAGACATGCGATATCTCGTCCTACCAGCAAAGCCAGCTGAGGCCAACGGAGTGTCTGAGACATTACTAGCCAATTGGGTTACGCGCGATAGTATGATTGGTGTCGGACTTCCAAGAGCGCCAGTATGAAATTGACCATGGCCCAACGCGGGGCATTATGGATGATTTCAGGGGTATTCTGCATGGCATCTATGGATGTCATGGCCAAGATGCTTGGACATATTGTTCCAGTCGCTCAAATTGTGTGGCTGCGTTTCGTCTCACAAGCTATTATAATAGGTTTATTTCTTATAATTTCAGGCCAATCTTTGCTGGGTAGTAATCACTTTCGCCTGCATGCACTGCGGGGTTTTTCGACAACAGTAAGTAGTTACCTATTTTTCCTTGCGATAATTTACCTGCCTTTGGCTGATGCGACTGCTTTAATGCAAGTGGCACCTGTGATGGTTACCTTAGGCGCAGTTTTAGTGCTAAGAGAACGAATAGGAAAACGACGGATTTTTGGTATTATCGCTGCATTTATTGGCGCAATAATCTTAATCCGACCTGGTACATCTGTAATGACGACATTGTCGTTACTACCGTTTATTGGGGCAGTTTTTTTTACTATTTATGCACTGGCTACACGTTTTGTTAGAGGTGATGGGCCCTGGAAGGCTCTGTTTTATCAGGGGGTTTTTGGGTCGTGTTTTGCATCCCTAATTGTTCCATTTTTTTGGCAACCAATTGCTTACAACGATATACCTATTTTAGTAGCGTTGATTTTATTGGGTATTCTTGGTCACTTATTTATCATTCAAGCTCTTGCCATAGCACAAGCCAGTGACATCGCACCATTTGGATATGCGGGACTACTCTTCGCAATTATTTTTGGAATTGTAATTTTTGGCGAAATTCCAGATGTAATAACTTTACTTGGCGCAATCATTATTGTCAGTGCGGGTGTATATGTTTGGTATCGAGAGAGACTAGCCGAGGCCAAAATAAAAAAATGACTGATACAACTAATAAAGTTGGAACATTTAAAGAATGGCTATCCAGCCAAATTCTGATGTTATTTTTTCGATGTATGAGACAACTCCCATATTTATATCGTCATAGGCTGATGGGGGCATTACTACGGGGACCCTTGGGCCACATAACTGGATACAAAAAACGAACTTTAAATAACCTAAATTTAATCTATCCAGATCTTTCGGATAAACAAAAATCTAAAATTGCCAACCAAGTACTTGATAATGCGGGCCGTACCTTTTTAGAAAATATGTATCCAGCTGAATTTCAAGCTCAAAACCCTAAGATTGAACTTTGGGGTGATGGTCTAGAAAACCTTTTAAAAGCGCATTCCAATGGTCGCCCTGTCATATTTTTTTCAGGTCATTTCGGAAATCATGAAGCCTTTCGCGCCGCATTATATAAACACGGAATTAAAGTGGGGGGCTTGATAAGACCAATGTCAAATCCATACTTTGATTATCACTATCAGAAAACACTACTAATTGAAGGAAGGTCTGGCCCAGTCTTTCTACCAGGTGTTAAAGGAACTCTTGGCTTTTATAGAGCATTGAAACGTGGAGCAACCTTAGCTTTACTAATTGACCTTGCAGTGCCCGATGGGCCATTTCTAAGTTTCTTAGGCCAACCAGCACGAACCGCATTAACAGCAGCCTCCTTTGCCCTGAAATCTAATGCACTTTTTCTACCTTACTTTTCGATGCGAAACCCAGACTCGATAAGTTTCAGTGTCGAAATTGGGAGACCCATAAAACACTCAGACCCCCTAACAATGACTAAGGAAGCAACTAAGTCTCTTGAATTGCGTATTAAAAAAGACCCTGGGAATTGGTTCTGGATCCACCGCCGGTGGAAATACCATCCCAAAGGTAATGTAGATGCTAGTGAACTTGTAGAATAGGACAGCTCATATTAAAGTAGCGTTTAAAATCAATACATAAACAAAAATTGTTTAGTTTTTCTTAGTAATATTTACCTAAATAACAGCGTTCCCAGTTTAGTTTAAGAATCGACTCATTTAATTATTCTTTTCCTTGAAACCGCCTTAAACCTCCTGTTAACAGACGGTAGCCCTCAAAGCCAAAGTGGAGACTCTCATGACCGTAGTTGTAGGCAACGACACAGCCAAAACGCGTCGAACACTAACTGTCGGAAGTACAAATATTGATTATTATTCAATTCCAGCCGCGCAAGAGGCAGGACTAGGAGACTTTTCCCGTCTACCCGCTGTTTTGAAAGTGGTTTTAGAAAATATGTTGCGCTTTGAGGATGGAAAAACTGTTTCAATTGAGGACATAAAAGCGTTCGCTGAATGGGGAGCCAGTGGAGGCAAAAATCCACGTGAAATAGCGTACCGTCCAGCTCGTGTTTTAATGCAAGATTTTACGGGGGTGCCGGCCGTAGTAGATTTAGCAGCAATGCGGGACGGAATTGTAGCTCTAGGCGGAGATCCAGAAAAAATTAATCCGCTAAATCCCGTTGATCTCGTCATTGATCACTCTGTTATGATCGACGAATTTGGTAATCCAAGAGCGTTTCAAATGAATGTGGACCGCGAATACGAACGCAACCTGGAGCGATATACGTTTCTGAAATGGGGCCAATCAGCATTTGATAACTTTCGAGTTGTCCCTCCAGGAACAGGAATCTGCCACCAGGTTAATCTTGAGTATTTATCACAAACAGTTTGGTTGGATACAGACCAAAATGGCAAACAAGTTGCCTATCCTGATACGCTGGTTGGTACAGACAGCCACACGACAATGGTAAATGGGGTAGCCGTTTTGGGGTGGGGCGTAGGCGGAATTGAAGCTGAGGCAGCAATGCTCGGGCAACCTATTTCAATGTTAATCCCTGAGGTTATTGGCTTTGAACTAACCGGTGAAACGCGAGAGGGCACAACTGGAACGGACCTCGTTTTGAAAGTAGTCGAACTTCTCAGGACCTATGGCGTTGTTGGAAAGTTTGTGGAGTTCTACGGATCAGGTCTAGACAACCTACCATTAGCTGATCGCGCAACAATTGCTAATATGGCTCCTGAATATGGCGCTACATGTGGGTTTTTTCCTATCGATAACGAAACGATTAAATACCTTCACGGAACTGGCCGAGATGAGACCCGCATTGCATTAGTAAAGGCATATGCAAAGGAAAACGGTTTCTGGCGGGACAATAATTATTCGCCAATTTATACGAATACGCTTCACCTCGATATGAGCACCATCGTACCAGCAATATCAGGGCCTAAACGACCACAGGATTTTGTTGCGTTGACTGATGGTAAAAATGCTTTTCGAAGTGAGATGGAAAAAACATTCAAACGCCCAATGGGTAAAAAAGTTGATGTTTCTGGTGAAACATATTCAATGGAATCTGGTAAAGTTGTTATTGCCTCCATTACGTCTTGTACGAACACTTCTAATCCATACGTTATGATCGGCGCAGGTCTCGTGGCGCGTAAAGCTGCTGCGCTTGGACTGAATCGAAAGCCTTGGGTGAAAACGTCGCTAGCACCAGGATCACAGGTAGTTTCTGCGTATCTTGAAGCAGCAGATCTACAAAAAGATTTAGATTCTATTGGCTTCAACCTTGTTGGTTATGGCTGTGCAACCTGTATAGGTAACTCTGGTCCACTGCAGGAGGAAATTTCAACTGCAATCTCTGATGGAGACCTTGTGGCAACAGCTGTTCTGTCAGGCAACCGCAACTTTGAAGGTCGTATCTCACCTGATGTTAGAGCTAATTATCTTGCTTCGCCACCGCTGGTAGTAGCGTATGCATTAGCGGGAACTTTAGACATAAATTTAGCAACTGACGTAATAGCTCAAGACAAAAATGGTAACGACGTTTACCTCAAGGATATCTGGCCCAGCACACAAGAGATAGCTGAAATAGTTGAAGCCACCGTCACCCGTGAGGCCTTCCTGTCTAAATATGCTGACGTTTTCAAAGGTGATGAAAAATGGCAAGGAGTAGCAGTAACTACGCAAAAGACATATGATTGGCCCGTTTCATCAACCTACGTACAAAATCCTCCCTATTTCCAAGGCATCACAATGGAGACCCACAAGATTACCAGCCTTATCGATGCCAACGTTATGGCAATTTTAGGTGACATGATTACAACTGACCACATCTCGCCTGCAGGATCATTCAAAGAGACTACGCCTGCCGGGCAGTATCTTGTTGAACAGCAGGTCAGCCCACGTGACTTCAATTCCTATGGGTCCAGACGTGGCAATCATCAGGTAATGATGCGCGGCACATTCGCCAACATTCGTATAAAAAATGAGATGCTTGATGGTGTTGAGGGCGGTTACACACTGGGTCCGGATGGAAGTCAAATGGCGATCTATGATGCAGCCATGGCTTATCAAGCAGACGGCACCCCTCTAGTTATATTTGGTGGAGAACAATATGGGGCTGGCTCCAGCCGTGATTGGGCAGCGAAAGGCACAGCACTTTTGGGTGTGAAGGCCGTGGTTGCGGAAAGCTTTGAGCGGATACATCGCTCAAACCTTGTTGGGATGGGGGTTATTCCTTTTGAATTTACAAAAGGCGATAGTCGGTTAACCTTAGGCCTTAAAGGTGATGAAACAGTCTCTATTTTAGATTTAGAAGGCGTGAAACCGTTACAGGAAGTTCCCGCAGAAATTAAAATGAATGATGGGACTGTCCATAAAATTACATTAAAATGCAGGATTGATACAGAAGTTGAAATTGAATACATTGAGAACGGTGGAGTTCTCCATTATGTACTTCGAAAACTCGCCAAAGCTGCTTAAAAAATAGTAAAACGTACTATTATTGCCTAACGGAGGCTTATCCCAGCTGCTTTCAACGCTGGAAGCACCCGGGCTGTCATATTGCGCTGCGTAAGGGGTCCAGTAACTCGTAATATAACTTTGCCGTCAGGACCCAAGACAAAGGTCTCAGGAAGGCCGTAAACACCCCAATCCAATCCCATTGCAGCCTTTGGGTCAGCCCCACCCATGCTGAAGGGATTTCCCAAATCTTGCAAAAATCGATTGGCGTTTATGGGGCTATCTTTATAGTTAACACCAAATACAGAAATTCCTTGCTCTGATAGCCACATCAATGTGGGATGCTCAGCACGGCACGGGGCGCACCAACTTGCCCAAAAGTTTACAAATGTGACTGAGCCATTTTCTAAATCACTTTGAGTAAAAGGAGTAATACCATCCAAGGGCTGCAGTTGTACATCTGGGGCATATTTCCCTATTAATTCGCTTGGAAGACTATCTGGATCTTCTCGCTTCATGCCTAAAAATGCAAATCCAACAAAAACTACAAATAGTAAAAACGGCAGTATCAGAAGAGAATTACGCATCCTTTCGCATTTCCACAGCTAATAATCTTCGTTTAAAAATTCGGGATTTTTGCCAATAAAAAATACTAACAATCACAAGCAATAAAAAGGTCACCCCATAGGCGCTAGCTACTTCAGTAGCATATTTTCCAAGTTCAGGCATCAATGCGCCCTTTCAAATGCTTCTAATACTTTTAATCGACGCGCCCGCACCTCTGTTCTTGTTCCAACTAAAAGCAATGCAAAAAACAAAAGTCCAAACCCTACCATTGAGAGTAGTAATGGTTGAAAAAAAACACTGGATATATTTTCTTGATTTACTCCATCTGCGATAGTTACTGTTGTCCCTTGATGTAGCCCTTGGTTCCAAAACAAGACAGCGTAGCGGCTAAGAACTGCAAATACTGCTCCAACAAGAGCTAAAACTGAAGTTAAATCAGCCGCCTTATCCTCATCCTCTATAGCCTTCCAAAGCGCTAGATACCCAATATAAAACAAAAATAAAATTAGAAAGCTGGTAAGCCGAGGGTCCCAAACCCAATAAGTTCCCCACATAGGTTGGCCCCAGATTGCACCTGTCGCCAATGCAATTAGCGTCATGGTCATTCCTACGGGTGCGGCTGCTTTGGCTGCCAAAACAGACACATGTTGCCGTCGTATTAACCAAAACAAAGATCCCACAACTATAAGAAAATAGCCATTAATAGCCATCAACGCTGACGGTACGTGCAAATAAATAATTTTCACTGTCGAACCCTGGCGAACATCATCTGGTGTGAAAAAAAATCCCCAAATCAGACCTGTGCTAAGACAAATTACCGTGCATGCGATTACCCATGGTAACCATAGGCCTGACCAACCCATGAAAATTTTTGGATTGGCCAATTGCCAAAAGGAACTCCAAAAATACTTGATCCCTGATTGTATGCTCATAGGCTTGACCTTAAATAAGTTACTTAAATAAATTTTCATATCAACTTAAATTAATCCTTAGCGCCGCCGCCGAAAAAAATGGTAAGATTGCGATTGCTCCCAACGAAATTGCTGAAATAAAAATCAAAGGACCCTCAAATGTATGTCCCAACGCCGCTGCATGAACCGCTAGTGCACCAAATATTAACGTTGGAATATATAAAGGTAAGACCAGGAGTGACAAGAGAAGGCCCCCTCTCTTAACACCTAGTGTTAGCGTAGCTCCAAATGAACCAATAAGACTCAGGGTGGGCGTGCCCAATAGTAGTGAAAGACACAGCACTCCACTGACATAAAAGTTAAGGTTCAACAGAACGCCTAATACTGGAGCCGCCAATGCTATCGGTAGGCCTGTTGTTAGCCAGTGTGCAGCTGATTTTGCTAAATAAACACCTTCCAAAGGTAACGGAGAGGTAGCAAGTAGATCTAAGGTCCCATCTTCATAGTCCATTCCAAAAATACGATCTAAGGATAAAAGGCACGCTAGCAGCGCGCCAAGCCACAACAGACCTGGTCCAATTTTAGCTAATAAAGATTGATCCGGACCCAGGGCAAACGGCACAAGAACTACTACTATTAGAAAAAAAATCAAAGCCAAACCAAAACCCCCACCCGATCTAATGGACAGCACTACGTCTCTACGAAACACCTGTATCATTCTAGAGCCTTATCAAAGGCGGACACTATAATGCGTTGGGAAGCCCGAAACTGTACGAGATCAAGAGTTTCGGTATTTAGTTCAAGCTCACTATGTGAGCTCAGTAATGCAATCCCACCCAGTTGCAAATGACGCTCAACAGCCACACGGAACAAGGCTGTATTTTCCTGGTCTAGCGATACTGTAGGTTCATCCATTACCCAAACCTTGCAACCTGTCACCAACATCCGAGCCAAACTGAGCCGGCGTTGTTGGCCTGCAGACAGATTGGCAGCTGGCCTTTGCCCAAGATCATGAAGTTTGAAGGCAATAAGGGCCACCTCCATCATTTCACTTCCATAAACGTCAGCCCAAAAATTCAGATTTTCACGGACAGTTAACTGTCCCTTATTTCCATCTACGTGTGCCGCATAAGCTATGGACCCATCAAGACTAATATCTCCGCATAAAGGCCTCTGGAGCCCAGCCACAGAGCGGAGCAAACTCGTTTTTCCAATACCATTTGGCCCACGCAAGACCAAGCCCTGCCCTGCTTTTAAAGAAAAACTTACGTTGTTAAGAAGAGATATTCCACCTCTCCCAACGCTTAAGTTTGCTACTTCTAACACTATTCAGACCGGGATCAGGGCTAAGCCAACGCGCCGACCTTCCGAAAGCATAACGTTGTAGGTGCGGCAGGCCGTCGGAGAGTTCATTATCTCAACGCCTATTCCAGCATTTTCTAAGGCGTTCCTAAAAATTATAGGGATTTGACAAATTTGTGCACCGGTTCCCACAAACACTACATCCAAGTCACTGGCCACGTCGACAAATGGTGCTGGGTCTTCAAAGCCAAGCCAGCGACCACAAAAATTTGGTAATACCAAAACCTGCCCCTCGAAAACTTCTCCTGCTATTCGAAAAAAATTTGGCCCATAACCATCTACGGGGCGACCGTTTTCAAAATTTATCTCACTCAATTGCATTTATGCATCAATGTTAGCAAATTGGTTACCATCAGTATTGTTTGGCTTTGACCAATCACGTTTCACTCCAAGCGATAGCAACGTAGAGCTAGCCACAAATATGGAAGAGTATGTGCCTACTATTACGCCCCATATCATCGCAAATACAAAGCCGCGTATAACATCTCCACCAAGGACAAAAAGTGAGACCAACGCCAACAGTGTAGTGACTGAGGTCATCACAGTTCGACTTAGGGTCTCGTTAATTGAAAGATTCAAGACCCCTGCTAAGTCTTTTTTCTTATAGCGCCGAAGGTTCTCTCGCACCCTATCAAAAACCACCACTGTATCGTTTAGAGAATATCCAACTATGGTGAGAAGAGCTGCAATGATCGCAAGATCAAATTTAATTTGTAGTGCAGAGAACACTCCAATTGTTAAGATAATGTCATGTAAAATTGCGCCAACTGCTCCCACAGCAAATTGCCATTCAAATCGCAACCAAATATATAGCAACACAACGGTCATAGCTATGAATACAGCCCAGGCGGCCGATTTTATTAGCTCACCAGAGACTTTGGGACCTACGGACTCAACCGACGGGAATGTAATGCCAGGTGCTATATCTTGCAGAGCGGCCTGAACTTTGACTACAATATTGGAAGCTACAGCCTCCTGCTCGTCTTGCGCTTGTATACGAATTTGCGCAACGTATTGGTCCGCTTCGAAAGTTGGATCAAAAATCTCAGCGATAGAAATGTCACCCAACCCTAAGGGTTCTAAAGCAGAACGATAGGCTGCTACATCTATTGCCTGACCACTTTCTGCTCTAATGGTAGTTCCACCCTTAAAGTCTATCCCAAAGTTTAAACTCATGCTTAAAGTCGACACAATAGACAAACCTACCAAAACTGTAGACAAACCTACCCAAATTTTCCATCTTTTAAAAAAATCGAATGCAGTATTCTCTTTTACAAGTCTTAAGCGCATTGCCTACACCTCCAGTATTTTCGGTCTACGCCGTTCAAACCAAACCACAACCAAAAACCGGGTAACAAATATTGCGGTAAAAACCGATGTTATAATTCCCAAGCCCAAGGTGATCGCAAAACCTTTTACAGGCCCGGCTCCAAAGTAGAAAAGTATCGCGGCAGTTAACAAAGTTGTGATATTTGCATCAATAATCGCAGATAGCGCCTTTTCGTAACCCAATTCTATTGCACGCGCCGGCCCCTTGGCTGTTTTAAGTTCCTCCCGAATGCGTTCAAAAACTAATACGTTAGCATCGACGGCCATGCCAATTGTAAGTACTATGCCTGCAATTCCTGGCAGTGTAAGGGTTGCACCAATCATTGATAAAAGACCAAAAATTAAACCAACATTTATTATTAAAGCAACATTAGCAAAAAGGCCAAAAGTGCCATAAGATAAACCCATAAAGATTAGTACAGCGACAAAAGCAACAATGCACGCTACCCTTCCGGCATCAATACTATCTTGACCAAGTTCGGGACCAACAGTGCGTTCTTCCAAAAACTCCAAACTGGCAGGAAGTGAACCCGCTCGCAACAATGTAGCAAGTCTCGTACTCTCCAGCACATCAAAATTACCTGTAATAATACCAGATCCACCCGTAATCGCAGATTGGATAACGGGAGCAGAAATTACTTGCTTATCCAAGACAATTGCGAATGGTTCACCAATATGATCAGACGTATAAGTCCCAAATTTACGGGCTCCAGAGGTATTAAACATAAAGTTCACAGCAGGACGACCATTTTGGTCAAAGGCCGGTTGAGCGTTAGTCAGTTCTTCACCCGTAACTACTGGGGTCCGCTCTAAAATGTAGTAAAGTTCGTTGTCTTGCGCCGCCTGTACCAGCTCATTTCCGACTCCGGCACTTCCATTTGGATTACTGGTCTGTCCCAAAACAGTTTGAAAAGTTAGCAATGCAGGTGTTCCGATAAGATCTTTCAATTCTTGCGCTGAACCAAGCCCTGGCACCTGAATTAAAACCCGGTCTTTACCCTGCCGCTGTATTGTCGGCTCGCGGGTCCCAGCTTCGTCTACCCGACGACGAATGATTTCAAGTGACTGCGCCATGGTGCGCTGATCAGTGGCTAACTTTTCAGCTTGAGATAATGTTACGACTAATTGATCACCCTCTGCTGCCACCACTATATCATCAGTCATGCCACCCGAAATAGAGGAGACAGGCCGCGCCAAGGTTCGGACTGACTTTAATGCATCATCCATAAATTCAACATTACCAATGCGGACACGTAGTTCTCCCTCGTCCCCATCTTGCTGACGAATTGCGCCAATTTTAGCTCGCTCATCACGTAGAACGTTGCGCACTTCAGGCCAAAAGGCTTCAAGACGTGTAGTGTAAACTTCCTCAAGCTTAATTTCACCCAAAAGGTGTGCCCCACCTCTCAGATCCAATCCAAGATTAACAAGGCCAGACGGTAAAAATGAAGGCCACCCAATCCCTTCACGACCTATCTCTTTGGCATCGTTAAAAGCCTCAACTTTGGTATAAAATCCATTGGGCAAGGCAAATAGCAGTCCCACTGCACAGACCAACCAAATTAAGCCCCGCTTCCAACCTTCTATTTGTAACATCTTTAAGCTCCCAGCCTATCAGTATGTGTATTAGGCTTTTTGTTTAGCTGGCACTGTCTTGTTACGTACGTCAGAAATGGTGGCCTGTACTATCCGTACTCGCACATCTTTGGCGAGTTCGACCTCAATTTCGTTGCTATCAGCTTTGACTTTTACAACTTTGCCAATCATGCCTCCCGCCGTCACAACTTCATCACCTTTAGCCAGATTACCGACCATATTTTGATGCTCTTTCATCTTCTTTTGTTGTGGCCGAAATACCAGCATGTAAAAAATGCCAATAATCAGCAGTGGAAACATAAATGTGCCTAAAGTGTCCATAATTACCTCATAAAAGTTACATACAGCGCCATGCTGTAAGTTCTCGCGAAACTTATTATTTAGGTACTGCCAATGCAAGGGAGACAGTGTCTTGAGATCCATCTTACAACATTATTTTTTACCTAAATCAGATAATTTTGAACTTTTTTCCTAATTTATGAGCATTTGTATAAAATAAAAAGATTTATGCACTAGTGGGCATATTGAAATCACAAGAATTACTTTAGCTCTTAGACAGTTTGGTAGTGGCGAAGTTTTAGTACCGTGACCTAGGCCTCACCATTAGGCATAACACCAGTATTGATTCTTTTGATGGAGCAAAACTATGCATGACATCCGTGCAATCCGCGATAACCCAATCGCTTTTGATAACTCACTAGTGCGCAGAGGTAGTGCCCCCATCTCGTCAGATGTTTTGTCATTAGACACGTCGCGGCGCGGTTGCATTCAAGCCGCTGAGGCAGCGTCAGCAGAACAGAACAGTGCTGGTAAATTAGCAGGCGGCGCCAAAGCCAATGGCGATAATGTTGAATTCGATCGACTTCGAAGTCTGGTCACAGCAAAGAAGAATGAAGTTGCCAATCTAAATGAAGAGGCAAAGGAAAAGAATGTAGCCCTAACTGATCTACTAATGTCTATTCCAAACCTGCCTTATGAAGATACTCCAGACGGAAAAGACGAAAATGATAATGTCGAAATTAGACGTTGGGGCACCCCTAAGACATTTAATTTTCCAGTAAGAGAACATTTTGAGATCACGGCAGTTAAAAGCGGCTTAGATTTTGAGACGGCGGGGAAGATGTCAGGAAGCAGGTTCGTCATAATGTCAGGTGCAATTGCGCGTATTCATCGTGCATTGGCGCAATTTATGCTCGACACACATATTAATGAAAATGGCCTGACCGAAACCAATACTCCCGTTTTAGTGCGTGAGAGTGCGATGCAGGGAACGGGTCAGTTACCAAAATTTGGAGAGGATAGTTATCAAACTACAAATGGGTGGTGGCTTATCCCTACCTCGGAAGTTACCCTCACCAACATTGTTTCGGGTTTAACAGTTGAAGAACACACGCTCCCACGCCGCTATACTGCGCATTCGCTGTGCTTCCGCTCAGAGGCGGGCAGCGCAGGGCGGGATACAGCCGGGATGCTCCGTCAACATCAATTTGAAAAAGTTGAAATGGTGTCAATCACCCATCCAGACTATGCACGTCAAGAACTGGAGCGAATGACCAAATGCGCTGAAGGGATATTGGAATCCCTAGATCTCCCATATAAAACTGTTACCTTATGCGTTGGGGATATGGGATTTGGCGCACGTCGAACACAAGACATTGAAGTTTGGTTGCCTGGACAAAATGCTTACCGTGAGATTAGTTCTTGTTCATCTTGTGGCGACTTTCAAGCAAGGCGAATGAACGCTCGCTTCAAGCCATCCACTGGCGGTAAACCAGAGTTTTTACATACTTTAAATGGATCTGGCTTGGCAGTTGGAAGATGTTTAATAGCCGTTTTAGAAAATGGGCAGCAAAATGATGGTTCAGTTGTCATCCCCGATGTCTTGCACAAGTACATGGGAAATTCATCCCTAATTTTACCAGATGGCAGGTTATCATAACCTGAAAAGCCAACTAAAAAGTGAAAAGAACTTTAATCAATAGGCTTTTTTCTAAGGTGTTTTCTTAAACGTGACGGCGTTGATTTTTTTCTGTTTTTATATGGGTTTTGGTCACCCTGACCGCGCATCCATAGCCTTATGGGCGTACCGGGCATGTCAAAATCTTCCCTCAAGCCATTCACCAAATAGCGTGAGTAGCTAGCTGCAATTTTATCAGGATAAGAACACATAACCACAAAGCCTGGCGGCCGTGTTTTTGCTTGGGTCATGTAGCGAAGTTTAATGCGACGTCCACCCGGCGCCGGCGGTGGGTGTGCTTCGACCATGCCAGCAAGCCAGCGATTTAGGTGACTAGTAGGAATTCGACGGTTCCATACCTTATGCGCAAGCATGACAGCCTCCTGAAGGCGGTCTAATCCTTTACCAGTTTTTGCTGACAGAGTTATCAAAGGCGCACCTCGGAGTTGCGGAAGCAGTCGCTCAAATGACTCTCGTAACTCACGAATTTTAGATTGTTTTTTCGTTTCCAAATCCCATTTATTTACAGCTAAGACAACCGCACGCCCTTCACGTTCTGCCAAATCAGAAATACGTAAGTCTTGCTGCTCAAAAGGAATATCTGCGTCAAGAAGAACTATAACAACTTCAGCAAATTTGACTGCGCGCAGTCCATCACTAACCGAAAGTTTTTCAAGCTTTTCCTGCACCTTAGCTTTTTTACGCATACCAGCAGTATCAAAAATACGGGTGGGAACGCCACCCCAGTCAAGGGTAAGAGAAATTGCATCACGCGTAATCCCTGCTTCCGGTCCAGTGAGAAGACGATCTTCACCTAAGATTTTATTAATCAGGGTTGATTTACCAGCATTTGGCCTTCCAATTACAGCAACTTGCATTGGTTTTTGGGCAGTAGGAAGACTGTACTCTTCTTCTGTATCTCCCTCCACTAAATCTAAATCAACAACGGGGGCCGTTTCCAACCATTCCTCTTCCGCTGAAGTAATCAGAGGCGCAAGTAAAATAGCCAGTTCACCCATTCCCTCGCCATGCTCTGCTGACATTCGCAATGGCTCACCAAGTCCCAATGAGTAAGCCTCAATAACACCGCCATCAGCAGCACGTCCCTCTCCCTTGTTTGCAGCCAGAAACACGTGAGCATTTCTCTTACGCAAAATATCTGCAAATACCTCATCAGTTGGGGTCACTCCAACTCGAGCATCGATCATAAATAAACATGCATCCGCCATATCCACTGCACGTTCTGTCAGGCGGCGCATACGGCCCTGCAGGCTTTCATCAGTAATTTCTTCAAGGCCTGCAGTATCAATTATTGTAAATTTAAGATGCCCAAGTCTCGCAAGCCCCTCTCGAAGATCTCGCGTCACTCCAGGCTGGTTGTCTACCAAGGCTAACTTTCGCCCAACTAGGCGATTAAACAAAGTGGATTTACCCACATTAGGCCTGCCAACAATTGCCAATGTAAAAGACATTCAAACCTACTTTCAGGAATTTAGAACTGACGCTTATATCAAGTTTAGTTCAACGGAAAGCCAGTAGAGATCCATCCATGTCTAAAAGGTACAACGTTTTCTTAACCACTATCGGCATGCTGGCCGCTCCACGGGGCAACTTCATTGAAGAGATCAATGTACCATCTGATGGATCAAATTCGCGCAGAATACGATCCGAGGACGCCAAAATTAGCCTTCCACCAGCCAAGACTGGCCCGTAATGGGCAAATATTTCAGTACGACGTTTCAAATTCGTTTTAGTAAAATGAGGTAATTGGTTGGACCATATGATATTTCCATCCAGCTTAGACACGCGAACTAATTTATTTTCGTCACTTACAAAGAAAATTGACTTCCCAGCTACCAAAATATCTCCCTGACTACCTTGGTTTGATGTCCATTCTCTTTGGCCAGTTTTCAAATCTAATGCCGCCATACGGCCTGCTGAGTTGGATAAATACACCCAATCCGAGTCAATTACCGGCTGTCCAGTAACATCCTGTATGTAACTAGCGCTTCGCCCTAGGCGTGCACCTGACAAAACAGAGTTCCAACTGGGCAAACCACCTTTACGAAAGACCGTAAATACATCACCAGAACCAAAAGGAAATAAAGCATACTTGTCATTGACTGCGGCGCCTGGTCCGCCCACCAAACTGGAGCGCGAACTTGGTCCAGACACTTGCCACTTGATGCGGCCCGTCTTTGTTTCAATAGCCCAAGCCGCCCCACCCCGTGCAGATACATACAATAAATCTTCAAAAACTGTAGGCGACGCTCCACCATAACTATCTAACTCTTGGGACCAAAGGATATCACCAGTTTCAGAGTTCAAGGCCTGAACAGTCCCAAAACCTGTTGTCACAAAAAGTTGCTTGCCCTGCACAGCAAGGCCCCCACCTGACGCGTCGTCTCGCCCTTCAAGTTTGTTGCCAACATCACTTTGCCAGATAATGGTTCCATCAAAGTCTAAAGCAGTGACTAGAGATCGGCTATCAAGTGTAAAGATACGATTGGCTTCAGCTATTGGGCTGGAAGCTATTTGATGGCGTCGACCATTTCCCTTTCCGATTGAGGTTTTCCAAACCAATTTGAGTGTGTCGCTAAGTGCAAGGTGGCCTGGGTTATGCTGCGCGTTTCCCCCTCTATGCGTCCATTCTAAGTTTAGCTTTTCTGGAGGTAAGTCTAAAGATGGCAATATCTCTATTAAATATCGATCTTCTTCTTCCATTACGGCTGAGCCATCAAGCATTTGTCTAGCACCTGGCAAAACAGGGTCACTGCTAGAGCATCCAAAATTAAGTGACAAAAGTATGAAGCAAACCAATGTATTAAATTTCATGAGTGCCTCCCAATCAATTTTTACTATTACAGAATTTCTGAAAGTCGCAGATCAATTTTCTAATTCGGGCGCAGAGCCCAACGCTACAACAAGCTCAGACATACGCCGAACCTGCATGCTAGAAGCCTCAGCATCCATAATATGCGCCTGCAACAAATCTAAGGCTGTATCTACATTTCCTTGCTCTAATTCATAAGCTACTAAAATTTCTATGGCTGCATTCCGATAAATACCACCTGGTGCCGACAAATCATTCAAAGCCGTTAGTATATTTTCATTTGCCAACGCACCCGGAATAAGCGTCAGTTTAAGCCGCGCAAGATCCCTGATAAAACTTGGTTGGTCAGTATTGGCAACAATTTCCTGAAGAAAGTTTATAGAATTTTCCATATCCGCACCGGCGGCAATGAATTTTTCTATTATATGATTTACATCTTGTGTTGCTATTTCATTCAAAGCGACATTGCGAGACAGTTCATCGGTAATATCTAAAGCATTCAGCAGCGCATCCCCTCGAACCTGCGCCAACTCAGCTGTTTTAGATTTTGACCATTCATTATAGGCTGTACCGCTAACAAGGACTAAAATCACAAGCGCCGGTATCCATCCAAATCGCCGAAATAGACGAAATAGCCGGTCACGACGTACCTCTTCAGTCACTTCTGCGATAAAACCGTCTGTATCTGACATTCTAAAACCACCATGTTAGTCTTTCTTTTATATAGTCAAAACCGAAGACGTCGTACAACCCCTTAAGAACTTTAGATTTCTCAAAATAGTTTTTAATCGTTAGGTTTACTACGTTTTGAAAAGTTTTCAGCTCACAGGCTACTAATCCTCTTCTTGCCAGACTTTCCTTAGTAAACTTTGGCAAGACTGGCGGAACAGTTTAGACTTAACCAAGTGTATAAAAAGATTAGCCACCTTCATTTAAGGAAGGAACGCCTGTAGCCTGATTATTTTCATGCTGGGCACGTCTCACACCCAAAAAACGGAGTTTTACTCGTTTTATCCAAGCATCAACGTTATCGCCAAGTACCAATAAAGCTGGAGTTGCAAGTAATGTAAGGATTGTTGCAAACGTAAGGCCACCCGCGATTGTACTGGATAAATCTGTCCACCATTGAGAGGATGGCGCACCAGACAAAATAGATCTTTCACCAAACTGGATGGTCAATCCAAACACCATGGGTAGAAGGCCCATAATGGTAGTTACAGCAGTCAACAAAACAGGTCTAAACCGCGCGAGACCAGCGTGAAATGCAGCCTGCTTGGCGCCATAGCCCTTAGCCCGAAACTCATTAAACGTATCTATCAACACAATATTATTGTTAACAACGACCCCCGCCAGCGCTATAATACCCAAGCCCGACATAACTATGCCAAAAGGGCGATCCATCAGCCACAACCCTAAAAATACTCCGCCAGATGATAAGACAATAGCTGACATTGTTACAATTGTTTGCCACACAGAATTAAACTGGATCATCAGAACAAGAATCATGAGACACATGGACAAAGAAAAAGCTTGGCCAAAAAAGGTCTGAGTTTCTTCAATATCTTCGCTTTCACCACCAAAAATAATTGAACTAGTCAACGAAAAATCTTTGTTTTTGTCCAACTCAATTTGAAGCGTCTCTACTTGTTTGGCCGGTAGAAGGCCCTCTTTCACATCCGCATCAATCGAATAAAATCGCTTGCCGTTTTTTCGCTCGATATCACCCCCTTTAGGCTGTGGTATTAATTTGGCAAAGACGGACAATGGAACGTAGTCGCCCGCGGCAGTCGGAATTCGAATCTCTTCTAGATGATCGAGATTTCGCTGAGTGCTTGGAAAACGTAGTTTTATGTCTAGTTCGTCGTCAATATCATCGGGACGGTAATCAGAAATACTGACACCTTCAGTCAACAATTTGACCATGTTACCTAGCGCATCAATAGAAACCCCATGGCGGCTTGCTTCGTCACGGTCAAATTCGATCGTCCACTCAATACCGGGTAATGGACGCGTATCTTTAATATCTATAAAACCACCAATTTCATTCATCAAACTGACGACAAAATTTGTTGTTAGCGCAGCCTGATCCAGGTTATTATCAAATACCTCAATATGAATCGGCGCTGCACCACCTGGGCCAGGTTGTTCCTTTTGAATATTGACCTTTATACCTACCACACCGTCTAGCCTTTGTCGCATTTCATCCATCAAAATACTGACCTTTTGACGCTGTTGCCAGTCATCAAATACAGTTCGTATTGATCCAATCGAATCTCTGGGAGCATTTTCATCAGAGCCCAATTTGGCGTAATTTGCAGTAACACCCTTTAAATCGAGCACTCGGGCTTCCGCCTGTTGTAAAAGTTCGTCACGCTCATCCGCTGCAAGGTCACCACGTGCCAAAACTTGAATTGCGGCTTGTTCTGGTTCGACATCAGGAAAAAAGCTTACACCTAAACCAGCCGAAAAATAACCACCAAAGGAAACAACCATAAAACCTACAACAAACAATACGACAAGCATTGGATATTGAATGGCTCGCTTGAGAATCCAGCGGTATGAGCGTGGTGCTGAATGGTGGACCGCGCCACCAGCAGAGGCTGTTTTGCCAAATATGCCACCCAAGACTGGTATAAATATCAAGGCCATTAGTAGGGACGCCGATAATACGCAAATCACAGTAATTGGCAAAAACTTCATAAAACTGCCAACAATTCCAGGCCAGAATAGTAGTGGCAGAAACACCATTAATGTAGTCACTGTAGAAGCGATAATTGGCCAAGCCATTCGGACAGCTCCCTCACGGTATGCGGTTGCCCGATCTACAGATTGTGCTACCCTTCGGTCTGCATATTCAATCGTGACGATCACTCCGTCTACAAGCATACCGGCAACAAGAATAAGCGAAAATAAAACAACAATATTCAATGTAATACCCATGTTATAAAGAACCGCTATACCAATCAGAAAACTGCCAGGGATTGCCAAGGCAACTAGGGCGGCATTTCGTAGTCCAAGGCTTGCAACAACAACTATCATAACGATCAAAACTGCAGCCGTTACGTTATTACCAAGGTCACCAAGGGTTGAGCGAACATTTTTAGACTTATCCAGAAGATAATTTACTTCCACATCACCCGACATAGCGGCAACTTCCACGTCAATAATCTTGCGTGTTGCCTCTGCAACTTCAATCAGATTAGCGCCAACCCTTTTCTTCACATCTAGAACCAGAGAGCTTTGACCGTTAACTCGCGAGCGATTATCAGAATCTACAAACGCTCGGCGGACCCTTGCAATATCTTCAAAATGAATAGTGTTTCCGTCACCAATTTTGATTGGTAACTTCATCAAGTCCTCAATCGTTTCAATAACGCCCGGAACTTTGAGCGCGAGCCTTCCCCCGCCAGTATCAATGGATCCAGCGGTAACAAGCTGGTTATTAGCCGACACAAGCCCAATAACCATAGCGGGATTAAGGCCATAACTTTCCATGGCACCAGCATCAATAAGTACTTCCACCATTTCTTCACGGTCACCACCAATTTCAACTTCAAGAACTCCTTCAACCGCTTCAAGCTTATCCTTTAAATCGCGAGCGGCAAAAATCAGTAGTTTTTCCGGTACCTGACCATAAATAGCGGCTGTTAAAATTGGAAAAAGGGATAATGAAATCTCAGTTATTTTTGGGGCATCTGCATTTGGAGGTAAATCTGGTTTAGCATCATCGACAGCTTTGCGTACGTCCTCCAGAACCAAGTCAATATCTTCCCCCGCCAGAAACTCGAGCGTAACTGACGCATATCCTTCAGTTGCTGCACTAGTCATTTTATCAAGACCTGCAACCGATCTAAGTTGCTTTTCAAGCGGCTTAACTAGGAGTTTTTCTGCGTCAGTTGGTGAAATTCCTGAGTAGCGGACCGAGACATATGAAATTGGGATATCTATGTCGGGTTCTGCTTGCTTTGGAATGTTATTCCAAGCGTTTAAGCCAACACCAAAAATTATCATGATCATAAAAATAATTGCACCGGGCCGTTTGAACGCAGCATGAATTACAGAGTGCATTAGTTTGTTTCCTCAACAATTTTGTATGTAATTTTAGTCCCTGCGCTAACGAAGGCTTGGCCCATACCCAAAATTACCGTACCATCTGTTAGTCCCGAGACATAGGCCGCATTACCCACAGTTTGGGCAATCATCACTGGTATAATTTTTACAATACCATTGGACATGACTGTTTTCACACTCAACAAACCCGCCTCATCTACATTAAGATGAGCTGGTGATATCTTAAAAGCGGGTACTTGATCGATTGTGACGCGCACACCTGCGCTCATCCCAGCCCGCAGGGTCATATCAGTATTATCAAGCAATATTTCAACATTGAATGTCCGTGTTGCTTCGTTAGCAGATGTCGCAATTTTACTCACACGTCCCTGCCTGTTTCCCGCACCATCAATCTCTAAATCAACACTATCACCAATTTTAATCTTACTGATCTGGGTTTGGGGTATTGGAGCATCTAAAATAAGAGACTTCAAACCTAGTATTTGTGCGACAGGAGCATTTTCTTTAATTGTTTGTCCCACTTCAACATGAAACTTTTCCAGCCACCCGCTCTGAGCCGCAGTCACTTTAGTAAATTTCAACTGCTCTAATAGCTGTGAAATACGCGCATCAACGGCTTTAATCTGAGCATAAGAAGCGGAAAGAGCAAGCTCTTCAGATTGGTTTTCTAGCTCAATCAAGCGCATTTCTGCTGCTTTGAGCAAAGCCATTTTTTGTAGTCTGGCAAGTGGTTTTTTGACACCTCTATCCACTAGTTTTTTGGTTGACTCGTAATTGCTACGTACGGCTTCAAGGTCTGCTGTTGCCGCTGCGATTTGAGCCTCCCAAGCACCTCCAATGCGAAAACGCTTTTTTATGTCGTCGTATGCCGTTAGTCTTGCCTTTCGTTCAGCACGCGCAGCGGCAATATCCTCGTCCAGTGTTCCTTTATCGAGCTCAATCAACGTGGCCCCAGACTCAACCCAACCGCCTTCAACAGCTACTTGGGCCAACACAAACGATTGACGACGGCTAATAACATCAATGTCAAATCCAGTACGCGTGACACCTCTTGCTCGGACCTGCAATGGAACCTTTTGATTTAAAACTTTAAAAGCTTGCGTGATCAAATCTGGTGAACTAATTACATCTTTCTCTAACTCGGATATAGCCACTTTTGACTTATCAGTTTCATCCAAAGAAGAAGTTCCAAGCAGATCGTCTGAGTACATCCAACCAACAATTAGTCCAGCAATAACAAGCGCTGAGATATATGACTTACGTATTTTCATTTTTTTAATTTTAACCCTAAATTTGGCCTAAACAGTTACATAACAATGTTACCGACGTAGAGGTAGCTTGCTCCAACTAAATGTCGATAACGCTGGTGTCAAACCAAGGTACCGTGCGCGCAGACGAGTTTGAGTAGACTTCCAATCGAACCGTGAAGAAAAAAGCACCACAATCAGAAAATATTGTGAGAGCAAGACGCAACAACTTCCACTGGAGGCTCATAGAACACACATGAGGTAATGTTTTTTTTTAAAGATCTTAAAACGGTTTAATCCTGGTGCATATCTCTCCCGTTTTCAGCTAATTGTAAATTCCAAAGGTGGGCATAGCGGCCAGCTGCCAACATTAATTCATCATGGCAACCCTGCTCTACGATCTTACCATTCTCCAAAACTACAATCCTATCCGCATGAACAACGGTAGACAGTCTATGAGCAATAGTTAGGACAGTCCTTCCCTGCCCCATTTGGATTAAACTATCTTGAATTTCATGTTCAGTTTCTGAATCAAGTGCCGATGTTGCTTCATCTAGTAGTAAGATTGGAGGGTTTTTAAGCAAAGTACGCGCAATACCAACCCGTTGTTTTTCTCCGCCAGACAACTTAAGTCCTCGCTCACCGACAGTCGTGTCGTAACCCATTGGTAGGCTTTTTACAAAGTCATGTATCTGTGCCGCTCTTGCCGCATTTTCCACCTGGTCCGTTGTTGCATCTGTCCGGCCATAGGCAATATTATAATAAATTGTATCATTGAAAAGTACCGTGTCTTGGGGAACCACTCCAATCGCATCATGCAAGCTGCGCTGGGTTACATCCCGAATGTCTTGACCATCAATAAATAAGGCCCCGTCAGTGACGTCATAAAAACGAAACAACAATCTGCCCAAGGTAGATTTTCCAGATCCAGAGGAGCCCACGATAGCCCATGTTTGCCCTGGTTCCACTCTTAAGGTCACACCTTTAAGGATCGGGCGCTCAGGGTCGTATGAAAAGTGTACATCTCTTAATTCAATGCATCCACCTTTAACCTTTAATGGTGGAGCATTTTCTTTATCTTGTACTTCAGCTGGCTGCTCGAGCAAGCTGAACATCTCACTCATATCCACTAAGGCTTGACGGATTTCACGATATACAAACCCCAAGAAGTTGAGTGGCATCATTACTTGCATAATGTAGGCGTTGACTGCAACAAATCCGCCCACACTCGCTCGACCCGCAACTACGTCTTGTGCCGACATAATCATTACGGCAATCATCGCGGTATTGATAATTATCGACTGACCAATATTAATAAAACCAAGGGAATACGAAGTTTTAATAGCCGCAGCTTCGTAGCCTTCCATTGCGGCATCATACCTACCTGATTCACGCATTTCAGCACCAAAATACTTGACAGTTTCAAAGTTTAACAGACTATCGATAGCCTTTTGGTTTGCGTCTTTATCCTGATCATTCATCACTTTGCGAATTTTCACCCGCCATTCGGTCACTACTGCCGTAAAACAAACATAAGCAATCACTGCCAATGCAATCACAGCCAGATATCTAATATTAAATAATGTCGCCAATGCGATGGAAATAAGTATTAGCTGAAGAGCTAAGGGACCAATTGAAAATAGCAAAAACCGTAAAAGAAACGATACACCCTTTACGCCTCTCTCCATTACGCGGCTCAGACCGCCTGTCTGGCGACTGAGATGGTACCGCAACGACATATTATGAATGTGTTGAAAAGTCTCTAAACCCACTTTTCGCAGGGCGCGCTGTCCTACCTTAGCAAACACAATGTCGCGCAATTGTTGGAATGCACTTTCCAAAATTCGAGACAAGCCGTAGGCAACTGTTAGGCCAATAGCACCAAGCATAAGGATCTGATTAGCTCCGCCATCACCAGAAAGGTTATCAACAGCTGCGCCCATTATCATTGGTGTCGCAACTGCCACTAATTTCGCCATTATCAAACTTAACAGGGCAACTGTGACGCGCCACTTTACCCAAGTTTGACCCTTTGGCCACAAATACGGCGCAACCCGTGCGATAACTCGGATTTCAACCTTGCGGTCATGTTGATCCTGGGGAGTGCCAATACTTTTCATCTTATTTCAATGTAACTAGGACAATAAATTCTAAATGTAAGGCCTAATTAATCTGGGAGTTCAAATACCTGTCCAGGGTATATAAGATCAGGATCCCTAATCCGTTCTTTATTAGCCTCAAAAACTTTATGGTATTCAATGCCTGATCCATATCTTTCCTTAGCAATCGCCCAGAGTGTTGAGCCGGGCTGAACTGTTTTAATCCTGAACTCAATCGAAAGAATAGGTATTTCCAGCCGCCCAACAGCAGGTTGAGTTTTAACCTCTAAACCAATTGCACTCGTTACAACTTCATCTAAGCGCAAGCTTTTAGTTGAGGCAACAAGACCCACAACTTGGTCTTGAACATTAACTCGAGTTTGGGTGATTGCAGAACTTAATTTAATTTCTTCATTATCTTCTTCAGATGCCTGTGCCATCAATGCCACAAGTTCGTCAGGTTTCTCACGCTTAAACGGAATTTCCACTCGTGACAGCACTTCGCCAGATTCAGATAATTCGTCCGCACGCAATTTATAAATTCCTGCTTCTATATTCAATAAATCGACCTTCCAATAACCACCATTTGTAATTCTTGACGTAGCTATTAACCTGTTATTAACATAAATTCTTACAAAACCAGTACCAGTAGCTCGACCCCCAATAGAAACCTCACCCTGTAAGTCATACGAAATTGTATCAATAGAGACAGTCGCGGTAGAACTATTTCCACTCCCGTCCTGAAGTACTCGAATACCATTTTCATCGGCAACTATAATTGCTGGTCCCGACGGGCGTTCCGCAGGTTCAACTTGGTCCGTTTCCGTATCAGCTTGTTTTTCAATTGTGTCCAACTCAGCAGTAACATCAGGGACAACCAAATCTAGCGGCGCAGTCACAAAAACAACGTCTTCCGATATAATTGGTCCACTGCCATTCTCTGGATAAAGCAATAACTGAAGAGCCTGCGGTTCAGTTTTAAGAGGTAAAAGTGCAAATATAACAAACTGGCCGTTACCACTCAAATCTGCCCGGGCCTCTGAAAGCTCTCGACCAGCCAGACTTAGCACAACGTAACCAGCCCCCTCAGCAAGACCTGCTATAACTGCTGATCCATCATCTTCAATGCGAACCAAATCAAACTTTGGAGCCGATACTAGCTGAGGTATTAGTTCTGGCCCATCACCGCTATTCGTATCTGTGTCTTCCTGTGGCACAGGAGCCACTTCAACGGTTATTGTCTCCGAAGAGGTTTCCTGCCCTTCACTGCTATCTGTATCTTCCTGTGGCACAGGAGCCTCTTCAACAATTATTGTCTCCAAAGAAGTTTCCTGATCAAGTTCTTCTACAACGTTAGTCGGCGTAACAATCTCTTCAGCAGATCGATTGGGCTGTATTAGCGATCTAATCTGTGGATAAAACCACCAAACAACAGCAACAAAAATCAATGCCCCCCAGATTACTGAGTATATTTTTTCTCTCTGATCGCCTTGGCTTTTGTTCGAATTACTCATTTAGTTCCATTCTCCAATCGGTAATGCCATGGTATCAGGCATATAACACCTGTCCAGCAAGAACTGAGGGATTTAACAGTGACCAAATCAATTTGTGTATTTTGTGGGGCTAGAATGGGAAATGATCCTACCTTCAGAACAGAAGCCCAGAAATTTGGAAAAATTATTGCGAAAAATTCATGGAGATTAGTTTATGGAGCTGGAAATGTTGGGCTGATGGGCGCAGTTGCCAGCGGAGTTAAAGAAGGAGGAGGAACTACTTTTGGCGTGATACCAAAGCACTTGATCGAGTTAGAAATCTCTGAGCAAAGTGATGGCCAACTGATAGTCACAGACGATATGCACAGCAGAAAAAAATTGATGTTTATGAATAGCGATGCTGTAGTTTTGTTGCCTGGCGGGGCAGGTTCGATGGATGAATTTTTTGAAATTCTTACTTGGGCACAACTCAAACTGCACAACCGACCAATAATAGTAGCCAATATAGAAAAATATTGGCAGCCAATGTTAAATTTAATTGATCACACGATCGCCTCAGGTTTTGCCGACACTAACATGCGGAATTATTTTAATGTCGCCGAAGATACCGATGAAATTGAAGCTTTGTTGCGGTCTGCGCTAAACACAGCCCAAGTGTAAAATACCAAGGCCACCCAAATTAGTGCAATGGCTATCATATGCCAGCCAGTTAAAACCTCTCCCAGTAGCACTACTGCGCAGAAAAATTGTAAAATTGGGTTCAGATATTGGATTAACCCTACAGTAGCTAGGCGCACTGTTTGAGTAGCATAGGTCATCAACATAAGAGGGCCCGCAGTAATTATGCCTGAGAACATTAATAAGCCAAGCGTAGCAGCGTCTGGTAAGTGACCAAGCCATAGAAGATATACTATTGCCACAGGCAATAGTAGCAGTACCTCAATCGTCACAGACACCACTGAATCTATCTGAATAATTCGTTTAAGTAGGCCATAGACTCCAAAGGTTATGGAGATAATTAGTGCTAACCAAGGCGGCGAACCAAATCCAAAAGTTAAAACTAAGACTGCGCTCACCGCAAGTAAAACAGATAACCATTGCAGGCGAGATAAAGTTTCACGAAATACCACTAGACCCAAAAGTACCATAACCAACGGGAAAATATAATATCCAAGAGAGGATTCCGTCACTCGGCCAGCTCCAACCGAAAAAATAAACACATACCAATTTATACCAATCATTACACCAGCCAAAAGAATTAAACTTAATATTTTTGGCGACTTAAGCGTACGGAAAGTTTCATAGTGGCGACCCGTAATACCAATGAAAAATACAAACGTTATCACTGACCAAAGGGTGCGGTGAGATAGAATCTCTTCTGGGCTTAGGTGTGTCAAAAAAGAGTAATAAAATGGAGAAAACCCCCAAATAAAACAGGCTAAAAGCATTGCTAATACGCCCTTAAATGATCGTGTCATAATATCTAAGCCAATCACGTTTCAGGCTAAATTTTGAAACTAATAATAAGAAAAAGGCCTGCAGAGAACTTCCCACAGGCCTTTTATTCATTTTATTCAATAAATATGCTACATACGGCTTGCTACGTTTTCCCAATTTACGAGATTATCCAAAAAGTTTGATAAATAAACTGGGCGTTTGTTCCGGAAATCGATGTAATAGGAATGCTCCCAAACATCACAGCCTAAAAGTGCAGTCTGACCAAAACAAAGCGGGTTAACTCCATTTTCTGTCTTAGTGACAGCTAAAGATCCATCAGCATTTTTTACTAACCAGCACCACCCTGAACCAAATTGGCCAACGCCTGCCGCAGAAAACTTTGTTTTGAACTCATCGACTGAGCCAAAGTTTTCTTTCAAAGCTGATTCAAGCGATCCCGGCATTTTACTATCACCCGGACCCATCATATCCCAAAACTGGTTGTGATTCCAAAGTTGGCTTATGTTGTTAAAAATACCATTTTGTGCAACCGCTGACACATCATAGGTACCAACAATAATGTCCTCTAGGGATTTTCCATCCCATTGGGTCCCAGATATCGCCGCATTGCCATTAGTAACATACGCATTATGATGCAGATCGTGGTGAAACTCCAGTGTTTCAGCAGACATACCCTTGGCAGCCAAGGCGTCATGAGCATAAGGTAGATCAGGAAGTTTGAAAGCCATAAGAGCAATCCTTTCAGAGTTTAATTGAAGCTTTTCTAAGTTATTCTATAGAAGGTAACCCATCGAAACAAAATGACCATTACTAAAATAAATTAAATTATTGTTACACATAAGCTAGAAGACATTCGCACCGGGTCTAGCGGCATCGCAGAGTAGCGAAAACATATATTGTTGCACCGAACGAAAACAAATTAAAACTATAGTTTCAGCATCAACTCTGAAGACTGCGCCAGCCACTTGAGCAATTCGAGTTCGTGTAAAACTACCAACCTTAAATTGCATTGGATGAAAATCCATTGGTGACAATTTAGCTAACACCTCTAGGCCATGGCTTCCCTTGAGTGTAAACACTGCGCGAGCGTCAGAAACGTCTGCCAGTAGCGCATGCTGACCTTCTAGCGCTTTTTGTAAATCAGCGTAAATAACAACAGATTCTGGCCCATCTACAGTAATCAGAAGCTCATCGGGGGACATCCACGCCACAGACTTATTAGCGTAGGTGTCACAAAACCCACGCTTGGGAACAGGGCCACCTATTACTGATTTTATGGCAGCCTTTATCTTCGTAGAGGAAAGATTAGCTCGCAACGTAAACATGCTGTGATCAAAATCTTGCATAACCCTCACATAATCCTCAAAAGTACTATCAGACATTTTGCTTTTTCCCTTCTGGATCAAAAAATATCTGACTGACAATTTTGGCTTGTACAGGCGAAGTCCCGATATTAGTGAAGGAAATAACCTCCCCCATCCTACTAGGGCCGTTGTGTACCAAACCCATGGCGATACCTTTTTTCAAGGTTGGCGAGTAATACGTTGAAGTAACTCTGCCTTGAGTGTTCTTTTGCCCATTAGCATTTTTTCCTGATGAAATTGCATAGGCTCCATCTTCAAGAACAGAACCATCCAACGTCTCTAGTCCAACAAGTTGCCATCGATCTGCATTGTCCATAAATGAACGCTGTTGCGCCCGTTTTCCTAAAAAATCATCTTTTTTCTTTGAAATGGCCCAGTTCAACCCCAAATCCTGTGGTATGACAGTGCCGTCAGTTTCATCACCAATCATTATGAAACCTTTCTCAGCACGCATTACATGCAGACATTCTGTACCATAAGGCATCGCACCAAATTCAGTTCCAGCCTCAATAAGCATTTCCCAAAACTCTAGGCCTTGGTTGGCTGGAACAGCAATTTCGTAGGACAACTCACCAGAAAAGGAAATCCTATAGGCACGGCAAGGAATTCCACCGATATTTCCGTCCGTCCAAGTCATGAATGGTAATTCATCGGGTGAAACATCCATCCCACCCAATTTCTCTAACACTTTCCGAGAATGTGGACCAACGACTGCAATTTGTACGAGTTGTTCAGTTAAATTAACGATCCAAACTTGCCAATTCCACCATTCAGTTTGAAGCCACTCCTCCATATGAGCATGAATGCGGTCAGCACCGCCAGACGTAGTATGACAAAGCCAAGTTACATCATCAACACGCGCAACAACGCCGTCGTCTGATAAAAATCCATTCTCTGAACACATTAGGCCGTAACGACAGCGTCCAACTTTAAGATTAGACATCATGTTCGTATACATCATATCCAAAAATTTTCCTGCGTCAGGACCCTTAACAATGATCTTCCCAAGCGTTGAAGCATCCAAAAAACCAAGGTTTTTTCGTGTGTTCAAAACCTCACGATTTACGGCTTGTTTAGTTGTTTCACCCGGATCAACATATGCGTACACACGCCGCCATCCACCTACTGGCTCCCAATCCGCTCCGTTACTGTCATGCCAATCGTGCATCGGAGTTTTGCGAATGGGTTGAAAAAGATCTGCACGCGCTTCCCCCGCCAAGGATGCCATTGATATAGGTGTGTAGGGAGGCCGAAAAGTAGTGGTCCCAACATCTGGAATATTCATGTTAAGGGAATCAGAAAGTATTGCTAATCCATTAATGTTACTTAATTTTCCTTGATCAGTCGCCATGCCTAATGTGGTGTAACGCTTTACGTGTTCTACGCTCTCAAACCCCTCCTGGGCAGCTAATTGAACATCACTGACCTTAACATCATTCTGAAAATCAAGCCACGATTTAGAGCGTAAACCATAGTTAGCCCCTTGAGGCATCAACCAGACTGGGAGTATCGCGTTCTCAACAAAATCATCACAATCCAACACTTTTAATTTCTTAACTTTGCCGCCTGCCATGACTGCTGCAACAGAGCCCTGTTCGTTGGCATCCAGCAAGCCTGCGGCACTTCCCAGGTGCCCATTGGCAACGCCGACGACTCGGACAACACTTTCACCATCAATTCCCAAAGGAGGGTGATCTGGGTCTGGACAGAACATCGCTTGATCTTCGTCCCATAGGAGTTTGCCACCACAGTGCGACCATAAGTGTACTACCGGCGACCATCCACCTGACATTGCAACCACATCACAAGATATTTCTTCCAGTTCAGCACCCTCACCGGCTTGCGAGCAAATACTAACTCCAGTAACACGCTTGCCACCTTTTACTTTAGCTATACCGCGCCCAGTCTCTACCCGAATGCCCGCCGCAATCGCCCGGTCCATTAATATTCCACCACCCTTAGGACGGGCATCTATTATCAGGGGAATGTCTAGTCCGGCATCTTTTAAAACAATGGCAGTGCGATAGGCATCATCATTATTAGTTACGACAACAGTACGATCACCAGGTGACACTCCATAATTAACAACATAATCTCGGACAGCTGCAGCAAGCATCACACCAGGAATATCATTGCCAGCAAAAGACAACGGCCGCTCAATAGCGCCGGTTGCGGCAATAATTTTTTTACACCTAATTCTCCACAAGCGATGACGTGGGCGACCATCGCGAGGCGTATGATCTGCAACCCGCTCATAGCCAAGAGCATATCCATGATCATAAACACCTGATCCTTGGGTGCGGTTACGGATAACAACGTTATTCATCTTCAAAAGCTGGGCCACGGCGGTTTTGACCCACTCTTCTGCAGGGGTATTGTCAATCGTGACACCATCAACGACAGCGCGACCACCCCAGTGTGCTGTTTGCTCAACCAACATTACGCGAACACCTGAAGCCGCAGCAGATTTAGCAGCTTGAATACCAGCTATTCCACCACCCACTACTAGAACTTCGCAGTGGTGGTAATAATGTTCGTATTTGTCTAAGTCTCGGTCTTTTGGTGCCCGACCAAGCCCTGCGGACTTTCTAATGAACGGTTCGTAAACATGTTTCCAAAATGATCTTGGATGGATAAACATTTTATAATAGAATCCTGCTGGTAAAAACCGCGCTAGCTTTGAATTTATGGCTCCCACATCGAATTCTAAAGACGGAAAATGATTTTGTGATGCAGCCACTAAGCCATCAAACGTTTCAGTAGTTGTTGCACGAGCATTTGGCTCAAAATATCCACCATCACCCAAATTAATAAGAGCATTGGGCTCTTCCGCGCCAGATGCTACTATACCCCTAGGTCGGTGGTATTTAAACGATCTTCCCACAAGCATCTGATCATTTGCCAAAAGTGACGCCGCTAAGCTATCACCCTCGAAGCCAGCCATTTTTTTACCATTAAATAAAAATTTTATAGCTTTACTACGATCTATAAGGCGTCCTTGATTGGCTAATCGGGTACTCATTCACACACCCCATTAGTACTCTCGGCCGAGAAGGCCACCGCATATAACATTTTGTTAAACCACAATATCATGAGAATTCCCTCCAGGACCAACCTGGTCGCTTAGCAGTAATTAGATCTTTTATACTTTGTGGAGGCTCGAGTGTTTGGGCTTCATAAGTTCCAAAAACCTCGAGCGTGACCGTGCAACGCGCGGCGTGAAACCATTTTCCACAACCCGAAGAGCAACGCCACCGTTCGAAATGTAAGCCCTTGGGATTAGTTCTTCCAAATAGATATTCCTCAAAATCCAGATCAGAAGAGCCGGGTCCAAAACGTTTAATGTGAGCCTCTCCACCAGCAGAGAGCTCCGTTTCATCTTTATTCATGCCACAATACGGACAATTTAGGATAAGCATACGTTACCTCCCAAAACAAAGATGGTTGTAAGTGAAAGATTAAATTTCAAGTGCGAAAAACAGTAATGTGTTAGGTGAAAAATATACATTAATGAGCCACCCCCGCTGCGACACTTTCATCTACAAAACGTCCAGCACAGAAGCGATCAAGACCAAATTCAGCTGTCAGAGGACTTCCCCCCTTGGCCATAAGTTCGGCAAAAGCCCAACCTGAGCCAGGTATCGCTTTAAAGCCACCAGTACCCCAACCACAGTTAATAAAAGTTTGACCCAGCGGGGTTTTGCTAAGAATTGGCGATCTGTCCCCAGTTACGTCAACTATTCCACCCCAGTGCCGCAACATTTTTAGACGGGAGATCATGGGAAAGGTTTCGATCAGCGCACGTACTGTTTCCTCAAGATGATGGAACGACCCTCTTTGAGTGTATGCGTTGTACCCATCCGTCCCACCTCCAATCACCATTTCTCCTTTGTCGGATTGGCTCATGTAACCATGCACTGTGTTCGCCATAACAACTACGTCCATGCAAGGCTTTATTGGTTCACTGACCAGCGCCTGAAGAGGTACGGACTCGATGGGCAATTGGAAACCAGCCATTTCAGCAACAACTGAAGCATGTCCCGCAACAACCATACCAAGTTTCTTACATTTTATATGTCCACGGGATGTCTCTACGCCTGTGACGTTTCCAGCATCTTGTGTTATGCCAGTAACTTCGGTTTTTTGCAAAATATGCATCCCCATGTCGGAGCAAGCACGAGCATAGCCCCAGGCAACTGCATCGTGACGAGCTGAGCCCGCTCGCGATTGCCAGAGAGCCCCCAAAACGGGGTAGCGAGGCCCATCCACATTCATAATCGGGCAAAGTTGCTGTATCCGTTCCGGACCAATGAATTCTGTCTTAACTCCTTGCAATGTATTTGCGTGTGCAGTCCTTTTGTAACCACGCATCTCATGTTGTGTTTGGGCTAGCATCATGCAGCCGCGAGGACTGAACATAACATTGTAATTAAGATCCTGACTTAGGTTCTCATATAACGAACGCGATTTCTCATAAATCGCCGCTGAGGGGTCCTGCAAGTAATTTGACCTAATTATGGTTGTATTACGGCCCGTATTCCCGCCGCCAAGCCAGCCCTTCTCGATCACAGCAACATTAGTGATCCCAAAGTTTTTGCCAAGATAATATGCAGTCGCTAATCCATGTCCACCGGCACCAATAATAATCACATCATAGGATTTTTTTTGTTCTGGGTTTGCCCAAGTACGACTCCAACCGCTATGTTGACGCATAGCTTCATGGGCTACTGCAAATACTGAAAATCGCTTCATAACAGAATCTCTCTTGAGTGGACGCAGTTGTTATCTCTGATCACATACCCATTTCGCAACCCATGAGCGCCATAGTTTGAAATCATTGCGACATATATAAAAGCTATGTAGAGCGTAAATAGGCTGAGCCATTAGTTGCGCCTACCAGTCCAACTCTTAAGGGTAATTATGATAACTGCAGCTCTTTTTTTGTTTTTAACGCTGCTGCTCATTGGCACGTTGTTGCATCACAGGGTGCGTCGTACAAAGATACAACTCACGGGTGATGTAGATATCTACGCTGAGCACATGCGTGGCCTCGAAACCGATCGTGATAAAGGTTTGGTTGCAGATGATGAGTTTGAAGCTATGCGAGCAGAAATTGGCAGGCGAATGATCTCAGCATCCCGGCAAGAGTTACCAAAGGAAATTGAGTATAAAAGTCAAAGTAAGTGGATTTTGCCCTGCGTTATTATAACCGCATTTCTTTTGGGAACTTTCATTTATAGCCAGATTGGGGCTCCAGGACGGCCAGATCTTCCCATAGAAAGCCGATATGCCAAATCAGACGCCTTACGCGCAAACAGCTTAAGCCAACTAGACGCTGAGGCTCTAGCACCCACCAACCAAGTTAAGCAGGACCCTGTATACACGGATCTCGTAAAAAAACTTCGAAATGCTGTAAAATTGCGACCAAATGATCTAAAGGGTCTCGAACTTCTGGCAAAGTCTGAAAGTAGACTAGGAAATTATGCGGCGGCTCACGCAACGCAGAAGAATATTTTAAAATTGCAACAAAACGCTGCGACTTCAATCGAGTGGTATGCTTATGCAGACTTGTTAGTGATGGCAGCCAATGGCTATATTTCACCCACGGCCGAAGAAGCGCTGAGGCAAGCCTTACAACGTAACCCAGAAAATAAATTAGCTTTATTTAAAATGGGGATATATTTTGATCAAATTGGCCGACCAGATCGTACTTTTTCTTTGTGGCGCAAACTTTTAGAAACTGGTCCTGAGAATGCACCATACATTCCCCTAATTCGCAGAACTATCGAAGATTTGGCTCTGGTAGCGGGTGTAAATTACAAAGCGCCAAAATCGGGAGGGCCATCGCAAGAGGATGTTGCAAATGCACTGGAACTAACAACTACAGAGCGGCAAGTTATGATTACAGAAATGGTTGCTGGCTTAGCCGAAAGATTAGAAAAAGATGGGGGGCCTAGTTCTGATTGGGCGCAACTTATTTTCTCATATTCAGTTTTAGGCGACAACAATGCCGCGCAAAATACTCTCCAGGAAGCTATGATCTTATTTGCAGGACTGGAATCTGACATGGAAATTTTACGCCAAGCGGCAGTTTCAGCTGGAATTACGCAATGATTTATAACGATATCGCCGATATTGTAACACACGCAAAAGTTTCTGAGGCCTGGATGGGTCTCGACCTTGGAACCAAGACAATTGGAGTGGCGGTTTCAGATCGATTACTCAGCTCAGCTACACCACTCCTAACCCTACAGCGCAAAAAGTTCTCACTTGATGCGCAGGCTTTACTACTTGAGATTTCCAAACGAAAAATTGGGGCAATTATCCTTGGCTTACCACGCAACATGGATGGTTCAGAGGGTCCAAGATGCCAATCGACCCGGGCGTTCGCAAGAAACCTAACCTCCCTCACCGACCTTGCAATCGGGTTTTGGGATGAACGCCTTTCGACCGTTGCTGCCGAGCGGATACTGTTGGAGGCGGATACGACACGCAAACGTCGTGCCAAGGTAATTGATCAAGTTGCTGCTGGATATATACTACAAGGTGCGCTGGATCGCGCACATCATATCCGAGCTAAACAATGATAAACGAAAAAAACAATAAAATTTGGAAAAGAAATGAAATTGACAGCCCTTGTATCAAACTTTGTTCAATCCACCCAAGCGAACGAATTTGTGTCGGCTGCTATCGCTCTATTGAAGAAATTGGAGTGTGGTCAAAATTAAGTTCAGAATCGCGTTTGGCCATTATGAAAGAACTGCCAGGGCGGGCACACCAGGTTCAAAAACGTAGGGGTGGACGTGTCGGAAGATTAACTAAATAGCAACTAAAGTATGAGGTTTAGAACAATAAAAAAGTTTTTTAATAAGATCCATTTAACCAATTACTTAGATTACCATCACCTTCAGGTCTAAAATAGATAACCATTCTGCCTTGATTAGTATCAGCCACTGGCTCCACCCAAGGGGCAACACCGTGTAGTGCTAACCGGTGTAAAAGGTAGCATTCGCCTGGTTCTGCTAAAATGGATATTTGTCTACATTGTTCAAAACATGTCCGCCGAGCATCATGGTAAATTTCGGTTAAATCGACATTATTCCATTCGTTGACAGGTATATCGTCCAGTACAGATTTGAATGCTGCCCGAATTATATGATGGCTCCCCTCCCAAACAACCATTGGGCTTGCTTTAACGTTAGTGCAAGCTGCTGGTAGGCCTAAAACATATTGGTGCGGTTCATGTACAAACCGTCTGCGCTTAGGGCCTTCTGGCCGTAATCCGTCAACATGAGCACCACAACGGTTTTTCCGATATCTGTGAGCAACCTCACCCTCTTTTCCATCAAATACTGGATAGCCAGGATAAATTACTGAGATTTGGGCTGGGTCTAAGGAAATTGATCCATGATGTTTGATCAAAAACTCAACCACATTACCTTTTAATCGCGGCCCTTCACCAATACGACCAATTGGATCATTTGGCAAAGCATTAACACCCACAAACCAGGTGTCTCCATGACGCAACCATAACGCCTTTTGCTTAGGATCTTCAGCAATGGAAGCCGCTGTGGGCTGTACATGGCGCACCCAATTTAAAATTTCAGGATCGTGATCAAATTTGATCCAGCCACATTCACTAAGTGATGTTAATTCCATAGAGTTTGTGCCATCATATTAATTGCTACTATTAATAAAAATACTCCAAACAACCGTTTAAGCGGCTTAGCGTCCATCCTATGAGCCACGTTTGCACCCATAGGAACAAATATAAAAGTCATTGGAACAATTAATAAGAATGCCGGAAGATTCACGGCCCCCAAGTTCAAAGGAAGGTTTGGTACCTCAATAGGAACAAACAGCCAAAGGATAGTAGACGGAATTGCAATTGCCAGGCCAAAACCAGCTGCAGTGCCAACCGCTTTATGGGTTGCAATTCTATGCAGCGACATAAACGGGACCCCTAATGAACCACCCCCTATTCCCAAGAGTACCGACAAACTTCCCAGAATAGACCCCAGAACCCAGCAAGAAATCCCTTTTGGCAATTCGTCAGCCAAACACCACGACTGGTTCCCAAAGACAAGGTAGAGGCCAATCAAAGCCCCCAATCCACCAAATATTAATTGCAGCGTCACAGAGTCAATATTTGCAGCAATGTAAACTCCACATGTGGCCCCAATTGCGATAGCCGGGGCCCATTTCTTTAATATTTCCCAATCTACAAAACCCTTTTTATTATGGCTTTCTATCGAGCGAATAGAAGTCACAACAATTGTGGCCAACGACGTCGCCAAACAGACTTGCATCAGTTGCGGGCCATCAAATCCAAGTGCTTGAAAAGAGTAAAAGAAACAGGGGACTAAGACGATGCCACCTCCAACGCCCAAAAGGCCTGCTAGAAAACCTGCAAAGGCGCCAATCACAATTAGGCTCACAATTACAGGTAATAGTACCGTAATCTCCATTAAGCGGTTTCCAGTTCTATCTGTAGGCTTATTATTTTTTCAATCTCCTCCAACAGAGCAGAATAATCAGCAAGGCGAGCATCTCGTAAACTACCAATATCAGAAAGGCGACGACGCCAGTGGCGGGCACCTGGTTGTCCTGCAAATAATCCAAACATATGTCGGGTAACCTGGTGCAGGCGGCCACCTGCCCGCAAATGTTTTTCCAGGTAGGGGATCATTAATGCGGCAACCTCCAAAGCGGGGGGCGGACGTTTGTCATCAAAGATTTCAGGATCAACCAATGCAAGGACGTCATAAGGTGTATGATAAGCAGCCCTGCCAATCATTACTCCATCAAGGCCATCACTTAGATGCTGTTTGGCTTCAATTAGGTTTTTAACACCACCATTTACACTGATGTGCAGGCTTGGAAAGGCTCGTTTCATTTCCCGAATTAATGAATAATCAAGTGGGGGAATATCCCGATTTTCTTTCGGACTAAGTCCTTTAAGTAGAGCCTTCCGTGCATGAATAGTAACTCGTTTTATTCCTGTACTTTCTATCATTCCCAAAAAGCTGGGAAGAGTTTCTGCAGGAGTTTGGTCGTCCACGCCAATTCTACATTTTACAGTGATTTCGGCGTTACACGCATTTCTCATCTGATCTAAGCAACGCAGAACTAAACTTGGTTGCGTCATAAGAACTGCACCAAAGCTACCAGACTGAACGCGATCAGATGGACACCCAAGATTCAAATTTATTTCAGGATACCCATGCTCAGCACCTAGCGCAGCGGCTTGGGCCAATTGGGTCGGATCACTACCGCCTATTTGCAAAGCCACCGGGTATTCCTCAGTGTTGAAATCCAACAAGTGTATTGCCCCACCCAACACTAAAGCAGGCGCTGTAACCATTTCTGTGTAAAGAAGAGATTTTTTTGAAATTAAGCGATGGAAATAGCGGCAGTGTGTATCCGTCCACGCCATCATTGGCGCTACACTAAATCGAGCACTTTTCAACAAATTATCTTTATCAGTTGCGCTCAAGCCTAAGTTCCATAAAAGTTAAATATTAAAAGGGCAAAAGGCACTTTTTTCAATCCATACGTTGTCAGGGTTTAATTTTTTAGTTTATTTATCGTAAAGGTAACAGTTTTCAACCCTTAATCAAAACTCCTAAATCAGCAACATTTGTGCCCGTAGGTCCAGTAATCAATAATGCGTTTGCAACCTTTAAGGCATTATAAGAGTCATTGTTAGAAAGCATTCTTTCCGGATTAACGCCATGGCTGTCCATTAAATTTAACGTGGTATCACATACAACACCACCTGCTGCGTCCGTTGGACCATCACGTCCATCAGTTCCTCCCTGCAAATAAAGCCATGGCTCCTTCCAGGCTTGTTCGCGAGCCAATAGTGCGACACGCAGGGCAAGTTCTTGATTTCGTCCCCCCTTCCCTGTTCCATTAATATTGACTGTTGTTTCGCCACCAAAAAGATGGATGCCACTTTCACTAGATGCAACACGCTCAGCCGCAGTTGCCACGTCGCCGATCAATGGGTTAAAGTGCACAGTTGCCCGCTCAAGATATGCATACATGGCTTCAAGGCTTAATTTATTTGAACCTATCAGCGTATTTTTTGCTTTTGGTAATTTAAAAGACACATCAGTACGTTGCAGCAGCACCCGTATAGAGGCTGGTATGCGATCCCAAACGCCCATAGTTTGTAAAGCCATGCGGGCTTCTTCTCGGCTCCCAATAGGCGACGTAGTGAGACCGCTGGCCACCACACGCAAATCGTCACCAATTACGTCCGATAAAATTAAACTTCTTACGTAACTTGGCGCAGCATAACGCAACAGACCACCACCTTTTAGTAAAGATACTTGCTGACGAATAAGGTTGATAGTTTTAATATCTGCACCAGCTGATAGCAAAATAGAATTTAAATCAATTTTTTCGCTTAAAGAGACCCCATCACAGGGTGCTGGTAGCAATGCTGATCCACCACCAGATATCAAACACAATATTGGACGGCTAACTTTTGATGCACGTTGTAATGCTGCAGTGACTGCTTCACTCGCCCTCAAGCCAATTTGATTTGGAATTGGGTGCGCAGCCGCAAATACTTTAACTCCAGGAAAATCAACAGCATTTTCAGGATTAGTTACAACTATCACTTCCGAAAAGTCCTTCAAGACATCGATGGCAGCTCTCGTCATTTTGACTGCAGCCTTTCCTACCGCTATAATGGTTGGCACTTCGTCGTAACTAAGTAACTCACACCTCACAGCGGACATAGGGTCTGCCGCTTCGATCCCTATCAGAAAAGATCTTAAGGCTTGGTCATAATATTCATGCTTCATTTCCATCGATTTCAGAGTATCCAAGACTTATCCACCGAATTCAGAGCAGTAAAAATATGCCAACGCAGCCAAATGAAATTCATTACTTTGCAATGGTACGAGCTTTGACAAATACTGGATCTTAAGGCGGTTAATCAATAGTACGAATTTAGTAAAATAATTTTCAAGTTCATATAAATACAAATAATACTGAAACGTAAGGATATACTATGAGTAACTTTGATGAAGATCTTTTTATGAAAGGCTTGGAACAGCGTAAATCTACACTAGGGGAGGAATATGTTGCAAACAATCTAGCTGCAGCAGATAAGTTTACTCGCCCATTTCAAGAGGCAATGACCGCCTGGTGTTGGGGGTTTGGCTGGGGTGATGAAGCAATTGATGCCAAAACAAGATCAATGATGAACCTCTCTATGATCGGCGCATTAGGTAAAATGCAAGAGTGGGAAATTCACTGTAAAGGCGCCTTAACTAATGGTGTAACTGTGGAGGAAATTCGAGCAATTATACATGTGGTAGGTATTTATTGTGGCGTTCCGCAGGCACTAGAATGTTTCCGCATCGCCAGAAAGGTATTAAGTGAGGCAGGACTTTTGGAATAGAATTTATATTTCTAAAATTCCGTCACGGAACGGTTGCAAAGCTAAGCTAAACCACTTGAGTGAAAACTGCTCATATGAAGGAGAGGTCCGTTATGACTAGTCAGCCCTACCCACATCTATTCGAATCACTGGACTTAGGTTTTACTCAATTAAAAAATAGAGTGGTAATGGGTTCGATGCACCTAGGGCTCGAAGAGGCCAAAAATGGTTTTGAACGTATGGCAGCCTTTTATGCAGAACGCGCAGCTGGTGGCGTAGCTTTAATTGTAACCGGAGGAATTGGCCCCAATCCCGAAGGTGCAGTGGGCCAAGGCGCCGCAGTTATGACAACGCCAGAAGAAGCTGAAAAACATCGCATAGTGACTAGTGCTGTACATAAAGCGGGTGGAAAAATTGCTATGCAAATTTTACACACAGGTCGTTACGCATATAATCCTAACGCCGTAGCTCCTTCGCCCATCCAAGCGCCAATAAACTTCGTAAAGCCAAAAGAACTGGATGAAGAGGGAATTCAAATCCAAATTTCAGATTTTGTGCGCGCAGCAGCATTGGCTCAATCCGCTGGATATGATGGTGTAGAAATCATGGGGTCAGAGGGATACTTCCTAAATCAGTTCATTGCACAAAGAACTAATCATCGGGTTGATGCGTGGGGCGGTAGTTATCATAATCGTATACGCCTAGCAGTCGAAGTAGTGCGGCAAGTAAGGCAAGCGGTTAAGGAAAAATTTATTATTATTTACCGACTTTCTATGATTGATTTAGTTGAAGGAGGATCAACTATTGAGGAAGTCATCGAGCTAGGAAAAGAAATTGCTGCTGCGGGTGCCACAATATTTAACACCGGCATTGGATGGCACGAGGCTCGCATCCCGACAATTGCAACTTCAGTCCCACGCGCTGCTTTTACCTGGGTAACTGCTAGGGTACGAGCCGAAATGCCTATACCCGTCATAACATCAAATAGGATCAATACACCCGATGTCGCCGAAGCCATATTAGCGCGTGGTGACGCAGATATGGTCTCAATGGCTCGACCATTTCTGGCTGATGCAAATTTTGTTAGTAAAGCGGCCGAAGGAAGAGACGATGAAATAAACACCTGCATTGCCTGCAATCAGGCTTGCCTGGACGCAATATTTAACGGCCAGATCACGTCTTGCCTAGTCAACCCATTCGCCTGCAACGAAACAGAAATGGTTTTACTACCCGCAGCCGTTATTAAAACAATAGCAGTTGTCGGCGCAGGTCCTGCTGGCCTAGCAGCCGCAACAACTGCTGCGCGGCGGGGGCATAAGGTAACACTTTTTGACGCCGCCGATGAAATTGGCGGTCAATTCAATATTGCTAAGAAAATTCCTGGAAAAGAGGAGTTTTACGAAACAATTAGATACTTTTCAAAAGAGATATCGCTTAGTGGTGTGGTCTTAAGACTTGGTGCCCGAATAAAGCACAAGGATTTAACTAGTTTTGATGAAGTTATACTGGCAACCGGCGTCAAACCAAGAACGCCAGAAATTAATGGTGTTCAACACCCTAAAGTGATGGGGTATCTGGATGTTATTAACGGTGCGCAGGTTGGTAAATCAGTAGCCGTAATTGGTGCAGGCGGTATTGGCTTTGATATCAGCGAATTCTTAATCCATACTGGCGCTTCTACGAGCCTAGATATCCCTGAGTTCATGAAGGAGTGGGGAATCGATATGACGTTCAAAGCGCGTGGGGGTGTTGAGGGAATGGTCGCTAAATTTAACCCTCCAGCCCGCAATATCTACCTTTTACAACGGAAAGCAAAGAAGGTTGGCGCAGGTTTAGGCAAAACAACCGGTTGGATTCATAGAACAAACCTAACCAAACGCGGTGTACAGATGATTTCTGGTGTTACATACAACAAAATTGATGACAATGGATTACATATTTCAGTTGGTGATGAAAACCGAGTGTTGCCAGTCGACACAATAGTGATTTGTGCAGGGCAAGACCCAGAACGTAGCTTGGCCGAACACCTACCAAAAGCTCATTTGATAGGTGGGGCTGATGTGGCGGTGGAATTAGACGCGCGGCGGGCTATAGATCAGGGCACGCGCCTCGCACTAGCTCTTTAATAGGTTTAGCGGTCACGCAAGTCATTAATTGTTAAACTAGGCGTGATAGCGTCAGCCGCTACATTAAGATCAAGTATTGCGCCACTTGGGCTGGCCAAGGCATGGATAAAAGCTGCTTCAAAATCTTCAGTTTTCTCAACGCGCTCCGCATAAAATCCATAGGATTTAGCAAGCATAACAAAATCAGGATTTATTAAGTCAGTACCACTTATTCTTGATGGATAATTTTTTTCTTGATGCATTCGGATAGTTCCATATGTGCCATTATTAACAATGAGCACAATCGGACGCGCGTTAGATTGCAAAGCGGTACCAAGCTCCTGGCAATTCATCTGGAAATCTCCATCACCTGAGAAACATACAACGCAACGTTCTGGACACTCTAGCTTTGCAGCAATAGCGGCAGGTAGCCCATAGCCCATCGCGCCAGATTGTGGTGCAAGCAACCGCTGTTTAGCAGAAAATTGCATGAATTTATTTGGCCATATAGCAAAATTTCCAGCTCCATTTGTCACAATAGCATCTATAGGCAAGAGTTCTTGAACCAAAGTAGAAACCACGCCCATATCTACAGGACTTGGCTGAACTTTCGCTTGTTGAGATATTTCAAAGCCTTTACGCCCAGCAACGACCCAGCTTCGATCAATTGACAGCTCAGTAGGCACCAAACGATCATTCAAATCGTTCAGTAACGAGCTCGGATTACAAATCATAGTTAAATCAGGCGATACATATTTATGAAACTCGTCACCAGACCGATGTGTTTGAACAATCCACTGCTCCTCACGGTCATCTTTAAATAGAGTAAAAGCATCAGTGGTCATTTCACCAAAACGTACGTTGATGGCTAGAACTAAATCCGCTTGAGACAGAGTCTGTCTCGTATTTTCTGACATTCCAACACCTGCTTCACCTAAAAAGAGTGGGAGCGTGTTATCGAATAAATCGTGGTAACGAAAAGCAGTCACAACTGGAATATTTAATCTGACTGCGCATTGATTTAAAGCAGCTCTATCCTGGGCAGACCATCCACCACCTCCAACAACTATAATAGGGCGCCTTGCAGTTTTTAGTTTTTCCGAAACTCGCATCACGTCAAAGTGCATCGCTCCAGCCATGGGAGTGGATATCAGCCGCATTGGGATTTTGATTTCAGTGGTCTGTGTTAGAATGTCTTCTGGCAACGCAATGACTACAGGGCCCGGCCGGCCAGAAATTGCTATAGACCATGCTCGGCGTACAACCTCAGCTGTGCGGTTAACATCTGTAATTTCTGTAGCATATTTAGCAATGGATCCATATACTTTTCTATAGTCAAGCTCTTGAAAGGCTTCGCGACCTTGATGCTCTAAGCCAACTTGGCCAATAAATAATATCATTGGTGTTGATGCCTGCATTGCTGAGTGTACGCCAATACTCGCATTCGTCGCACCTGGCCCACGGGTTACGAAACATAATCCAACTTCCCCTGTCAATTTAGCCCAAGCTTCGGCCATGAAAGCAGCGCCACCCTCATTACGGCAACTCGTAAATTTAAAGTAAGAAATATCGCAGAAGGCGTCTAAAACAGATAAGAAACTTTCTCCTGGCACGCCAAAACTTTGTCGCGCACCCAAAGCTATTAAAGTTTCAACAACGGCTTGACCACCAGACATTTGTGACATTTCTAAACCAATCTTAAATATTTAGTAATAACACTAAGCAGAATATTAAAACGCGACCAGTACGTTAAACAATTTTTTTGTTTTTAAATTTTAATGCTTAAACCATAGGATATAAGACTAACGAATAGCTTGGCCAATTATTTGGCAAAAATGGATATCAGAGTTGGTACTAAAAACAAATTAAGAGCTTCACAACGTAGGCATAAAAAAATTTGTGATGAATAAGGGGATTCACCTTGATTCCAAAAAGAGGTATGACAAATTGTGGAGTGAAAGGGTAACATGGTGGAAGCAGATTTTGTGATTGTAGGTTCAGGTTCTGCTGGCTCAGCGTTGGCGTCCCGCCTCAGTGAAGATGGAAAAAATTCCGTTCTAGTTCTGGAATATGGCGGAACTGATTCAAGTCCATTAATCCAAATGCCAGGCGCCCTATCCTTGCCTATGAGTATGCCACGTTATGATTGGGGATATTTTTCAGAACCAGAGCCTCATCTTGGTGGCCGGAAGCTGGCTTGTCCTAGGGGTAAAGTGATTGGTGGCTCATCCTCTATAAACGGTATGGTTTACGTACGCGGCCACGCAGAAGACTATGACAATTGGTCAGACAGCGGTGCGGAAGGTTGGTCATATGCAGACGTCTTACCCTATTTTCTTCGTATGGAGAATTGGCATGAAAGTGGGCAAGGAGGCGATCCCGAATGGCGTGGCAAAACCGGCCCCCTGCATATTACTCGCGGTAAGCGAGATATCCCGTTGCATAAAGCCTTTGTAGACGCAGGATTTCAAGCTGGGTTCGAAATAACCAACGACTACAATGGCGAGCAGCAAGAAGGCTTTTCGCCAATGGAGCAGACGGTTTGGAAGGGACAAAGGTGGTCAGCCGCTAACGCATACTTAAAACCTGCGTTAAAAAGGTCCAATCTTGATCTGCATAAATGTCTGGCGCGACGTATTATTATGGATAGCCAGCGCGCAGTTGGCGTTGAAGTACAGCGTGGAGCAGACATTTATGTAGTTCATGCACGTAGAGAGGTTATTATAGCAGCGTCAGCTATCAATTCTCCAAAATTATTAATGTTGTCAGGCATTGGCCCAGCAGCACATATTAAAAAAACAGGTATTAATGTTATAGCAGACCGCGCAGGCGTAGGACAAAATTTACAGGATCATTTAGAGTTACTCATCCAACAGGCGTGTACCCAACCAATCACTTTATTCAAATATTGGAACCTGTTTGGAAAAATGCGTGTTGGACTTGAGTGGATGCTAAAAAAATCTGGGCCAGGCGCCTCAAATGCCTTCGAGTCTTGCGCATTTTTGAGATCCAAGCCAGGTATACGTTATCCTGATATCCAGTATCATTTTTTACCAATTGCAGTACGTTATGATGGACAAGCCGCGGCTGAAGGGCATGGGTTTCAGGCTCACGTAGGTCCGATGAGGTCGGCCTCGCGCGGTTCAGTTGAACTAAATTCAGCCAACCCAGAAGACAAACCAAAAATTTTATTTAATTATATGTCTCAACCACAAGATTGGGAAGACTTCAGACACTGCATAAAACTTACTCGTTCAATTTTTGGCCAGGCAGCTTTTGATCCCTTCCGAGGCAAAGAAATTCAACCTGGCATAGGTGTGCAAAGCGACGAAGAGTTAGACACTTTTATCAGTGAGCATGTGGAGAGTGCCTATCATCCGTGTGGTACATGTAAAATTGGCCGACGGGATGATCCGATGGCTGTAGTCGACCCAGAATGTCGAGTCATCGGAGTGGGCTCATTGCGGGTTGTAGACAGCTCAATTTTTCCAAGGATTCCAAATGGGAACCTCAACGGACCGTCAATCATGGTGGCCGAGAAAGGTGCTGACCATATTTTGGGTCGTACCCCCCTTCCAAAAGATAATCGCGCACCCTGGATCAACCCTCGCTGGAGAACATCAGATAGGTAAATGGGTATAGCAAAATAACCTTAAAGTTTAAAAAGTAATCCAGCACAAAGGACGAATACTAATCTCATTTAGCCGACTTGGGTTTGGCCTCATCAATCTAACTAGGAGATACAATGCCACCAGAACTTTATAATCAATTAAGTAAATTTTTAGTAATGGACAAAATAAATTAAATGGCTCGGCGAGGACGCAGGCAAAGCGAAACAAAAAATGAACTTGCCCCAAGTTTAAAGGCAATTGGGGGAACCTATAAGCCGTTAGGATTAATAGAAACGAAAGCCATTGCAGATGCGGCAGTCGAAATCATGTGTACTGTTGGGTTTTCTGAATGCCCAGAACCAGTAGCTCAGGAACTATTGCGATTTGGTTGTCAAAAAAATGGAGATCGCGTCTACTTTGTGAATAATTTGATAGATGAAGTGTTGGATAAGATGTCCAAAGTGGTAACTCTATACAGTCGATCAAAAAAAGATGACCTCCATGTAGGTAAGTCGGCCAGTTTTGTTGGAACTGGAGGCGCATCTCCGTATATTCTAGATATAGAGACCGGTGTCTATCGTGCGTCAACACTCAACGATCTTTATGATAGTGCGCGTTTATGCGAGCAATTGGACCATATTCAGTTTTTTTCACGATCTTTAGTTGCCAGAGATATAAATAACTCCCGTGACTTGGACCTCAACACCGTTTTTGCCTGTATTCTTGGAACGCAAAAACACATCATGACAAGCGCGTCGGAACCTAATCATGTGGCTGAAATTGCCGAAATTTGCTATTCTATTGCTGGATCAGAAACTGAATTTCGCGCTCAGCCCTTTGTATCATTTAACATCAACCACGCCGTGCCGCCTTTAAGATTCCATGCCGAAAGCTTTGCAGTTATGAAAGTGGCAATACAAAAAGGCTTCCCTGTACATGCTAATGTTTTTGGCCAGTTGGGAGCATCAAGCCCAGTAACAACAGCTGGTTCTGTGGCGCAAACCTTAGCCGAAGCATTGGCGGGAGTAGTGTATGCCCACTGTATAGATCCTGAAGCAAAGGTGATTGCAGGTCCAAGGCCCATGATTACCGATTTGCGGACAGGAGGCTTTTCAGGTGGGTCTGGAGAACAAGCCCTTGCAACGGCTATGTGTGCGCAAGTTATGCGATACTGGGATCTACCTTGCTCAGCTATTGCTGGTGCCACAGACAGTAAGTCAGCAGACGCCCAATCTGGATTTGAAAAATCTCTAACTGTGAACACAGCCATACAAGCGGGAACAAATCTTATCACCCAGGCAGCTGGAACACAGGCAGGTCTTATGGGGGTGTCCCTGAAGGCATATGTCATTGATAATGACATGTTAGGTTCGCTCCTGAGGGCTAATGTAACTCCTATCGTATCAGAGGAAACCTTAGCACTCGCTTCAATATTAGAAGTGATACAAGGCGAAGGTCATTTCTTGGGCCAAGCGGAAACCTATGCCAGAATGAAATCTGATTTTTTATATCCAGAAATCAGTGACCGAAGATCAATTGACGAATGGGGCGCAGGAAAACAGGAAACCCTCGAAGATAAAGCTAAAGTAAAGGTTTTAGAATTGTTGAAAAACAAACATGAGAATAATCTTAACGCAGATCTAATGCGAACCCTTATTAAAAAATACGGCCTATCTTTTGACCTTTTGAGCCTACAACCCAATAGTGCTATCAGTTCTTAGCAGTTAAAAGCCTAAACCAAACATTTATGAAAATTTATAACTTAAATATCAGACTATTTTTGCAAGTGTCACTGACCGTAGATAATCTTCAGTGATACCTTCAGCCGTTTCAATAATCATTAGGCCACCCTCGACAACGTCGAGCACTCCAAGATTAGTAATGATACGGTCTACAACACCGGCACCTGTGAGTGGTAACGTGCATGCAGGTAGAACTTTGCTCTCACCTTTTTTGTTAGTATGATCCATTACGACAACTACCCGGCGCACACCTGCGACCAGATCCATAGCGCCACCCATCCCCTTAACCAGCTTGCCTGGGATCATCCAGTTTGCAAGATCACCATTTTCGGAAACTTCCATCGCACCTAGAATGGCCATAGCAATTTTTCCACCGCGGATCATGCCAAACGATGTAGCACTATCGAAATAAGCCGTTTGGGGAAGTTCTGTTATAGTTTGCTTGCCCGCATTAATTAAATCTGCGTCAACCTCCTCCTCGGTCGGGAAAGGCCCCATGCCAAGCATACCATTTTCCGATTGTAGCGTCACTTCCACATCCTCAGGGATATAGTTGGATACTAAAGTTGGGATACCTATTCCTAAATTAACATAGGTACCATCTTCCAGCTCAAGAGCAGCACGGGCTGCCATTTGATTGCGGTCCCAACCTTTTTTATCGTTGGCCATCATGATGCCCTCAGTGTGCGTTGCTCAATACGTTTTTCATGATCACCCTCTATTAAACGGTGAACGTAAATCCCAGGCAGGTGGATGAGGTCAGGATCAAGGCTACCAGTCGGCACTATTTCTTCAACCTCTGCAACGCAGACTTTACCGCACATTGCAGCAGAAGGATTAAAGTTTCGGGCCGTTTTGCGGAATACTAAATTTCCTGTTTCATCAGCCTTCCAAGCCTTCACAATAGACACGTCGGCAAAGAGACCAGTTTCAAGAATATAGGTTTCACCATTAAATTCTTTATGCTCTTTTCCATCTGCAATCACAGTGCCAACCCCTGTTTTTGTATAAAAACCAGGGATTCCACAACCAGCAGCGCGCATACGTTCAGCCAACGTGCCCTGCGGATTAAACTCTAGCTCTAATTCTCCAGACAAATACTGCTGCATGAATGTGTCATTTTCGCCTACATAAGAGGCAATCATTTTCTTAACCTGGCGGGTTTGGAGCAAAATACCGATTCCAAAATCATCAACACCAGCATTATTGGACGCAAATGTAAGGTTTTGAGTTCCGGCCTCCCGAATTGCGCTTAGCAAGTTTTCTGGTAATCCACAAAGCCCAAAGCCACCTGCCGCAATAAACATTCCGTCAAATAACAAACCGTCCATGGCCTCACTGGCGGATCCATATACTTTCTTCATAAGTAAATTGTCCTATAAGTCTGAATTAAGATTAACAAACACTGATAAACGACTGGGTCAAGCCTTCACGTAATTTTTAACTACGGTTGTCGGCTTAACCACTGGTTTGCAGCTGTAAAGTCGCCACATTTAAACGTCTGTAAAGGCTTCATAAAAATGGTAAATCAACTAAGCTTGCCTTTACCTTTCGTCCAGCTGAACGGCACAGCGTAACGGTATCACCCACATTGCAAATATGAGAGATCAAAGCATAGCCAATATTCTTCTTAAGGCGTGGTGACCAAACACATTGTGTCATATCTCCAACTTTTGAGCCATTAAACAAAATATTCTCCCAATGAAATGACAACGGATCCGCTACATCCCCTTCGAGAACCAAACCAAGCTGGTGTCGCTTCGGTCCCTCGGCATTAATATGTCTTAGGGCTTTGATGCCCACGACGTCATCTGCAACATCCAGATCAATATATTTTCCCAGTCGAACTTCAAAAGGGTTAGTAGTGTCATCAGTATCAGAACCACAACTTACCAAACCACTCTCAACCCGCTCTGGCGATGTTGGACCACCATTACCAATGCCATAAGGTTGGCCAGCCTCTTTCACGATGCTCCACAGCTCGTCACCGCGGGCACCGTCTCGAAGATAAATCTCATAACCACCCTGTTTCGACCAACCAGAACGCTGCACCGCTACTGGAATTCCATTAATTTCTGTTTCAGAAAACCAAAAGTACTTTAAATCATGGACCCAATCTCCAAAAATAGAGGACACAACTGCTGCCGCTTTTGGACCCTGAACTGCAAGCGGGGACACATCTGGTTCGCTAATTTTAACATCGAAGCCGCGCTCGGCTGCGATAGCGCGAGCCCAGATCCAAATATCACTATCAGCTATCGAAAACCAATAAAGGTCATCACGCAATTTCAACATAATTGGATCATTGATTAAAATACCATCATGATTGCACATTGGCACGTATTTTCCCTGTCCAACCTTACATTTTGATAAATCTCGCGGACTCAAAATTTGAGCTAATTTGCTGGCATCTGGCCCTTCCAGCTGGACTTGACGCTCCACACCTACGTCCCACATAACCACTCCATTTATGAGGTCCCAATACTCTTTTTCTTTGTCACCAAAGCTGGCGGGCAAAATCATCCGATTATAGATTGATACACTAGTGCAACTTTCTGCCACGATCGAGTTAAAAAACGGGGACGGCCTCAAACGAGCCGTTGGAAAAATCTGAAACATTTTTTACTCCTGCGCTGCCTACACCGACCCCTGTAATCCAAACGCTGCAGAGCCGGGAGTGCTCCTAGCGACAAACTCTATATGCTACGCGACACCACTTGATGCTAGAACAGCTTGATGAGTTTACTTTTTTTGGTATCGTGTGATCAACTTGGAGGGTTTTATGCTCAACTCTAGCATTCGGCTCAGCGTCGATATTGGCGGCACATTTACAGATGTGGTCTTGGATAAAGGCGACGCGCTGATTTCCACAAAAGTATTGACCACACACCAGACCCCAGAAAATGCAATAATTGAAGGCATGTCCTATGTCTGTAAAAAATCAGGTGTGAACCCAGAGCAGATCAGCCAGATTATACATGGCACCACATTGGCGACGAATGCATTAATAGAACGGCGTGGCGCGAAAACGGCCCTAATAACAACCAAAGGTTTTCGCGATGTCATCGAAATGCGCACTGAAAGCCGTTTTGAACAATATGATCTGAACCTTACTCTGCCAGACCCTCTACTGCCTCGCAATTTTCGTTACACAATAGATGAACGTATGCAGGCCGATGGGAAGGTTCTCATACCCCTCAACTGCCAAAAACTAGATTTATTGGTTAACGAAATTAAGGCTGCAGGATTTGAAAGTATAGCAATTGGCCTTCTTCACTCATACGCAAATGACGCACATGAAACCATGATTGCAAAAGTTTTGGCCGAACGCATACCTGACGCAATGGTGTCTGTGTCATCACAAGTCAGCCCACAAATGCGGGAGTATGAACGCTTTAATACTACAATTGCTAACGCTTATATTAAGCCTTTAATGAAGTCCTACCTTAGTCGCCTGAAAGAACGTTTAGCTAATGAGCATGCAAACTGCCCGATTTTCCTAATGCACTCCGGTGGTGGGATAATCAGCCTAGAAAATGCGGCTGAGTTTCCTGTTAGGCTAGTTGAGTCTGGCCCTGCTGGTGGCGCTGTATTTGCCGCGCATATTGCTGCCCGTCACGGGTTGGATAAGGTACTGTCTTTCGACATGGGTGGCACAACAGCAAAAATCTGTTTGATTAAAGATCAAACCCCTAAAACTGCACGGGCCTTCGAGGTTGCACGGACGTATCGTTTTAAAAAGGGATCAGGCATGCCAATCTCAATACCTGTGATAGATATGGTCGAGATTGGGGCTGGTGGCGGTTCGTTAGCGCATGTGGATAGCATGTGCCAAATCCGTGTGGGCCCTGAAAGCGCAGGATCTGAACCAGGACCAGCGTGCTATAACCGCAGTGGTTTAGAGCCAGCCGTAACCGATGCAGATTTAGTACTTGGAAAATTAGATCCAACAAATTTTGCAGGGGGCAGTATTATACTGGATCCATTGGCCAGCAAAACAGCCTTACAGCTACATTTGGGTAACGCCCTTAATATGAATGCGCAAACAGCAGCATTTGGCCTATCTGAGGTCGTGGATGAGAATATGGCTAACGCAGCAAGGGTGCATGCTGTCGAAAATGGTGAGGATTTGAGTGAGTTTACGATGATCGCTTTTGGTGGAGCAGCACCACTGCATGCGGGTAGATTATGCGAAAAACTTGGTATCAAGAGGATGTTGGTTCCTACAGGTGCTGGCGTTGGATCCGCCATCGGCTTTCTATGTGCGCCCTTCAGCTTCGAGGCTAATCGAAGCCAATTTATGCGCCTGTCATACTTTGACGCCAATGCAATTAAGGTAATACTTAACGACCTGAACTCAGAGGCGACTACCTTTGTACGCAGTTGTAATCCTTCGGCTCCTATCGCAGCCGAGTTTAAGGTATACATGCGCTATTCTGGCCAGGGCTGGGAAATTCCAGTTCAACTAACAAAAGCCCAAGCCCAGACCCCTGATGTAGATACATTTCAGGCGCTATTTGAACGCGAATATACACTCTTGTTTGGTCGTATTGTAGATGGATTGGACGTGGAAATTACAGTTTGGTCTGTAAATGCAACCACACCAGCTCAGGCAGTTACTCCAGTAGAAGCTATCCAAACCTTGCAGGCACTAACCACAGAGAAAACTAGGGCACTGTTTGATCCATCATTAGAGATAGTAACAACGGCAGCTGAGTTGCCCCGCGCTGACTTGACACCTGGCCAACAGATTGGAGGGCCAGCAGTAATTACTGAAGATGAAACTACAGTTGTAGTTCCAACCTCGCGCGTAGCCACAGGGTTGTCTGATGGCACAATTGATGTTTCTGAAAAAAGAGTTCCCTGATGTATTCAAAATCTACCAGACCCCAACCGTCAAATGTGCAATATCAGGTTATGTGGAACCGATTAATCTCAGTAGTAGAGGAACAAGCCCAAGCACTTGTACGCACCGCCTTTTCTACGTCAGTTCGTGAGGCTGGCGATCTGTCTGCAGGGGTCTATGACAAAGACGGCAAAATGTTGGCACAAGCAGTCACAGGCACGCCAGGGCATGTCAACGCTATGGCAGACGCAGTGGCACATTTCATCAGGCGAATTCGACCAGAAAACTTTGCTTCTGGCGACATCTATATCACAAATGATCCTTGGGAGGGCACAGGGCACCTCCATGATATCACAATCGTGACACCAAGCTTTTACGGTGAAAAATTTGTTGGGTTTTTTGCATGTACCGCGCATGTTGTTGATATCGGCGGGCGCGGGTTTGGAGCAGACGCTAATAGCGTCTATGAAGAAGGCCTATATATTCCTATTATGAAGTTCGCTAGTCGCGGCACAGTGGATGAAACACTCATAAAAATTATTCGTGGAAACGTGCGTGAACCAGATCAGCTTGTGGGTGATATCTATGCTTTAGCGACTTGCAATGAAATTGGTCATCGCCGTTTAATTGAGATGATGGACGAGTTTTCCTTGAGTGATATATGTGGCATTTCAGACTTCATTTTAACTAATTCACGCCGGGCAACACTGGAACGGATTAATTCATTGGTAAGGGGGGTGGCTCAGGGTGAAATGCGCAGCGACGGCTATTCGCATCCAGTTGACTTAAGGGTGAAATTGAGTATCCAAAAAGATAGAATTCTTTGCGACTTTAGTGATACATCAGGCTTGGATAAAAAAGGAATAAACTGTCCGTTAGTGTATACAAAAGCATATGCATGTTATGCTCTAAAATGCGCTATAGCGCCTGATATTCCTAACAATGCAGCAAGCCTTGCTCCCTTTGAGATTATAGCTCCAGAAAATACTATTGTTAACGCCTTGCACCCAGCGCCTGTAGCGCTTCGACACGTAATAGGCCACATGGTGCCCGATGCAGTTTATGCGGCTTTAGATCAATTACTGCCTAACCTAGTACCAGCCGAAGGCGCAGGCTGCCTATGCAACTTCCAGGTTTCATTACGCCCACGCACTGATGTGCAGGCACCACTCAATGCCCGTCGGGCAGAGGTTTTGACATTTAATTCTGGTGGTTCCGGCGCACGTCCAAAACTTGATGGAATGAATGCCACTGCGTTTCCTAGTGGTGTCATGACAATGCCCGTAGAGGCAACCGAGCAGGTTGGACCAGTTATTATTTGGCGCAAGGAACTGCGTCCAGACAGTGGTGGCGTCGGTCGCCATCGTGGTGGATTGGGGCAATTCATGGAAGTTGGCGCACAAGAAGGTCATGAGTTTGACATTCAAGCTATGTTCGATCGTCTTGATCACCCTGCAAATGGACGACAAGGCGGGGGTATGGGAGCACCTACAACAATAGCATTAGATAATGGAACAGCGATGAAAGGGAAAGGGAAACAATTTGTGCCGCATGGTCACCGAGTTTTGATGGCTTTCCCCGGCGGTGCCGGATATGGGCCTTTGGCTGAACGGAATAGAGCTGAAATTTTGCGTGACCTTGCGGCTGGGTATATTTCAGCAGAGGCTGCAATCGATTTTTATGGACTAGATGTTGCAACCGTTTCAGACACCCTTTCTAAGGCTAAAAAAGGACATGTTTTTTAAATGTCATTTTTACAGACTTCACCCAAATCTATGCATTACGATGTAGTCATTGTTGGTGGTGCCATGTACGGAAGCTCTACCGCTTGGTGGTTGTCTCGTAACACCGATTTTAATGGATCTATATTGGTAATAGATAGAGACATGAGCTTTGAATTTACCTCAACTAGTCATACAAACTCTTGCATTAGGCAACAATTCTCAAACCCTACCAATATCCAAATCAGTCAATTTGGCGCAGAATTTATCAATAATTTCCGTAGTTTTTTTGATGATGACCCACGAGTTCCAGAAATTCACATCCAGTCATATGGTTATATGTATTTGGCTAATAGTGTCAGTTTTGCGGCAAGCTTAAAAGAAAGCCAAGAGGTTCAGAAAAAGTGGGGAGCCGGTACAAAACACATGAGCCAAGCAGAAATTAAAGCCAGCTACCCGTTCTATAATGTGGAGGATATTGTTGCTGGCAACCATAATTTAACTAATGAAGGTTATTTCGATGGTGCCACCATTTTCGATTGGTGGAAACGCATCGCTCGCGAAAAAGGAGTAGAGTACATTGAAAATGAGGTGACCAAGATTGAAGTAAGAGGCAAAAGGGTCACAGACATAACTTTAAAATCTGGGGAAAAAATCATCTGTGGTACTTTGGTTAATTGTTCAGGTCCACGCGCTGCTAATACCGCACGCATGGCTGGTTTAGATCTGCCGGTTGAACCACGTAAGCGCTACACCTTTATATTTGACGCCAAAACGCCATTAGATCAGGATTTGCCCCTTACCATCGATCCTACCGGCGTCCATATGCGAACTGACGGTAAGTATTATTTAGCCGGTTGCGCACCAGAAGAAGACCATGCGGTAGGTTATGATGATTTTGATCAGGACCACACAATTTGGCAGGAGAAAGTTTGGCCTATAATAGCCACCCGTGTTCCACAGTTTGAAGCTGTGAAGTTGATCAATAGCTGGGCCGGGCATTACGCATATAACACTTTTGACCAAAATGCTGTGATTGGGCCTCACCCTGAGGTTAGTAATTTCATATTTGCAAACGGATTTTCCGGCCACGGCTTCCAACAATCAATGGCAATGGGCCGTGGAATTTCAGAGATCATAACCTACGGAGCTTATCGCAAAATTGATCTTACACCCTTCGCATACCAACGTATTCCAGACGGTAAACCATTCTTAGAAAAGGCAATAATCTAATGAAAAAACTTGTTTTAACAGGTGCAGGGGGCAGACTAGGTTCCTACTTACGCGAGCCACTTACCAAGATGTGTGATGAACTGATATCGACGGATCAGGTAGAAGATCTTGGTAAACTCTATCCGGGCGAGCAATATATTAAAGCTGACCTGGGAGCTCTTAATGAAATGGAAACGGTCATTGATGGGGCTGAAATGGTGGTACATTTTGGCGCAATTGGCGACGAAGCTGCGTGGAACGCAATTTTACATTCAAACATCGTTGGTTCGTACAATGTTTGGGAAGCCGCCGCACGTGCAGGTGTTCGGCGGGTAATATATGCCAGCTCAATTCATGCGGTCGGAATGTATCCAAAAAATCAACGAATTGACACAGAAGTACCGCACCGACCCGATACTTATTACGGCCTTGCTAAATGTTTCTCCGAAGATTTAGGCAGTTTATATTGGGATAAAAAGGGCATTGAAAGCGTTCATATGCGCATTTTATCTGCAGCCCAAGTCAATAATGCTCGGTCACTGGGTACGTGGCAATCTTATGACGATGTGATCCACATGGTGCAGTGCGCCATTAATTCACCGGTAACGGGATTTTCCATTATTTATGGAGTATCTAATAATGATCGATGCCCAGTAGACAATCATAAAGCGAGCTTTCTGGGGTACCGTCCAAAGGATAATGCTGAGATATTTTCAGAAGAAGTGTTGGCCAATTCAGAAACTTCAGATCCTAGTGATCCAGGTCAGATGTGTCATGGTGGACCGTTTGCTTCAGTCAAGATTGGGTTTTCTGGAACAGCAGGGATGAACATCGTTCAAGATAAAAAAGAAAATTAAAAAATAGAAGTGCCCTAACTACTAACATTATTTTATCAAATTAAAAAAGTTGGAAACCTTATTAAATGACTGCTCTCTTTAGTACGTTTAAAATCAAAGATATTACTCTAAAAAATAGAATAGGTATGGCACCAATGTGTCAATACTCAGCTGTCGATGGTGTAATGAATGACTGGCACCGGAGCCATTTAGGTGCGCGCGCCATGGGCGGGGCAGCATTGATCATCTGTGAAGCGACAGCCGTCTCTCCTGACGGGCGCATAACCCCTGGCTGCACTGGGCTTTGGAACGAGAAACAAATGGAGGCTGTCGCTCCAATCAATGCATTTATTAAAAGTTTGGGAGCAGTTCCAGCTATTCAAATTGGACATGCAGGGCGTAAAGGAAGCGCTCACGTTCCTTGGGACGGCGGTGCGCACATACCAGATAACGATCCAGTAGGTTGGCCAACGATTAGTCCAACCAGCCAAGCCTTCGATGCGGACGGAACACGCCTGTGGAAGGAACCACATGAGATGAGTATTGCAGATATTGAGGCAATGAAAGAGAGCTTCGTCGCAACAGCCAAACGTGCGTTGGACTCTGGATATAAAATTCTTGAGCTACATGCCGCACATGGTTATTTACAGCACTCATTTCTTACTCCCTTGGTAAATACTCGGAGTGACGCCTATGGTGGAGATTTGCGTTGCAGGGCAAGGTTTTTATTGGAAACAGCAGCTGCAGTCCGAGACATCTGGCCAGAAAATTTGCCACTGGCGACACGTATTTCCATACATGACTGGATTGAGGGTGGCCACGGTATTGAAGAGAATATTCAGATTGCCAAGTGGCTCAAAGAAGTTGGCGTAGATATGATTGATTGTTCTGGCGGTGGAGCAACACCCCAAGCAAGAGCAAGTATAGGAGAGCGAACTACTGATCAGGTGGGCCTAGCAGGGGAGTTGCGTGCAGCAACAGGTCTGGCAACTATGGCCGTTGGGTATATTACTGAAGCCAAACAGGCCAACAAGCTAATAGAGGACGGTACATGCGACATTACCCTGCTCGGCCGGCAACTGTTAAGGGATCCTTACTGGCCCACTCACGCAGCCCAAATACTAGGTGACGATCCAAAACCACATATGCCTTTACAATATCATGTGGTGGCGGGTTAGGTGACTTGACAGATCCACTTTGATATTCTCAAAACAACTAATGACAAAAATAAGCTGCTGCAGCCCTGCCCGAGACGGCCAAAGCGATCCACCGATTGCTCCCAATCAGTATGGGCTTCATGCTGGCGTCCTGTGCGATATACCTGGTGGCAGTGGCTTAATCGGTACCGATAGCCCACTAATCAAAATTGACGGTGAAGCTCCACAGCGTAAAACTAAAATTAAGCCGTTTCGTATGGGTCAAACACCAGTAAAAAACTGCGAATTTTCTACGTTCATTGCAAAAACAGGCTACGTAACCGAGGCAGAAGTTTTTGGATGGTCTTTTGTGTTCCACTTGCAAGTTCCCAAGCACGTGCAAACGCTTCAAGGCTCTCAAGGCGCTCAGTGGTGGCGGCGGGTAGATAATGCAACATGGCAATGGCCTACAGGTTCTGAAGGACCAAAATGCCATCCCGAGCATCCTGCAGTACACCTTTCATGGAATGATGCTGTAGCATATTGTGCATGGGCTGGCGGACGGTTACCGACCGAGGTCGAATGGGAGCACGCCGCGCGTGGGGGATTGGGCAATGTTACTTATCCTTGGGGCAATACTGAGCCAAACGATAACGACCACCTACCTTGTAACATTTGGCAGGGCCAATTTCCCGATACTAACACACAGAAAGATGGCCATGCATTCACCTCACCAGCTCAGTCCTTTGCACCCAATGGGTATGGTCTTTACGGAATGTCTGGCAATGTCTGGGATTGGTCCGCTGATATGTTTCGTATTAAGTCAATGTCCAAAGTAGGCAAGATACAGGCTGCTGCCATGCGGGGCTATAGGATCATTAAAGGAGGCAGTTATTTATGCCATGCCTCTTATTGTACCCGATACCGCATCGCAGCACGCACTGGAAACTCACCTGATAGTTCAACAGGCCATACCAGTTTTAGAATTGTGTTTAACACAGCTAAAGCTTGAAAGTATAATCAGGATACCTACGGTACAGGGTACCAATTGCGACCTATTAAAGGGACTTAGATTATGAACATTGATTGGACTACAAAGGGTACAGCAGCCCGCCGCGATCAGTATTACGCAGCAAGTCAAAAAAAGTTTGTGCCTTTTTCTGATCCTCTAGTTTTTAAAAAAGGTGAGATGCAATATCTTTGGGATACGGAGGGTCAAAAATACATCGACCTTTTGGGTATGAATGTATGCGTTTCTGTAGGTCATTCTCACCCAAAAGTAGTATCAGCTGCCATGCAGCAAGCTCAATCTTTGACACATTGTACCACCATGTTTCATCATCCAGTGCCAGCCCATTTTGCTCAGGAGCTAGCTAAAACTATGCCGAAAGGAAATGACTGGGTGGTACATTTTACAAGCTCCGGTTCAGAAGCAATTGATCTGGCGATGGCCATGGCGCGTACTTATACTGGCAATGCAGATCTCTTGGCCCTTCGTTCAGGCTATCACGGCCCAACCTACGGGGCACAATCCCTTACTGGGATTGCAGGGTTTCGACATCCTGGAATGCCTGGGAATGTAGCTTTTGTTCCTGAACCCAATCAATATCGTGGTATATTTGGTGCAACACTAGAACCATATCTAAATGAAATTGATATCACTATTTCAAGTGCAACCACAGGAAAGATAGCAGGAATTTTTGTGGAAAGCGTTCAGGGCTATGGCGGTATAATAGAAATGCCACCCGGCTACATGAGAGGCGCAGCTGAGCGGGTAAGAGCAGCCGGTGGCTTATATATTGCCGACGAAGTACAATCTGGCTTTGGGCGTACTGGCGACCACTTCTGGGCATTTGAACGCGATGACTTGGTGCCTGATATCGTAGTTATGGCCAAGGGGATCGCAAATGGGTTTCCGTTGGGAGCTGTCGTCTGCAAACAAGAAATCTCTCTGCCCATGGAAGACAAATTTATGTTTCATACCTATGGTGCAAATCCCACCAGTTGTGCAGCTGGTCGAGCAGTCTTGCAAGTCATAGCCGAGGACAGAGTGCAAGATAATGCACGGCTGGTAGGCATTGCTCTTCTAGCTCGGCTCAAAGAATTACAGCAGAAACATACAGCAATCGGCGACGTTCGCGGGCGTGGCTTAATGTTAGCCATTGAAATGGTTCACGACCGTGGCACCAAAGAACCAGATGAAGCCACAACCGCAGCCGTATTTGAGCATTGCCGCACACAAGGTTTGATACTTTCAAAGTCTGGCCCAAATAGATCAGTGCTGCGTATGGTACCTCCAATGTGTTTGAATCTCAAAGATGTTGAAGTCGTAGCAGAGGGACTTGATAGAGCTTTTAATTCTTTAAAATAGATTATTTTCCATGACTCCTATCATATAAGTTTATTTTTGAAGGCATAAATCCGTCTAGGCTTTTAGGGGCATAAATCTCAATTTTTAATGGGAAACAGCTCGCTGTGTCACTAGAATGTTCATCCCCACAATCACCACCAGGACAAGCTGATAGGCCAAGTGTAATGTCAGTTTGCGCTTCCAATTCGATGAAGTCACCTGGGCGTACCGGGCTGGCCTTCATAAAATATTGATGTGTATCATGCGTAAAGCCAGTAAGCATAAATACGTTCATAACATCGTGAACATGCATCTCAGCTTCTGACAAATCCATGTCAAAGTGATCCGCCATTGCCCGCGTAAGATTTGAGTGACAGCATTGATGATAATTCTCACCGCTCAACAACCGCCCAGTGTATGGATCACAGCGAGTGCCAATGACATCGTGAACCGAACCACCGTCCACGTCAAAGCCATACCAATCTAAGGTATCGCAGGTAATATTTGCCAATGGCCTCATATAAGGCAAATTTGACCAAAGAGTGTCACCAGTGCTAACGTGGGTACCATGTAAGGCTCGAGTTTTACCACTATAAAAGCGTTCTGCGATATTATGGGTGTTCCAGATGTTCAAGTCACCAACTTGGGGGCCCTCTGTAGATAGAATTCTTGCAAAATAACCAGCCGGAACGTCCACACAGCCTGCATGCCGGGCAGGCACTATAATTGAATTGAAAAATTCAGCTCCATTCCTGCGAGTAAAAGCTGCTGCAAGATCTACCTTAGGTAGGGTTTCAGTCGGATAACATACGAGCACATTTGTTTCACGACGCTCTTTTGCGTCGGTTGGCTCTACGTGTTTGGGAGATTTGAGTTTCATTAGATATCCTTCTAATTAATTGTTAATTTTAAGCCTCTAAAGGACGCTGTCAATTTTTCACCCAATAGGAAGTTTCTGTACTTGCTCTTCATTGAACTTTGGGCTCTGATTGAAAGATGAAAATTTTGCATAACCCACACCTTAACATTGGACTAAATACCGCTATATTACGTGATATCCCCAGTCCTTCTACTGATACAACTCAGGTAAAAGCGCTACTAGCTCGATGTCCAAGTTCAGCTGTAACACCTTTGGTCCAATCAAAGGCGATGGCCAATGAGCAGGGTGTTGGGCAGATTAGTATAAAAGATGAACGCAAGCGCATGGGTTTGGGTAGCTTTAAAGCTTTGGGCGCAGCCTATGTAATTGCCTATAAGGCCATGGTAGAGGGTGAGGAACAAGTTGGCAAAACCTATGTGACCGCAAGTGCTGGCAACCATGGCATGAGTGTCGCTGCTGGTGCTAAAGCCTTTGGGGCAAATTCTGTTGTTTATATTGCTGAAACCGTTCCCAAAGCTTTTGAAATACGGTTGGTGGCCGAAGGTGCTAAAGTTATCCGTGCCGGTCAGGTTTATGAAGAAAGCATGGCCGCAGCGAAGCAGTCTGCGGAAGATAACGGCTGGTCGCTACTATCGGACACCTCTTGGCCAGGCTATTTTGAGCCCAGTTATCGACTAATGGAAGGTTACACTGCACTAATGGATGAGGCAAATGCGCAAATGCAGGCGCCAACTCACATCTTTTTGCAAGCAGGCGTTGGTGGCTTGGCTGGGGCTACGGCCGCAATGACCCGTAAAATCTGGGGAAACGATGTTGTTATTATTGTAGTTGAGCCTGCCAATGCACCTGCATTACAAAGATGCATTCAGGCAGGTGATTTTGTAGTTGCAGAAGGATCTGACAGCTGTATGGGCCGACTCGACTGTAAAGAGGCATCGCTAATTGCACTCAAAGGTTTGGCGCGAGATGCAAATTTCTTTGCTTTGATCAGTGAAGACGAAGGTGTCGCTGGCGCTGCCTATGCCATGCGTTACGATATGCCGAGCACATCCTCAGGCACTGGTGGACTTGCAGGTCTCATATCATCGGTACCCCATCGTGCTATATTAGGCTTAGATAAGACTTCACATGTAATGTTGATCCTATCAGAGGGACCAGAGTGATGCAGCGCGGCTTCGATAGACAGAAATTTCAGATGCGAGTAACCCAGGCTCAAGCCCAGGTGCCAAGGTTTTGGAAGTGAGCATATTCCCCTACACACTAGTTGAAATAGAGCCAATCCGCATTGCGATGATTGTTTTACAAACAGATGAAACTATTGAGCGAGATATGATTGAATTACGTGGAGATGCTGATCTATTTTTTACCCGCGTGCCAAGTGGCCAAGAAGTGAATGCAACCACGTTGCAATCTATGGCAGAACACATCACCGCTTCAGCCAAGTTACTTCCGCAGACACTAAGGTTTGATGCAGTGGGCTATGGCTGCACATCTGGAACAGCTCAGATTGGAGTCGCTACAATTCATAAACTTGTATCGCAAGGCACCAAGGCCACGCACGTTACCGAGCCAGTATCTGCTTTGATCGCAGCCTGTAAACACCTCCGCTTGAAACGTTTGGCATTCCTATCGCCATATATTGAGAGTGTCAGTAAAAACCTTCGGAACGTATTAGCCAGAAATGGTATCGATAGCCCAAAATTTGGAACATTTGCCGAGGCTGAGGAAACAAAAGTTGTCCGCATATCAGGTCAATCAGTCATTGACGCTGCCCAAGATCTGTGCAGAACGAGGGACGTTGATGGTATATTTCTTAGTTGTACCAATCTAAGAACATTGGATCTGATTAAACCATTAGAGGCGAGCACTAGCCTCCCAGTAATATCAAGTAATTTGGCATTAGCATGGCATTTAGGAAAGCTAAGCGGCGGATCTAAGGCAATGTTAGGTCCAGGACGGCTGTTTTCCACCTAGTACTCACTATCAGCTTTCGTAAGCTAACAGAGTGGTGTTGCCACCTGCAGCAGTAGTATCTATGCAAACGGATTGCTCACGCATAAGCCACATCTCAAAGTTTTCGTCCATTAATAAGGCCACTATAGATCCAGGGCGTTGGCTCAATTCAAAACGCAAACTAGCTCCATCTGGGCCGGCATAAACCACCGCCTCTAAATTTTTGATTTTGCGTAAATGCTGAAAATCTAGAGTTGCCGCAACCGAATTACATCCAAGAACTTTAGCACGGTGAGCAAAATCATTGGCCCCTAACCCCATACACAAAACTCGCCCTCTTGGTTTTATAGAGTAGCGGTTCGACTCGCCAGTTGGTCCCGGAAGATTAATAGCATCCACTGGCAGTCGATGCGTGACCTGACTAAATGCTGTTTCAAGTTCGATAGCGCTCATTTTGATGGGCAAACTACCATCCGCCCCAAGCATAACTTGAGACGCAAACCTAGAAAGATAGCGCGGACCACCAGCCTTTGGCCCCGTCCCACTCAATCCGTGACCACCAAAAGGCTGAGCGCCAACTACAGCTCCAATTTGGTTGCGATTTATATAGAGGTTTCCAACATCAACCTGTGATACAATTTTCTGCACCCGGGCATCAATTCTGCTGTGAAATCCAAAAGTGAGACCATACCCCGTAGCATTTATGGCAGAGATAACCGCATCCATCTGATCAACTTCAAATGTTGCTAAATGCAGCACTGGCCCAAAGATTTCACCTTCAAGGTCACCAATTCCATCGACACCCAGAACTGTGGGCGCAACGTAGGTTCCAACTTTTGGTGCTGATGTTTGAAACAGTACTCGTCCCCGTGCTATATGATCTAAAATCTTGTCTTGCGAAGCTTGGTCAATAACGGGCCCTACATCACAATCTACAGTAGAGGGATCCCCTACTACCAGCGCTTTCATTGCGCCGTACAGCATTTTGGTGAAGTTTGGAGCGATGTCTGCCTGTACATATAAAATACGCAATGCCGAACAGCGTTGGCCTGCAGATTGAAAAGCACTTAAAAGCACATCCCTCACCGCCTGCTCCAGCAAGGCCGTGCTATCTACAATCATAGCATTTAATCCGCCAGTCTCAGCAATAAAGGGTACGTGCGGAGGTAACTCTTGCGCCATCGTTTGGTTAATTAGGTTTGCGGTGGCAGTTGAGCCTGTAAAACACACTCCTGAAATTTTAGGGTCGCCACACAAGACCGGACCCACATCGGCTCCAAAACCAGGTACAATTTGCAAGCTATTTTTAGGCACACCAGCTTCATGCATCAAATTAACTGCAAAATGCGCAATCAGACTGGTATTTTCGGCAGGCTTTGCCAATACACCGTTGCCCATTACCAAGGCTGCCACAATTTGCCCAGTAAAGATGGCTAGTGGAAAATTCCAGGGACTGATACACGTAAAAATTCCAGATGCCGACCGACCATCTTTTTGACCCTGCGCGGCGTAGTATCTTAAAAAATCAACTGCCTCCCGCAACTCACCAATACAATCTGGCAATGTTTTACCAGCCTCATGGGTCAACAAGGCAAACAGCTCATGCGCGTTTTTTTCGTAAATATCTGCCACTTTGCGCAAGACTTTTATTCGTTTCTCTACAGGCTCCGCCCAAGGCTGAGCCTGTCTAATCATATGTTGCGCCTCTAGGCGTGAAGCGAAATAGACCTGTCCAATCTTTTGTCCATTAGCAGGATTAATCACTGTTTGTTTGCTGCCCTTGCATCCAAAGGTCCAGTCACCGACCAAAACGCGCCCAGCTTGCAAAGAATGTAAAACCACAGGGTCGGCTAAATCATAACCAGACGAGTTCAATCGTTGGGGTGCAAATAGCGCTTCAGGCAGCACAATTTTTGGCCCCACACGTCCGATTTTTTCGAATGGATCAGCTGCAACAACGTCCGAGGGGACATCATCGTCGAAAATTTGATTTACAAAGGATGAGTTGGCACCGTTCTCTAAAAGCCTACGAACCAGATAGGCGAGAAGATCTTGATGGTGCCCAACTGGCGCATAGATTCGACACCGCGTGCCGTGGGATTGTAGCACCTGAGCATACAGACCCTCACCCATGCCATGAAGTCTTTGGAATTCAAAGTTCTCCACCCCTTGTTGCTTCGCCAAATTCAGCACCGCTGCAATTGTATGTGCGTTATGGGTGGCAAATTGCGGATAGATATGGCCACCCATTTCCAACAGTTTTGCAGCACAACAGATAAAGCTCATGTCAGTATTTTGTTTAGCGCTAAAAACTGGAAAGCCGGGTAGGTTGTCTACCTGAGCCAGTTTAATTTCTGTATCCCAATAGGCGCCTTTTACCAAACGGACCATAATTCGACGATCAAGTCTTTGGGCGAGCTTATATAGCCAGTCGATCACAACTGACGCACGTTTGCCATAGGCCTGAACCACCACACCAAATCCGTCCCAATCAGATAAGGCAGGCTCAGACAAAAGAGCCTCAATAATATCAAGAGACAAATCAAGACGTGCTGCCTCTTCGGCGTCAATATTAAAGCCAATTCCAGCAGATTTTGCTAAAATGGCCAGCGCTTGTATGCGGGGCACTAGGTCTTGCATAACCTGCTTGCGATGTAGCAGATCATATCTAGGATGAAGGGCCGAGAGCTTGACTGAAATACCTGGGTTTTGACGGATATCGTCACTGATAGCAGCCTTGGCTATCTGCGAGATCGCATCTGCATAGGCCATATGGTAAGTTAGCGCATCCGCGTCACTCATTGCCGCTTCACCCAGCATATCATAGCTATAGGTGTAGCCCTTAGATTCGTATTTTTTTGCTTGTAAGATAGCTTTTTGAATAGATTGGCCCAGCACAAATTGCTGCCCCATCTCACGCATCACCCGCGCCACAGCTTGGCGAATAACAGGCTCACCCAACCGCTTAATTGCACCACGCAATACTCCAGCCACACCACGATTTGGTTTGTCAAGAATACGGCCGGTAAAAAACAGGGCCCATGTGGAAGCATTCACCAAATTTGAATGACTTTCTCCCAAGTGTTTACCCCATTCCGAAGGTACAATTTTATCTTCAATCAGTGCATCTATAGTGGCAGTATCAGGCACTCTTAAAAGCGCTTCAGCCAAACACATAAGGGCCACGCCTTCCTCAGACGATAAACCATATTCCGCAAGAAACTGCTCCATTATAGAGGGCGCGTCCTCGATCCGCAGGTTTTCAACCATTATTGATGCATGTGCAGCAATAGCCTTACGAGAGGAAGCATTAGGCGCCCAAGCCATCATAGACTTTAGCGCTTCCTCATCAGATAAATAACAATTATTACGAACATTTTGTCGTAAATCTTGCATTATTTTGTACCCTTTGCGCGTTCAAGCATGCCAAAAAGGTCGCGCGGGTCATCAGGATCTGCGAGTAAATCAAGATTAGTGTAATACCCATTTTTTTGAAGTTGGTGGTGGACATAGCGCAAGGCTGAAAAGTCTTCAGTCGCAAAGCCAACACTATCAAAAAGAGTAATCTGAGCCTTAGACCTCCGCCCTTCTGCTTGACCTTCTATTACCTTCCAAAGTTCAGTTACGGGGAAGTCTGGTGCAAGCGCTTGTATCTCACCCTCAATACGAGTTTGTGGTGGATATTCCACAAAAATATCTGAACGTAGTAGAATATCTCGATGCAATTCGGTCTTGCCCGGACAATCACCGCCTATGGCATTAATGTGAACGCCAGAGCCAACCATATTATCACTTAAAACAGTCGCATTTTGCTTGTCTGCTGTGCATGTAGTTATGATATCAACCCCGCTTATTGCCTCTTCCGCGCTGTTACATATCACAATATTTAAACTTTTATTTCTTAAGTTTTTCGCAGCTTTTTTAGTTGCCTGCATGTCTAAATCATACAGCCGTATCGTTTCAATTCCAATTATTTCGTTAAAAGCCAGCGCCTGAAATTCACATTGAGCCCCATTCCCAATCATACCCATGACCCGTGCACCTTTTGGAGCCAAATATTTTGCAGCCAATGCACTTGTGGCTGCTGTACGAAGTGCAGTCAGGATAGTCATCTCAGAAAGTAATACCGGATAACCATTCACAACGTTAGCCAACACACCGAAGGCAGTCACTGTTTGAAAGCCCCGCGCCATATTGGCAGGATGTCCATTTACATATTTAAACCCATAATATTCTCCATCAGAGGTTGGCATCAACTCTATTACGCCCTCCTCCGAATGCGCAGCCACGCGGGGAGTTTTATCAAACTCAGGCCAACGTTTAAAGTCAGCTTCAATATAATCACAGATCTCAGACATCATTATGGGCGCGCCAATATTATTTACCAAACGCATCATATTATCTACGGATACAAACGGCACCATGGCGAGTGAAGAGGGTAACAGATTGCTCATATCAGAAGCTCCTAGTGCGACGGTCGAGAACTTTTCTACCCAGTAAAGATGCAGTGAGATCACACATGAGGGTAGCCGTTTTACCACGAATATCTAGAAATGGGTTAAGCTCTGTCAGGTCAAGTGATGAGGCCAAACCACTGTCGTGCACCATCTCCATAATCAAATGGGCCTCCCGGAATGTTGCCCCACCAGGAACTGTTGTACCTACCGCAGGTGCAATTTCAGGATCGAGAAAGTCTACGTCAAAACTCACATGTAGAAGACCATTGGCTGCGGCAACTCGGTCAAGGAAGTCAGACACCGGTTTGGCAACTCCAACTTCGTCAATGCGCCGCATATCATAGACGTCCATTCCCAATTCTGAGATAAATTGGTACTCAGGTTCATCAACAGATCGCAAGCCAATCATGCAGACGTTTGCAGGGTCCAAAGGCGCTTCAACTGGTGGAAAAATATCCTCAAAACTTGACATGCCCAAAGCATAGGCCATCGGCGTGCCGTGCAGATGTCCACTAGTCGTGCTAATTAATGTATTCATATCAGGGTGCGCATCAAGCCAAAGTACAAATTGAGGCCTACCCTTGGATTGAGCGGCAAGAGCCACCCCGGTCAGCGTCCCAGCTGCCATTGAGTGGTCGCCTCCAATAAAAATTGGGAATGTTTCAGCCATAGATAATACAGAAGCCTGTTTCTGGATATCACGTGTCCATGCCACAATTTCTGAAAGTTTTTTAAGATGTTTAGGCCCTTCAATATCCAAGATCTTGCTTGGAAAAGATAAATTTCCCAGATCAGTCAGCCCTAAGCCTTGGCTCATGATCACATCTCCAAGGCCAGCAGTACGAAAAGCATCAGGCCCCATAAGACAGCCACCACGGCCAGTGCCAGCCTGCAATGGTAATCCCAATATTGTACAGTGATTGTTCATGACACCTCCACATTATCTACTTTTAAAAAGTAGCATGCAGAGTATTGCACAATTAGTCTAAATATTGTCCAAATGGTGTAAGTTTTGTTCAATATGAAAAGAAAAAAATTAAAAATGTTCAATATAGATGAAATAGACCGCAAAATCCTAAGTCGTCTAAAGGTCGATGGGCGAGCGTCAATTACAACTCTGGCAGGTGCATTAGGTCTAGCGCGCGGGACTGTTAAAAGCCATTTAACACAGTTGATAGAAAGCCGAACAATCAAACGCTTCACCGTTGAACTAAATTCAACAGAAACAGATGAAATGGTTAAAGCGGTTATGATGATTGAAGTACGTGGCAATACAGCAAACTCAGTTCAGAAGGCGCTTCAACGCATGCCCGAAATCAACTCATTGCATCGTACCTGCGGCGTTTGGGATATAGTGATACAACTGGAAACTACCAGCTTATATAATTTTGATGGGATATTAGCACGAATACGTGAATTACCAGGCGTTGCAAATTCAGAAACCTGCCCATTATTACGCCGCATTTCCTGAAATTTAGGATTAAATCCAAGTTGGCAAAGTTTACGTGGGGCTCAACCCGCGTAAACGTTCTGAGCGGCGGCGCAACAACTCCAGAGTTACAAGCAACGCAATTGACATACAGACCAGAATAGTTGCCACAGCGAGAATAGTTGGGCTAATTTGTTCCTTGAGACCAATAAACATCTGCCACGGTAATGTTTTTTGCTTTGAGGAACCAACAAACATTATTACTACGACTTCATCAAATGAGGTGATGAAAGCAAACAAGCCACCCGCCACAACACCCGGCATGATCAATGGCATTTGAACCTTAAAAAAGGTTTTCACTGGACCAGCGCCCATATTTGCTGATGCACGAGTTAGCGAGTTGTCAAATCCAACAAGTGTTGCCGTTACTGTAATAATGACAAAGGGAATACCCAACACACTATGGGCTAAAATAACCTTGACGTAACCGACCAAATTTTTATCGATACCAAGAGAATTTTCAAGAAAATTGCCTACAGTTGCGTAAAAGAAAAACATTCCAGTGGCTGAAATAATTAGTGGAACAATCATTGGTGAGATTAGCAAAGCCGTAATCAACCGCTTGAACGGCACGTGGCTCTGGCTCAAACCAATTGCCGCCAGCGTTCCCAAAGTGACCGAAATCACTGTCGCAATCGGTGCAATAATTAGTGAGTTTTTAAAAGACCGTTGCCACTCATTATTATAGAAAAAGTCATGATAATGTTTTAGGGAGTATCCCGCAGGATCGAAATTCAACATCTCAGGTGTAAAAGTAAAAAAATCTTGGGCGTTGAAGGACAGTGGTATTACGACAATAATTGGAGCAATTAAATAGGTAAAAACGACACCGCAGATTACGCGAAAAGTAAAGTGCCAGAGCACTTGTCCTGAGGTTAGGTACGAATGTACACGCGCTCGGTAGCGCCCCTCAAATAGCCAAAACACAAACCAGCCATAGAACCAACCCCAAAGCCCACCAGCAATCATCCCGGCTAGGCCAAAAGAAAAATACCCAGCTACTAGCGCCAGAAACACCAAGCTAAAACGAACTAGCTTTTCTTTTGCAGCACCTAAAACAGAAAAATACGAAAACCCAACAGAAGTAATAATACCTATGACAATGCCAAGCCCGGCATTGCCCAGAGACATGCCCATTAATATTCCAAATACGGCGCCCAAAAGACCCATCGACGGAAGAACGAAAGATAGGGGTTTGCGCGAAATGACGGTCAGTGCGGCCATGGTTTCAACCTCCTAACTTTACATTGTCAATGCCAACAATTTTGTCATATGTCCAATACAGTACTAAAACTGCAACCAACAATATTGACGCAAGCGCAGCACCAAGGCCCCAGTTCAGAGATTTCAGGATAGAATAGGCAATCCGGTTTGAAATAAATACTCCCTTAGAACCACCAACAATTTCAGGTGTGATATAGTAACCGATGGCCAGAATAAATACCAATATAGAACCCGCACCAATTCCTGGAACAGTTTGAGGAAAGTAAACCCGCCAAAATGCAGTCCAATTAGTCGCCCCTAATGATTTAGCCGCCCTTAGGTAAGTTGGCGGGATAGTTTGCATTACTGAGTACATTGGCAAAATCATAAATGGCAGCAGAATATGCGTCATTGCCACAATTGTCCCAGTTTCATTGTTAATCATCACAAGTCGTGCGCTGTCAGCAACAAGCCCGAGTTGCACTAATAAATCATTAATCACACCTTGTTGCTGAAGCATAACTTTCCAAGCAGACGTCCTCACTAAAAGAGACGTCCAGAACGGTAGCAGAACTAATATCATTAAGAGATTGGCCTGTCGGGCTGGCAGATTAGCCAGCAGCCAAGCAACTGGGTAGCCAAGCAAGATACATGTACCCATGATTATGAGCGACATCACAAGCGTCCTCTTAAACAATAGTATTAAGACTTGTTTTTCCTCAGGCTGGAATTCTGGGCCAGAGACTGTCTTGCGCATATCAATCGCATTCAAAAAATACCCACTGGTATAGTTGGAGCTGTGTACCTTAAGAGTTTGCCATATTTCAATTTCACCCCAGCTCTTATGCACTTCAATTAGTTTTTCTTTAAAAGGAGCGTCAGCGTCACCATCCCATTTTTTTGCCTTTCGGGCAGTTTTCTTAAATAAGGATGCAACACCAGATTGTTCATAATTCAGTCTTAATCCAACTTTAGTGTGTTTTCTTGCCTTAGCAGCGATTTTTATGTCAGATGCCAGAGCGGCATAGACCACTTCAGGTGGAAGCTCGCCCAACTCAGCATCCCAAGACTGCAATTCTAATACCGTCTGCGGTAGAGTATCGGCGACGATATCATTCTCAACTGATCTAAACAGCATCGATACGATAGGCATTATAAACGCCACAAACACAAAAAGTAGAAGAGGCGCGATTAACATAAGAGCGCGGATTTTTTGCCGCCGCAAAGCCCGGCCTAAACTTTTTTTCAATGGCATTCCATCAGCGGAAAGAAGTGGTGCTGTAGCGGGGTTAACACTCATAATTAGCCTGTCTGATAGGGTTTTTTAATGTCTATTAAAGAAAATGGAGGGGCCTAGATGGCCCCTCCATGCCGTAATAACTTACTTTGCCAACCAAGCTTGGAACTTAGCGTCAAAGTCATCACGATAATCAGCCCAGAAGCTGTAGTTCATGAGGAACGCACGCTCTAAGTTTGCCGGACTTGTTGGCATGTGAGGCGCCATGTCGATGCCTAACTCAGCATGCTTTCCAACCAGTGGCGCAGATGACTTGCGAGCTGGACCGTATGGGATGTACTTTGACTGATCTGCCAGACGGGTAGTGTCAGTGGCAAACATGATGTAGTCAAGTGCACGGGCCTGGCGCTCTGGGCTCAAACCAGCTGGAATAATCCAACCGTCAAGGTCCATAACCTGGCCATCCCAAAGCATAGCTACTGGCTGCTTTTTCTCTTCTATTAGCGAAAATAGACGACCGTTATAAGTCGCACCCATAATCACTTCACCGTCAGCCAAAAGCTGTGGCGTAGTTGATCCAGCATCTACCCAGATTACATGATCTTTAATAGTATCTAGCTTTGCGAATGCCTGGTCTTGACCGTCTGAGGTCTCGAGAACGTCATAAATATCAGCTTTTGCAACGCCGTCACAAAGTAGCGCCCACTCCATGTTGTTGATTGGGTAGCTGAATAGTGACCGCTTTCCAGGATAAGCTTCTGTGTCAAACACATCACAAACGCTGGTGGGTGGTGTCGATCCAACTAGATCCGTGCGATATCCAAAAGTAGTCGAATAAACAATTTGTGGAATAAAGCATTCACTAACCAGCGTATCGCCAAAATCGTCAGCAGCAGATACGTCGTTCGGCGCACGCGCTAACATAGTGTCTGGATCAATAACCATAGCCAGACCTTCGTCGCAAAGCGCCATCGCAGGACCAGCTTCAACGTCAACTACGTCCCATGTGATGTTATTTGCTTCGTTCATAGCGCGCAATTTAGCAGTCGCTGTACCCGAGCTTTCATCATTTAAAATAGTGACGCCTGTTATCGCCGAATAGGGTTCGTGATAGGCCTTTAATTGTGAGTTAGAGTACGCACCACCCCATGACACAATGGTCATTTCGTTGGACATGTGGCCACCTGCAAAAGCAGATCCCGCAACCAACGAAAGTGCTGCTGTCGCTAAAATAGTTTTTCTTGTTAACATTGCATTCTCCCATGCAACCCGTTTTTGAGTGATAGAATTCGCCTAACGGGTAACTCAGCGAATTCCTTTGTTATTACGTCCCGGAAAGGACGCAACATTAGTGAAATAGTTTACGCGTCCAGTGCCCGACAATCTGACGGCAACCAGCCAATATCGATTTGTGCACCGGGTTCTAGCCGAACTTGGTCAGGTGCGTTTCGAGTTTTAACAATAAAATCATCATTCCCAGCAACTCTAAGACGGGTGCGAAAGATATCACCCATATAAATAAACTCAAGTACTTCTGCTTTTAACGTATGAGCGCCCTCTTGCAACCGGTCTTTATTAAACTCAACACGTTCAGGTCGAATTGAAACTCTAGTACGCTCACCAGGTTTGGATACATTGACTGGATTGCAATCTATAAGTTTGCCATCGTCAAGCTGCACTAAAGCAACACCGTTTACGATCTCTTTAACGACACCTTCCAAGGTATTATTCTCACCAATAAACTGCGCAACAAAGCTATTTTGAGGCGACTCATACAATTCGTCAGGTGGGGCCAATTGCTGAATTCTACCATCATCAAAAACTGCAACTCTATCAGACATCGTAAGTGCTTCAGTCTGATCATGAGTAACATAAACTACTGTAATTCCTAGGTTATTTGCAATACGCTTAATTTCAAATTGCATGTGTTCTCGCAATTGCTTGTCCAGCGCGCCCAATGGCTCATCCATCAGAACCAATTCCGCCTCAAAGACTAAAGCGCGGGCCAGTGCCACTCGTTGCTGTTGCCCACCAGATAGCTGAGCTGGCCTGCGACCACCAAAGTCACCCATCTGTACCATTTCAAGCGCTAATTTTACCTTAGCCTCTCGTTCAGTTTTGGGAATTTTTCTTACCTCAAGTGGAAACGCCAAGTTTTCAGCAACTGTCATATGTGGAAACAAAGCATAGTTTTGAAAAACCATTCCAATACCTCGCTTGTGAGGTGGAATGTTATTAATTGAAATTCCGTCTAACATGATATCGCCGTAGGTAGCCGTTTCGAATCCCGCTAACATCATTAAACACGTAGTTTTGCCTGACCCAGATGGCCCCAACATCGTTAAAAATTCACCTCGCGGCATAGCTAGGCTCAAGTCTTTGACAACAAGTGATACCCCATCATAGCTTTTCTGCACGCGGTCAAATTGAACAAACACATTACTGTCAATTTTGGTTTCTGCCAATTGTTGGCTCCCTGGTTTTGCAACTGCCTACTTTTATATCAACAATGTTTATTCATAAGTCAAAATTATAGGGATTTGCAATCATTATTAGCCATCAATCAAATTGACGTTAGGTATTGTCAGCTTAGTTATTCAGAAACTAAAAATATAGATGCCACGCTGCTTAGGCGAGCCAACGGGACAACTCTAAGCGAGTATTTTTCCACAAGACAACATCAAAAATGATGTGCCACGGATTGCAATTTATTTTTAAGACATCTCATAGGTATTGCTACATAGAATTTGATAATATTTATGTTTTTAAAATTTCTAAAGTATACATATCGGGAGTCAGCGCTTAAGGGTACAGATAACTGAAGCTCTATCTTTATTTATTTCAACCGATCATTTGTTTATAAATTATGAAATATGAAACCACTATGGTCATTAGAGTTATTGATGAAAAGACTGCCGAAATACTTTGAAAGTTTTTAAAAGGACGTGTCAAAATGGTTGATCATACATTGTTTACTGAAGCCATGCGTCACGTAGCGCAATCCGTTACGGTTGTGACTACAAAAGGTAAAAATGGGGCAGCAGGAGCTACTGTAAGCGCATTTTCATCTCTGTCTGCCGATCCACCTTCCGTTTTGATATGCCTTCGATCAGATAGCAGAATAGCATTAGCAGTGAAAGAAAATCAGGTTTATTGTGTAAATATTTTACCTGAGGGAGCAGGTGAACTGGCGGAACGATTTGCCGGCCGGTTCGATGAGGAGCAACCTGATAGATTTGGTGCAATTAAATGTGTCGATGGCCCATCTGGCGCAATACTGGACGGGGCTACGGCTTTTGAATGCACCCTAGATAAAATTATTAGTCATGGCAGCCACGATATTTGCATTGGGAATGTTACCGCGATAACTCATCGTGGCACTCGCCCACTGGCTTACATGGATGGGGCATTTCAAGTTGTAAGGCCAGTTGAAAAAGCGGTGTCTGATTAGTTATTTATAATATTGTAAGAATGAGTGAAAATGTTTTTTTGCCTGCAAATTTAGATTGCAGCCATTACCTCATCGCTTACTTCAAAATTTGATGTAACACGTTGGATGTCATCGTCATCTTCTAAGGTTTCAATTAGCTTCATAAGTTTTTCCATGCCTTCAAGGTCAACCTCCATTGTAGTTTGTGGTTTCCAAATCAGTTTTGCACTATCAAACTCTCCCAGGGTCGCCTCCAACGCATTAGAAACTTCATTCAAATCTGTATCAGCACAAAAAACAGCGTGACCATCCTCGTTTGTCTCAACATCTTCCGCACCAGCTTCTAACGCGGCCATCATAACTGTGTCTTCATCAGCGATTGTAGACGAGAAAAGTATCTGCCCCTTGCGATCAAATAAAAACGAAACCGATCCTGTTTCCCCTAAGTTTCCTCCACATTTTGTGAACGTGCTGCGTACAGTAGACGCCGTTCTATTGCGGTTATCAGTCATAGCCTCAACAATAACAGCAACCCCACCTGGACCATATCCCTCATAACGGATTTCATCGTAAGATTCCGCGTCACCACCCTGAGATTTTTTAATGGCACGTTCGATCACATCTTTGGGCACTGATACTGACTTTGCCTCTTTCACGGCCATACGCAGTCGCGGATTTTTTTCAGGGTCTGGATCTCCCATTTTAGCAGCGACAGTTATCTCTTTTGCTAATTTAGAAAAAAGTTTAGACCGTACAGCATCCTGTCGCCCTTTGCGATGCTGGATATTTGCCCATTTTGAATGGCCCGCCATGAGCTTCTCCTAAACTTAAAGTTTAAAAATCTTTTAATCTTGCCAGGCAAGTATTTCAACCCGTGATCCCAGCACAAACAAAATCTCAGTGAATATGTGGATCTTATTTATCAACTTTTTGTCAGAATAATTTTTCTCTTAGCTTGTCAGCTTCACTGTACATCGCAGCCAAAATATTAGGATTTAAAAAGTAAATTAGACTAACTAAACACTCTAATTATTGTATTATTTCATTTAGTTTGGCTGTGTATTTCATTTTCTTTAAGATCAGGGCTAACCAAATAGATACCCACAAACATTATTGCCAGCGCAAACCAAATTGGTCCAGAGTAGCGTTCCCCGAGGATGAGCATCGCCCACCCAAGTCCCGAGGCGGTTACTAAGTAACTAACCTGAACAGAAAATACCGGCCCATATTTACGGACAATTAAAACATAAAGCGTGTATGCAAAACTTTGGATCAACGACGCTGCAATTAATGCTAGATCTGCCGCACCCCATTTATGAATAGGGTTGATCCATTGATCAGTTACCAAAGCAAGTGGGCCCATTATAACTACACCTAAAATCGATGATCCAAGTACCACCTGTAAAGGCCCCGCACCACCAGTGCCAAATCTAGCGACAAAATTTCCTTCAAATGCATACATAAGGCTGGGAAGCAAACCCAGTGGTATGAAAACCAACATAGCCTTGTTCGGTAATGCATTGGGGACACCCACAATAAGTAAAACTGCGAAAAGGCCGAGCGACAATCCAGCCATTCGTTTAAAAGTAAACTGATCCAAACCCAAAATTAAGGCTATTGGAAAAGCCATCATTGGAATAAATGATAGTAAAAGAGACATCACCCCTGCTGGTAACACTGTATAGGCTTTGTAGGATGCAGCGTTTGGAATTAAAGTGCTTATCAAGGCGAAAGCCAAATAAAATAAAAGCACCTTTTGGTTGATAGGCAGCTCTCGCCCACGTACAAAATTAACAACTCCCAGAACTAAAGCCACTATGACCATTTGCCAGAATATTAAGCCAAAAGGTTTGTAACCCGTGCTAACAGCAATTTTGATAAGTGGAACAGTTAATCCCCAGCTTGTTCCAATTAAGATCAGCCAGGCAAAGGGAATTAATTTTTTCACTACACCAAACTTTCAACGGTTTGGTCCAGACGCCCTCCATATCGGATCATATGTATTGATTTGGCAAGGCCTGTTGCATCATCTGTTTCTACCATTAACCCACAAAGCGTGGCAGGACCTAGTGCAGGTTCAAAGCGAGCTTTTGGCATTCCTGTTATAAAACGCCGCAGGGGTTCAGATTTTTGCATACCTATCACAGAGTCATAGTCACCACACATGCCCGCATCACTTTGGAACCCTGTTCCACGTTCTAAAATTTGCGCATCAGCAGTTGGCACATGCGTATGGCTGCCTACTACCATGCTAACTTTTCCATCGCAGAAGTGACCCATAGCCATTTTCTCCGAAGTAGCTTCACAGTGTATATCTACCAAAGTGGCCACAGACTGGCCTCCAAGCGGATACTGTTTCAGCACTTCGTCTATAGCCGAAAACGGATCGTCAAAGGGACGCTTCATAAAGACTTGCCCCAGAACCTGTGTAACTAATACTTTACGCCCTCGCGTTGCAGAAAAAATGCCCGCACCACGCCCAGGGGCAGATTTAGAAAAATTTAACGGGCGCAAAACTCTTGGTTCCGATTGGATAAACTGCAGCATATCCTTTTGATCAAATGCGTGATCACCCAAGGTGATGCAGTCCGCGCCAGCGTCAAGGATGCCCTTAGCATGTAATCCAGAAAGTCCCATACCACTGGTGGCATTCTCACCATTAACCACAACAAAATCTGCCTTAAAACGCACGCGAAGACCAGGTAGCTGATCTGTAATCGCTTGCCGGCCAGAACGCCCGACGACATCACCAAAATACAAAATATTCATACAACGCCTTTAGGACGCTCATGACTATATAGCAAGACGCCACATCTAATGTGCGCGCCACTATGCCCTGCGCTGATTATTAGAGATTTAATAGTGGCATGCGCTCTAAAAACTCATATTTTCAGAACCTGGTTTTCCGTAACTATCATATCAAGCATTTGATCTGTTGGCTCCAAGGGAAGCTCGTAAGCTCGCTGTGCATCAAATCCAAACCCAATAGCCAGTACCGGTCCTCGAGCGCGCAAGGTTTCAAGCGTACGATCATAGAACCCACCACCATATCCTAAACGTCCGCCTTGCAAATCCCAAGCAACTAACGGAACAAGTATAATCTCAGGTGCAATCCACTCAATCTTATTGGGAATTTGCGCCTTAAATGGGCCTACTACCATTTCCATCTCAGGACCCCATTTAGCAAATTTTAGGGGTGTGGCCGTCGCTTTGATAACGGGTACTCCCACTACCCCATGCGCCGATGCCTCAGCCATGGCGGGGCGGGGATCAATTTCAGTATTTATGGGCATGTAACCTGCCAAAGGTGTACCACAATAACTAGCTAACACTGTTGAAAGAACATCACAGGCAGCTCCATTTTGAGCCTCAAAAGCTGCCTTTCTTCTCGCAAACGCAGACGCTCTGGCAGCCTTTTTCTGCTCTTCCAAGGTCATACCAGCACCCACGCTGCCAACCCAAGAAAGGCGAAAAATCCAACAACATCGGTGACTGTTGTAACAAACGCTCCAGCCGCTAGCGCTGGGTCAACTCCTATTTTCTCTAAAAGCACAGGGACAGCCGTCCCTGCAAGGCCTGCAACAACCATATTTAGCACCATAGCCAGCGCGAGTACCCATGCTATCATCGGGGATCCAAACCAAAAAAAGCCTACAAACCAAAGCACTGCTGCAAATATAATACCATTTCCAAGCCCTACTAAAACTTCTCGTCGGATCACACGCCAAACGTTCGAAGTCGTCAAATCTTTGGTAGCGATCGCCCGCACCGCTACCGTAAGGGATTGCGTTCCAGCATTTCCACCCATCGAAGCTACAATTGGCATCAAAACTGCCAACGCCACAACCTGTGCAATGGTTGCCTCAAATATAGATATCACCAGCGATGCCATGATCGCAGTGCATAAATTAACTACCAACCAAGGAAGCCGCCGTTTGGTCGTTGCAGCAACGCGATCAGAAAGCGACCCTTCCCCTACTCCTGCTAGACGCATTATGTCCTCTTCATGCTGTTCATCCTGCACAATCATAGCGTCATCAATGGTGATCACGCCAATAAGTCGATCATCAGAGTCCACAACAGGTGCCGATATTAGGTGATATTGATTGAACGCATATGCCACATCACCTTCTGGTTGATCAAAAGGAATGGTACGAAAACTATGTTCAGTAACCTCTTGCAAAGGCACAGCCCGTTTAGCGCCTAATAACTTTCCAATGGGAACATAACCTGTAGGACGCATCCGTGGATCAATTAAAATGATATGATAGAACTGTTCTGGTAATTCTTGTTGGCGCCGTAAGTAATCGATGGCTTGACCAACATTCCAGTGCTCAGGTGCCATGACCACTTCGCGTTGCATTAATCTACCAGCAGAGTTTTCTGGATAGGAAAGTGATTGTTCAACAACCACCCTCTCCGCATCCTCTAATGCCTCTAAGATAACTTTTTGCTGGAGCTGATCCAAATCCTGTACCAGGTCCACAACATCATCTGTCTCAAGATGGCGTACGGCATTCACAAGCTCGGATGCATTTAGCCTATTGATGATGTCTTCACGAATACTGTCGTCAAGCTCAGACAAAACTTCTCCGTCTATTTGACCCTTCCAGAGCTCCAATAGACGTCCTCGAGTTCCATCACTAATCTGCTCTAAAAGATCAGCAACATCAGCAGGATGAAGAGCATCCAACAAGCCATGCAAACTCTCAACATCTGCATGCTCTACAGCCACTCGTACATCTAACACACGTTGGTTGTCCAAAACATCACTTAACTCAGTTGGATTATCATAAAGATCTGTCATACCTGCCTTTACGAAGTTGCTACTGCTATGACAAGGTAATCACTGTCGTAGCTGTTTTTGAAAGGTATACTAATGGCTCTTAACTTACTTCTTGGCCAAACATTATATTTTAAGGGAGATCCTTTTCAAAAACCTTGGCAAGAAGTAACCAATCATTGCCAAGACGGAGCAGTCTTGATTGACGCGGGGCATATCCGTGCCGTTGGTCAGCGAACTAAACTCTTGGCAGACTTTCCTGAAGCAAAGGTCAACGATTACGGTAATGATTTAATTATACCTGGCTTTGTAGACGCGCATGTTCACTACCCCCAGACAGCCATTATCGCTAGCTGGGGAAAAAGACTCATAGATTGGTTGAATTCCTATACTTTTCCAGAAGAAATGCGCCTATCCAACCCAACTTATGCAGATGAAGTTGCCAATCGTTATCTGGATATAGCACTGGCGCATGGAACAACTACAATGGCGAGCTATTGCACTACTGCACCAGCATCAGTAAATTCTTATTTTGAAGCCGCAAAAACACGCGGTATGCGTGTGATTGGTGGTAAAACATGTATGGACCGTAACGCGCCAGTCGGATTGATAGATACTGCTGAAAGGGCGTACGATGAGAGTAAATATTTAATTGACAAATGGCACGGAAAAGGTCGAGCCATCTATGCTATCACACCAAGGTTTTCGCCCACATCCACACCAGAACAGTTACATATTTTGGGCGCACTATGGTCTGAGCGGCCTGAATGTTTAATGCAGACGCATCTATCCGAGCAGGCCGAAGAGATGACTTGGGTGCAAGATCTATTTCCATCAGCACGCGATTACCTAGACACATATGAACAACATGGGCTTTTAGGGGCCCGTGGCGTTTACGGTCATTCTATTCACTTAAAACCTCGTGAGATAGATAAATTGGCAGAGGTTGGAGCCTCAGTTGTCCATTGCCCCACTTCTAATACATTTATTGGTTCCGGATTGTTTGATTTAATGGGCTTGGCAAAAGCCCAAGTGGGACTCGGGTTGGCATCCGATATTGGCGGCGGTTCAAGTTTTTCAATGCTACGTACAATGGCCGCTGCTTATGAAGTTGCTCAATTGCAGGGTGTAGCAATTCATCCTGCTCAGCTATTATGGCTAGCTACGGAAGGTTCAGCAAAGGCACTTCACCTCAAGAACGTAATAGGTAATCTCAAACCTGGCGTAGAAGCTGATTTATGCGTGCTAAACCTTAACTCGACTAGTGCAATTGATCAGCGTGTGGAAAACGCAAACAATTTTTGGGAATCTTTATTTCCAACTATTATGATGGGAGACGACCGTGCAGTTCGCCAAGTTTGGGTTGCAGGTAAGGCTGTTTAGTTTACGCATATTTTCACAATTCCCTAATTTGTGTACTTTTTGGGGAAGCAAAACACTCTATGAAAAATAGGATGTACATGGCATCACCAGCTAACACTTTTCATTAGATGAGCTGGATACCGGAAATGCGCGCCTTACAAGTTGAAGACCACGACCATAGACCAGTCTTTTCAAATATTTTAGTTCCATCAATTTCTCCCTCTCAAGTTCTGATCCAAACTGAAGCGTGCGGTTTGAACTTCGCAGATCTACTTATGATAAAGGGTGTTTATCAGGAAACTCCTATGCTCCCTTTTTCTCTTGGAATGGAAGTTGCAGGCAACGTGTTGGCCGTAGGAAATAGGGTCACAGACATAAACGTTGGGGACCGAGTCGTGGCCTTTACCGGATCTGGTGGTTTGGCTGAGTTTTGTGCTGTCGATGTCTCACGATGCTTAAAAATTCCAACTGCTATGTCATATGAGACAGCAGCTTCTGTTCCTATTGGTTACGGAACCTCCCACCTGTCGCTTACCCATCGTGCAAAAATTAAGCCAGGAGATAAATTGCTGGTTTTAGGTGCAGGCGGTGGCGTTGGTCTAACAGCAGTAGAAATTGGAGCCGCACTTGGTGCAAAAGTAATTGCTGTTGCGCGCGGTAAGGACAAGATGAATATTTGCGAGACACGAGGAGCAGAAATTACTTTAGACAGCACGGTTGATGATGTACGCGGCATTGTCAAAAAACTGGGTGGTGTAGACATTGTCTATGATCCGGTTGGAGGTGATCCTTTTTTAACTGCGCTGAGCTGTTGTAAACCTGAAGCACGCTATCTGATAATTGGATTTGCAAGTGGAAATATTCCCCAAATAAAGGCGAACCATTTACTTTTAAAAAATGTAAATATCATGGGTTTTTATTGGGGAGGATACTTAAGGCATGCACCAGAAGCTTTGGTTTCAAGTCTAAATCAAATACTCAACTTAATTGTTGATGGAAATCTCAAACCATACATAAATAAGGTATATGAATTCGATCAGGCACTGGAGGCATTGGATGACCTCAAAGCGCGTAAATCTATAGGCAAATTGATCGTTCGTGGCCCCAAGTCCAAAAACTGAGTTACATTAATAAATAAAAATTCATACTTTAGAAAAATATAAAACATAAAAACTTAAAGCCCCTTGAAATCATATGAGATTAGGCCGATATTAAGTGTAATATTAAAACCGCGGGTGCACATGCACCATTTTGGAGGCCAACATGGCAAATTATAATACAATAAGCGCAAATGCCGGCAAGCGTACAGCAACTGTTGACGCGGGCCTAAGATCACATATGAACAAAGTCTACAGCACAATGTCGGTTGGTATGGTAATCACTGCTGTCGCTGCTTGGGCCATAGCAGGACTGGCCACAACAACAGACGCGAGCCTAGCCGCAGCACAGTTACCAAACGGCAAACTGCTAACTAGCTTTGGCCTGACAATTTATGGAACTCCACTCAAATACGTTATTATGTTTGCACCACTGGCAGTTTTGTTTCTTGGAATGGGAACAGTAATGCGTCGTGCAACTGCAGCCGGCGCACAACTATTCTTCTTTGTTTTTGCCACACTGATTGGGCTGTCGCTAAGCTCAATTTTCATTCGCTACACTGGACACTCAATCACACAAACTTTTTTGGTTACTGCGATTGCCTTCGCCGGATTATCACTCTTCGGCTACACAACAAGGCGGGACATATCAGGTTGGAGTAGCTTCCTTATCATGGGAGTAATAGGGTTAGTTGTAGCCATGGTAGTCAATATTTTTCTGCAATCTCCTGCTCTGCTGTTTGCAATTTCAGGGATCGGAGTCTTAGTATTTGCTGGTTTAACTGCGTATGACACTCAAAATATCAAAAATCAGTATCTGGCGCACGCACACCACGGTGACCAAGATTGGCTAGCTAAGTCAGCAATCTTCGGTGCCCTTAACCTATATCTCGATTTCTTGAACATGTTTCAGTTCTTGCTAATGTTTATGGGAAGTACTAGTGACTAAAAATTAAATTTACTAAATAAAATCTAAATAAAAAGCACCTAATGGAAACCCATTAGGTGCTTTTTAACTAAACACTAGCGATAAGTATTAATTGAAATAAGTAAATCTACCGCAACCTGAAAAAACAAAGGCTGCACAAAATACACAGCCTTTGCGAAATAGTAGAGTGGCTTGGGTTACTTAATTTTACCTTCTTTGTACTCAACGTGCTTTCGTACAACCGGGTCATACTTACGAGCAACCATCTTCTCAGTCATTGTCCGAGCATTCTTCTTAGCTACATAGAAGTGCCCAGTCCCAGCGCTGGAATTTAACCGAATTTTAATCGTGGTTGGCTTTGCCATTGAAATTCTCCCTCGGAGCGCAACCCAATGGCCGCATTAATACTAAGTAATGGCTTTTAACCCTGTGTGCAGCACTGTCAACCGTTTCACAGATATGGATCAAAACAAAAGTGCGCGGGCGGCCTGTAAGCCGGATTTTGTCCAGAATTGCGTAGTTGCCCACGCCACCTTGGGCAATCATTCATCTCGTGAGCCTGTTACCAGGCCCATCTAGCTGCCAACCCGAACCTGCTAGACTGAAACTGTCCATATGCGGTCCCTATTTGGCATTGCTCCCGGTGGGGCTTGCCGTGCCACGACTGTTACCAGTCGCGCGGTGAGCTTTACCCCACCGTTTCACCATTACCTTGCATGCAAGGCTGTCTGTTCTCTGTGGCGCTTTCCCTAGGGTTACCCCCGCCGGGCGTTACCCGGCACCGTTGTTTCAGGGAGTCCGGACTTTCCTCGAGAGTTGCCCCTCGCGATTGCCCAGCCCCCCGCGCAATTCAGCTGTTAGGCCGCAAGCTCGTGGCGGTCAAGAGTTAACATTAACTGAATAGCTTTGACCCAGATCTGATAAAATCTTTATATCACTGTCACAAAGTGGTCCCACAGCATTGGGTCTAAAGCGCTGGCGAAAAGCCTCTAAGATTAAAGTTTGGATTTCTTCAGAGTTTGCTTCTCGCTCTGGAATAAAATAGCCGAATAGTTTGGCCGCTTCCATAAATGGTAATACTTTCACGTGAGATCGCCCACGAAATACGGCTAAACCCTCATCAGCCAAATCTTTCCAGTCAAATAAACGGCCCGGATCTTGTTTGCGCCCTGGCGCCATATCAGAGTGACCGATAACACTACAGGCTGGGATCGCCCACCTCTCCATAAGCTCGCTTAATAATTTTTTTAAAACCAACATCTGTGATTTGGGAAACGGCTGGGAACCCGTATTACACAATTCAATACCAACCGAGGACGAATTCACGTCACAACAATCTCCCCAGCATCCCGAACCAGCATGCCAAGCACGTTCTGCTTCCCCTACTAGTTGTGTGACCACCCCTTCCTGCTCAATAAAATAATGGGCTGAAACTTCACACTCAGGATCACATAAGCGGTCCAAAGCTTCTTTGGGAGAGCCCATCGCTGTATAATGTATTACAATCAAATTGGGCTCATTCACCCCGCGGCGAGGGCCCTTATTTGGCGATAGCTGTCGGTTTATCAAATATTGCGTCAGTTTTTCACCGCTAGCCGAAAAGGCCTAGGATCCCAGGCACAGGCAAAACCATCTCCATCAGGATCTAAGAGAAGAATATCTCGTTCCGGGCCACCGCGAGACAAAAAGGCTTTCTGCGCCAGATCTGATGATAAAAACCTATCACAACGCCACTGGCTTGCGATTGAATCGCCCAACACAACTAGACGTTTGTAAATTTGTATTCCAAGTGGGTTGTCTGTTCGGATTGCATATTCAACAACATTTGGCCCAGTAAGGCCTCGTATCGGCAGCTTCTCCACATCAAATACAATATATTTGGCGCGATTAGCAGCAATGCGTTCAGCATCACTCTCTATTGTTTGAGAATTCGCAACTACTTCAAAATCTTGTTCTTCAGAAATTCCAGTACTAGAAATTGCTACTGTTTCACTGGGCACTATCTCACTATTTGTAGCGGTCCGGTCATCAGTTAGAGTAGATGGCGAACCATCGGACTGCCTTTCGGTGCTTAGAGACCCAAGCAGCACATCGCTAGGAACAGCCCGCTGACAAGCTACTACCAAACACATCATTAAAGTTATTGCTAAATACTTCATTTGTTTCCTTGTGATCTCCAATCGGTTTTGGCCACCCATTAAGTAACGTTTATTCAAAAAAACTGAATTAGTATAACTTAAAACTTAATGAATCCCTCATATCCACCATTTGTTAGGCTTAGCGTTAAAGTCTAATGCATTTTCAAGCGTAAAGGCTGTATTCAGCAAATCGCCCTCTTCCCATGGTCGACCAATCAACTGCAAGCCAAGTGGTAAACCCTTTGAGTCTAGTCCTGCAGGGATCGAAATTCCTGGCAACCCTGCCAGATTGACCGTTACTGTAAAAACATCAAATAGATACATTTTGACAGGATCAAGGGCCGCCATCTCACCCAGTCCAAAAGCCGCTGATGGCGTAGATGGCGTTAAAATAGCGTCCACTCCATCAGAAAATACCTGTTCAAAATCCCTTTTGATTAGAGCACGAACCCGACGGGCTCGATTGTAGTAAGCGTCATAAAAACCGGCCGACAAAACATACGTACCTATCATTATCCGGCGCTTTACTTCAGCTCCAAACCCATCAGCTCTAGTTTTTTCATACATCTCAGTAATGCCATCACCGGCCTCTAGTTTAGCCCTTTGGCCGAACCGAACACCATCATAGCGAGCTAAGTTAGATGAAGCTTCCGCTGGCGCAATGACGTAATATGCAGGTAGTGCATATTTCGTATGCGGGAGACTGATGTTTTTGATAATTGCACCTGCATCACGCAACATTGAAGTACCGTCTGACCATAAAGTTTCAAGCTCATCAGGCATCCCATCCACTCGATATTCTTTTGGGATTCCAATAGTTTTACCTCTTATATCTCCAGTTAAAGCTGCCTCAAAGTTTGGAACAGGTAAGTTTACAGATGTGCTGTCTTTTGCGTCAAATCCAGCCATTGCCTCCAACATAATAGCTGCATCGCGCACGTCTTTCGTAACGGGGCCTGCTTGATCAAGTGACGACGCAAAGGCCACAATCCCCCACCGTGAACACCGGCCATATGTAGGCTTAATTCCCGTAATGCCAGTGAAGGCTGCAGGTTGGCGAATAGAGCCTCCAGTATCAGTACCAGTTGCAGCTAGACAAGTTTCAGCGGCAACTGCAGCAGCAGAGCCTCCAGATGATCCACCCGGCGTAAGATCACGGTCATCAACTTTCCAAGGGTTTACAGCATTTCCGTATACTGAAGTCTCATTAGAGGAGCCCATGGCAAACTCATCCATGTTTAGCTTACCAACCATTACTGAACCGTCGTTGAACAATTTTTTCGATACGGTAGATTCATATTGTGGTTTAAATCCATCAAGTATGGCACTCGCCGCTTGAGTGGTAACGCCATTGGTGCAAAATAAGTCCTTTATTCCAATAGGTAGGCCACACATGTCAGGCGCTTCACCCGCTTGAAGGCGCTCGTCTGCTGCAATTGCCTGCGCACGCGCTATTTCGGATGTGTCGTGCACAAAAGCATTCAAAGGTTTAGATGAATCGATTGCTGCTAAAGATGCATCGGTCAATTCTACTGCAGTTATCTTCCCAGACCTCAACGCATCTCGAGCCTCAGCCAATTTAAGCTTCATTAATTCAGACATTATTCCACCACCATCGGAACAGCAAAAAAACCCTCGCGGGCATCTGGCGCGTTGCGCAAAACAGCGTCCTGCTGGTTGCCATCGTTTACAACATCCTCACGTCGAAAAAGGCGCTGTGGAGTTACCGAAGTCATTGGTTCTATACCTTCAACATCCACTTCATTTAACTGTTCGATGAAACCCAGGATATTAGTGAATTCTTGGGCTAAAGCGGGCAGGTCTGCTTCATCCACTTTGATCCTAGCAAGCTTGGCAACTCGAGCCGCTGTTTTAGTATCAATTGACATCCGCGATCCTTCTATTCTATTTTTGCTTAAGACGTTTATTAACTTGGGATTTACATGTTGCCAAGTGCCCCAATCTTTGGCCTAGTCCTTAAAGCGTAGACTGGCAAAAAAATCGCTAATTAGCATTGAACATGCTACCTCTGAAATGCCACCCACGACCTCAGGCCGATGATGAGCTTGAGAATGCTCAAATACCCTTGCTCCATGATCTGTACCACCCGACTTCGGATCAGGCGCCCCGTATATTACACGAGAGACACGGGCGTGCGATAGGGCACCTGCACACATAGCACATGGCTCAAGTGTTACGTAAAGTGTACAACCCAACAAGCGATCATTACCTAAAAATTTAGCAGCCTGTCGAATTGCTAACATTTCTGCATGGGCGGTAGGGTCGGAGTCACGACGTGTCCGGTTTCCTGCTGATGCTAGGACATTGCCTGCGGGGTCAACTATCACCGCGCCCACTGGCACCTCACCCATCAAAGCAGCCTTTTGTGCCTCCGCTAAGGCTAGATCCATTTGACTACTAAAACACATTTATCCCCGCTTGGCTTTGCTGTGATCACAGTCTAAGCCCTCACCATGGCAGATGAAACACCAAAGGGCGACCGGATCGCTAAAGTTCTAGCCCGCGCCGGCGTAGCAAGTCGTCGCGATGCTGAGAAATTGATTGCTGCGGGAAGAATTAAAGTAAATGGGAAAAAAATCTTAAGTCCCGCTTTAAATGTACATTCAGCTGATAAAGTTGAATTTGATGATACAGTTTTAGAAGCTCCTGAAGAGCCACGACTTTGGCTTTATCACAAGCCGACCGGATTAATAACAACGTCACGTGATGAAAAAGGACGTGAGACTGTGTTTGAAAGCCTGCCTGAAAACTTACCAAGGGTTATGTCAGTTGGCCGCTTAGACATGAGCTCTGAGGGGTTGCTGCTGCTAACAAATGACGGAGGTGTGAAGCGTACGCTGGAACTACCAAGTACGGGGTGGACTAGGCGCTACAGAGTACGAATCAAAGGTTACCCGCGTGAGGGCGCTTTTGAACCATTGACCAAAGGCATCACAGTGGATGGTGAACACTTTCAACCTATGACGGTTCAACTTGACCGCCAAACTGGCGCAAACTTTTGGCTAACTATTGGCCTAAAGGAAGGTAAAAACCGTGAGGTTAGGCGGGCAATGGAATTTTTAGGGTTTTCAGTAAACCGGCTAATTCGCATATCATACGGCCCATTCCAGTTGCGTGACTTGAAGCCTGGAGAGGTTGAGGAAGTCAAACGGCGCGTACTTGCAGATCAGTTAGGGTGGTCAACTAAACCAAAGCTCGTTACAAAAAAAATGAAAAAAAAGTTGTCGTCACGCAGCTAAAGCCAAGGTATCAAAGCTAAAATCTATAAATTTTAATTTAAGGTTGTGAATTAATGGCTGATCTTTTTACTATAGAAAATGCAGTTAACTTGCTTATGTTATGTTTTTTGCAAGCAGTGCTGGGTTTTGACAATCTTTTATATATTTCGATTGAAAGCCAACGTGCACCCTTAAAATATCAAAAGCGCGTGAGATATTGGGGGATTATAATCGCGGTAGCGCTACGCGTGATCCTTTTATTTGCTATGATCCAATTGATTGGCAAACTACAAGAGCCTTTTTTAATACTCACTGGTCCAATTGTTTCGGGTGGAATAAATTTTGCAACATGCGTGTTTCTTATTGGTGGCGTTTTCATCATGTATACTGCTGTAAAAGAGATAAGCCATATGCTATCAGTTCATAGTTTAGGAAATCACTCAGAAGGCAAGCAACGGAAATCAGCGGTCTCTGTGGTTGCATTAATAGTGCTTATGAACCTTATATTCAGCTTTGACTCTGTCTTATCAGCGTTGGCTATTACAGATGTATTTCCAATATTAGCCATCGCAATTGTTCTTTCAGGCTTAGCCATGCTTCTCTTAGCAGATGGAGTTACGAAATTTTTAGAAAAAAACCGGATGTATGAAGTATTGGGTTTGTTTATCTTACTGATCGTTGGGGTCGTATTAATTGGAGAGGCCGGCGTTGCTGCTAGTCATGCAATGCACGACGAAAGTTTAGCAGTAAAAATCTTTGGCTATGAATTAATCCCAATGTCAAAAACCACTTTTTACTTTGCCGTCGTAGTTTTATTTGCAGTAGAAATAATACAATCAGGGTACAGTCGAAAACTTAGCGCTGAGCGATCTCTTAGATAGTAAAACCTTTACCCATAAGCCTCTTTTGCAAGAGGGCAAAGACTTTCTATTTTAGGCAGTATTAAGTCAGGTGCCTATCCCTGCTGGATCAAAGGCACTAACCTTTATTATCGCAAAGATGTTTTGCCCTTTCTTAAGATCCATTCTAGTTGCAGAATACTGGGTTAAGCGAGCCAAAAATAGCGTTTTTCCTACCTTAAATTGTACCATCACACCCGGTCCTTGGCCTTGGTGAATTCTAGAAATTTGTCCACTTAAAATATTTAAAGCCGAAATTTCTTTAGGTTTTCGTAAAGCTAAAATAATATCTTGAGCCGGAATTCTAATTCGAATTATGCTACCTTCTTGCTGTAACAACTCAGGTAAAAAAAGTTTACCACCAGCAAAAGACACAACAGCTAAGCCCGAAATAGGATCACGTGGCATAACACGAGCAGATACAACCGTACCAGCTGAACGAACCCCCAAAAATGGTACCGCTGTTGGATCTGACAAAACGTCATCTACTAGACCAGATAAAACATTGCTTCCATTCCGCATTAAAACAATATTGTCTGCTAGGCGTGCCATTTCCGCGGCATCATGAGTAACGTAAAGAATTGGGATCTGAATTTTATCTTTTAAACGCTCAAGGTAGGGCAAGATACGTTCTTTAAGAGCCTGATCAAGAGCTGAAAGTGGTTCATCCAAACACAGGCATTTAGGGTTACTTACCAGTGCGCGTCCCAGTGCGATGCGCTGCGCCTCACCTCCAGACAACACGTTAGGATAGCAATGTAACAGGGGCTCAAGTTCAAGTAGATCAATTACCTCACCAAGACTTTGTAGGCCAAACCCCCTACTCATCCTCTGAGGAAATTTCAAATTTCCTAAAACATTCAAGTGGGGGAAGAGCCTAGGCTCTTGGAATACATAACCAACAGCTCGCCGATGAGGGGGAACACCCAACAAGTTTACCCCATCTATTGAGACATCACCTTGAGTGGCTGTCTCCAACCCAGAAATGACACGAAGCAGTGTTGTTTTACCACTTCCTGAGGGACCAAAAATAACTGTCACCCCAGGTGGAGCCTTTAGTTTTACATTCAACAAAAATTTATTCCGCTGTAATTTAATATCTAACTTGACCGTCATCGGCGAACCATTTTTCGCGCTAAAAATTCAGAGATGATCAAGGCGCCAAAGGATAAAAAGATCGAAACCCCAATCATACGTAACACCGAAAATTCTCGTCCAGGCACTTGTAAAAGTGAATAGATAGCTGACGCAATTGTTTGAGTTTCACCTGGTATATTTGAAACGAACGTAATAGTCGCTCCAAATTCCCCTAACGCTTTAGCAAAGCCAACCACTGAACCAGCCAAAATTCCTGGAAGGATAAGTGGAAGCGTCACATAAAAAAATATAAACAATGGAGAGGCCCCCAAAGTACTAGCGGCTTCCTCCAACTCGGGGTCTACAGCCTCTATTGCGAGGCGTATAGATCTAACGATTAGTGGGAAGGCCATCACAGCCGCAGCGAGAGCCGCACCAGCAGATGTAAAAGCTAATTGAAGTCCAAAAGCTTCAAGTACAGGTCCAAATATTCCCTTACGTCCAAAGGCGACCAATAAAACATATCCAGTGACCACAGGCGGCAGCACCAGCGGTAAGTGTACAAGTGCATTCAAAAAGCTATGCCCCCAAAACTGCTTTCTTGCTAATAGATGGGCAACAGCTATTGCAGCTGGCAGGCTTAGAATTACCGAAACCATAGCCACCCAAAGTGACAAGGTAACGGCTTGAAGTTCAACTGAGCTAAAGGAGATCCAACTCATGGGCTGGAAAAACCATGACTTTTAAAAACTGCATGAGCCTCAGGTTGTAATAAATATAGTACAAAATCAGCCCCGTAGGGCACGAGCTGCGCAGCAGCGTAAGTAATCTTCTCATGCGAGTTTTCAGGTATTTCAGCAGCCAAATACAAATCTGGTTTAAATGTCAAATCACTAGAGTATATTATGCCCAATTCGACTTCTCCACGCAAAACTGGAATCAAACTGCTGCGGGCATTATCATAGTAAACCATATGAGGCTTTAATGCGTCCAGAAGCCCCAAATTCTGTAGGGCCTGCCTTGCATAAAGTCCTAGAGGAACAGCATCCATTAACGGAATAGCCAGCTTACCTCCCGCAAGACGGTCAATAATATCTGCGGTATTTAATTCCAACCTTTCAGACGTGTACGATGCAAATATAAGCCTATTAAAGGCGATAGGATGCACATCCTTCATCAGCAAGCCCTCACCATCTAAATACTTCATCCACCCCAAATTAGCCGAAATAAATACATCCACCGGAGCACCATATTCAATTTGCCGAGCTAACACACTCGATGAAGCATATGAAATGCGTACATTTGTTCCTGTTTTCGCAAAGTATGCGGCACTTAATTCGTCTAGTGGTTCTTTGAGGCTTGCGGCGGCGAACACATCAATTGGCCGCGCCACCGAGTAGTTTGTTGCACACACACAAATGAGAAAACCCAAACAAAATGTCTGAAAGGCACGAATACTTTGCCAGTGACCTGTTACCAAGACTTTTAAATTTTTAAACATATATTTTGGGCTCTTAACTTTTTTTGTATTTTAATCAAATTCATGTTATCGATATACAACAACAAAGAAAAAATAAAAATGAGCCGCACAGATCTAATTCAACTACCACTTTTGATTGAGCCAAAGCAAAAGCGCCACGTTAGGTCACAATTTGGCGCTCTGTGTTTTCGTTTCAAAAATGGGAAAATTGAATTTCTGCTTATTACCTCACGTCGTACAAAACGTTGGATCCTCCCCAAAGGTTGGCCAGAAAACAAAATGACACCCGGAGAAAGTGCTGCAAATGAAGCTTTTGAAGAAGCGGGTGTCACCGGCGAACACGATGAAAGACCAATAGGAATTTACTGCTATAATAAAAAAGTCGAACCTGGTGAAATTCTTCCATGTATTGTAACCATATTTTCATTAAAAGTACAAAATATTCTATCAAATTATCCTGAAAAACTTGAACGAAAACGTAAGTGGTTCACCAGAGAGAATGCTGCCAAATCTGTGGCAGAGCCAGAATTGGCAATGTTAATTAAATGCTTTGATGCAAGTTGAAGAAATTTGGAATGACACAAAGCTTTTGGCTACTTGATTTAAACTGAATATTAATACTAGTTAAACACGAACGAGCGTGGGAGCATAAGCGATGATACGCTTTTCAATGAAATGCAAAAATAATCACAATTTTGATAGTTGGTTTCAATCTTCAAATGCTTTTGAAAAACTAGCGGCTTCTGGAATGTTGAGCTGCATACATTGTGGAGATGGTAACATTTCTAAATGCTTGATGGCACCTAAAATTAGCACAAAAAAAGTAAAAGAGAAGCCAACCTTAACTGCACCAAAAGGTGATATGGAAAAGGCTTTGGCCAAATTAAAATTAGAAGTGGAAAAAAACTCAGATTACGTGGGTATGAATTTCGCGAGCGAGGCCCGCGCAATGCACGATGGTGATCAGCCTTCGCGATCAATTTATGGGGAAGCTAAGCCAGAGGAAGCTAAAGCGTTAATTGAAGATGGAGTGCCAGTCACTCCTTTACCCTTTATGCCAAAGCGCAAGACCAATTAACCTTATCAAAATTTGATATTAGAAACACTTGCTCTTGATAGCACAAAAGCCTACCAAAACTTCGAAACTTAAGGGATTTAAAAAGCCATGCCTTGTCTGGTAATGAAATTCGGTGGAACTTCTGTTGCCAACCTTGATCGCATCCGCCAAGCGGCTGAACGAATTAAACTTGAAGTGGCACAAGGCCACCAAATAATTGTAATTGTTTCAGCGATGTCTGGAAAAACTAATGAATTAGTCAAGTGGGTGAATGAAGCGTCCACGCTTTATGACACACAAGAATATGATGCAGTGGTTTCTTCAGGCGAAAATATAACAGCTGGGGTTATGGCCCTAACGCTCCAAGAAATGGATATTTCAGCACAAAGTTGGCAAGGTTGGCAAGTGCCAGTTAAAACTACAAATATGCACGGTAATGCGCGCATCGAGGAAATTCCTACAAAGAATTTAGAGGATAGCTTTGCTAATGGTACGCAGGTAGCTGTTGTCGCCGGGTTTCAAGGAGTAAGCGCCAGTGGTAGGATCACTACCCTCGGCCGGGGTGGTTCAGACACAACAGCGGTCGCATTTGCAGCTGCATTTAAAGCCAAACGATGTGATATTTTTACAGATGTGGACGGGATCTACACTACGGACCCCCGTATTTCTAGTGACGCCCGAAAGCTTGATAAAATAGCTTTTGAAGAAATGCTTGAACTAGCTTCTCTGGGAGCAAAGGTATTACAAACGCGCTCAGTAGAGTTAGCCATGAGGTATAATGTACGCTTGAGAGTGCTAAGCTCATTTGAGAAACCATCAGACACGGCAGGCACATTAGTATGTGCGGAGGAGGAAATTATGGAATCGAACGTTGTTGCAGGTGTAGCCTACAGTCGGGACGAGGCTAAAATGACTTTAATTTCTGTAGCAGATAGGCCCGGAATTGCAGCCGCCATTTTTGGCCCACTGTCTAAATCGGGAGTTAACGTAGATATGATTGTACAAAATATTAGTGAAGATGGACGCACTGATATGACGTTTTCTTGTCCCACTGACCAAGTTTTACGGGCAGAAAAATCTCTTCAGACCGCAAAAGATACCGGTTCCATTAATTATCACAATCTAGTTGCAGACGAGTCAGTGGCAAAGGTATCCGTTGTTGGAATTGGAATGCGGAGCCATGCCGGAGTAGCAGCCACAATGTTTGAGGCGCTGCACGGAGAAGGAATAAACATTAAAGTCATAACGACATCAGAAATTAAAATTTCTGTGCTTATCGAGCGGAAATATATGGAACTAGCGGTACAAACCCTGCATGATGCTTTTGAATTGGAGAAAGTAGCCTAGGGAGCACGGTTTTACATGGTCCAAGCTTCAGAGAGCGAAAGCCGTAAACTACTTGTCGCATTGCGAGATGCGATGGCAGAAGATTCTGCAGGGCAAGCCCGGTTAAATAAGATTGTAAAGCTCACAGCGCGTTCAATGGGCTCAGAAGTTTGCTCCATTTATCTATTCCGTGACACTGACACACTGGAGCTTTGCGCGACAGAAGGGCTAAACGCGATTGCCGTTCATCAAACTCGATTGCGAAGAGGCGAGGGTCTTGTTGGTCGTGTTGCTCGATTTAATCAAACAATCAATACTGCTAATGCGCCAGCTTCCAAAGGTTTCAGATATATGCCTGAAACTGGGGAAGAAATTTATTCTTCTTTTTTAGGAGTGCCAATACAACGGCTTGGCGAATCCCTTGGAGTATTGGTGGTCCAATCCAAGGCCACACGTGAGTTTTCTGCTGATGAAATATATGCACTAGAAGTTGTCGCAATGGTGTTGGCTGAAATGACTGAATTGGGCGCATTTGTAGGTGACGGAGATGCGCTATCCGCCCGACATCAAAAACCCATTAGTTTTGAAGGTTTAAGCGCACAAGAGGGTGTGGCCGAGGGAGCGGTATACCTGCATGAACCACGGGTGGTAGTTACAAATCCAATTGCAGATGACCCTGATATTGAACAAAATCGCCTTGAAGGCGCGCTAGATCGTTTGCGGGTATCAGTAGATCAAATGCTGTCTGATGTCAGAAGTGGGGATTCTGAACAACTTGAAGTATTAGAAGCATATAGAATGTTCGCCAATTCAAAAGGTTGGCGGCGGCGTATGGAAGAAGATATTCAAAGAGGTCTATCCGCAGAAGCGGCAGTCGAAAAAGAACAGTCCACAGCACGAAGTAGAATTGGACAATCTAATGATCCGTATTTACGTGAGCGCCTGCACGATATCGATGACCTGTCCAATCGGTTGTTGCGCCTTCTAACAGGCCAGGGAGACGATACAGGTGCCGAAATTTCTAACAATCCGATTCTAGTTGCCCGAAATATTGGGCCCGCGGAATTGTTAGATTATGGCCGTAACCTGAGGGGTATTGTTCTTGAAGAAGGGTCTGTCGGTTCCCACGCAGCCATAGTCGCTCGAGCCTTAGCCATTCCCTTGGTAATTCATGCAAAAGGCATTTTAACTGAAGCTCTAAATGGCGATATAATTTTGGTAGATGGGGATCAGGGGTCTGTACATCTCCGCCCTGACGAAGGGGTACTTAAAGCGGTTCAAGATAAAATAGCAATGCAGCGCCAAGCGGTGGATCGTTATACAAAACTACGAAAAAAACCCGCGCAGGCTAAATGTGGATCTATTATTAAACTTTTGATGAACGCAGGACTTATGGCTGACCTACCCTCATTGCAAAGTTCAGGCGCAGAGGGAGTGGGTCTATTTAGGACAGAACTACAGTTTCTAACGCAAAACCAAATGCCTAAACGTGGTGAATTAGTCACCCAATATGCGCGTGTAATAAATGCAGCTAAACGTCGCGGTGTCACTTTCCGCACCCTGGATATTGGTTCAGATAAAGTATTACCCTACATGGCACCTCAGGAAGAACCAAATCCTGCAATGGGTTGGAGAGCGATAAGGGTGGGCCTTGATAAACCAGGGATATTGCGGATGCAATTACAGGCTCTTTTGCGCGCAACCGCAGGGCAAGAACTTTCTGTGATGTTTCCTTTTGTCGCTCAGTATGGCGAATTCCATGGAGCAAAAGCAGAGTTGCATAGAGCTATAACTCGGGAAACTAAGTTGGGGCATGAACTGCCGTCGAATATAAAAGTTGGGGCTATGCTCGAGACCCCTTCACTGGCATTTGCCCCAGATCAGTTTTTTGAAGAAGTAGATTTTCTGTCCATCGGCGGAAATGATTTAAAACAATTCTTTTTTGCAGCGGACCGTGAAAACGAACGGGTGCGCCGGCGTTACGACACCCTAAATACTAGTTTCCTGAACTTCCTAGAACAAATTGTGGAGCGCGCACGTGCTTCGAATACTGAACTCTCGTATTGCGGCGAAGACGCTGGTCGCCCAATCGATGCAATTTGTTTTGCGGCACTTGGCATTAAAACCCTTTCGATGCGGCCAGCCTCCATAGCGCCAGTTAAGCACCTGATCCGTCGTGTAAATCTGCAGGACGTGAAAATGGTGATTAATCAATCTCGTGACGAAGGACATGAATCAGTTAGAAGCTCAGTCTTAAATTGGGTTAAAAACAATGCTTAAAAACCACTCGCTTTTCCCAAAACTCCATTCCATGCCCCAGGATCTAAGGCCAGGCCTAGGATGCGGCTTGGATTTATGGGGGGGGGCATTTCGATGCCTGATAACAACTCAAACCCAAAACGACTATAATAGGGGACGTCACCCACAAGCAGTACACGCTGCCAGCCCTGCGACATGGCGAAACTCAAACTTTCTTGTATCAGAAAACTGCCAAGGCCCTCACCCTGTCTTGTAGGATGTACAGCAATCGGCCCAAGTAAAATAGCATCAACCCCATCAATGTGAATAGGCCAGTATCTAATTGCACCAGCCAAAATTCCGTCAGGGTCCCTGACTGTGTAAGATAGATTTCTTAAAGCTGCTACACCTTCACGCAACCTATACGATGATAAAGCCTGTCTGCCAGGTCCAAAGCATAAATCATAGAGTGCCTCAACCTCCCAAAGATCCTCTGTTGTTTCAGATGCCAAATGAAACACTGGTACTTCTCTCTTTCTTTTTGCAACTGGCCTAACACGCAGTTATTATGTTTACAAATAACAAGGATACTATATGTTTTATCGCCCTAAAGATGGTCACGGCCTGCCGCACAACCCATTTAACGCTATTGTGACTCCACGCCCTATTGGTTGGATTTCCAGCCAAGACTCAGAGGGAAATAGAAACTTGGCGCCATATTCATTTTTCAACGCTGTCGCATATGTACCACCACAAATTATGTTTTCATCAACAGGAGCAAAGCCGGACCAAAACGGGACAAAAGACAGCGTCGCTAACATTCGCGAAACAGGAGTATTCTGCGTCAACATAGTTGAGTTTGCAATGCGAGATCAAATGAATGCTTCATCACAAACATTTAAAAAAGAAGAAGATGAGTTTGTCAAAGCTGGGCTGAAGGCAATACCCTGCGACACCATAAAGGGATTTCGCGTGGACGGAGCGCCCGCTAGTTTGGAATGCAAATTAACGCAGATTGTCAAACTATCTGGCGAAGCTAACTTTGTGATATTTGGCGAAGTAATTGGCGTCCATATTCGTGATAATTGTCTCGTTAATGGGATTTTTGATGTCAGTAAATTTCGTCCACTGGCACGACTTGGCTACAGAGACTATTCTGTAGTTGATAATATATTTTCACTTGATCGCCCAGATGATTAAACCATCCCACATAATTTAGGAAAATCAGTGCCCACTGTCTGCTAAAATACCAGTGCGTACGCCATAATCTACAGCGACCTCATAATCAGGATCATCATCGCTGTCGACTATTAAATGGCCAGCTTTATTTAGAAGGTAGTGGCAATCCTTGCTAAGATGGCGGAGCTGAATTCGTTTGCCAGCTGCTTCATATTTAGCAGCAATTGCTTCTATGGCTTGCAAGGCGGATTGATCGGCCACCCTACTTTCAACAAAATCAACAATGACTTTTTTTGGATCATCATCCGGCGTAAATAACTCAACAAAGCCATCACTAGAACCAAAGAACAAAGGACCCCGGATTTTATAAACCTTGGTGCCATCTTCTTCAAATAACCGGTTGGCATGAATTCGTGTCGCATTTTGCCATGCATAAGCTAATGCAGAAACAATGACACCGACCACAACAGCTATTGCAAGGTCAGTCATAACAGTCACGACCGTAACTAAAATTATCACAAAGGCATCAGTGAGTGGTATTTTACGCATGATTTTAAAGCTATTCCAGGCAAATGTCCCAATAACTACCATAAACATTACACCAACTAGAGCAGCTAACGGGATCTGTTCAATCCATGACGAGCCAACAACTATAAAAGCCAGAAGAAACAGGGCTGCTGCTATACCAGCTATCCGAGTTCTTCCGCCTGATTTTACATTAATCATCGATTGACCAATCATTGCACAACCGCCCATACCACCAAAAAAACCTGTTATTGTATTCGCGATGCCCTGTGCGATACTTTCTTGGCTCGCACCCCCACGTTTTTTTGTGATATCGCCGACGAGGTTCAGCGTAAGTAAGCTTTCAATCAAACCAATTGCGGCCAAAATGCCAGCATAAGGTGCAATTATAAAAAAGGTTTCCAGTGAGAATGGAGCTAAAGCAGTACCATAAAGTCCAGTTCCATTACCAAATGGATTGTGAAAACTTGGGAACGTACCTTTAATACTTTCCAAATCTCCGACCCTTGGGACATCAATTCCAAAAGCTATTACCAAAGCGGCGACTATACCAATTCCAGCCAAGGGCGCTGGAATAAATTTCGTAAATTTTGGCATCAGCCAAACTATTGTCATGGTAAGAATTACCAGACTAAGCATGATTATCATTGGCATCCCAGACAACCACTCTCCGCCAGACATACCGTGGCCTGTATCAACCACGGTACCAGGCACCTTGAATTGGCTCATCTGAGCCAAGAATATTACGATAGCTAAGCCATTAACAAAGCCCAACATGACTGGATGAGGCACAAGTCGTATGAATTTAGCCCATCGCAAAATTCCTACAATAATCTGGATCACTCCCATCAATACAACTGTGGCAAAAAGGTATTCGACCCCATGCTGCGCAACCAGCGCAACCATAACGACAGCCAAGGCCCCAGTCGCCCCTGATATCATGCCTGGTCGTCCACCAATTACAGCAGTGACCAAACCCACAATAAAGGCTGCATACAAGCCAACCAAAGGATGCACACCTGCAACAAAAGCAAATGCTACCGCTTCTGGCACCAAAGCCAAAGCGACCGTAAGCCCCGCCAAAACTTCAATCCGTATACGGCCCACCGTGAGTGGCTCACCAGCACTGATATTGAAATCAGAAAAAGACGGACGAGCCGCCAAAGCAACTTGTAAAATACGGGACATATTGGGGAACCTTTTTAGTCAAATTTATTTCTTATAGAGGCCCATACCACATATTTAGTAAAGGTCACGGTATTCTTTAAGTTACTAAAATTGATATGGTGGCACCATCACTTCTCATATGCGATAATCAAAATTAATAATTGAAATCGAAGGATAACTAGGATGCGCAAAACCAAAATTGGAGTAATCGGCGGGTCTGGAATTTATGACATAGATGGAATTGGAAATCCAAAATGGCAAAAGGTTGAAAGCCCTTGGGGTATACCCTCAGATTGGATTTTTACAGGCACTCTTCATGGAGTCGAAATCGCATTTTTGCCTCGTCACGGCCGCGGGCACACTCTCTCACCCAGTGACATACCCTACCGGGCTAATATCGACGCACTGAAACGGCTTGGTGTTACTGATTTAATCAGTATCAGCGCCTGCGGTTCTTTTCGAGACAATATGAAGCCAGGTCACTTTGTGGTTGTAGATCAATTTATTGATCGCACCACTGCGCGTGAAAACTCTTTCTTTGGAACCGGTTGTGTGGCACATGTGAGCGTTGCTAATCCCACCTGCCATCGCCTGTCTGAAGCCTGCCTTAACACTGCAAACAACCAAGGTATTAAGGTCCACTTTGGTGGCACCTATTTAGCGATGGAGGGACCTCAGTTCTCCACCCGAGCTGAAAGCAAGCTTTATAGAGAAGTTTGGGGCTGTGATGTCATTGGGATGACCAACATGCCAGAGGCAAAGTTAGCACGTGAAGCTGAACTATGCTACACATCTATTGCTATGATCACCGATTATGACAGCTGGCACCCAGATCATGGTGAGGTTGACGTAACCGAGATCATCAAAATATTGACAGAAAATTCAACGAAAGCCAGGGGCCTTATCGCAAATCTAACCGACTGCCTAAGACCCGAGCGTTCACAATGTACACAAGGTTGTGATACCGCCCTAGATTTTGCAATTATGACTGCGCCAGAGGCTAGAGATCCAGTACTAATTGCGAAGCTAGATGCAGTTGCTGGCAGGGTCCTCTGACAAACTTATGGCCAACTATGCTTATCTGTCCAATCCAAAAGATTTTTGTATTAATAAAAAATATAGGTGAGTGGAGACTATTAGAAATAACAAATATGCCTGTTAGTTCACTAGAAAATTTTGTAAATAACTAGCCTGCAACAGTTTTGCCACGTCGATCATGCCTGATCGCTGCGTAAAGAACATGAGTACGCCACCGGCCCCCAATTTGGAGATAACTTTGCGCCACACCTTCATACTTAAAGCCACAACTTTCTAACAATCCACGCGACGGCTGGTTTTCAGGCAAACAGGCAGCTTCTATTCTACTAAGGTCCAGCCTTATAAATGCATGCGAAACAACCAAATCAACAGCCTCACGCATTAAGCCCTGCCGTGCATGAGGCTCCCCTATCCAATATCCCAAGGTACCTACTTGCGACGGCCCTCGTCGAATATTATCCAGGGTTACGGCTCCCACAAGGGCTTGATCAGTTTTACGAATTAAAAATAGAGGATAGCCACTACCATTTTTTACTGCACGTTGTGCCCAATAGACACGGTTGGTGAAGCTTTTGCGGGTGAGGTGATCCAGTGACCATACTGGATCCCAAGGCGTAAGAAATTCGCGACTAGATGTTCGAAGTTGTACCCAGTTGCGATAGTCGTTGTGCCGCGGAGTGCGCAGTATCAATCGCTCTGTTTCGATTTTAAACTTTGTGCTCCGCCCAAACATCAGGCAACCAAACGGGCCTGTAATTCTTCAACATTTGGAGCATCTTTTACTGGACCATAGAGTGCTAAGGCTGCAGGAGAACCACCAATCATTGATGCTGCAAAACTGCGGACAGCATTCACCGTAACTCCATCTATTTTCTCAACTACTTCGTCTAATGCAGGAACACGATCCCATATAGCAAGCATCCGGGCCAGTCTCTCGGCGCGTGAAGAAGGACTTTCGAGCCCCATCAATAGGCCAGCCTTCATTTGAATACAGGCACGTGTAACTTCATTTTCATTCATATTATCTGCTGCACGTTTGATTTCATCCATCGTAATATTGGCGAGTTCCGAAACTTTATCACCTGACGTGCCCGCATAAAGCGTAAGCGTACCAGTATCAGAATAAGCCCCGGCACTGGCAAATATTGAATAGCAAAGACCGCGCTTCTCTCTCACCTCCTGAAAAAGGCGAGATGACATCCCTCCACCAAAGGCTGTTGCAAAGACCTGCGCTGTATAAATATCAGAATTTGTATAATTTGGGCCTTCAAACGCCAACGCAAAATGCGCCTGCTCAAGATCTTTAATGTGACGCACTTCACCACCGGTGAAACTTCCTGCTAAAAGCCGTTTTTGATCTCGCGGAACTAAATCTCCAAAAATCTGCTCACATTGCCTTACGATTGCTTCATGATCAACTGCACCCGCAGCAGCTAAGATCATTTGATCCGGGCCATAATTTTGGGAAACAAATTTTGATAAATCTTGTTTTTGAAAATTTGAAACCTGCTCCGCTGGTCCAAGAATAGATCGTCCTAGAGGCTGATCAGGGTAAGAGACTTCCTGCAACCAATCAAAAATTATGTCATCAGGAGTGTCCAACGCCTGGCCAATTTCAGACAGAATAACACCCCTCTCAACTTCGATCTCAGCAGAACTAAACACAGGATTCAAAACAATATCAGAGACAACATCCAGGGCTAAATCAACATCATCAGACAGAACACGCGCATAATAAGCGGTCATCTCTCGGCTAGTGTAGGCGTTAATATAGCCGCCAACATCCTCAATTGCTTCAGCAATTTGTAGAGAGCTTCGGCGTTCAGTTCCCTTGAAAGCCATGTGTTCAAGAAAATGAGCAACACCATTTTGCTCAATACTTTCGTGTCTCCCTCCAGCTTTAATCCATATCCCAATGGAGGCAGATTTTAGCCCAGGCATATTCTCTGTCACGATGCGGAAGCCATTTTTCAGGCGGTGGGTTTGTACAGTCAAAGTTCAATACGCTCGCAGATAAGAGTTTTCATAAGCTGCAAATCGTTTGGCATTTCAGTGAGACGTTCAGAACGATCAAATAAATCAGCCAACCAATTTGGTAGTGCAGGACGTTTTCCCATCGATGCATCCACCGCATCAGGGAATTTGGCTGGGTGAGCCGTGGCCAAGGTAATCATTGGCGCAGTACCTAAACTTTCATTAGCAACTTTTACGCCAACAGCCGAGTGCGGACAGAGTACTTCACCAGTACTCTCGAACATACTTTTAATCGTCAGACTTGTTTCTTTCTCTGTTGCACGGCCACTATCAAAGTAATTCTGAAGAATTGAGAGAGCCTCCTTGTTAATTCCAAAGCCCCCCTCTTTCAGTTCACCCATCAATCTCACTATCGCTTCACCATTACGATCATATGCATCAAATAACGCCCTTTCAAAATTTGAAGATACCTGGATATCCATAGATGGGGTGATGGTTGGCGTAACGGTACTAGGATCGTAGCGTCCAGTGGTGATCGCGCGGTGCAAAATATCATTGTGGTTAGTAGCAATTACCAACCGGTCAATGGGTAACCCCATTCGCTTCGCAATATAACCAGCAAAAATGTCTCCAAAATTACCTGTTGGAACTGTAAATGAAACCTTGCGGTGTGGGGCACCTAGGGCAACTGCAGAGCTGAAATAATAAACCACCTGAGCCAACACCCGGGCCCAGTTGATAGAATTCACACCAGCCAACCGGACACCATCTCGGAACTCAAAATCATTAAACATATCCTTTAACATTGCTTGGCAAGTATCAAAGGTGCCCTCCATTGCGATAGCATGAACATTAGTCTCTCTCTGCGTTGTCATCTGCCTACGCTGTACTTCTGAAACTTTACCATTAGGAAACAAGATAAAAACATCCACTGTATCAAGACCTTTAAATGCTTCAATTGCAGCAGCTCCAGTGTCCCCAGAAGTGGCGCCAACAATGGTGACACGCTCACCACGGCGGTTTAAGGCCCTTTGGAATAGCTGGCCTATCAGCTGCATGGCAAAGTCTTTAAAAGCTAAAGTGGGGCCATGGAAAAGTTCCAGCAAATGGTGATTAGGACCCAACTGAACAAGAGGTGCACGGGCAGTGTGGTTAAAGCCAGCATAGGCCACGCTTATTGAGTCAATTAGTTCTGCTTCTGAAAAGCTATCACCAACGAACGGTTGTATCACCCTCAAAGCTATCTCTTCGTAAGACAGACCGACCATACCAATAATATCCGCAGAGGTCATTCGCGGCACAGTTTCCGGTACATACAAACCACCATCCCGTGCTAACCCAGCAAGCATTGCATCCTCAAAAGATAGGACTGGAGCATTTCCACGAGTTGAAATATATTTCATTTACACAGGCCTTAAATTTTAATCTTGCGGGATCGGTAAACGAAATACCCACTCATTCCAAGCCAGATAAGTGACATGAGAAACCATGTAACCGCATATTGCAGGTGGTTGTTGGGAATACTAGCAGTATTAACGGGTAATGGCTTTGTATTCTCTTGCTCAAAATTACTAGATTTTAAGATGAGCAAAACTGGTTCAGTGCTAAGATATGCTGCCATGGTATTCACGTCACGCGCAAACCATATATTTGCTTTTAAATCATTTTCTGGCGTAAAGCTGTCAATTTCACTGGGCCAATGCAGATTTCCAATGACCTCACCAACCGCATTTGGCATTGGCGGCATCACACTTCTCACAGAAACAAAACCACGATCTACCATAATTTTGCGCCCATCCTGCATCTTAAATGCTGTGATCAAACGATAGCCTGCACCATATATTTTTTGTGATACTAAGACTTTTATAGTTCTACCAAAATACTGCCCAACAGCCTTGACCGGCATCAAGCTGTTAAATTGTTCTAACGGGTTTTGGGGAATAACCCTCGATGGCGCAGATATTTTATTTTCAATATTAGCCAGTAGAGCGTTTTTCCAAGACATTCGTTTTATTTGCCAAGCACTTAAGGACATCAAAATAGCGACGCCCAAAATCCCAACGAGGACCATTCCCCAGTATCGCATAAATAACCTCAAATTTAAAAGAGACAGCTTAAGAGGCCTCCCTGCAAACTTTAACTAAGCACAAAGCATATTAGCTAAAATTTTAGCCAGCCCAAAGATACACCGTCGCAAATAAAAACAGCCATACCACATCTACAAAATGCCAGTACCAAGCCGCCGCTTCGAAGCCAACATGGTTTTTAGAGGTGAAATGTCCCTTGGTTACTCGGATCAGGCAAACTGCAAGAAAAATAGTGCCAATCAACACATGCATTCCATGAAACCCTGTGGCCATAAAGAAGTTGGCGAACGTAATAGAGCCGGAGAAGGTCCACCCATCTACCATGATCAACTCGTTATATTCATATGCCTGGAAAGCTGTAAAAATAGCACCTAAGACAATAGCAAGAATTAAGCCAGTCCGTAGATCGTTGCGATTGTCTTCGTGAGCCAGCGCGTGGTGTGCCCAAGTGGCTGCGCATCCTGATAGCAATAGAAGCAAAGTATTTATCAGCGGCAGTTCCCAAGGGTTAATATGATGGTAATCAGGTTTTAAATACTCCGTCCCGAAGTATTCATACATTGGATATAATTGATGTTTAAAGAAACTCCAGAACCAAGCTGAGAAAAACATTATTTCTGACATTATAAATAAAATAAACCCATAGCGAAGACCAATTTGAACGACCGGCGTGTGATCGCCAACATGGCTCTCATCTACAACCTCACTCCACCACGCATACATTACATAAAGCACGCCGATAAAACCCGCTAAAAAGATATATGGACCGCTGCCATGCATCCATTGGATAGCGCCTGTAAGCATTACCAATGCCGCTAACGCACCTAAAAACGGATTCACTGAAGGTGGTAGGATGTGATAATCATGATTTTTTTCATGTGCCATTACTGGGCCTCGTGGTAGTTAGTTGCGGTTTATAGTCGTCTCAACCTGCAGTGCAGCTTGCTTTTCAGGTAAATCAATTTCATAAAATGTATACGACAAAGTGATGGTATGGATATATTTTCCTTCACTGTCATCCACTATTTCTGGATCAACGTAGAATGATACTGGCATTTGAACCCGCTCACCGGGCATCAAAACTTGTTCTTCAAAACAAAAACAATCAATTTTTGTAAAAAACCCTCCCGCTTGATAGGGAGTAACATTATAGCTTGCCGAGCCAGCAATCACACGATCTGTAGGATTATAGGCTTCGTAGAATGCTAAACCCGTTTCACCAATTTTGATTTCCATTGTCCTAGCAACAGGAGTAAAACTCCACTTCATCTTACTTTCTACTGAGGCATCAAACCGTATTTTAATTGTTTCATCTAAGATAGTGCCGCTACCCACTTCCGCTGTGCTGGTTACACCACCAAAGCCTGTGACGCGGCAAAACCAATCATAAAAAGGCACACTTGCCCAAGCTAATCCACCCATAAAAAATACTAAACTCAGTGTCAGTGTCAGTGTCTTATAAGTTGCCGTCATTTCAAATCTATTTCTTCCATTGATGGTCGCGGCGCATGATCATAGCCCTCAACTGGGCCGGAGTTAGTAAGTTTAACAAAGCTCAACCCCATCATTAAGAAAATGAATAATACCAAGCAGATAGCGACACCAAAGTTTTGACTACGTCGGCGCCTATGCATTTCACTCTCCACCCGAATAGCCATTACCAGCCTCCTAGGCCGTATGGCGAAAGCAAGGCCTCAGCTAAAATAGCTAGGAAATGAAGGAAAAGGTATAAAAGTGAAAATTTAAAGAAAGAACGTTCGAATTTAAAGTTGTCTGCTTCCGCATCAGCCTCATTACGCAACCAAATTAGGGATGCATTTCTCAATACGATCAAATTACAGATGAGCGCTATCGTCAGGTAAATCATACCGCCGACAGAGGTAAAAGCGAGCGTAACAGCAAGTGCAGATTGTAGCATTGCGTAAACCATGATGTGGCGCCGTGTACTTTTTCGCCCATGTGTCACGGTTAGCATTGGTATTTTCGCGTCATCATAGTCAGATCGCATGAATAAAGCCAATGCCCAGAAATGCGGTGGGGTCCACATAAAAATCAAAGCAAACATTAAAACTGACTCAATCGAAACAGAGCCGGTAGCAGCTACCCAACCAATTAAAGGTGGAAAAGCACCAGCAGCGCCACCTATGACTATATTCTGCGGGGTCATTCTTTTTAACCAGATTGTATATACAACTGCATAAAAGAAAATTGTAAAAGCCAACCAACCCGCTGCATGCCAATTAGAGGCAAGTCCCAACATTAAAACGGACAGACCAGAAAGCGCGACCCCTAGTCCCAATGCAGCATCACGGCTGGTGCGCCCCGAAGGGATGGGTCGCATTTTCGTGCGAACCATAATTGCATCAATATCAGCATCCCACCACATATTTAAGGCCCCAGAGGCCCCAGCTCCAAGAGCAATAAACAAAACAGCGCAGAATGCTTCAACAGGATGCAGAGAGATAGGTGCAGCCATCAGTCCAACAAAAGCTGTGAAAACTACCAGTGACATCACACGCGGTTTCAGCAAAGCAATATAATCGCTAAAAACTGGATCGTAATCTGTATTATGCTCTGTCACGTAAGCCATGCACCTTGCTCTCATGTTATATTTATTTTTGCGCCATTAGAACAGGTTGTGGAAGTCCAGCGTATTCATTAATCGCACCTTTCAGCCAGGCATCGTACTGCTTTTGACTGACAACTTTCACAGTGATGGGCATATATGCGTGGGCCTGTCCACAAAGCTCAGAGCACTGACCAAAATATATTCCCTCTTTTTCCGCTGCAAACCACAGTTGAGCCAACCGCCCTGGCACAGCATCTTGCTTCACACCAAACGCTGGAATTGTCCAGGAATGGATAACATCCGCTCCAGTTAACTGCATCACAATCGTTGCACCGATAGGCACGACAACAGCATTATCTGTTGCAAGCAAATATTCATCTGGAGCATACCCATATTCCTCTAATTCATCCCTCTGGAGCAGGATGCTTTCAAAACCAAAATTATGGTCGACGTATTCATATCCCCAATACCACTGATAACCCGTAACTTTAATCGTGATATCAGCTTCTGGTATCTCTTGTTGTTTGAACAAAATTGGCAAAGAAAAAACACCAATGAACAATAATATTATTACTGGTATAATGGTCCACATAACCTCAACCACAGAATTATGAGTAAATGTCCCCGGGTTCTTATTTCTACTGGCGTGAAATTTAAACGCAGCATAAGCAATTAGTAAGGTCACAAAAACCGAAATTAATGTTATAATTATCAGTAAAAAATTATCAAGCCAGACAACATCACGCATAAGTTCGGTAGCTGGAAATTGAAATCCAATTCCCTTTGGCTGGGGCTTTCCTATAGTCTCTAGGCCTGGGAAGTTTTCTTGTGCCATCACGGCGCTACCCAAACTGACAACTACCAAACTAAAAAGAGACGTAAAAATTTGCATATTGTAACCTGTATGTTGAGCGCCAACGCGCTAATTGTTTTTTGTCGCATCTTGCATGATTGTAATTTATTACGCATCAACCATATGATGCAACTGCAGGCAATCACTTGACCCGCGTCAAAGGGACGCCAAAGTTAAAATTCACGCGGAAATTTCTTTTTCGCCAAAAATATCATTAGGAATTTCATGACAGACACTCCCTTCTCTCCATTTGAAACCCATATTGATCGTAATTCAGCACTTAAAATTTTAAAACAATCACTTGCGGGTGCTGATGACGGAGAATTATTTCTCGAACGCAGAAGGTCTGAAGTGATTTCTTTTGACGATGGAAGATTAAGAACTTCAAGCTTTGATGCCTCCCAAGGGTTTGGCCTTAGAGCTGTACAGGGTGAGATGGTTGGATATTCCCACTCTACTGAGATATCTGAAAACGCTATGCTTCGAGCAATGGGTACAGTTCGCCTCGCCATTCAGGAGCCTGCTGGCTCTTTGGCAAGCGCACCGTCCGGTACAAACCAAAAACTCTACAGCGACCACAATCCCTTGAACGATGCCCCATTTCCAGCCAAAATCGACCTCTTAAGAGAGATGGATGCCTATGCCCGAGGCTTAGACCCTCGAGTTGTACAAGCGTCAGCCACTGTAGCCTCATCACATCAGGAAGTAGTCATCCTACGGATCGATAGCCCCGATGTGAGTGACAGCCGGCCCATGGTGCGGATGAATGTGTCGGTCATTGTAGAGCAAGATGGCCAGCGCCAAACAGGTGGCGTTGGCGGCGGTGGACGGTATGCGATGTCGGGTATGCTTGAGCCTAGCCATTGGCAACCCTTAATACGCGAGGCACTGCGTATTGCAGTACTCAACCTATCAGCTGTTCCCGCCCCTGCTGGAGTTATGGACGTTGCCCTTGGAGCTGGGTGGCCAGGAATTTTACTCCATGAAGCCGTTGGCCATGGTCTCGAGGGTGACTTCAATAGGAAAGGGACGTCAGCATTTTCTGGCCTTCTAGGTCAGCGCATCGCGGCTCCAGGTGTGACCGTATTAGACGATGGTACAATTCCAGATCGCCGCGGCTCCATCTCAATCGATGACGAAGGAACTGCCAGCGCAAAAAATACACTAATTGAGGACGGAATATTAATAGGATTTATGCAAGATCGACAAAATGCCCGACTGATGGGCGTGGCGCCCACCGGTAATGGCCGGAGGCAGAGCTATGCTCATGCACCTATGCCACGTATGACTAACACTTACATGTTAGGTGGCACCGTAGCACCAGGAGATATGGTGGCCGATATTAAAAAAGGTATCTACGCAGTAGGCTTTGGTGGTGGACAGGTGGACATCACAAATGGCAAGTTTGTGTTTTCATGCACCGAGGCATACCTGGTAGAAAACGGCAAGGTAGGCGCTCCAGTAAAAGGAGCTACCTTAATTGGTGACGGTGCAACTGCTCTGCGGCAAATTCGTGCAATTGGCAACGATATGCGTCTCGATGACGGAGTTGGGAACTGTGGCAAGCAAGGCCAATGGGTTCCAGTTGGAGTTGGCCAGCCATCGCTTCTTATTGGAGGCCTCACTGTCGGAGGTTCAGCCACTTAAGCAACAATTAAAAAAGCATGTTTTAAGAAAGGATTTTCTTGTTTAACTGCTAACCTTTGACATAAAATCTAAAAAAAACTTCTGACCCACCATTGACAAACACTCAAGACGCCTCCCTTTTAGCGAATAATTTTTCTTTGATTGGCAGGATGTCCTATGGCTGTTGTTGTTGTTGAATCTCCTGCTAAGGCCAAGACAATAAACAAATATCTTGGGTCAGGCTTTACCGTTTTAGCTTCATATGGGCACGTACGCGATTTACCGCCAAAGGATGGATCAGTCGACCCTGACAATGAATTTGATATGCTTTGGGAGGTTGGGGCCGCCAGTAAAAAACATGTTAAAGCAATCGCCGACGCTCTTAAGGATGACAATGAGTTGATCCTCGCCACCGACCCTGATCGCGAGGGTGAGGCCATCAGTTGGCACTTGCAGGAAACTCTAACCAAACGGCGCGCAATTAAAAAAGATACTCCAGTAAGCAGGGTAGTTTTTAATGCTATAACTAAAACTGCTGTGACAGAAGCCATGAAGTCTCCTCGGCAGGTTGATATGGAACTGGTAGAGGCATATTTGGCTCGCCGCGCATTAGACTATTTGGTAGGCTTCAAATTGTCTCCTGTACTTTGGCGACGGTTGCCAGGTGCCAAATCCGCTGGGCGGGTTCAATCAGTAACTCTGAGACTAATTGTTGAACGTGAGATGGAAATTGAAGTTTTCAAAGCACGTGAATATTGGAGTGTTGCTGCATCACTAAGTACCCCCAGGGGACAAATCTTTGATGCACGCCTGACTACATTGGGCGGTAAGCGTCTAGATAAATTTGATATATCAAACTCAACAGAAGCAGAGCTGGCAGTTCAGGCCGTAACAAGCCGAGACCTGAAGGTAGCTACGGTTGAGGCAAAGCCAGCCAGCAGGAACCCATCAGCACCCTTTATGACTTCAACTCTACAACAAGAGGCTAGCCGTAAGTTTGGTATGGGCGCTAGGCAAACGATGTCCACAGCACAACGTCTTTATGAAGCAGGCTTTATTACCTACATGAGGACCGATGGGATAGATATGGCCCCCGAAGCAGTTCACGCAGTTCGTGATGTAATTGCGGATCGCTACGGCAAGCAATACGTACCAAAATCACCACGAATGTATAAAAACAAAGTTAAAAATGCGCAGGAAGCACATGAATGTATCCGTCCAACCGAGTTGGACCAAGCTCCAGAACACCTCAATATCTCCGAACCAGACCAGAAAAAACTATATGACTTAATCTGGAAACGTACGATAGCCAGCCAGATGGAAGCGGCAAGAATGGAACGTACCACGGTTGAAATCGAGAGCGCTGATGGGCAAATTGGCCTGCGAGCCAATGGGCAGGTTGTCTTGTTTGATGGCTTCATGCGTGTGTACGAAGAGGGGCGGGATGACACTGTTGTTGACGATGACGATAAGCGGCTGCCACAGATTACGGCAAATGACGAATTGTCCAAAAAATCAGTAATGCAGGAACAGCATTTCACGCAGCCCCCACCAAGGTATACTGAGGCAAGTCTAGTTAAACGAATGGAAGAATTAGGTATTGGACGGCCTTCAACCTATGCCTCGGTCGTGACAACCATTCAAGACCGAGATTATGTTCGTAAAGAAAAAAGCAGACTTATCCCAGAAGACAAAGGGCGTTTGGTTACCGTATTTTTGACAAGTTTCTTCCGGCGCTATGTGGAATATGAATTTACCGCTAATCTTGAGACCCAACTTGATGACGTTTCAGCGGGGGAACGAAAATATCGCAACGTATTGAGCCGGTTCTGGAAAGATTTTAAAATCTCGATAGATGAGGCAATGGATCAATCGATAACTGAAGTCCTAGAAAAAATAAATGAGGTTTTAGAACCACACCTCTTTCCAATTGAAGAGGCTGGCATTAATCCACGAGAGTGCAAAAACTGCGGTAACGGTCGCTTGTCGATGCGTACTGCACGATCAGGCGGTGCGTTCATTGGTTGCTCAAACTATCCAGATTGTCGCTTCACTCGGCCCTTCGGTCCACCAGGCACAGAGAGCAGCGCGATCGGCCCTGATGGCAAACTATTAGGCCACGATGGTGAAGATCCAATTAGCCTGCGTGATGGTCGATATGGTCCCTACGTCCAACGTGGAAATCTGACCGAAGAAAACCCAAAACCCCAACGCATGTCTATTCCCAAAACTTGGGCTATAGACGAACTAACCTTCGAAAAAGCTGTTCAGCTTTTGTCATTGCCACGCGAAATTGGCCCACATCCTGAAGATGGAGTATTAATAGAGTCCTCTATTGGCCGATTTGGCCCATATGTTAAGCACGGTACTATGTATGCTAACATTACTGACATTGATGAAGTATGGACCATCGGCATGAACCGAGCAGTAGAGGAACTAGCCAAGAAAGCGGCACGTGGTGGACGTGGAGCCGCGGCGACGCCGCTATTGGAACTAGGTGAACACCCAAGCGAGGGTGGCCCAGTTAATGTGATGTCCGGCAAGTATGGCCCATATGTAAAATGGGGCAAGGTTAATGCAACAATTCCAAAAGAGGTAGAGCCCGAAAAAGTGACCATGGATCTGGCCGTGGCGCTAATTACAGAAAAAGCTCCTAGCAAGAAAAAATCAACGACAAAAAAGAAAGCTGCTGCAAAAAAATCAACAGCTAAGAAAAAAGATAAGCCAAAGGCTTAGCAATAAACTTTTAAATATTTTTCAGGGCTAATCATCGTTGAGGTGGTGCACCAAAGGCACTCAATATACGCTGTGCTGCCAATTGGACTGGGTCGATCGTATCTACTAAAATTTGCACTCGATCAAAACGAACTGGGTCTATAGCAATCGCCTCGCGCAGAGCAGCGCCAAAAGCTATGCGCAACTCAGTTCCGATATTGAATTTGCAAATCGAAGTCTGAGTAGCCAACAACCTTCGCTGTGCAACAGGGACACCAGATCCACCATGAATGACCAATGGTACTGACGTATTCGCTTCAATCTCTGCTATTCGGGCCAAATCCAGCCCACCCTCTTTCTCCTCTTGCAGGTGAACATTACCCACGCTGATGGCTAAGGCATCGACACCACTATCACGACAGAACTTTGCAGCTTCTGCTGGATCAGTCCCATTAGAACTCTCGCCACCAGAGTATCCCACAAATCCAATCTCACCCTCACATGAAATACCAGCCGTATGGGCCATTGCCACAATTGCGGCAGTTTCGTCTATATTTTGCTGCAATGACTTGCGTGAACCATCAAACATCAAGGAGGTAAAGCCACTATCTAGAGCTATTTTACAATCCTCTAAGTTATAGCCGTGATCAAGGTGCGCTACCACTGGTATTGAGGCGGCCTCCGCTAAAGTCCGAAACATTTTTCCAAGTATTGGCAGTGGAGTATGAGCTCTGCAAGACGGACCCGCTTGTAAAATTACTGGGCAATTTTCAGCTTCAGCCGCTGCCACATATGCCTGCATATCCTCCCACCCAAGGGTAACCAAACCACCGACAGCGTAGCCTTGCTCCAAAGCTGGTTGAAGGACCTGCGTTAAATTGACAAGTGTCATTTAAATTTTGCAATCATGTCTTTAATACCAGGAATTGTCTCTATTTGATAGGAATGGGTTGGCTGGAAATACTGAATCAGTGAACGCTGGCTGAGGCCACCAAGAATGGTGAAATAATACATCTCATAGCCAGGCAAAACACAGCAAGGATGATAGCCACTATCGAGACAGATAGTTGAACCATCCATTATGTGATAGGCTTCACCAGGTTCATTATCTTCCCGCTGCAACATTTGCACACCTGAACCCCAATTAGGTTTGAAGCGGAAATTGTAAGTCTCATCGTGGCGAGTCTCTATCGGTAAGCGATCAGTATCATGTTTATGGCTGGGAAACCCAGACCAGCCTCCAGCGCCAACGGTGAACAGCTCGCTAACAAGCAAACGACCAACCTTTCCGTGCTGTTTTTGGCCCAATATGTGTTTTATTTTACGATGAGTTTTCGTTTCATCCGAACCGTATTGTACCAAGTCAATCTCATCAGCACGTACGGAAAACGGATCTAAGACCTGATCAAATTTGGCACCCGCAACGAAGACTTCTGCGGTATCTGATTGGCAGATCATCACAGCCGTAGCCCCAGAGGGCACATAAACCCCCTCAGGCTCACCACCCCAGACATCTTCAACCCGTCCACCAAGCGATGTTGCCTTGAATCCCTCAACATCCACATCGACTGTGCCAGTGGCCGGTGCTATGCAGGTCTCATAACCCGGCACTTGATATTCAAAAGCTTCGCCTTTTTTAAGTTTGACGATGTTGAAATAATTCAACGGAACAGTACTATCTTCAATGTCAACGATGGCACAGTTTTTATTATTAAATGGAGCAATATGCATAGGCTATCCTTTCACATCCGATGGGCCTGGATGTTGGGTCAAAAACATTTCTAAATCCTCTTGGTAAGGCATGGCAGGGGCGCACCCAGGCTTACTAACCACAATGGCTGCGCATGCAGATCCACGCAGCACAGAATGCTCTAGTGATAGACCTTGAGCCATGCTAACCAAGAAACCCGCCATAAAACTATCGCCAGCACCAGTCGGCTTCAACGGGGTGACTGAGTAGATACCAGTATGCAATTCAAGATCATCAGCAAACGTGATCGCACCTTTTTCACCCATTTTATAGATTACAATCTTGGCACTGCTTTGGGACAATGAATGGGCTTTTTCTAAACCTTTTTTGATACCACCCGCCATGAAGCCAAATTCTTCATCATTGCCAACAATAACATCTGACAAAGCACCCGCACGCGACAAAACTTCGGCGGCAACCTCTGCTGAGGGCCAGCTGTAAGGGCGGTAATCAATATCAAAAATAATTGGTAAACCTGCTGCCTTGGCTAAATCAAACGCATGAAAGGCCGCCGAGCGGCTTGGTTCAGAAGCAAATACTGTCCCCGCAGTTACCAATGCACCAAAATCTCCATACGCAACCTCCTCCGCATCCTGATTTGTAAATTGAAAGTCAGCCGCGCCATTTCTATAAATTACACTTTGGTGCTCGCTGACGCGACTTTCATAAACTGCCAGGGAATTACGAAATTCTCCACCCACTGACTTTACGTGAGCACAATTAACACCATAGTTTAGTAGTTGCTTCACACAGTATCGCCCAACGCTGTCGTGGCTGACAGAAGTAACTAATGCCGCCTGCCCACCTAACTTAACCACGCCAGTCGCTATATTAGCCGAAGACCCACCAAGGCCAGACTTGAAGGTTTCGGCGTCCTCTGTCTTAGTGCCTGGGGGGTCTGGAAAAAAATCCATCCCAGCCCGGCCAATCACTACAAAATTATTTTTTACAATGCCCGCCAACACTCTGTGCATCACTTATACCCCACGCCGTTGTTTCAAACGGCTACTTTCCAAATCCGCATGCGCCTCACGGACCCGTGCGTTCTCACTTACCTGTGGGGTGCCAACTTCCCACCAAGTATGGCCCTCAGCGGTCCAGCCATCGTAGGGGTCAACATCCATTACAATGACTGATGTTTTAGAAGCAGCTTTGGCACGTTTAAAGGCCTCCTCCAGCTCCATAAAATTTGAGACCTTCTCTGCATTAGCGCCCATCGACGCCGCATGCGCAACAAAATCAGTCGAGAAAGGCTCGGCCACTGTTGGGCAATCGGCAATAAGGTTATTAAAGCTTTCGTTACCAGTGTTGTTTTGCAATTTATTGATTACCGCAAAGCCACCATTATCGAGCACCAACACAATCAATTTCTTACCCGTAAGTACCGAAGAGTAAATGTCCGAATTCATCAACATATAGCTTCCATCACCAGTAAAAACTATAGTGTCTTGGTCAGGTTCAACTTCACTTTGCGCAATGCGTGCACCCCATCCACCCGCAATTTCATAACCCATACAACTAAAGCCAAACTCAACATCAACCGTTCCAATATCCAATGTCCGCCAATTTGCAGTAACTTCTGCAGGCAATCCACCCGCCGCCGCAACTACCCTATCGCGGGGATGACAAATAGCGTTCACCACCCCAATAACCTGCGCATATGAATTAGGTCGATTACCAGTCTTTATATTTTCAACTACATAAGCATTCCATTTTTGCCTTTGAGCCTGTGCATCTCTAGTCCAATCTAGTGGCGCCTGATACTGACCAATATTGTTTTGAAGTGCTTCCATTCCAAGTTTGGCGTCGCCAACCAAGCACAAAGCCATGTGTTTACCAGCGTCATGACGCGCAGTATTTAAAGAAATAAATTGCGCATCTTCGGCAAAAGCTGTCCAAGAACCTGTGGTAAAATCTTGCAGACGGCTACCCACAGATAATATGACATCAGCTCGTTCTGCCACCCAGTTAGCACTGTCTGATCCAGTAACCCCAACTGGCCCTAAGTTAAGCTTATGATCTTCTAGCAAGTTCGCACGCCCAGCAATTGTTTGTATCACTGGGATATTTGTGGTCTCCGCAAACCTCATTAACTCGTTAACAGCCTTAGAATACTGAACCCCTCCCCCCGCGATAATAGCTGGGCGTTTGGCAGTCTTTAATACTAGGATCGCATCTTGCAGCTCTCGAATATCGGGTGTTTGCTGACGGATCCGATGCACCCTTGGCTCAAAAAACGACCGAGGATAATCATAAGTCCAGCCTTGTACATCTTGTGGTAGTGCGATGAAGGCGGGGCCACAATCAGCTGGATCCAGCAATGTAGCCAAGGCAGCGGGTAGAGATTGGAGAACCTGAGCAGGATGTGTGATACGATCCCAATACCGGCTAACCGCCTGAAATCCATCATTTAATCCCAAAGCTGGGTTTCCAAAATGCTCTAATTGTTGCAGCACTGGATCTGGCAGGCGCGTTAAAAACGTGTCTCCACAGAGCATTAACATGGGTAAACGGTTCGCATGGCAAAGAGCCGCTGCTGTTAATAAGTTTGCCGTGCCAGGGCCAGCGGAAGCGGTACAGAACATAAACCGCTGTCGCAGATGATATTTGGCATAAGCGGCTGCGGCGAACCCCATACCTTGCTCGTTTTGACCACGATATAATGGCAAGACATCCTTATGGTCGTAGAGCGCTTCGCCCAAACACGTCACGTTACCATGACCAAAAATACCAAATCCGCCTCCACATACACGCGTTTCCACCTCATCAATCTTGATATATTGAGCGGCCAAAAAGCGAATGATAGCCTGGGCTGTGGTAAGGCAAATAGTTTTATCTTCTGTATCCACAGAGAAAACTCCAAATTTTAATTTTACAAAGACTTACCCATCAAATTAGTATTGCTAGGATAGAATTTTTGTAACTAGTTGCAATATTTTAAGTTAAGAAATTGAAACTTCAAAACATAACAGGGATTTTTTCACTTAGTTTACTGATCTATACCAATTAACTAAAACAGTACGATCTTTTTGTGAAATATTAGTGATATTTCCTGGGGGCATGGCGTGGCTAATACCAGCTTGCAAATAAATCGAATGGGCATTTTTAGCAATGTCAGCACGGGTTTCCAGTAATACTCCCTTTGGAGCCCATATTATACCTTCCCAAACAGGTTCACGTGCATGGCACATACCACAGCGTCCCTGAACTATTTTGTGGGCATCTTCAAAACCATCAGCCTGTGCGAAACGCTCTTCATAGATTGTCAGCGAAATCGCTTTTACACTCTCGTTATCACCATCAAAATGGCGGATAGAGGACAGCCACGCTATCAAAACAAATAAAATTAATGTTAGCCCCCATGTCCAATTTGGTTTGCCAGTGCGGGAATGCATCGAATTGAAGTAATGGCGAATAGACACTCCCATCAAAAATACTAGGCAAGCTATTATCCATGCGTATGGGGTCCCAAAAGCAAGCGGGTAATGGTTGGATAACATCAAAAAGATAACGGGAAGCGTAAGATAATTATTATGGGTTGACCGAAGTTTTGCTATTTTACCATATTTTGGATCCGGCACGCGGCCCGCCTTCAGATCAGCGACAACTACTCGCTGATTTGGCATTATAACCATAGCAACATTTGCGGTCATAATAGTTGCGGTAAATGCCCCCAAATGTAACAAAGCGGCTCTACCTGTGAAAACCTGATCATATCCCCAAGACATTGCAGCCAAGACTAAAAAGAGCAAAAACATTAATACAGTCGGTCGCTCACCAAGCTTTGATTTGCATAAGTAGTCATAAATTAGCCAGCCTATAGCAAGAGACCCAGCAGAAATTACTGTAGCCTGCCATGGCAATAAGTCCATTTTTTCTGGGTCAATTAAATATAGTTCAGATCCTGCCCAATACATGACCATCAGTAGCGCCACACCAGATAGCCAAGTTGTGTAGCTCTCCCACTTAAACCATGTCAGGTGTTCCGGCATTGCGGCCGGTGCTACCAAATATTTTTGTACGTGGTAAAAACCACCACCGTGTACCTGCCATTCCTCACCATCAGCAGGTCCTTCAATATTTCGGTTCAAACCTAAATCTAGGGCAATGAAATAAAATGAGGAACCTATCCATGCCATAGCAGTAATAACATGAAGCCACCGAAGCCCAAAACTTAACCACTCCCATAAGACTGCAAAATCATACATTTTTCAAACCTTTAGCTGCCCCGATAAGTAGAATAGCCATGAGCGGACAATAGTAATGGCACATGATAGTGACTATCTAGCGACATCGCAAAGCGAATGGGTATTTCATCTAAGAATATGGGCTCCTCCGCTGCCTGATCAGTGGCCCGGAGGTAATCACCAGCATGGAAAATTAGTTCGTATTGCCCAGTTTTAAAAGATCCTTGCGGTAGCATAGGAGTATCAGTACGCCCATCAGTATTGGTAACTGCCTCATTAATCTTGTTAGTTGTACCATTTTTATGCAAAAAGAGTTCAACCTTAATGCCAGATGCAGGACAGCCCCGGGCAGTATCCAAAACATGAGTGGTTAAAAATCCTGTCATGACTTATTCCTTTGTTACTTTTCTTATCTTTGCGCAAAAAATAAGAAAAGCGAAAGCCCAAGTGGGAGAAAAATTATGAAGCGCTATCCACGCGACATGTCGGGATATGGAGCTACTCCACCCTTCGCTCAATGGCCTAGCAAAGGGCGGATCGCTCTGCAACTGGTACTAAATTACGAGGAAGGTGGCGAGAACAACATTCTACATGGCGATAAAGCATCTGAAGCTTTTTTGTCGGAGATAGTTGGTGCAGCGGCTTGGCCCAATCAACGCCATGTAAATATGGAGAGCATCTACGAATATGGTGCAAGAGCTGGTTTTTGGCGTTTGCACAGGATCATGAAACATTTACCCGTCACCGTCTATGGGGTGGCAACAGCACTAGCACGAGCACCGGAGCAGGTAGCTGCAATGAAAACCGCAGGTTGGGAAATAGCCAGTCACGGACTAAAATGGGTCGATTATAAGGACGCATCCATTGAAAGTGAGGCAGCCGATATGGCAGAGGCCATACGCTTGCATACAGAAGTTGTGGGAACTCCACCACGGGGCTGGTATACTGGACGCAGCTCCGAAAATACACTAAAACTAGCGGCTAAAACAGGCCAATTTAAGTACCTAGCCGACACATATGCCGATGATTTACCTTATTGGATGGAATTTGGTGAAATAGATCAGTTAATAATTCCATATACGCTGGATGCCAACGATATGCGGTTTGCAACTCCGCAAGGCTTCAATTCTGGAGATCAGTTTTACACCTACCTGAAAGATAGCTTTGACACATTATACAAGGAGGGAGGAAGAATGATGTCAATCGGCCTGCATTGTCGCTTAATTGGCCGTCCTGGCCGTGCTGCCGCACTCCAACGTTTTATTGATTATGCAAATACTCACGACGACGTCTGGTTTGCCACCAGAGAAGAAATTGCTGATCACTGGGTTGCAACTCATCCCAACAGGCGGTTCAACCGCCCCAGCCATATGACCAAAGACATATTTGTAGAGGCTTATGGGGGAGTTTTCGAACATTCCCCGTGGGTAGCCGAACGCGCCCATAAGTTGGAATTGGGACCAATGCATGATAATGCAACCGGATTACACAGTGCACTGTGTCGAGTATTCCGCTCAGCTACTGATGCTAAGCGATTAGAGGTGCTAGTCGCTCACCCAGACTTGGCGGGAAAACTTGCAGCTGCGCAACGCCTCACTGCTGCAAGTGCATCTGAGCAGGCAGAAGCTGGTCTGGATGCGCTTACTGATGGCGAACGCGCAGAATTTACAAAAATGAATTTAAATTACGTAAAAAAACATGGATTTCCATTTATTATTGCCGTGAGAGATCACGACAAAAAGGGCATTTTAAACGCTTTCAAAACTCGAATCGCTAATGATCAAGCTACCGAGCTTACTGAAGCCTGCCTCCAAGTTGAGCGCATTGCTGAGTTACGGCTTCAAGATTTATTGCCACGCTAAAAGATTTATTACCCTTGATAATTTTACTATAGTACCAAAGGCATATGACGATTTACGTCTTTGTATAGCAGATAACGAAACGGTTCAGAACCTCCTGCATAACAGGCTTGTGGGCAAAAGGCCCTAAGCCACATGAAATCGCCTGCCTCAACTTCAACCCAGTCCTGGTTAAGCTTATAAGCCGCCTTACCCTGCAGAACATACAAGCCATGCTCCATGACGTGAGTTTCCTCAAACGGAATAACGCCTCCAGGTTGGAAGGTTACGATATTGACATGCATATCATAGCGAAGGTCATCAGGTTCCACAAATCTAGTTGTTCCCCAGGCGCCATCGGTATGGGGGACAAAATTTATGGCCTTTTTGTCTTCATGGGTAACAAAGGCATCCGGCATATCTATACCTTTAACCGCAACATAGGCTTTTCTAATCCAATGAAACCGTAATATTGTTGAACCTGCTTTTAGCTCCCAATTAGCCCCCACAGGAATATAAGCATAGCTGCCAGCACATAGTTCGTGTTCCTCACCGTTTATCTGCAAGTAACCTTGCCCATCTGTAACGAATAAAACAGACTGAGCACGCGGATCCGTATCTGGTTTAGCACTCCCTCCTCCAGGTAATACTTCCATTATATACTGCGAGAATGTCTCAGCAAACCCACTAAGCGGTCGCGCCAAAACCCAAGCGCGAGTGTTGGACCAATGTGGCAAAAAACTAACAACAATGTCACGCATACAGCCTTTTGGGATCACAGCATATGCCTCAGCAAACACAGCCCGCTGGGTCATGATATCATTTTGGCTTGGCAAACCACCCGTCGGAAAATAGTATTTTTTACCTTCTATCATTGCGAC
>CAJJBD010000003.1 GCA_905182325.1 uncultured Planktomarina sp. | reverse complement strand
TAGTTGCGAATACCCGAAAACTTTTCACTCCAAGCTAAGCGCTGTTCATCAGTAATTTTGGCAAACAGGTTGTCGGGGACTTTGAAGCTATCGCCTGCTTTGCAATGCTGAACTGCGGCTTCCACAGAAGTTGGCCATTGTGGCCCATCATGCCCCATTGCTAACAGCAGTATTTCAGAAGCATCTGGAATGAATGGCTCAGACAGCTGTCCATATAGTGTTATCAGATTTAGGGACATTCTCATTGTTGCAGCTGCTGCATTGGGGTCGTTTTTAAATACGGCCCAGGGCTCGGCTGATTGCAGATACTCGTTTCCAATCACCCAAATCGCACGTAATTCGGCGGCTGATTTACGTATATCGACAGATTCCATATGATTTTGATAGGCGTCAAGACGTACTTGTAGAGTATCAATTAGTTTTTGTTCTTGCTGCCCGTACTCACCACCTGAAGGGACTACTTCACCAAATTTAGATCGACAAAATTTTGTCACCCGCGATACAAAATTTCCCAGTACATCGGCTAAATCTTTATTTACGTCCATTTGGAACTTTTCCCAAGTAAACTCACTATCAGAAGATTCTGGAGCATGACTTAAAAGCCACCAACGCCAATAATCTGGGGGCAATATTTCCAATGCCTGATCCATGAATATACCACGGCCCTGACTGGTGCTAAACTGTCCGCCATCATAATTTAAGTAATTAAATGACTTTATGTAATCTACTAGTTTCCAGGGTTCACCAGAGCCTAAAATCGTAGCTGGGAATGACAAAGTATGGAATGGAACGTTATCTTTTCCCATAAATTGATAATATGATACGTCACCAGCACCTTTGTCAGTGCGCCACCATCGTTCCCAATTGTCACCTTTTCCAGCATCTACCCACTCCCGCGCGCACGCAATATATTCTATCGGAGCATCAAACCAAACATAAAAAACTTTATCTTCCATACCTGGCCATGTCTGGTCACCTTTACGAACGGGCACACCCCAATCTAGATCTCGTGTGATTCCCCGGTCTTGCAAACCATCTCCATCGTTCAACCACTTTTTTGCTATAGAGGTGGTTAAGATTGGCCAGTCTTCTTTTGCATCAATCCAAGTATTCAATTCATCGCGTAGGGATGACTGCTTTAAATAAAGATGCCGCGTGCTGCGAACTTCTAAGTCTTCAGATCCAGAAACTGCCGAACGTGGTGCGATAAGGTCAGTTGGGTCCAGTTGCTTAGTACAATTTTCACATTGGTCCCCGCGGGCCTTATCGTAACCACAATTAGGGCAGCTTCCTTCAATGTATCTATCTGGTAAAAAACGACCGTCCGCATTAGAGTAAAACTGCTTTTCGTCCACTTCCTTAATTAAACCTTGATCTAGGAGACGACCAGCAAAATGTTGGGTAAGCTCTTTGTTTTGTTCAGATGAACTACGGCCAAAGTGGTCGAATGACAGACGAAACCCCATTGCTATTTTTGCTTGGATTTTATGCATTTCCAAACAATAATCTGCTATAGGTTTACCTGTTTGGGCGGCTGCTAGCTCGGCTGGTGTGCCATGTTCATCAGTAGCGCAGAGAAATAAAACTTCATTGCCGCGAGCGCGGTGATAGCGTGCAAACATGTCTGCAGGCAACTGGCTACCTATCAGATTGCCTAGATGTTTTATCCCATTGATGTAGGGAATTGCAGATGTGATCAGAATACGTTTCATTTAGCCGCCCAAAAATTATTTTTCCCGTTTAAACACACCCTAGTGAAAAGCCCAGCCCTAAGGCTTTTTAGAGGTGTCTGGGTCACGCAATCTTTTGGTAAGGCGGCCAATCAAAAACGAAGTTCTGGGTGAATAAACATATGGTGTCTTGGCGTCTGCTGTACCACCTTTTATCATACGCAATCCTCCAACAGTTGCCAAAACTAGGTGTGCTGTTGCAATAAAAATGAAAAATGATTCAGTACCAAATGTTTGGATCAACAATGAGGCAGCAATGGGTGAAACTATTGCACCAGTTGCAAAATAAAACAAAAGTGCTGCAGAAAGTTCTACACGTTCGTCGGAGGCTGCAAAATCATGTGCATGCGCTGTTGCTACTGAATAGATTGGTACTGTGATGAAACCAAATAAGCATGACGCGATAATGACTTGACCTAGGGTGGCTGCAAATAGTGATATTGCGCAGGCAGCCAGTGATACGACGGAGAATCCAATTATCACCCAGCGGCGGTCAAACTTATCGGCAAGCCATCCGGATGGGTATTGAGAAATAGCGCCACCTGCTACATATCCTGCCAAAAATAAACCAATTTGTGAGGCATTCATGCCAAGCTCAGATCCGTAGATTGGTCCCACCATTCGGTACGCGGCTGATGTAAGTCCAGCTACTATCACAGCAGATACGGCTAAAGGTGAGCGGCTAAGTGCAAGGAGTGGGCGCAAGCGGGGTGCACTTTTTGTAACAGGGGGACTGGCTTTAGTTAAAGCCAGTGGCAACAAGGACGCACAAAAAAACAAAGTTAGCAGGTTGTAAGCGAGATAGGTTTCAACAGTAGCTAACGCCCCAATCATCATTTGGGCGCCCAGCGATGCGGAGATATCAACGAACCGATAAACCCCCATTGTACGCCCACGGTTTTGGTTGGTGGCTTTAGCCTGCAACCAAGCCTCAATCACTGTGTAACATCCAGCCACGCATATGCCTGAGGCGATCCGCATTATGGCCCAAGCCATTGGATCAACTAATAAAGTATGGCCCAGCATCCCAATGGCGCCCATGGATGAAAAAACTGCGAATGCCCGTGAATGGCCGACGGTTCCCATCACGCGTGGAGCCCACCAGCATCCTATGAAAAAGCCAAAGAAGTGTGATGAGCCCAAAACTCCAATTTGACCTTTGCTGAAACCCTCTTCAAGTCCGGTTAATGCGTCTAGTGGACCAACGCCGCCAGAAGCAAGCTGCAACAAGATAATAGAAAGAAAGAGTGCCGCTAAGGAAAGTATGAGTCGCATAAACTCACCTTCTCCCTTGGCTTTAGTAGAGGCAAGTAGCTTTAAAATTTTGATAGAATAATAGTTTAGTAATATTACCTGGCGCCAAATAGTTTTTAAGACTTTGAAATTGAGGCCGTATAATAACCATCTTGGTAGGATAAGCGCCAGCTGTTGGGAGGTTCCCGGCGACTGCGCATGCGCTCAAGTTGCCAGATACTTTTTATGCCTTGGTGCTGCGCCGCAAGATGCCATCTACTTTCAATTCCTGGCGCTCCTCCATAACCGGGAGTTAGTATTAGGCCAAGAGGTGGATACTTACCTTTTGCGGCACCGACCTCTGTTGCTAGATTCAAACGCCTTATTGGCGTCAGTCCTGGAATGCCTGGGAGATCAGCTATAACAAGTGGTACGATCCCACTTCGCAAAATTTCCTCCATGGTCCATAAGATATCTTCAGCACGTTTTGGGTTTAGGAAAGTCAGACGGCCAGGGTTGATAAAAGACATCACCCCATCTGCGTGAAGGCAATCAGTGTTCCATTCTGGCGCTATCCAAAAGATATGCCCTTGAATTTTTTGTGCAATCATCATGGCTAAGCTACGACGGTTTGGACCGCAAGCTTCATGCACTCGTCCTAATGCTAAGCTAATACCTGACCATAGCTCAATCAGGGGTGGCGAGTATTCTTGTTTAGTCAAAGAAATATTAGAATCATATTTCAACATAGACACACACTAAAGTGTACTTCCTTTGTTCTCAACATACTTTTAGCTTGCAGCCCATTATTCTTTGACTAGCTTATCGCTAAGAAAAGGACATTAAAAATGAAAATGAATGAATTAGGCGGTACTGGCATCACAGTATCTGACTTGTGTCTTGGTACAATGACATACGGGACCCAAACGACACAGGATGATGCCTTTATTCAAATGGACATGGCCTTAGAGGCTGGGATTAATATTTTTGATACTGCCGAAATGTATCCTGTAAATCCAATTGGGTCAATTACGCAGGGACGTAGTGAAGAAATATTAGGTAAGTGGTTTAAAAAAAGTGGGCAAAGGAAAAAGGTTGTTTTGGCTACAAAACACTCTGGTGAAGGGTTGCCTCATGTTAGAGATGGGGCACCTATCACATCTAGCTCGATCCCGGATGCTATTGAAGGAAGTTTAAAACGTCTAAAAACAGATTTCATTGATCTATATCAATTTCACTGGCCAAATAGAGGCTCCTATATGTTCAGAAAAAACTGGCTTTATGATCCGTCAAAACAAAACAAAGAAGAAACACTACAAAATATCCACGACTGTCTTGGTATGTTGCAGTCCGAAATTGATAGAGGAAGAATTCGCGCTTTTGGCCTCTCAAATGAAAGTGCGTGGGGTACTGCGCAGTGGGTGCGTGGATCTGAAGAAGGACACGGACCCCGCGTAGTATCGATCCAAAATGAATATTCTTTAATGTGCCGAATGTACGACACTGATTTAGCTGAGTTAACTGCAAATGAAGATGTTGGGCTTCTGGCTTTTTCACCATTAGCTGCTGGACTGCTTACTGGTAAATATGCCTCTAAAGCAGTGCCCATTGGGAGCCGTATGAGCATTTCTGACGACCTTGGTGGTAGAAATACGTTACGTGCACATTTAGCTGCTAATGCATACGTGGAGATTGCAAAAAAACATGGAGTTGATCCCATCCACATGGCTTTGGCCTGGTGTTCTGGGCGGCCTTTTATATCCTCTGCTATCTTTGGGGCAACTGATTGTTCGCAACTGATGCATATTATAAAAGGCAAGGACACGATTTTGTCAGAGGAAATTTTGGAGGACATTAACAAAACTCATAAGGCCTACCCCATGCCTTACTAAAACATTAATGTTTACTACATAATAAAGTTAATGATTGTAAAAAATCTTTTTTGAAACTTGCATTAAGTACAAATTAACTGAGATTGAGAGGAGATTAACATGCCCCTAGAGATGAATAGAGAGGTCTTTATAACCTGTGCCGTTACAGGTTCTGGCGCAACACAAGACAAGAGCCCCCACGTTCCACGGAGCCCCAAACAAATTGCTGAAAGTGCAATATTGGCAGCAAAATCAGGGGCAGCTGTTGTACATTGCCATGTCCGTGATCCTGCAACAGGCGCGCCAAGCCGTGATAAGAAAATGTTTCGTGAGCTCACTGACCGGATACGAGATTCTGAAGTAGATGTTATCCTTAATCTCACTGCAGGGATGGGTGGTGACATGGTTTTTGGTGATGTCGAAAATCCGCTTCCACCAATTTCAGGGACAGACATGGCTGGTGCCACTGAACGCGTAGCTCATATTGCTGAATGCCGTCCCGAAATTTGTACGCTGGATTGTGGGACAATGAATTTTGCTGAGGCTGATTATGTAATGACGAATACCCCAGGAACCTTAACTGCAATGGGACGCATGATGACTGAACTTGGAGTTAAGCCAGAAATAGAAGCATTCGATACGGGACATCTGTGGTACGCTAAACAGCTGGTAGCTGATGGTGTTCTAGAGCCAAACGCTTTGGTTCAGTTTTGTATGGGAGTTCCTTGGGGTGCGCCAGATGACCTTAATACTCTTATGGCAATGGTTAATAATGTGCCTGACAGCTGGACATTCAGTGCCTTTGGGTTGGGCCGTAATCAGATGCCACTTGTGGCCGCATCAGTTTTAGCTGGTGGCAATGTACGTGTTGGTTTGGAAGACAACCTGATGTTAAATCGTGGAGTCTTGGCTGAAAATTATCAACTTGTAGATCGCTCTGTGGACATCATTCAAAACCTTGGTTCTCGGATTTTAGGTCCGGAAGAAGTGCGTCAAAAATTAAGGTTGGTAAAGCGTGCGCCAGTAAATTTTTAATATGCAAATAGCATGACCATTGTTGTTCTTATGGTTCGGCAGTGATCTGGGGAACTTTGGATTGTGAGATAAGTAATATGACGCAAATAGCAGCTATAATTGGTGGTGGTGTTATCGGTGGCGGTTGGGCGGCAAGGTTTCTGCTCAACGGATGGGATGTCAGAGTTTTTGACCCAGACCCGCAAGCACAGCGAAAAATTAATGAAGTTTTGAAAAATGCGAGACGTTCTTTACCTGGCCTTTATGAAGCACCACTCCCTACTGAGGGGCAGATTAGTTTTCATGATGAAATTTCGTTAGCTGTGCAGGGTGCAACTTGGATCCAAGAAAGTGTCCCAGAGCAATTAGATTTAAAACAAAAAATTTATGTTTCTCTGCAAGAACATTGCTCAAAATTAGCAATAATAGGTTCATCAACCTCTGGGTTCAAACCCTCTGAGCTACAACAAGGAGCCAGGCGCCCAGAGCAAATTATGGTTTGCCACCCCTTTAACCCAGTTTACTTATTGCCACTGATTGAAGTTGTTCCTTCAAAAAAAAGTGATTTGAAAATTGTTGAGCGTGCTGAGAATTTACTACGCACCTTAGGAATGTATCCCTTGCGAGTGCGCAAGGAGATTGACGCACATATAGCTGATCGATTTTTAGAGGCAGTCTGGCGCGAAGCTCTTTGGCTAATTAAAGATGGGGTGGCTACCACCGAAGAGATAGACAACGCTATTCGTTATGGGTTTGGTATTCGTTGGGCCCAGATGGGACTAATTGAGACATATCGTGTAGCTGGTGGCGAGGCTGGGATGCGCCATTTTATGGCCCAATTTGGGCCAGCTTTGAAATGGCCATGGACTAAACTTATGGACGTGCCAGAATTTACTGATGAGTTAGTCGATATGATCTCTGACCAATCTGATGAGCAGTCTGGTATGCATTCGATACGTGAACTGGAACGCATTCGAGACAATAATCTTGTAGGAATGATACGGGCCTTAAAAGCTCAGGATTGGGGCGCCGGAGCACTCCTGAAGGTTCATGACCGTCTTCTAAATGAAAAGGCTGCAATGGCTTTTACTATAGATTCCTTGGACCTGACTGCTCCAATCGAAACAGTAAGGCGTGCTGTGCCTTTGGATTGGACTGACTATAATGGACACATGAATGAGGCGCGTTACCTTCAGGCTTTTGGTGATGCAACTGATCGATTTATGGAAATTGTAGGTTGTGATGCTGATTACATACAATCAGGTGGTAGTTATTTTACTGCGGAAACTCATATTAGACATGTAGATGAGGTACATGCCGGCCAATTGATCAGAGTTGAAACCTTCTGTATTGAAGGGGCTGGTAAGAAGATGCACCTTTTCCATCAGATGTTTGAGGGAGATCGAATGATAGCCTCAGGAGAACATATGCTAATACATGTATCGTTAAAAACTCGTAAAGCTAGTGTGCCTGCGTCCCACATTGTAGCCGCTTTAGAGAAAGTTGTTGAGGCACATGCATTGATGCCACGTCCAGATGGTGTAGGCAGAATGGTAGGAAAAAAATGAGTAGGGTACTTGTTACTGCCGGGGGCAGTGGTATTGGTCAGGCAATGGCACAGGCCTTTGCTAAATCTGGCTTTGAGGTTTGGATAACTGATATTGATGCCGGACACCTAGGTAAATGCCCTGACAGTTGGCAAAAGACTCAAGTTGATTCAAGTGATGAGGTGGGAGTCTCTAAATTATTTTCTCAAATTGAGAATCGCTGGGGTGGTCTCGATGCCATCTGTGCAAATGCTGGTATCGCTGGTCCAACTGCGGTTGTTGAGGATATTAAAATTGAAGATTGGCAACGCTGCGTTTCCGTAAATTTAGAAGGAGCATTTCTATCAGCTAAATATGGTGGGCCAATGTTAAAAGATACCAATGGCTCAATAGTTTTGACGGCCTCTACGGCTGGGATTTATGGTTTTCCTAATCGTGCTCCCTATGCTGCTGCGAAATGGGGTATTATTGGCCTTATGAAAACTCTTGCCATGGAGTGGGGACCTGCTGGCGTACGTGCAAATGCTATTTGTCCAGGTGCCGTTGAGGGGCCCCGCATGCGAGGCGTCATGGAGCGTGAAGCTATTGCCAAAGGAACGTCCTACCAGAAAATTTATGATGGATATGCTGGTGGCACCTCTATGCGCTCTCTAGTTACCGCAGATGATATTGCAAACATGGCTGTATTTTTGTGCAGTTCAGGTGCGCGTTTGGTATCAGGACAAGTGATTGCAGTAGATGGCCACACTGAAAACCCTGATCCTAAAGTATAAAAAACTGGTAATTTAGGAGATCAATTTTAAGCCGCGTCTGGTCCCCAACAGAGTAACATTGTACATCTTTTGTTATGATTTGGATCCCAGTCACCTTATTTGCTGCTTTTGCCCAAACATTTCGCTTTATGTTTCAAAAACAATTGCGGATTCAAACTTTATCCACTGGTGGTGCAACTTTTGCCAGGTTTCTTTTTGCGGCACCTTTAATTGCAGTGATAGCTCTGTGTTATCCTCTGGCTCGGGGTTATTCTTGGCCCAAACTTGATACATTATTTTTTTTATACTCATCAGCAGGTGGTCTTTGCCAAGTTTGTGCGACCATGTGCGTAGTAGCTCTTTTTCAACAGCGTAATTTTACTGTTGGTATAACTTTTAAAAAGATAGAAGTATTGTTTGCGGCTGGGCTAGGGCTAATCATTTTGGGAGAAGGTGTAAGTTTACCTGCAGTTGGAGTCATTCTTATTGGGGTGATTGGAGTGCTGTTTTTATCAGACAATCGACAAACAATTAGATCTGAGAGCCCTCGTTTTTTTAATTATGCAACTGCATTGGGCGTTTCCTGCGGTATCCTTTTTGGAGCATGTGCCGTTTTATATCGTGGGGCGACACTCCATATATGGGCAGAGGATGTTTTTGCGCGTTCTAGTTTTACACTTGCAGTTGTAATTTTGTTGCAATTGATCGGTATGGTTGGATATTTGCTTTGGCGGGAACCGGGACAATTAAGATCTGTTGTAATGGCGTGGCGTACAGCAGTCTGGGTGGGTGTTTTATCTTTGCTCGGTTCACTTGCATGGTTTACGGCCTTTGCCCTACAAAATGCTGCGTATGTAAAGGCTCTTGGACAAGTTGAAATTTTATTTTCTTTTGCTGTGTCAATATTTGTATTTGGCGAAAAACTAGGTCGCGGAGAGGTGCTAGGAATTCTCTTATTGTCCGTGTCTGTAGTGGGGCTTATTTTTTTACTGTGAGTGGTTCAACCTTAAAAATTGACTTTCTTCATCGTTGTTTTTGAAGAACGGGACTGACTTTGGTGGGTTAATGGATGTTAGCCCTGCTAATTCACCCAAGACAATGGATGTGATAAAGGGAAGATTAAGAGAACGAACCTCATTCAATGGGACCCACTGCAGATGTGAGAGCTCATCGGATGCTCCAGAAAAATCATCTAGGTTTCCCGACAGCTGTTTTGCATCCACTAAAAAAAACCGTGCATCAAAACGACGTGATTTGCCAGGAGGGGTGATTGCGCGAAAGAAAAAATACATATTTTCAGCTGATGGACGAAATCCAGATTTTGCAAAGCCTGACCAATCTTGTGGTGGGTCATGCCAAGGCTCTGATGCCCCTAAGATCAGGCCTGTTTCTTCCCATAGTTCACGGATTGCAGCTACAACCAGAGTTTCAGGCGAAGGCCCTGTATTTTCTTGTTTTAGTCGGTCGTGGCATTTTTTTTCTAAAGGTTTAACCAAATGAATATTACTATCTGCGTCATCAACTGCTCCGCCAGGGAACACAAATTTATCAGGCATAAATGCAGCTTTCGATCCGCGCTGCCCCATCAGAACCTGAGGCGTAGATTCTAAGTTGCGGAGAATGATAATGGTGGATGCAGATCGGATTGGTACATTTGTCATCCAGGCAATCTTAATTGGTTTTTGCTATATTGCCAGAAGTATCGTTACCGAACCCGTTCAAACGGCGCGCCCACTGAAATGCAATAATTGTTCCTTTGATGCGTGGTAGTAAGTATAGACATAGTACAACACAGGCGGTTCCAAAACCACATGCCATGATCCATGGTTCTGGTCTAAATTTTACAAATACAATATGTAATAGTGGTGCTAAAATATGTCCTACAATTAGGATTGTTAAATAAGCAGGTCCGTCGTCTGCACGGTGATGGTAGAAATTTTGACCACAGCTTTCACAACTATCATGTACTTTCAGATATCTATAAAGGACTGCACCCTTGCCACAGTTGGGACAGCAACGTCGCCAACCTTTTAGCAGCGCAGGTTTGAGTGGATGGTCTAATGACACTAGATACTCCTTATTTTGTTATAATATGCAGTGGGAGCCTTGAAATGGCACTGGGGCATTCCGTCACAATATTTGCACTTATTATGACGGAACTACTGCTATGATGCGTTTTTCTATTGCAAAGCGTGGGAGTTAAGCACCCCTGCCACAGTCTGAAGTTGTTTATTAAAAGAAACAATAATGAAAAAACAATGCTTGGCGTTTGCGGCGAAAGTTGTCATTGATAGAGTCTACAGGTTAAACATTGCAGACTGGCAACTACTCGCCGAAACTATACAAAATAGATGTAAGCAGGCTTATCTATTGGCTTGGAACTCTACGCTCTAGGCATTTAAAAAACGAATAAAATAAACTGATTTAGTGGTTAATAAATGACATCAGAGCTGGCACAAACCATGGCACTACAAGCGCTAGCTTGGCTGATTGCTGAAGATGATTTAAGAGATGCATTTTTAAGCGCAAGTGGGGCTTCTCAAGAAGATTTACGAAATGGTGTATCTAGTCCAGTTTTTCTGGGCTCGCTGTTGGATTTTATATGTATGGATGATGCTTGGGTCACACGATTTTGTGATGAAAATGGGATCTCCAATTATATGTACCCCATGATGGCGAGACAAGCTTTGCCTGGCGGTGAACAGGTCAATTGGACTTAATGAATATTCGCGCTGTTATTTTTGATAAAGACGGAACCCTTTTTGATTTTCAAAGTACTTGGGGTTTTTGGACAGGAAAGATTCTGGCGAGGATTGCAGGTCAAGATGGCGTGGTTTTGGAAAACTTAGCGCAGGCCTTAAAATATGATGTTGCTACAAAAAAGGTTTTGCCAGACAGCTTAGTTGCTGCTGGAACGCCTGTCGAAATCTCTGAAGTTATCCAACGATTTAAACCAGACATGAAGGTTGCTGACATTTTAAGTCAAATCAATAAAGAGGCTGAAACGGTGCCTCAGACTTTAGTGACAGATTTGAAATTATTAATAAAGCAGTTACGGGGCCAAGGGCTTAAGCTTAGTGTGATGACAAATGATGCAGAGCGACCGGCGCGGATGCACTTGGAAGCTGTAGACGCGTTAGATCTTTTTGATCATGTGATTGGCAGTGATAGTGGATATGGTAGCAAACCAGATCCAACCCCTCTCATAGCTTTGGCGGCCAAGATGGATGTATCAGCTAGTAATTGCGTCATGGTGGGTGATAGCCCACACGATTTAATTGCGGGTCGCTTGGCAAATATGCGTACAGTTGCGGTATTGACTGGTTTAGGTGAGCGTAAAGATCTTGCCACTTTAGCGGATACTGTGCTGCCTGATATTTCATATCTTGCGAATTGGATTTCGTCTCAAAACGCTTAGCTTATACGTTTGACAGAAAATGTCGCAATCAGATTATAAACTTTGTTTATCTTGACCATGCTAGTAACCAATAATCTAGTGGGGATTGAAATGAATGATGAACCAAGACGCCGGAGTGGTGGTCGTGCAGGCAACACCCGTGGGAAGCGGGGTGCTATCGAGCAAATGCCTTGGCGCATTATCGAAAATACAGATCGCCCAATTGAACCGTTGAATGAAGAAGGCATTCTCGCCATTCACGAGGGTGCAATGGAAATCTTGGAAGATATTGGGATTGAGTTTTTGAATGAAGAAGCCTTGGCGATTTTTAAGGATGCTGGCTGTAAGATCATCGATGAGAAAGTTTATTTAGATAGAAACTGGGTTATGGAGATGGTGGCAAAAGCACCGCCAGAATTCACTATCACACCACGTAATCCGGCACATAGATTACATGTTGGTGGCAATAAGATGCTTTTTGGCAATGTGTCCTCACCGCCCAACTATTGGGATATGGAACTTGGACGAAAGGTTACTGGTACTAGAGAGTATTGCCAAAATTTCTTTAAACTTAGCCAGTATTTTAATTGTATCCATTTTATGGGTGGCTACCCGGTTGAGCCGGTAGACCTGCATGCCTCTATTCGTCATTTAGAAGCTAGCTATGATAAACTAACTCTAACAGATAAAGCTGCCCATACCTATTGCTTGGGATCTGAGCGCGTGGAAGATACCATGGAAATGGTGCGGATCGCGGGCGGCCTGACCAACGAAGAATTTGAATCTAAACCCCATATGTACACAAATATTAATTCGACAAGTCCCCTCAAGCACGATTGGCCAATGATAGATGGATGCCTACGCCTCGCGCGTCGTGGACAGGCTATTGTTGTAACGCCGTTCACCTTAGCAGGGGCTATGGCTCCAGTGACAATGGCGGGAGCTGTGGCGCAATCTATTGCTGAAGCGCTGTGTGCAATAGCTTTATTTCAATACGTACGACCAGGGATCCCATGCGTGATTGGAACTTTTACTTCTAATGTAGATATGAAAACAGGTGCCCCCGCCTTCGGCACTGCAGAATACATGCGCGCCACACAAATGACGGGTCAAATGGGTCGGTTTTATAAGTTGCCAATTCGCTCATCCGGTGTATGCGCTGCAAATGTGCCGGATGGGCAGGCAATGTGGGAAACATCAAACTCACTTTGGGCAGCTGTTCATTCAGGGACCAATATGGTTTATCACGCAGCTGGCTGGCTCGAAGGTGGTCTAATTGCTTCACCTGAAAAATTTATTATGGACTGTGAAGTTCTACAGCTGATCCAACGGTATTTTGAACCGGCCATTACCCAGACAGGCGTCGATGATATTGCGATTGATGCAATTCGTGAAGTTGGATCTTCTGGACATTTTTTTGGAGTACAGCATACACAAGACCGCTATGAGCACGCATTTCATCAGCCTTTCATCAGTGACTGGCGCAATTATGAGGGATGGGAATTGGCAGGAGGTGTTTGGACTGCTGATCGAGCGCATAGCAAATACAAAGAAATTTTGGCTGATTATAAAAAGCCTCCAATGGATGAGGCAGTTCATGAAGAATTGCGTAATTTTGTAGACCGTCGCGTTTCTGAGGGTGGTGCGCCCACCGACTTCTAACGTTAACTTTTCTAATGGTTTTACTGTTAAGTTTTAAACAAATTGGATCAGAAGGGCGGCTAATATAGCCGCCCTTCTATTATCCTTAACCTCCCATTACCCGAGGCAGCCACAACACTAACTGCGGGAAGGAAAATAAGAGAATGAGCCCAATCAATTGGATAACCATGAATTGCATCATGCCAAGGTAGATGTCTTTAAGGTCCCAATTCGGGACTACGCCCTTCAGGAAATAAGCAGACAATGCCACAGGTGGACTGAGCCACGCAGTTTGCAAATTAACTGCCACCAGGATCCCAAACCAAACCATCTTGTCATAATTGCTTGCGAAGCCGGGAAGATCCAGTGCCATCACAGTTGGTAACAAAACTGGTATGACTATTAAAACAATTGGTACCCATTCCAGTGGCCATCCAAGTACGAAGATCAGCGCCATGATTATAATCAAAATCATATAAGGCGACATGTCCAAACTGAGCAGAACTTCAGTCATCATTTTTGGCGTACCAAGCATTGAGAACTCCGCACCAAAGAAGTTGGAGGCTGCAACCAAAAACATGATCAATACTGTGATTTCCAGCCCTTTAATCAAACTGTCAAAAAAGCCAGAAATTCTAAATTTTCCATAAGCTAATGATAACAAAATTGATCCAAATGCACCCATAGCTGCTGCCTCAGCCGGTGTGGCAAATCCCATGAGAATTGAACCCAGCGCGAAAGAAATTAGGATTGTTGGAGGCATCAACCCAGCAAAAAATTCATTCCACAAGTCTGAGAAATGGAAGTTTTCTGCCGTGGTGGCTGAGTACAAACCCACCGCTTTGTAGGCGCCAAAGCTAAGAAAAATTAGCCATGCAATTTGGTAAAAAAGGCCAAACTCTACGCCATCTAATTCTAGAATTTTCGACACCGAGTATACGATCTGTACACCGATTACTAAGGGCGCAACGATGCGCAGAACGGTTAGGTTTTTGTAGGCGCGGTAACTCACAAGTAGAGCTGCCACTAAGACAATTAGACCGCCGAATGGGATAAACCCAAAAGCGCCACCAAGAGCGAGACCAAACAGTCTGCAGATGGCCAGAATGCCAATGCAGATTAAAATAACCTCTAATCGGTAGTTGTTTGAGGTTTCTGGTTGATCTTCTTCTGAAAGTATAGGGCCCAGCTCTGGATTGAGCCAACATCGACCTAAGGTATAAATTAAGTATAATGAAGCGAGTAGCGCGCCTGGCACGAACGCACCGCGAAACAAGTCTAGTGTGGAGACGTCAAGCACAGGGCCCATTACAATCAGCATTATGGAGGGTGGGATAAGGATACCCAACGTCCCCCCGGCAGTAATTGCTCCCGCCGACAGCCTGACATTATAGCCCGAGCGGCTCATAGTAGCCCCAGCCATAATTCCGAGAAGGGTAACTGACGCACCGACAATACCCGTTGCCGCTGCAAAGATAGTTGAGACGATCAAAACTGCGATATAAAGAGAACCTCGCACGCGGGACATAATCATTTGAATTGAAGAAAACAAACGCTCCATCAGGCCAGCCGCTTCCATCACAATACCCATCAAGATGAATAAAGGCACGGCCATCAATTGATCATTCAACATGGTTGAATTCGTATTCAAAGTCATCAAAAGGCCAGTGAGTTTGAAGTTAAGCCCCCAAATTCCAAAGCCAAAGGCCAAGAAAATCAATGTAAATGATATTGGAAAGCCAATAAAAATTACAAAAATCATAGCGCCCAACATGATCAATCCAATGATGGGTTTTGGTACATCCAATATACCACCATTTTCAAATAAGCTCGAAACAGCTTCAAAAATTGGCAAAATACCTGGCATCCATATTTCTAAGGCGATCACAGCAAGTACGGCCGCTGTGATCCAAAGGCAAATCTGTTCGTTCTTCTTACCCATTTTATGAAAAGCACGAAATAATTCCGCAAAACCTTGTAGGAATAGAAGTGCACCACCAATTGGCATGGCAATACGCGCAGGCCATAGAACTGGAGACCATGTGCTATCGAAGGCTGTTTCTCCAGTCAGATAGGCTACCATGAAAAACTCTGTAGAAACCCAAGTAAAAAGAAGCATTGATGGCAAGAAAAAGGCCAAATAGAGTGAAGCATCTACGGTTGCTTGGGTCTTGTCTGACCAATTTCGATATAAGAAATCTGCGCGTATGTGAACCCCGCGCATCAATCCATATCCAGCAGCTGCCATAAACAAGACCCCCGCGATCATTCGGCTAATATCGTAGGCGAAGACTGTTGGACCAAGGCCCAAGGAGCGGGCTAAATCGCCCCAGCCGTTATTGACCATAATTGAAAATGTATTCCGCGAGAAAACTTCAATCACTACAACTATGATTAATGGGATAATTAATAGGCAGATTAGACGTCCAACCCAATTGTTTACAACATCAATTGCTGCGGTGATTGGGCGCTGCCATGCTGTCATATCCTCTGGTGTTTGACCTGGAATAAAATTATTTCGTTCCGCGATTAGTTCATCAGCAATTTCGAGCTTGGTTGGGTCAACTTCATCTGCAGCCATCCCTATCTCCCTTTTTGTAACCCCTAAATATTTAGGATTGTTCTCTTTTAAAAAAACGTCTTACGGCGCGCTTATTAAAAAGAGAAAGTACGGGGCTTAAAAAGCCCCGTACTTATTGCTTAGTAATTATTTCAAAGAGTCAGCGTGTGCTTTACCCAAGGCTGCGTTCGTTGCCTGAGCGCCGGCCCAGAAAGGAACTGCAATGTCGGCGAAGTCTTTTTGTGACTGCCATACTTCAGCAAAAAAGGCATTGTCAGCGGCGCCCTTCTCGAGAAGGTTTTTTGCAGCCGCCATATACGCTGGGAAATAGTCAGCTGGTGTATCGTGCAATGTTACGCCGTGAACATCGACTAAAGTCTTCAATGCTTTTCCGTTATTATAGATCCGGTAGGACATCGATTTGGACAAGGAGGCGTTAGCTGCAACTTCCAAGGCTTTCTTTTCGGTATCTGACAACGCGTCGTAGAAGTCACCGTTGACGTACATGTCTGCGTTAACCACAACTTGGTGTAGACCTTGTAGGTAATAATGCTTCAAAACCTTTTGGAAACCAAATGCCATGTCGGCAACTGGACAGCACCACTCGGCTGCGTCGATTGTACCCTTTTCCAGAGCTGGCAGGATGTCCCCACCGCCCATGGCGACGGATGCAACCCCGATGTCTTTATAGGCTTGGCCAACCATACCTGGAGGCGCCCGGAAACGGTACTTGCGGAAGTCGTCCATTGAAGTGATAGGCTCTTTGAACCAACCTAAAGCCTCTGGACCAACTGGTTGGAGCATGAAGCCTTTAACGTTGACGCCCATTTCGTCCCAAAGGCGGTCATACAGTTCCTTGCCGCCACCGTATTGGAACCACGACAGAAACGCCAGGTTGTCTAGCCCAACACCAGCTCCGGCAACAGGTGCGCCAAACAGGTTTGCAGCAGGGTGCTTACCACCCCAATAGTGCGTCCAAGCAAATCCACCTTCGACGAGACCTGCATCAACGGCATCCATTACATCGCGTGATCCGACAATGGCACCAGCGGGCAGAACTTCGATGGTCAAAGATCCATCTGTCAAAGCTGCGACATCTTCGCCAAACGCCTTCAACATTTTTAATTCATCTGAGTTGTCTGATAAAACTGATTGAATTCGCAACACTTTAGAGTGGCCTCCGGCAAATGCCGTTGTACCAAATGACAAGGCAACTGCAGTGACTACTGCTGACTTGACTATCGATTTTAGATTAAACATTTCTGTTTTTCTCCCATAAGTTGTGCCCTCTTTTTATTATCTTTAGACCCGGGCCGAAGGCACACCAGCGGGTCGTAGGGTATTGGTATCAATTTCTTGAAACCAATACCAAATTTCTAATGTCCCTTACTCATCTGCCAGCCCTCTACCAAACCGAGCATTGGTCCAACTCCACTTTGTATATCAAAAAATCCCCGGTACATCATTTCGCTAGCTACATATAACAAAACAATAAGTCCCAACCAAGAAATCCAGGGAAACCTAGTCAGCAATTTCATTATGATTGTTGCCGCAAAGGCCATAAGCAGGATCGCTAATCCTAGTCCAAAGATCAAAATCTGCCTATCACCATCTGCAATTGCTGCGACTGCAAGTACATTATCCAACGACATTGACACATCTGCAATGGTAATTGACACCAACGCTGCCGCCATAGTTTTTTGTGGCGCTTCAGAGGTGTTAATGTTAGTTTTGTCACCTGCATCAAGATTAGATGAGGTTTCACTGTTAACACTGGATCGGATTTCTCCAAACAAGCGCCAACACACCCAAAACAGTAGTAAAGATCCGACAAATAAAATTCCAGGTATGCCCAAAAGGGTGGTTGCGATAACTGCGAACACGATACGAAGTACTGCAGCTATTACCATTCCGTATAGAATTGCGCGCTTACGCAGTTCTGGCGCCAAGCCAGCTGCAGCCATGCCAATTATCAATGCGTTGTCGCCTGATAGTATCAAATCAGCAATAATTATTTGCCCGTATGCCATCACTATTTCAAGCATTCCATATTCCCTTGGTAACAGTTACTTTCATGCGGCATCTGCCAAAATCATATCAGAGAGTTTTTCGCCAATCATAATTGCTGGCGCATTCGTATTTCCGGACGTTATCACCGGCATTATCGAGCAATCAGCAACGCGCAAGCCACTTAAACCATGAACACGCAAGCGTTCATCTACCACAGCCATTTTGTCTTGTCCCATTTTACAGGTCCCTGTGGGGTGATAAATAGTGACGCTTGTGTCGCGTGCCCATTGTAATGTTGTTTCGTAGTCATCTATTGCTACGTCTGGACCAGGACTGAACTCTTCAATAATGTGAGATTTTAATGGCTCAAACTGTGCTATTTTGCGCGCAATATTAATGCCTTTAACAATAGTGTTTTGGTCTAATTTGGTTGCCAAGTAATTGGGATAAATTAATGGATGCTCTCGCCAGTTAGCCGATTTTAACTCCAGATGTCCGGTACTTTCTGGCCTCATTTGCAGAACAGAGGCCGTGAAGGCTGAAAACTTATGGGGCCCATCTGCTGGTTTATCGGCGCTCCATGGCTGGATGTGAAACTGAATATCAGGTGTGGATAGTATTGGATCAGTTTTTAAAAAGGCTGTTCCAAGACTGGCGGCCATAGCCATTGGGCCAGTTTTGTTTAGGGCGTATTGCAAGGCAATCATACCCTGCTTAAATACGTTGTTAATTTCGGTATTTATTGTCGATAGATTTGTTTTGAATACTGGACGAGCTTGCAAATGGTCCTGCAGGTTTTTCCCTACTCCCGGTAAATTTTTTATTACATTAATGCCGTGTTTTTTGAGTTCGCTAGCGGCTCCAATGCCTGAAAGCATTAAAATCTGGGGGGAGCCAATGGAACCTGCACTTAAAACAATTTCGCGACGGGCATAAATGTTTTGGCTTTTGCCTCTTATGTTTACGGTTACTCCAAAAGCGCGGCCATCCTGGATCAGTATTTTTTCTGCCTGAGCATGAGTTATTATTTTTAAATTTTTGCGATTGCTTGCTGGTTTGAGATAAGCTTTAGCGCTGGAACAACGTCTACCCTTGTTAACTGTTAACTGAAAATACCCGACGCCCTCCTGTTCTGCACCGTTATAATCTGCGTTGCGTCGGAAGCCAGCGCCAACTGCGGCGTCCACCCACTTGTCGACTATATCGCGTTTGAGGGGAGTCGGTGAAACTGAAAGTGGCCCCTCTGTGCCGCGCACTGGATCTACTTTTCCATCGCCATTCCAAGTTTCTGCACGCTTGAAGTATGGCAATACATCATCCCAGGCCCAGCCGGCGTTACCAAGTTGTCGCCAGTGATTGAAGTCTTCTGCTTGACCGCGCACATATAAAAGTCCGTTTATTGAGCTTGATCCGCCCAGGACCCGACCTCTTGGCCATGGTATTTCTCGCCCATTTAAACCAGGATCTGGTTGGGTATTATAACGCCAATCGACCTTAGGATTACCCATGGTTTTGAAGTACCCAACTGGAATATGGATCCATGGGTTGGTATCTTTGCCACCGGCCTCAACTAGTGCAACAGAATATTTAGCGCCTGCTGAGAGACGGTTTGCTAATGCGCAACCTGCTGAGCCGGCTCCAATAATTACAAAGTCAAATTCCAACCATTTCCCCTAAATATTAAAAAATGAGACTTTTATTCCCGTTTTTCACTATTTGTGTTACGTATCCATAAAAATATAGATTCGGCAATAGAGTTGTGTCGGTCGGAATTATTTGACTTTACAAAAAAGGCTAGTTCAATGTTATCAAGGCAGCGAATACCCACAAATTTGCGAACGCTGCTAATTCTAGAGGTTTTGGGGCAATCGGATCAACCTATGTCGGCTACAGAAGTCAACCAAAAAATAGGGCTTCCTAAACAAACCATCCACCGTTTGTGTGCTAAGTTGGAGCAGGAGGGATTTCTATCTCGTGTGGCCAATGGAAAAAAACTAAGACCGACCAGACGTGCACGTTTAATGGCTTCAGGGATACTACACTCTTCTAGTGACCACATCGCACGACATCAGGTTATGCAGAGAATTGCAGAAGATGTCCGTGAAACTGTTAATTTTGTGATCCCTGATAGTGGTGGAATGATTTATCTTGATCGTATCGAAACTGACTGGCCGTTTCGTATCCAGTTGCCCGTTGGAACCCACGTCCCATTTCATTGTACTGCCAGTGGCAAGACCTTTATGGCTAGCCTGTCACCCAAAGCTAGGCAGGCTATGGTAAGAAGTTTAAGGTTACAAAAGCTGACTGACAACACATTGACTAGCACTGATGCATTGCTGACAGAGTTAATGCAGGTGGCAAGTCAAGGCTATGCGATTGACCATGAGGAGTTTGTCGTTGGAATGATTGCGATTGCAGTTCCAATCACTGATTATCAAGGCCGCTATGTAGCGTCACTTGCCTTTCATGGGCCCTCTCAGAGGTTAACTATTGAGAGCGTTACTGCTCGAAAAGAATTATTATTAAAGGCCGCCAGAACTATGCAAGATGTTCTCTTCTATTAAAGATATGCCAAAGTACCTCTGGTTATAATTGGTGTTGTTAATTCAATAGACTGCAACTCTGCGTTACTACGGTTAGGGTTAATTAAATCTAACAAAATTACAGCAGCCTTTCTCCCCATTTCTTGCTGAGGTACCCGGACAGTTGTCAAACCTGGTGTAACGACCCGGGCGAGGTTAATATCGTCAAAGCCAGTAATTGAGAGATCATCCGGCACTCTTAGCCCTAAATCTTTTGTGCGCAACATGGCGCCTACGGCCAGAACATCGCTGCTACAGATTATTGCTGTAGGGCTTTTTTCTATGGCCAGTATTCGATCTAAAGCCGCACCGGCTTCATTGAAGCTATATTTGCATTCTTCAATGGCCACGATTTCAACAGTTGGATTTGCTTTCACGGCATCTTCAATTCCAAGAATGCGCTCGTGGGCTCGATCATTGCCTTCTCTCAGGCCAGCAATGACCGCCAGTTTTCGATGTCCGTGTTCGATTACATGCTTGGTAATTTTTTGGCCTGATTTTCGGTTATCAAATCCAACTGTAAGTGAAGACATATGTTCTGCAAAACACCAAGCGAGGACGTGTGGAACAGAATTTCTTTCTAAAAAGTCTTGAGTGTTTTTTGGACGGTCTTTTCCAATTAATAACAACCCGTCTGCCCCCTGTGATAAAAGTGACCGAATTTGATCGTATTCTTGTGTGGCATTGTAATTGGAACTGCCTACTAATAATGTTACTTTAGCGTGGCTAAGAGCTTCTTGAAATGCTTGTAGTCCACTTGCAAAAACGGCGTTTTCCATTGAAGGAATAATTGCACCAATAGTATTGGTACGATTTATTGCGAGTGCTCGACCTCCAAAATGAGGCACATATCCAAGTGACTCAATAGCTTTCTTGATCCGCAAGCGCGTGGGTTCAGCAACTTTTTGGGGATTGTTAATGCAGCGCGAAATTGATGCTGTTGAAACACCCACAATTGCTGCTACATCTTTAAGGCTCGGGCGGTTTGTCCCTCGCATTTTGCGTTCCCACTCTTTAAGTACTTAAAAATGTAAGCGCTTGCATGCGAGAATGCAAGCGCATAGAGGTGAAGATAATATTGCTAATCGCATACAGGATTTGCCACATGGCCCGTGTTTACTTAAAAAAATCAACGAAAACCGCTTCGACAGGCAGTGACGATGTCAGAAAGACGGTTTTGGATATCCTTAATGAAATTGAGTTTGGTGGTGATGCTGCTGCGCTTAAATATGCTGTTGAATTCGATGGGTATGTTGGCAATTTAATTCTGACAAATGATGAAATTCAAATGGCTTGTGATTTGGTGCCAGAAAAGTTGAAGCAGGACATTCAATTTGCCCATGCCAACGTGAAGCGGTTTGCTGAAGCCCAGCGTGGTACTGTGACTGATTTTGAAACGGAGATTGTGCCCGGCCTGATCGCAGGCCAAAAGAGTATTCCCTGTAACGCAGCCGGCTGCTACGTGCCCGGTGGGCGCTATAGCCATGTTGCCAGTGCAATCATGACAGTTACCACGGCTAAAGTTGCTGGGTGTCAGCACATCACTGCCTGTTCTCCGCCGGCTAAAGATAGCGGTATTGCACCGGCAATTGTTTATGCTGCAAATCTGTGTGGTGCTGATAAGATTTTAGCGATGGGGGGTGTCCAGGGTGTAGCGTCGATGACATTTGGTCTGTTTGGTTTGCCAGAAGCTGATATTATTGTTGGCCCTGGAAACCAATTTGTAGCAGAAGCCAAACGTATTCTGTTTGGCCGCGTGGGCATTGATATGATCGCTGGTCCAACTGACAGTTTGGTTATTGCTGATGGTAAAGCAGACGCTGAAATTGTTGCTGCTGACCTGGTTGGACAGGCTGAGCATGGGTATAATTCTCCAGTTTGGCTAGTTACTGATGATAAGGTTTTGGCTCAAAAAGTGCTTAAGATTGTGCCAGGCTTGATTGCCGATTTGCCAGAACTTAACCGCATCAATGCCGAAGCGGCCTGGCGCGACTATGCTGAAGTAATCTTGTGCGCAAACCGTGAAGAAATGGCGTCCACATCAGACGAGTATGCTCCGGAGCATCTTACCGTTCAGGCTGATGATCTTGATTGGTGGTTGGATCGTTTGCGATGCTATGGCTCATTATTTCTGGGAGAAGAAACGACTGTTGCCTATGGCGACAAAGCTTCTGGCCCAAATCACTGTTTACCTACGTCTCGATCGGCAAAATACACTGGTGGTCTGTCGGTACATAAATATATGAAGCTGGTTACCTGGCAAAGGTCTACGAGGGATGGCGCTAAGGATGTAGCTATTGCTACTGCTAGGATTTCGAGACTGGAAGGGATGGAGGGCCACGCGCGGACTGCCGATATTCGGTTGTCCAAATATTACCCTGGTGAAAATTTTAACCTTTCAGCGCAGGAGTAGAACATGCAACAGTCACAGCTCTTTGATCTAAAAGGAAAAATTGCAGTTGTGACGGGGGCTTCTAGTGGTTTGGGGCAGGGTGCGGCGACAATTCTTGCGGCCCACGGGGTAAAGGTAGTGGCAATTGCGCGGCGTGAAGAAACGCTGAATGCGTGGTCTAAGTCTATTAAAGGCGAAACTTTTGTCTTAGCTGCTGATCTTGCAGATCGGTCTGCTTTAGCAGATATTGCCGGCGAAGCTTCCCAGCCTTTTGGAATTCCTGATATTTTGATAAATGCGGCTGGTATAAATACTCGTCAACCGGCTGATGATATGACTGATGAGAATTGGGATCTAACGCTAAATCTAAATGTTGCAGCTCCATTCTTTTTGGCCAAAGCATTAGTGCCGGGTATGCGGTCTAAGGGTTGGGGCCGAGTCATTAACTTTGCTTCTCTGCAATCGCAGCGCGCTTTCAAAAACGGAATTAGTTATGGGACCTCTAAAGGCGCTGTGGAGCAAATGACTCGCGCAATGGCTGAGGCCTGGTCAGGAGATGGTATAACCGCAAATGCAATTGCACCTGGATTTTTTCGGACTGAATTAACTGCGACAGTATTTGCTGACCCGGAACTATCAGCTCGTAACGCAGCGCAAACTTGTATTGGACGAAATGGTGAAATTCATGACATGAGTGGTCCGGTAATGTTTTTCTGCTCCAATGCATCCAACTATGTCACGGGTCAAACTTTGTTTGTGGACGGGGGGTATTCCGCAAAATGAAAGCTCTCGTAAATACTGCGGCAGATACCCTGACATATATGGATTATAGAGAGCCTGTCTTGAAATTAGGTGACGAGCTGGTGCAGGTTTTATATAGTGGAATTTGTGGTTCTGATATGCATGCCTTCCTGGGTCATGATGCTCGGCGACCTACCCCGCTTATTCTTGGACATGAGGCGTCAGGCACTATTGTTGGGGGTTTGCGTGATGGAGCGCTTGTAACGATAAACCCACTTAATGGGTGTAGTACTTGTCCATCCTGTATCGTGGGGAAATCGAATATTTGTAGTGATAGACAGATTATTTCGATGCCGCCCCGGCCAGGTGCATTTGCTGAACTTGTGACTATACCTGCTGAAAACCTGTTGGAAGTACCAAGCCGTGGCCTCTTAAAGTCGGCGGCACTTACAGAACCTTTAGCCTGTGGGTGGCATGCGGTGCGTTTGGGGCTGCGGCTGCAAGAGGCCCCTGTGTCTGGTTTAAAATGTGTTGTGTTAGGTGGTGGTGCAATTGGTGTTGGGGCAGCATTGTGTCTGTGTGCTATGGGTGTTCAAGATATCACTGTGATTGAAGTGAATCCGCTGCGTCTCGAAACCTTACACGGGATTAAGGGCTTTGAGGCGAGTGATGGCAAAGATGCTAGATCCCCTTTGCCTGGTAGTGTAGATTTGGTGATTGATGGTGTTGGATTTGCGGCGACACGAGGTTCAGCGTGTGAATTGGCGAAGCCTGGTGGTGTGATTTGCCATATTGGCCTTGGTTCCGGAGAAGGTGGTGTTGATGTGCGTCGTCTAACGCTGCAAGAAATTACTTTTATAGGAACCTATACATACACACCCCAGGACTTTCGTGACACAGGCGCTGCAATTTTTGCAGGTCAGCTTGGGTCGTTGGACTGGGTGGAAACTCGCCCTCTATCAGAAGGACAAAAAGCCTTTGAAGATATCCACAACGGCCGTACCCGTGCGCCAAAGATAATTCTAATTCCCTGAAAGGAGCCTTATGTCTGTTAGTAACAAAATAGTGACTGACTTCGTTGCCAATGGCATTGAATTCGTCACCACAGTGCCGTGCAAGCAGCTTGGTGGTGTTATTGATGCAGTTGAAAAAGAGCCCAGTATTTATCATATTCCCTCAAATAAGGAAGATGAGGGCATGGGTCTTTGTGCTGGTGCGTTCATGGGTGGCAAACGCCCTGCAATCATCATGCAAAATACGGCAATTGGTGTGACTATCAACACACTGGTGACTTTGACCCAATTCTACCGAATGCCTTTACCGATGCTAATCTCTTACCGGGGTGAGCTAAAAGAGCCCGTTGCATGCCAGGTTGAAATGGCTGTTCATACCAAGGCTCTGCTCAACCAGCTTAACATTCCTACTTATCATTTTCATAAGCCTGGTGACGAACAAGAGTTGGACGCGATTTTGAAATATACATTCATGTGTAACAAACCGGTGGCCATTCTCACTGACGCAACTTTTTGGGGAGGTTACTAATATGATCCGTTCTGAAATCATCCGTGATATTGCTCCTATTCTGCGCGATCAATTGGTTGTGTGTAACATTGGCCTACCAAGCCAAGAGCTGCATCTGATCGATGATCAAGCAAGCACTTTCTATATGTTAGGCACGATGGGTTTGTCGTCTTCAATTGGTTTAGGTGTTGCATTGGCGCAGCAAAAGACAGTTATCTCTATCGATGGTGATGGCTCTGTTTTGACCAACTTGGGCACTTTACCCACAATTGCCAATAATGTGGCTGATAACTTTATCTTGTTGATAATTGATAACGGCAGCTATGGATCGACTGGGGATCAACCCACCTATGCTGGAAAGAAAACATCCCTCACGGCTGTCGCACGTGCCTGTGGCTGTGAGAATGTAATTGAATGTAAAGCTGAAGATACCGGTGATGTTTTGCAATCTGCAATCGACAACAAAATCATGACAGTGATAGTGTCCAAATGTGAAAGTGGTAATATTAAGGTCCCGGTGATAACCAAAGACCCAGTAGTAATCCGCGATCGCTTTATGACTGAAGTTGCACGGCTTAATGAGTAAAACTATCAAAATATAAATTGGGCTTACCAGTAATTTGGGGGCCCTTTTTTAAATATAAATATAAAATATTTATATTTAGCGCAATGTTATTTTATTGTCCAATCACAGAAACCTAGAGTTTCCTTTGAATTCTTTATAGTGATTTTGGAAACCAATGGCATCCCGTACGAGAATCGAACTCGTCTTTTCAGGTTGAAAACCTGACGTCCTAACCGATAGACGAACGGGACACTATTGGTAAGCCGCTATTTAGGGAAAGCTCACCGCTGTGGCAAGTTAATTCTTTACTTTTCGATATGTTTTTAGATGGAGTGTTTCAAGCAGGATTTGCGTCTTCAATTCGCAGCTGTGGCCTTGAACGCCCGCCCCATGTATTTACTTCTAAACGCCCTACAAGATGCATCTTTGTACCTTTTGCTTCGTTTAGTGCTGCGCCGAGTGAACTGTCGAATGCGCCAAAACATATGGCATCTAATTTAGTTCCAAACCCATCGCTTACGGTCACCTTCAAGTGCGATTCACCGACGGGTTTAGCGAAGGCAATTGTGCAGTCTGGAAAAGCAAACCGTGGCGCTGATGCGCTGGCGCCATATGGGCCAGCTCGGTCAAGATGTTCGATAAGCTCCAATGTGGCGCCTCCCGGCATCAAAACTCCGTCTATGCGTAAATCAGATGGCCCTAGTGAACCGGCGCCCTGTGACCTCATTAAGGTGTTAAGTTTTTCCATTGCGGGTTCAAGCTGTTTGCGGGTCAGGCTAAGACCTGCTGCCATCTTATGACCACCTCCCTTTTCTATATCACCGTCGTGGGCCAAACTCTGAATTGCAGCCCCAAGATCTATTCCACTTACGGATCGGCCACTGCCCTTGCCAATGTCACCGTCAAACCCAATTACGACGGCTGGTCGGTTGGTTTTCTCTTTTAGTCGAGATGCCACGATACCAACCACACCTGGATGCCAACCATCATCAGATGCCCAGATTAGGGGTTGGTCCAGTCCACGCGCCTCAGCTTGCTCAAACGCTGCTATCCTAACAGTGGCTTCAACAGCACGTCTCTCTGAGTTTAATTGATCCAGTTTTCCTGCCATCGCAGCTGCCTCATGGGGATCAACACTACATAGTAGCCTTGCACCCAAATCAGCTTGTCCAATTCGCCCACCAGCATTTATACGAGGCCCTAACACATAGCCCAGATGATACGCACTTGGCGCTGCGTCCAATTGGGCGACATCGGATAGAGCATTAAGTCCTAGTCGTCTTCGCTGGCCCATAACTTTCAGGCCTTGTCTTACAAAAGCTCTGTTGATTCCCACTAAAGGTGCCACATCCGCCACTGTTGCTAATGCCACTAAATCGAGAGCACCTAAAAGGTCGGGTGGAGTTTTGCCATTTTCACGCATAAGTCTTGCTGCTTCAATCAATACCAAGAAGACTACGGCTGCGGCACAAAGATGTGAAAGGTCGCCCGTCTCGTCCTGGCGATTTGGGTTCACCACTGCCTTGGCCGGAGGCAGGGTCTCGCCGCCAAGATGATGATCTAGAACTACAACATCTGCTTCAGCCGCCGATGCAAGTGCATCATGTGAAACGGTCCCACAGTCCACACAAATAATAAGATCGTGCTTACTTGCAAGTTTCTGCATTGCTTTTGGGTTTGGGCCATAGCCTTCATTAATTCGATCAGGAACGTAGAGTGTTGGTTTGATGAGAAAATGTGCAAAAAAATCAAAAAGCAAGGCGGCAGAAGACCCACCATCGACATCATAATCTGCAAAAATTGCAACAGCCCTCGTGCCCTCGGTGGCTTCCATAATTAGTTCAGCGGCTACGGTACAATCTTTGAGTGACTTTGGATCACTCATCGTTGCGCGTAATGTAGGATGTAAGAAATCATCAACTTCTTCGACGGCCACGCCTAATCGAGCCATAACGTTGCACAATGGTAGTGGAAGATCATTCTGTTGACTTAGATTTAATGCCTGACGTTCTACTACTTGTGATGGTCCAATCCAGCGTCTGCCAGTCAGAGAATGTTCAACGCCAAGAAACATTCTAAACCGCTGGACTGCGGTAGCTCATACGTCGCATAGATCCGGTCTTGGAACGCATCAAAATTGTTTCTGTAGTGAGGTATCCTGCCTCACGTCTTATGCCGGCAAGGATTGACCCATCTGTGACACCAGTAGCTGCAAAAACGACATCCTGAGTAACCATATCATCTCGGCTATAGACTCTGTTGAAATCAGTTATCCCTGCCTTTGAAGCACGGTTCCGCTCTGCGTCGTCACGGAAAATCAAACGGCCCCACATTTGTCCACCCATGCATTTTAAGGCCGCGGCAGCCAAAACTCCTTCGGGTGCACCGCCAAGGCCCATATACATGTCGATACCAGTGGTGGCAGACTCTGCACAATGGATAACACCCGCAACATCACCGTCTGTGATAAGTCGAATTGCGCAATGGGTTTTACGCAGTTCTGAAATCATTTTGTCATGACGCGGACGCTCAAGAACACAAACTGTAATGTCTTCTTGGCTACAGTTCTTTGCGGCCGCCAATGCTTTTACGCGTTCTGTTGGCTGCATTTCTAGTGATACTACATTTTCAGGCAATCCTGGACCGATAGCGAGTTTTTCCATGTAAACATCTGGTGCGTGCAACATTGAACCTCGCGGTCCCATTGCTATGACGGTCAATGCATTCGGCATGTCTTTCGCAGTCAGTGTGGTCCCTTCAAGAGGGTCGAGGGCAATATCCACTGCCGGACCCTTCCCGTTACCCACTTCCTCACCAATAAAAAGCATGGGAGCTTCGTCTCGTTCACCTTCACCAATAACTACTACACCGGCTATATCTAACATATTAAGCTGGGTTCGCATTGCATTCACTGCTGCCTGATCGGCAGCTTTCTCATCTCCACGCCCAATTAGCTTGGCTGATGCTAAAGCAGCTTGTTCTGCAACTCTTGCTAGGCCAAGTGACAACGCGCGGTCGTGAAATTCAATGGGATCAGACATAAACTTTTCCTTAAACTAGTTTGTGAAGCGTATCGCACTAACTCAACTAGTGGCAAGATTGAGTGTGGTATGAGTTTTTAAGAGTTTCTAAATTGATTCAATTCTAAGCGCCACTGGCCTATCACCAATCAATTTTGTTTTTGAAAATTCATTTAATATTTGATCTATTGCAGCCCGAGTGGTCTTGTGGGTCACTATTAGGACTGGCGCACTATCTGTATCGTGAGCATATTGGCGCATTCGATCAATTGATACATTAGCCTTGCCCATAACTGCAGCAATTTTTGCCAGCGCTCCTGGTTTGTCTAAAAGTTGAAGTCGCAGGTAAAACGGCGCTGATGTTGTTGCTGTAGTTGGCTTGGCGTCAACCAAAGAACTTGCCGGTTGTCCAAATGTATTTATTCGCTGACCACGGGCAATATCAATAATATCTGACATCACGGCTGAGGCCGTAGGCCCTTCCCCTGCACCAGCACCCCTCAAAACAATTTGACCTGAATCTTCACCTTCCAAAATTACCATATTAGTCCCACCTTCAAGTTGACCTAATGGGGAACCTGCAGAAACCAGGCAGGGCGTCATCCGCTGTTCAAGGCCACGTTCGGTCATTTGAGATACGCCAAGGAGTTTTATGCGGTAGCCCATATCAGCTGCAGCATTAATGTCTTCAATGGTTATCGCTCCAATTCCCTCGAGTACAACACTTGCGAAGTTAACTTTTGTTCCAAATGCGATTGCGGCTAAAAGCGCAAGTTTATGAGCAGCGTCAATACCGCCTACGTCCAGGTTTGGATCGGCTTCAAGGTATCCGAGGGCGTCAGCTTCTGCAAAAATCTCATCATAACTTAAGCCACTAGTCTCCATACGCGTAAGGATGTAATTACAGCTTCCATTCATTACGCCTAAGATACGGTTAATTTTATTGCCAGCCAATCCCTCTGTTAAGGCTTTTACAACTGGTATCCCACCCGCAACTGCAGCCTCAAATCGAATTACTTGGCCTGCTTTTTCTGCAGCAAGTGCGAGTGATTGGCCATGTATCGCTAGCAAAGCTTTATTGGCTGTAATTACGTCTTTACCAGTGGAAATAGCAGCTAATGTTGCCTCTTTTGCTGGGCCCTCACTACCTCCCATTAACTCCACAAGAGCGTCAACGTCATCTCGCTTGGCTAGTGCCACAGGACTGTCCTCCCAATCAATTCCAGCGAGGTCTATACCTCGCTCTTTAGATCTAGATCGAGCTGAGACAGCACTAACTATAATTTGGCGTCCCGTTCTAGCAGACAGGAGAGTGGCATTTTTATTAAGCATTTTGATGACGCCACTGCCAACTGTACCGAGACCAACAATGCCTAGTCTGAGTGGTGTTTTTGTCATATTGTCCTCAAAGTTTTAAATTTTATGAGCTATGTAATATCAAATTGAATGTGCTTCAATGAGACTTTTTTCATATTTCATTCTGATTTATTAGGTTCGCGAAGTAAGTTTGATCGATCTGAATTGGTCAATACTGGTTGGCGCAAAAGGTTTGCCCTGTGGTGTAACTTGGAAATTTTTGTTGTGTTAGCCCCTGAGAAAGGTGTCGGTGTTTGTAAAATTTGAGCGCTGAGTTCTTCTGGACTCAAAAAGTGGACAAATTTGATACTATCATCGACCTGTTCGGCATTTTGCCCCGATCGCGTCAAAGGGGTACAAGAAAAAGCAGTGATTGAAAGCAAAAGTACGGATAGATAAAGCTGATATTTCATGAATATCGCTTAAACTGCAAATTAGTTGACGGCAAGTAATGGAGATTGATCTGAATACAGCTTTAGTTAAAATTAAATTTTTACACGCGAAAATGAGTCATATTCTGAAAATATTAAACTTAGGATAAGGCAAAAAGTACTTCAACTTTCTACTAGGTACATCTCTGTCTCTGCTACCAATACCGGCTGGGGTAGTTGACAATTTTAACGCTTTAGCTTTTCTCAAAACAATAAATTTATACTACGCTATCCTTGATTAGCCCACCAAACTTTGGTGGGCTAGTGAGTCGGTTTGATAAAGGTCCCATTTCTCAATTCGGTAAGTGCTTGGGCTAATTCTTCTTTAGTATTCATAACTATTGGACCGTGCCAAGCCACGGGCTCGTCAATTGGTGCTCCTGATATTAATAAAAACCTGACCCCGTTGGGTCCAGCCTGCAAACAGATTTCATCTCCTGTTCCAAATTTTATTAAAGTCCGATTACCAGACAAATCACGAATGTTCATTTCTTGACCTGCAATTTCCTTCTCCAGTAGAACACCAGTCGGTGTTGAGGCGTCTGCAAAGGCTGCAGCGCCGTCAAAGACATATGCAAATGCTTTTCGGTATGTATCAATTTTAAAGGTTTTTTGAATACCTGGTGGAACGTAAATATCAAGGTATTGAGGGTCGGCAGCAATACCATCTACCGGACCTTTTTTTCCCCAAAACTCTCCAACTATAATTTTTACGCGAGTGCCGTCGTCATCGATTACCTCAGGAATTTCAGTTCCAGAGACATCTTGATAGCGTGGTGCTGTCATTTTTAAGCTAGTTGGCAAATTCCCCCAAAGTTGAAAGCCATGCATTTGCCCTTTAACATTTCCTTGAGGCATTTCTTGATGCATAATCCCACGTCCGGCAGTCATCCACTGAACGTCTCCTGCCTCCAATTTACCTTCGTTGCCAAGGCTATCTGCATGTTCGACTGACCCGGCCAAAACATAAGTTATAGTTTCAATTCCTCTATGCGGATGCCAAGGAAAGCCATTTCTGAAATCCTCAGTAAGTTCGTTACGAAAATCATCAAATAATAAAAAGGGATCAAGTTCAGAAGGATCTTGAAAACCAAAAGCCCGGTGCAACTTTACTCCTGCTCCTTCGATAGCTGGAGTTGCTAATCGAGTCTCTAAGGTGGGCCGCAACGACATATCAAATCCTTTTTCTTAGGGTGTCAAAACAGTTTATACATTTTAGTAGAGCCTTGACCCGACAATTTTAGTTTGTAGTTAGTTTTACTTTTCCAAAAAGCAAGTCGATTACAGACTAAAGAAGGTTTATAAAGACCCTCAAAATACGGATCTAAATAATTAAAAGGCTTGTATCCCAAGGTTTTTTATTTTGGCCATCATTCACTGGGCTTGATGCGTCCCGCCCGATAGTGGTCCACCCAGAGTGCTAAGTGTCGTGCTGGCGACAAAGCAAGTTTTAACCAAATACGTTGTGCCCAAGTACTAAAATCACGATTAAATGGACAGACTCGCATACAAATTGCAAAATCAGTGCCCAGTGTTGCCCAAAATGAGAAGCATTTCTCTGCATTTGACGTCCACTTTCTGACACCTCTTATGGATGACAGGCCGCCACCGGTCCTTGGGGGCCCGCTAGGAAGCGCTTTAACAGGGCAGGCATCTACGCATTTAGTGCAAATATCGCAAAACTTTGCGACACCTGGCCTTCTAGGTTTATCGCTCTTTAAAGGCATATCTGTGAATATTTTTGAAAACCACAACCTTGGACGAAATTCAGGGGTAATTACCAATTGGTTGCGTGCATACTCTCCCAAGCCTGCTTGAATTGCCATTGGAATTACCAAGCCTGTGTCGTTCATTGAGGCAATGGCTTGGTAACCTAAATTCCTAATATAGGCCGCAATCTGCATTACGATTGCTGCCTCATGGCTATACTCCTGATCAGTTGCCGCACCTCCTAAAGCAGAGGGATAGGTTTGCACTAACTCTTTGTCCATTTGATGTCCGAGTACTACTACACTGGTGAGCCTGTCTGGCAGTCCAATCTCGACCTCTGACATATCGTGCACATCCACCCGCTTAGAATAAAGCCACCGCTCATCTAAATGGGTAATTCCGCATAAATCTGAGCTAAAAAATTTAGAAATCTTTTTTATTTCTGCCGATGCGTCGCTGGTACAAAGCTTTTTCATCGGCGACTGGTGTGTCGTTGCTGATTGGTGCTTGAAAGCCCTCACGCCGACCCTTATCTGCATGTCGATCAGTCATGATGTCGGATATTAACCAGCTTGCATTGCGCAATGCGAAATCTTTTTGAGTAAAACCATCGCCTCTACGTGGGAGGGCCTCCATGCGGTAGCTACCGAAAAAGGCATCTGTTTTATCTGATCGGACATTTGGGTCCTAAAAAGCTCTTGTGAACACATCGTTTTTTTGTCTGAACCGTTTGAACTCTTTTGTCGTTTCTATGCCGGCTGCTGGATCAGTTGGTTCTTGCATGTGCCTATATTGCTAAATCATAAGAGAGATAACAAGTATCTCAAACATGGGCAACAAATTAGATATTGAGAATAATGGCACTTAAGGTTGGAATGGAGGGTTTTACTTATGAACATTGGTTTTATTGGCTTAGGCAATGTTGGCGGAAAACTGGCTGGTAGTTTAATGCGTAACGGAAAGAATGTGAGTGTTCATGACCTGAATAAAAACTTTGTTAAAAGCTTTGTCGAGCGCGGTGCTAAAGATGGTTCCAACGCTCATAATTTAATGCAAACCTGTGATGTTGTAATTACGTGCCTTCCCACCCCGGAAGCTTCAAATGTGATAGTAAAAGAGATGTTGCCATCTGTAGGTCCCGGCAAAATTTGGATGGAAATGTCAACAACTGATGCGGAGAAAGTCAAAAAGCTTGCTGGGTTAGTAGTGGCTGCAGGTGGTGAGGCTGTGGACTGCCCTGTATCTGGTGGGTGCCACCGTGCTGACACAGGCAACATCTCGATCTACGCGGGTTGTGAGCGCAAAACTTTTGACAGGGTTTTACCAATACTTACACATATGGGGCGACGTATTTTGCACGTAGGTGATGTTGGTACTGCCAGTTTGCTAAAGGTGATGACCAACTACTTGGCGACAGCAAATTTAATTACAGTCTGTGAGGCTTTGACTGTTATGAAAGCTGCCGGACTGGATATGGGTATGGCCTATGAGGCAATTTCTATGTCGTCTGGCACTTCATTTGTTCATGAAACTGAAAGTCAATTGATTTTATCTGGATCTCGAGATGTAAGCTTTACAATGGATCTTGTACAAAAAGATATTGGGCTCTTTCAGAAAATTGCTGATGATCACGGTGTCCCATTAGAAGTTTCACCCCTGGTTATTGATATTATTTCAGATGGACAAAAACGTTATGGGCCCCGTGCGCAATCTGATCGGATTATTGAAAGACTAGAAGAGGCGACTGGTTTAAGCATTCTTGCCTCTGGGTTCCCTTTAGAATTAATTGATGACGAGCCTGAACAACGTGGAAAAGAAGTAGTTGTTCGGCAGTAATAGCCAATTGTACTTTTATTCTAAAGATTTCCAGGGCAGTTAGACCACTAACGGTCTGCTATGGTGGTTTTAAAAGGGAGCTTGAGTTGAAATCTTCAGTTATATTGAAACTAAAGGTATCACCGATACGCCGGATACTTGCACTTTTCGCAATGGGTTTCTTGGGCATTTTGTTACTATACTTAGCTATTACGACTGAGATGAGTTTCCTATATCGAGTGTTTCTTGTATTGGTTGCTGCTGGCTTTTTATGGACTACACGGGCGATGAGGCGTGGTACTGATCAGCCTATTGAATTGCGCAGTACGGGCCTTTTTCTTGCAGATGGAAGCATCCTAGCCTTAATAGAAGATATCTGCAAAGTTGAACGTGGCGTTTTTGCTTTCAAACCCTCTAATGGCTTTGTAGTTACATTAAATCGTAAATTTGAACGGGCATGGGTACCGGGTCTATACTGGCGAATGGGCTCAAAAATTGGTGTAGGTGGCGTAACTTCACCAGCTCAGGCCAAGTCCATGGCTGACGCCTTGGCGGCATTGATTATGGAACAGCCAGACTAAAGAACTTTGTTTCCTATTCTCTATTTACTAGCTTTCTCTTGTCCTAAATGGCCTAAGGTGTATTGATATTGTTGAACCTTAGAAGGAGCATCTCGATGCGACCCCACTCTTCATCTGAACCTAGTTTCCGTGACAGTGTCGATATTATGTTTAACCGAGCAGTTGCTCTTTTGGACATGCCGCCTGGGTTGGCAGAGAAAATCCGAGTTTGTAATGCGACTTATACGGTGAGATTTGGCGTGAGGCTGAGAGGAGAAATTAAAACTTTTACTGGTTATCGTGCTGTCCATTCAGAACATATGGAGCCTGTAAAAGGTGGCATTCGTTATTCGTTGGGTGTGAACCAAGATGAAGTGGAAGCTCTTGCGGCGCTGATGACATATAAATGTGCGCTAGTTGATGCACCCTATGGTGGCTCAAAGGGGGGCTTATGTATTGATCCTTCAGCATACGACGAGCACGAGCTTGAGCAAATCACACGCCGGTTTGCTTACGAATTGATAAAACGCGACCTTATACATCCATCACAAAATGTTCCCGCCCCAGATATGGGTACTGGTGAACGTGAGATGGCTTGGATTGCCGACCAATACCAAAGGATGAACACGACTGATATTAACGGCCGCGCCTGTGTTACTGGCAAGCCAGTTAATGGTGGAGGAATTCAGGGTAGGACTGAGGCAACTGGTCGTGGTGTCCAGTATGCTCTGCAAGAATTTTTCAGGCATCCTGAGGATATAAAAGCTGCAGGCTTGTCTAGTGGGTTGGATGGCAAAGCTATAATTTTTCAAGGCCTAGGAAATGTAGGATATCACGCAGCAAAGTTTTTAAGTGAGGAAGACGGTGCTCGTGTTACTGGGGTCATAGAACGTGATGGAGCTGTGAGTAATTCTGAGGGATTGGACATAGAGGCGCTGAAAGCTTGGGTAGCAGATCACGGTGGGGTGAAAGACTTTCCAGGAGCCAACTATACAAGTGATGGCGCATCAATATTAGAGGCTGCCTGTGACATTTTAATTCCAGCTGCACTTGAAGGGGTAATTCACCGCGAAAACGCTAGTAATGTAAAAGCGCGGCTGATTGTAGAGGCTGCAAACGGACCTGTCACAGCAAGCGCTGATTTAATTTTACGCGAAAAGGGTGTTGTTATTATTCCAGACATGTACGCCAATGCTGGCGGTGTCACTGTTTCATATTTTGAGTGGGTAAAGAATTTAAGTCACATTCGTTTTGGACGTATGGAGCGCCGTCGAGAGGAATCGCGAAATCAACTAATTGTAGAGGAACTAGAACGGTTAAGCTCGTCTTCTGATTTTGCTTGGCAGCTGAGCCCAGATTTCAAGATGAAGTATCTTAAAGGTGCCACTGAGCTTGAGTTGGTGCGTTCTGGTCTCGATGATACTATGCGTGGTGCGTATAATGCCATGGCTGAAGTATGGCGTAGCCGAAGCGATGTCCCAGATATGCGGACAGCGGCATATCTTGTAAGCATTGGTAAGGTCGCGGGAGCATATACCGCTAAAGGCCTTTAATTCAGACTTAAAAAGCTATTGAATTTTATTTCTAAATAGATCTTGCCAAACAGTTATTATTTTTATTCAGTGCGTCGTAAGCTTCTTGAATAGGAACCCAGCTATGCGATTTTCAGCCCTAAAAGTTCTGACGGAAGGCTTGAAAGGTAATAGTGGTTGGGGCCCCCATTGGCGTGATCCTGAACCAGCACAGGAATATGACATCATTATTATTGGTGGTGGTGGCCATGGACTTTCAACGGCCTATTACTTGGCTAAAGAGCATGGCTTAAAAAATATAGCGGTACTGGAAAAGGGTCACATTGGTGGTGGCAACATTGGGCGAAATACAACGATAATTAGGGCTGATTATTTTTTGCCGGGAAACTCAGAGTTTTATTCTCACTCCCTCAAATTATGGGAAGGTCTAGAGGCTGATTTGAATTACAATGTGATGCATTCACAACGTGGCAAAATTTCGTTATTTCACAGTGATGGCCAGCGAGATGCTATGATACGCCGTGGAAACTCTATACGTAATCAAGGTGATGATGCAGAGCTATTAAGTGTTAAGCAACTTCGTAAAATGCTACCTTATTTAGATTATGAACAAGGTAGATTTCCAATATATGGTGGCCTATTACAGCGACGGGCCGGAACGGCACGCCATGACGCAGTAGCTTGGGGATATGCCCGAGGCGCTGATCAGCGTGGTGTAGATTTGATACAAAATTGTGAAGTGACTGGGATTGATGTTTCTGGTGGGGTGGTAAAGGGTGTACAAACCTCACGTGGACCTATTCGTGCCAAAAAGGTGGGCATCGTGGTAGCTGGGCGCAGTAGCCAATTAGCTGCGATGGCTGGCATGCAATTACCCATCGAAAGCCATGTGTTGCAAGCTTTTGTTACTGAAGGTTTGAAGCCCTGTATCAATCATGTGGTCAGTTTTGGCATGGGCCATTTCTATATCAGCCAATCTGATAAAGGGGGGCTGGTTTTTGGGGGCGATCTAGACATGTATGCAAGCTACGCAGCACGCGGCAATCTACCAATGGTTGAGCACGTTGCAGAAGCAGGAATGACTCTGATGCCGATGCTCGGAAAGGCTCGAATGCTACGCAGCTGGGGAGGGATTATGGATATGACTCCTGATGGATCACCGATCATTGATAAAACCCACATTGAAGGATTATTCCTTAATGCTGGGTGGTGTTATGGCGGTTTTAAGGCGGTACCCGCATCTGGAAATTGCTTTGCACATTTGATGGCGACTGGAACGCCCCATTCAGCAGCGCAGGGGTTTCCAATAGATCGATTTAGAACTGGTCATGGGTTGATTGATGAAGAGGGTACAGGCGCGCAACATAACCTGCATTAGGAAGTTGAGGTGAGTGTTGTTAATTTTAATTGTGATTATGCAGGAAGCTAGGATAAAATTTTATGCGCATAAAATGCCCACTTTGTGGCTCCCGTGATCGACGTGAGTTTTATTACCAAGGGCATGCCTCTATTTTGGATAGGCCAGACCCTGAATCAACTTTAGAAACGTGGAACGATTACCTCCACAATCGAGAAAATCTGGCTGGTGTAACTGAAGATTTGTGGCATCATGAACAGGGCTGCGGTGCCTGGCTGGTGGTAAAGCGTAATACCGTTTCGCATGAGGTTTTATCAGCAAGATTGGCCAAGGAGAATGGGTTATGAGACTGCCGGGTAAAGGGCTTATCGACCGAGGAAATGCTCTGAATTTCCACTTTAATGACCGGCCTTACATAGGTTTCGCTGGTGATACTCTGGCAAGTGCACTTTTGGCTAATGACCAAATTCTAGTGGGACGGTCGTTCAAATATCACCGGCCACGTGGGATAATGACAGCTGGGTCAGAGGAGCCAAATGCATTAGTAACAGTGAAGCGAGGTAAATCAAAAGAACCTAACACAAGAGCAACAGTTCAGCCGCTGTACGAGGGATTGGTTGCCCAGCCTCAAAATGCATGGCCGTCACTTAGGTTTGATGCCCTCGGTATTAATGATTACCTATCTACTTTCCTGGCAGCTGGTTTCTACTATAAAACATTTATGTGGCCGCAACCCTTTTGGGAATGGCTATATGAGCCCTTAATTCGTCGAGCGGCAGGTTTGGGGACTTTAAACATGTCCTACGATCATGATTTATATGAGAAAGCCTATGCCCATTGCGACGTTTTAATTGTTGGTGCTGGGCCGTCGGGTTTGATGGCGGCATTGACGGTTGCCCGCGCGGGTTTGTCTGTAGTTTTGGTGGATGAAAACAATCGGCTAGGTGGACGTTTGCTATCGGAGGTTGAAGAGGTAGACAGTGTAGCAGGTCATGTGTGGGCAGCGGATGTAACGGTGGAGCTTGAGGGACTGGCAAACGTAACAATAATGACCAACACAACCGTAACTGGAGCCTATGACCAAGGAACTTACGGTGCCCTGGAACGGGTAGCACATCATCTTGGTATCTTGCCTTCAGGCCTACCTCTCGAAACTTTTTGGCGGATCGTAGCTAAACGGACTATTCTTTGCGCAGGGGCATTGGAACGCCAAATAGCTTTTCCAAATAATGACCGCCCGGGAATAATGACTGCCAGTGGAATGCGTAGCTATCTTAATCAGTATGGTGTGGCTACTGGTAAAAAAATAGCAATTTTTGGGAATAATTCAGACGCCCATCGCACTGCTCGAGATTTAACCAACTCGGGTGTAGAGGTCGTGGCGATGATCGATAGCCGAATTGGTGTATCTGCAATAGCAGATTACCCACTCTACGCTGGCGCTCGGGTTGTCGATACATCTGGTCGCTTGGGCTTGAGCGCCATTACTATCGAATACCAAGGCAAAACCAAAGTTTTAGAATGTGATGCATTGGGCGTATCTGGCGGGTGGAACCCGACAGTGCATCTTACATGCCACATGAACGGACGGCCCGTGTGGGATGAAAAACTGGCAAGCTTTTTATCAAAAGAAGGAGCAATTCCTGGTATGGTAGTTGCTGGCTCCGCCGCTGGGACAATGAATACAGCTGGTGTTTTGGCTGAGGCCTATGCTGTGGCAAGCATCGTAATAAAAGATTTAGGAAAGTCTGCGGTCAAACTTAATGTCCCAAAATCTGAAGATGGAACCTATGAGATTACAGCATTTTGGGACGTTGGTGGGAAAGGTCGCGCTTGGTTGGATTTCCAAAATGATGTTACTACTAAAGACATTAAACAAGCCGCCCAGGAGAATTTTCGCTCTGTTGAACACATGAAGCGTTATACAACTCAAGGCATGGCAACTGACCAGGGTAAAAATTCCAATGTAACGGCACTAGCCGTCTTGGCTGATGCTACTGGCCGCGGCATTCCAGAGACTGGCACTACAACCTTTCGCCCGCCCTATGTTCCAGTGGCTATGGCCGCACTTGGTGCTGGCGGTGAGGGCAAAGGCTTTGCACCAGAACGCTTTCTGAGTAGCCACCTGGCGTCACAGGAACTTAACGCTCCAATGATTGAGGCCGGTCTCTGGTATCGCCCCAGCTATTTTCCTCAGGCAGGTGAATCACACTGGCGCCAATCTTGTGACCGTGAAGTTGATATGGTGCGTTCGCAGGTTGGTGTGTGTGATGTGTCTACTTTGGGAAAAATTGATATTAAAGGTAAAGATGCTGCTAAATTTTTGGACTTATTATACACTAACTCTTTTGCCACACTGAAGATAGGACGGGTACGTTACGGTCTGATGCTGCGTGAAGACGGTCACGTAATGGATGATGGAACGTGCGCGCGCCTAGGTGAAACTCATTATCTAATGACTACAACTACAGCCGCGGCGGGCGAGGTGATGCGCCATATGGATTTTGTTCATCAAGTATTACGACCAGACTTAGACCTTAGTTTTGTGTCTGTTACGGAGCACTGGGCGCAATTTGCTATAGCGGGGCCTAAATCCCGCGAAATCTTAAACGGTATACTTTCAAAAAAAATTAACAATGAGTCCATACCCTACATGGGATGTGGCGAGGTAAATTTGGGTGACGTTGCCGGCCGTTTATTCCGGATTTCTTTTTCTGGTGAACATGCTTATGAGCTTGCCGTCCCTGCGCGATATGGTGATAGTTTGTTCCGTCTTTTGTTGGGCAAAGCGAAAGCATTGGGCGGTGGGCCTTATGGAATGGAGGCACTCAATACACTGCGAATAGAAAAAGGTTTTATTACCCATGCTGAAATTCACGGTCGAACTACAGCATTTGATATTGGAATGTCGCGGATGGTTTCGGCTAAAAAAGATTGCATAGGCAAGGTAATGGCAGCGCGCCCGGGAATGGTGGGTGAGCACCGTGACCAACTCGTCGGCTTGCGGCCGTTAGACCCTCTGAAACAGATCATTTCAGGCGCACATCTTTTTGAAGTTGAAGATATTTCTGAGCGAAAAAATGACCAGGGATATGTCACTTCTATGTGCTACTCGCCTTCTGCCAAAAGTGTTATCGCGCAGGCATTTTTACGCAATGGGCGAGCGAGGCTCGGTAGTAAAGTCAAAATGGTGGATCACTTAAGTGGTGTTGAAACAATTTGTGAGGTTTGTGATTTAGTTTTTTTTGACCCAGAAGGAGGCCGATTACGTGGTTGATTTGATTGCGATGAAAGCTGTGGAAAAAAATTTTCCATTAAAGATTGGTACTGTTTCAGTCGAAGAAGTACAGACTTCGCTTTTCACCGTGGGCGTCCACAAAAAAATACCAAAGAATTTAGTAACTGCTATGAAGTCAGTGACGGGTTTAGATTGGCCAAGCGTGCGCCAGATTAGGTCGAAGGGCAGTGTTTCTGTGATGTGGTTTGACCATACGCATGTCGCAATTATGGGGATTACCCCAACTCCAAAGCTTGAAGAAATTGCTAGGGTTACCGATGTTAGTGACGCCTGGTACATTGTCGATCTAGATGGAATTGACGTTCGTAAGGTATTGTCACGAGTTACGCCGATTGATATGCGTGAAAACCAATTTCAAACAGGTATAACACAACGGGCTGATTTAATGCATATGCAAGCTAGTATTTCGTGTACCGCGGAGCATAGCTTTCGAATTATGGTATTTCGTTCAATGGCGCAGACATTTGTACATGAAATACTAGTGGCTATGGAATCAGTAGCGGCCCGTGCTGAGAAGGTCTAAGTAAGACATATGTCATTGCCACCAGGATTTTTGGATGAATTGCGAAGCCGCACCTCAATAACACAGGTAGTTGGCCGCAAGGTAATGTGGGACACTCGAAAATCAAACCAAGGTAAAGGTGACATGTGGGCTCCCTGTCCTTTTCATCAAGAAAAAACGGCTAGCTTTCATGTGGATGATCGGAAGGGGTATTACTTTTGCTTTGGATGTAACGCTAAAGGTGATGCACTTGGCTTTGTAAAAGAAACTGAAAATGTGTCTTTTATGGAAGCTGTAGAAATCTTAGCCCTAGAGGTGGGTATGCAGATGCCTGTGGCGGATCCAAAGTCAAAGCAAAAATTTGATAGGCAAGCCAAATTAGCTGAAGTGATGGAGCAGGCATTAAAATTCTTTTGTTTACGCTTGAATACGAGTAGCGCGGCTGATGCTCGAAGTTATTTAAGTGATCGTGGCCTGCCACAAGAGGTACGCGAGCGTTTCGAGATTGGCTTTGCTCCCAATTCTTGGCAGGAACTCTGGGATTATTTGACCAACAAAAGTGTAGATGACGAACTAATATTGGCGGCTGGCCTAGCTAAGCCTTCAAATAATGGAAAACGACCCTATGACACCTTTCGAAACCGCATAATTTTCCCCATCCGTGATCCTCGTGGGCGCTGTATTGGGTTTGGTGGACGGGCGATGGATCCGGCTGATAATGCAAAGTACCTAAACTCACCAGAAACTGAATTGTTTGATAAGGGTCGCAGTCTCTATAATTATGGGCCTGCGCGTGAGGCGACGGGGAAGGGAAAATTGTTAGTAGTAGCAGAAGGTTACATGGATGTAATAGCTCTTGCGCAGGCAGGTTTTGAGGCAGCTGTGGCGCCTCTGGGTACGGCGGTGACTGAAACCCAGCTACAATTAATGTGGCGTGTATCTGATGAGCCAATTATTGCTTTAGATGGTGATAAGGCTGGAGTTCGAGCGGCTCAGAGGTTGATAGATTTGGCTTTGCCTTTACTTCAGGCAGGCAAGTCGTTGCGGTTTGCAGTCATGCCGCAAGGGCAGGACCCTGATGATTTGATCCGCCAAGATGGTCCAGGTGCAATGCAAAGGCTTTTAGATAATGCAAAGCCAATGGTTGAATTGCTCTGGGAACGTGAGGTTCATGGTAAAAATTTTGATAGCCCAGAACGCAAAGCGGCACTCGACAAAACTTTGCGCGAAAAATTAAATCTAATAAAAGACCCCTCAATTCGAGGACATTATGGGCAAGCGTTGAAATCATTGCGTTGGGAGCTCTTTCGACTAAAATCGAAAACTCAAAACTTTAAAGCATGGGGTCGACAGTCGATATCACCACAGGCCACCACGCGGTCCTCATCATTGGCTGTTTCTGATGAAAATAGCCACGTTTTGCGCCAGTCAGTCATCCTTGCAACCTTGCTTAAAGCACCTGAGGCTTTAGCTTCGGTGGAAACACAATTGGAAGATCTGCAATTTTTGAAAAGTGAACACCGCAAAATCCAACAATTTTTATTGCAATATTCTGGTGACCTAGAACAGCTTTGGCAGACTGCTGAACAAACCTTTGGGGTTCAAAAACTAGAGGACCTTCTCAGCCTACCCCACGTAAGTATTGCACCCTCTATCCGTAATTGTGGTGACATAGAATTGGTTGTCACTTGTCTTTTGCAAGAGTTTGCACAAATTTTTGCGGTCGATGCTCACGGACGAGAGGTGGCTGAAGCTGTTCAAGACCAGTCAGATTTAGATGATGAGGGGCTGACTTGGCGTTTGAATGAGTCCGCGAAACACGTTCAAGAAACACTGCAAGGTGGTCAAGATGATAAAACTGAATATAGGACCGCTTCTAATGGTCTAAAATTGAAGTTAGAGGAACAAGATAGACTTAAAAACTTGTTGGAAAAAATAAATTTTTCAAAACCAGATACAAAGTAGTCTTGTTGGGGTGGGAAATAGTAATCGAATCGGGCTAAACACGTGTACGAATCATTTGTTATGGTGATTCGGCTTACACAGGATGTAAGGCCCCAAGGACAAGGAGCACGAGCGCATGGCCGCCAAGGACAATGACGACCGAAAGCAAGATGACTCCGCCGGCAAAGAGCCGATGATTGATATGAGCCAAACAGCGGTTAAAAAGATGATCGCAGATGCTCGAGACCGGGGCTACATTACTTACGACCAGCTTAATAATGTTTTGCCACCTGATCAGGTTTCATCCGATCAGATTGAGGACGTTATGTCTATGCTTTCCGAAATGGGTATTCAGGTTACGGAGGAACATGAATCTGAAGAGGAGGACAAGGGTCCAACTGACCTGGTTTCTACAAACCAGAACCGCGATTTGGCGTTGGCTGGAGCAAACAATGAGAAATTAGACCGAACAGACGACCCAGTTCGGATGTATTTGCGAGAAATGGGTTCGGTAGAACTTTTGAGTCGTGAAGGTGAAATTGCCATTGCTAAGCGGATTGAGGCTGGCAGAAATACTATGATAGCCGGACTCTGTGAAAGTCCGTTAACTTTCCAAGCGATTACAATTTGGCGAGACGAGCTCCTTAGTGAAGATATTCTGCTGCGTGATGTAATCGATCTTGAAACTACATTTGGTCATCACACGGGCGAAGAGGAAGAGACTTCAACTGTTGCAAGTGATGCCGTTGCAGCTGATGCCGTTGGTGAGGAAATAACTGAGACCAGACCAGAATTGGACGCAGACGGTAACCCTATAATTGTTGATGATGATGACGATGATGATGAAGGAGTAAATGTTTCTTTAGCTGCGATGGAATTAGCACTAAAACCGCGCGTTTTGGAAACACTTGACCTAATAGCCCAAAATTATCTTTTGCTTTCGGAGATGCAAGACTTGCGCATGGCGGCTACCTTGAATGATGGAAAGAAATTTTCGGATGATGCGGAAACAAAATATCAAAAACTGCGGGCAGAAATAGTTGAATTAGTTAATGAATTGCACCTGCACAACAACCGGATCGAGGCGCTGATAGACCAGCTATATGGCATAAACAGGCGGATTATGTCGATAGACAGTTCTATGGTAAAGCTTGCAGATCAAGCGCGGATTAATCGACGTGAATTTGTTGATGCATATCGAGGGCGCGAGCTCGATCCAAACTGGGTCTCTGACATGAATGAGAAGTCTGGTCGCGGGTGGAAAATGTTTATGGAGCGCAGCCTAGATAAAGTTGCGGAATTGCGCTCAGACATGGCTCAAGTTGGTCAATACGTGGGCCTCGACATAAGTGAGTTTCGACGAATTGTTCAGCAAGTTCAAAAAGGTGAAAAAGAGGCTCGCTCTGCGAAGAAAGAAATGGTCGAAGCTAATCTGCGTCTAGTGATTTCTATTGCCAAAAAATATACAAACCGTGGGTTGCAGTTCTTGGACCTAATTCAAGAAGGTAACATTGGCTTAATGAAGGCGGTCGACAAGTTTGAGTATCGCCGTGGTTACAAATTCAGTACGTATGCGACCTGGTGGATCCGCCAAGCCATTACTCGTTCAATCGCAGATCAAGCCCGCACTATTCGTATTCCTGTGCACATGATTGAGACAATTAATAAATTAGTCCGAACAGGACGCCAAATGCTGCATGAGATAGGACGAGAGCCAACACCTGAAGAATTGGCAACTAAGCTTCAGATGCCGCTAGAAAAAGTACGAAAAGTTATGAAAATAGCTAAAGAACCTATTTCTTTAGAAACTCCAATTGGGGATGAGGAAGACTCTCAGCTCGGTGATTTTATTGAAGATAAGAATGCGGTTCTGCCACTCGATAGCGCAATTCAAGAAAACTTAAAAGAAACGACAACTCGTGTTTTGGCGAGCCTTACACCGCGCGAAGAAAGAGTTTTGCGGATGCGATTTGGTATTGGAATGAATACTGACCATACCTTGGAAGAGGTTGGACAGCAGTTTAGTGTTACTCGGGAACGAATTCGCCAGATTGAAGCTAAAGCATTGCGCAAATTGAAACATCCAAGCCGTAGCCGCAAATTACGAAGCTTTTTAGATCAATAGATTGTATTAATTAATAAAAAATACTCATTTTTTGGTTTAGATTTACAATTTAACAAATTGAATTTGAATTATTTTATGAAAATCAAAAATCAAACCATAGTATCTTTAGTTATATTATTAGAGAACAGATACTAAATGGAGTGGCTGTATTTCTTATCTACCCAAACCATGGTAATATGCTATAGGCATTGTAGGAAAGTAGAAGCCAGCTTCTACATAAAAGGTTAAAAGGGGATGGGATATGCGCTGCCCGTTTTGTGGAAATGTTGATACTCAAGTAAAAGACTCTCGGCCCGCAGAGGATCACGTAGCTATAAGGCGGCGACGGTTTTGCTTAGCTTGTGGTGGTCGTTTTACTACATACGAGCGGGTGCAGTTACGTGACTTGGTCGTAATAAAATCTAATGGTCGCCGTGAAGACTTTGATCGTACAAAGCTAGAACGTTCTATCAGAATTGCGTTGCAGAAACGGCCAGTTGAGCCCGAGCGGATGGAACAAATGATATCAGGGATAGTACGCCGTTTAGAAAGCATGGGTGACACAGATATTCCATCTACTACGATTGGCGAAATAGTTATGGAAGCTTTGGCACGAATAGATACCGTTGCGTATGTACGTTTCGCTAGCGTCTATAAAAACTTCCAAGCGGCTGATGATTTTGATAAATTTGTATCCGAATTGCGGCCAGTTTTGCCACAGGACGAGTGAACTACATAGCAGACAAACGTTATATGTCGCTGGCGCTTAGTTTGGGAAAGCGCGGGCAGGGTAACGTGTGGCCTAACCCATCAGTTGGATGCGTTTTAGTAAAGTGTGATCGAATTATTGGACGTGGGTGGACGCAACCAGGTGGGCGTCCTCACGCTGAGACCATGGCACTACGTCAAGCTGGTGTTGCGGCAAAAAATGCGACTGCGTATATTAGCTTGGAACCATGTGTACATCAGGGTGAGACGGGACCATGTGCGGATGATCTAATATCTGCGGGTATTGGGCGTTGTGTGGTAGCTACTACGGATGTTGATCCAAGGGTTTCCGGAAGGGGGCTAGAAAAACTAAAATCTGCTGGAATAAAAGTCTCTATTGGTTGCATGAAAACTGAAGCTAAACTTTCTCACCGTGGATTTTTTAAGAAAGTATTAGATGGAAGGCCAAGGGTTACTTTGAAAGTGGCGCTGTCTTTAGATGGTCGAATTGGAACCCAAAGTGGTGAAAGCCAGTGGATTACAGGGCCGCTGGCAAGGCGGGATGTTCATGCTTTACGTGCTAGTCATGATGCAGTTTTGATAGGTGGTGGCACTGCTCGTAAAGATAACCCATCTCTCACAGTGCGTGGGTTAGGAAAAAGCCATCAACCTGTACGTATAATTGCCTCAAAAGGTTTGAACTTCTCAGGCGAAGCAATGAAAAAAAATAGGTCTCATGCACCTTTGTGGTTATGTCATGGCGCAGATGCCAACAACATTGATAATTGGAAAAAAAATTCAGATAAGATGCTGGTGGTAAAAAATTCTGTTGGTGGAGAGCTGGATTTGTTTGAAATGCTACAGAATTTGGGAGCAGAAGGTATTACTTCCATACTCTGTGAAGGTGGGGGTGCGCTTGGCTCATCCTTGATTAAGGCAGGTTTAGTTGACGACCTAATTGTTTACTCTGCGGGACTTGTAATTGGAGGTGACGGCCTTGCCTCCCTTGGAGACCTTGGACTTAAAAAACTTGGTGATGGCGTTAGGTTTTCTTTGGTCGATCAAAGAACTATTGGGTGTGATTTGCGACATCATTGGCGAATTAACTAAAAGTTCGATCTAATTATTCAATTAAAATTGTCATTTACAAATAACTGGGGCACTTTCAATTCTAAGTGTGACACTTGCCCCAGAGTAACTGTGGGGTTAGGGAAAGCTAAGAGGTGTGCAATATGTTTACGGGTATCATAACAGACATTGGCTCAGTCCGCTCGGTCCAGAAGGCTGGCGACTTGCGTGTTGAGATTGAAACCTCATACGATATTTCAACCATTGATCTAGGAGCCTCCATCGCATGTAATGGGGTTTGCCTTACAGTAGTTGAAAAAACTAAAAAGTGTTTTTCTGTTGACGTTTCTGCTGAAAGTGTTTCGCTCACCAATGCTAGCAATTGGTCAACAGGTTCTCTGGTAAATTTAGAGCGGGCATTGAAAGTCGGCGATGAATTGGGTGGGCACATTGTGGCTGGCCATGTAGATGGTATGGCTGAAATTATAGCGTTATATGAGGAGGGAGACAGCACCCGTGTCAAACTACGTGCGCCTGACCTGCTTGCTAGGTTTATAGCACCAAAAGGATCTGTTGCTCTCAATGGAACCTCACTTACCGTCAACGAAGTGGACGGTACTGAATTTGGGATCAATTTCATACCACACACTAAAGCATTCACAACATGGGGTGATGCGATGGTGGGCGACTGTGTGAATCTAGAAATTGATACTTTAGCGCGTTATGTTGCCCGTTTGAATGATTGGACTTGATGGATGAGTGATCTTTTACCATTTGAAAAGCCGGGTACTGTCGAGAGTACCTTCTCTGATATAATATCCCCTATTGAAGGAATTATTGAAGATGCCCGCAACGGCAGAATGTTTGTATTGGTTGATCACGAAGACCGGGAAAACGAGGGAGACCTTGTGATTCCAGCACAAATGGCCACTCCAGAAGCAATTAACTTTATGGCAAAACATGGTAGAGGATTAATTTGCCTTACATTAACAAGTGAGAGAGTTGCGGCACTTGGGTTGCAGTTGATGTCAACTTATAATTCATCACGTCACGAAACTGCTTTTACCATATCTATCGAAGCCCGTGAAGGCGTAACTACTGGAATTTCAGCGCATGACCGTGCAAGGACAGTGGCAGTTGCAATTGATGCCGGAAATACAGCAGCTGATATTGCAACGCCGGGGCATGTCTTTCCACTTCGTGCGCGGGATGGTGGCGTATTGGTGCGGGCTGGTCATACGGAAGCTGCCGTTGATATTGCGCGGTTAGCAGGTTTGAATCCGGCTGGCGTTATATGCGAAATTATGAATGATGATGGAACCATGGCGCGGTTTCCAGATCTTATTAACTTCGCCAAAGAGCATGAACTAAAAATTGGTACAATCAGTGATCTAATTGCATACCGCCGACGTCACGATAACTTGGTAAGTGTTAAGGGTGAGCAGATAATCCAATCTGAATTTGGTGGTCAATGGCAGATGCGTATTTTCAATGATGAAACTCAGGGCGCTGAACATATTGCGCTGATTAAAGGGGACATATCAGGAGCAGACCCAGTGTTAGTTCGGATGCATTCGCTGGATCCTATGCTTGATATGATTGGGACAGGACCTACTGGTCGCGCGTTTGAGTTTTCGGAGTCGATGAACATCATTGCGAGCAAAGGAAGAGGTGTTTTAGTACTATTACGTGATTTACATATGAAAATTAGTGCCACGGACGATGGGAGCCCGCAAACTCTTCGCCAGTATGGTGTCGGCGCTCAAATTTTATCGTCACTCAACTTGTCAAAAATTACATTATTAACTAACTCACCTGAGCCCAAAATTGTTGGTCTTGAGGCCTATGGGTTAGAGATTATTGGCACTCAAAAAATCTTGGAACCTAAGTAATGGTAGTGTCAAAACAAAACTCTGCGCTTGAGCGGCCTTTCTTTGAAAAGCCTATCAAATTGCTAATTGTGGTAGCTCCCTATTATAAAAAAATTGCTGATCAACTTGTTAATGGTGCGCGGGCTGAGATTGACGCAGCTACTGCTTTATTGGAATTGGTGGAAGTGCCTGGTGCACTTGAAATACCAACCGCTATTGCAATTGCACACCGGAAGCTAGATTTTGACGGCTATGTGGCGTTAGGTTGTATTATTCGGGGTGAGACAACCCATTACGATACAGTATGCAATGACAGTAGCCGGGCATTGCAGCTTTTAGGTTTGCAGGGAGCCTGCATTGGTAATGGTATTTTGAACGTCGAAAACTTAAACCAAGCTGAGGACCGTTCCGATGTTAGTAAACAAAATAAAGGAGGAGGTGCTGCGTTGGCAGCGCTTCACCTCATAGCCTTAAGCCAAAAGTGGGGGAAGCCCAAAAGGAATGTTGGTTTTTTAACAATTGATGAGATTAGCAAAACATGAGTGTTTCCAGTCTGTCTAGAGATCAAAAGCGACGAATGAAATCAGCTAGTCGACTTTATGCAGTACAGGCTCTTTTTCAGATGGAAGCCTCAAGCCACCCTATAGACGCAGTACTGAAAGAGTTTGAAGATTACCGTATGGGCGGTGAGTTGGATGGGGCTGAGTTAGAAGAGGGAGACATTAATCATTTTCGAAGGGTTGTTGCTGGCGCTGTAAATAACCAAGGACGAATTGACCAAATGACAGATCGCGCTCTTGTGGCTAAATGGCCTATAGCGCGGATTGATCCAACCCTTCGTGCGCTATTTCGTGCAGCAGGTGCTGAAATGGTTGAAGGTGATACACCAGCTAAGGTTGCTATTGTTGAATACGTCGAGGTCGCCTTGGCATTTTTTCCAGACGGGAAGGAACGTGGGTTTGTAAATGCAGTTTTGGATCATATGGCGCGTGAGGCAAAACCAGAAATTTTTGCATGATGATGGCTACACAAACCCTTGATTGGGCTAATGACCCAGTCAAAAAATTACGACAAGGTTACAAAGCTCAGCGTGCTGCCATCGCAAGTTATTCGGCGCCAGATGTTGCAATCGAAGAGACAAAATTTTCCAGTGGTACGGGCTTAAAGTTTACTCCAAAAATACTTGGTTTGGGCGCAGACATTTTGTATTTTCACGGAGGGGGCTGGATCGTAGGTAGCCCTTGGACACATAGGACTTTATGTTCATGGATGGCTAAGTTTACAGCACAACGAGTATTTGCAGCCCCTTATGATTTAGCTCCAGAACATAAATTTCCGGCCCAAGCCAATCAAGCGGCTGAGATAACAAACCATTTCTTGATTAATCGCAAAAGAATTTTTCTGGCAGGTGACAGTGCCGGTGGGGCCATGGCTCTTTGGGCAGCTGATGGTGTAAAGCAGAAAAGTAGCATTCAGGGCATAGTAAGTTTATATGGCGCTTTTGGCTGTATGGATGGTCCCTCACATGCATCTTACAGTGAAAACTCGTTAGGATTGAATATTTCTGCACTACGCGCGATGTATCACTATCTGGGGTGTGATGATGTAAGTGAATTTCGTGCAAGATTTTCACAATCTGGAGCACCGCTGCTTTTGGTTAAAGCGGAATTTGATCCTATCGCTGGTGATAATGATTGGATGGCCCAACATACTAAGCATCCAGTGACGCACCTGCTGGCTGCTGGCCAACCGCACGCATATCTTCAAGCATGTGGCAATAATTCAGAGGTGGACGCATCAATGCTGGAGATTGCAAACTGGATTAAGGCATTAGTTTAGAGTTTAGTACTCATTAAACTTAAAGTGGCGGGTCCGCAAAACAACCGTGTTGGTAACTTAATTCCCGAGGACCTGTATGTACAGGTGGGTGCCAGGTAATAGAACCAGGGTCCTAACAGAGCCAGCTCCCTCGGATTTGCTTAAGGCCACTGGAATTTGACCGCATACGAGAAGGGCAGAACCCGCCAGATTTATTGCTAGGCTTTTATTGCACTGACTACAAGGGTCTTTGATCTAGGGTTGAAGTTCCACTACTTACAAAAAATTCATCACATTTGGCAAATAAGAAATTGCATAGATTACTTTTCGGCTTGGGATGTAGGTGCATAAGTTATGTTTTATCGGTTCAGGATTGCATTTTTTTGTTTTTGTTCCATTACTTATCTATGAGCGAACAAATCATTTCAAAATTGATGCCCGGCCAGCTTCTATCTCGAGGTGTTTGTCGGCATTTAATATCGTATAATTTTGTGTGCGTCGAAGAATTAGTACCAACGCCTGGGCGCAGAGTGGACGTAATGGCATTGGGACCCAAAGGTGAAATATGGATAGTGGAATGCAAATCATCTCGTGCTGACTTCCAGGCTGATCATAAATGGCAGGATTATCTTGAATGGTGTGACAAATACTTCTGGGCTGTAGACAAAAACTTTCCGATGGATCTTTTACCCGTTAAATCTGGTTTAATAATTGCAGATGCCTATGACGCAGAAATTATAAGGATACCGCCTGAAAAAAAGCTCAATGCAGCACGCCGAAAAGTGGTTATTCAAAAATTTGCAAGACATGCTGCAAGGCGTGATCAAGCTCACCGGGATCCAGGGGTCTCTAAGTTTATTTAATCACTTAGCAATTGATGCAGCGGCACTTGCTGCAGCCATTATTTCTTGAGCAATATCATTGGCTTCTTCTACTTCAAAATCCATTGGGATTTCAGCATCACCAGCGCTAACAAAAATTCGGACCATGCCACGGTCGGTTGGACCAATTTGCATGTTGGCTTCTATTTTTTTTTCTGTGTTAATACCCATCACAGCGCCTTTCTTTATATATCTTCGACTTAAGGATCTTTTGATTTTTGAGCAAGAGGTTTTGTTAAAAGTTATTAGACCCTTAAGGTTAAATTCTCTACGAGAGGATACGCTAGCCTGATTTGTCCAAGCTACATTTTGCTACCCTAAGCCTTGCATTCATATAACAGGGCCGTTAATGCGTACAAAATGCCGCCTTAGCTCAGTTGGTTAGAGCGCCTGATTGTGGATCAGGAGGTCCCTGGTTCGAGACCAGGAGGTGGTACCAATTATTATATTGCTAATTGACGGGTGTACAGCTGGGCACCCACTATAAACAACGTAAGGATTATATAATGGCAACGTACCAATGTGCATCTTGTGGTATGGCAGTAAATGCCTCCTGCGCCAAATGTGATACTCCCTTGGTCAACGATATCTTAATTACAGAGGATGGGGCCAATGTTCAAATTTCAAAATGTCCGGACTGTGAGGGTAAAATTAAGTCTCCAATGTGTTGTGGTGCAGACATGAGCTGCCAAATATAATTTGCCACTTAAAGTTATTCTCTCAGAAACTGTAAGTTTTGGTCACGTGACCTGGGTATTCTTTAGTGGAATATCTTGGGGCTAAGATTAGGCGCTAATTTTTGAATGTTAATCCATTTTAAATGTTTGAAGCAACTTTTTTCCGTTGGCACTTAACACATATATTATTTTTTCCTGGCTAATAACGACTAACTCATTTGGGGTGCGGCTAATTGAGAGTACATCAGTTTTTTCAGGTAGGGCAACTATTTCTGGAAACGGCTGGTTTGACGGCTGCAAACTGATGACAAGCACTGTAAATATTGCTATTAACCCTAAAATCATAGTGGCTGTCAGAGTAGTAACCAGCCTTCTTAAAAACCGTAGGTTCGCCGGTTCAGGCTGGTCTGCTATAACTTCAGGTTGATTAGTCATGGCTGATGTCCTTTTTAAAATTGAGGAAAACCCCCCACCGCGTCTCGATAAAGCCTTGGCACGAAATGTACCAGAACGTGCAATCAGCCGTTCGCGCTTATCTAGAATGATTGAACAAGGAGTAGTTGAGGTCAACGGGGTAGTTGTCACAAATCAGAAGGCTAAAGTTTTAGTGGGGGATGAAATCGTCATTCACGTTCCTGAAGTTTTGGAAAGCCACATGCTTCCAGAAGACATAGTTTTAGACATCGTTTATGAGGACGGCGACCTGGTTGTGGTCAATAAACCTGTAGGAATGGTTGTTCACCCCGCACCAGGTACGCCCTCAGGTACCCTAGTCAATGCGCTCTTAGCACATTGTGGAGATCAGCTTTCAGGCGTGGGTGGGTTGAAACGGCCAGGAATCGTACATAGGATTGATAAAGATACTACCGGCCTTCTGGTAGTAGCGAAAACTGATGCTGCACATCAGGGTTTAGCAACCCAGTTTGAAGATCGCAGTATTGATCGATTGTATCAAGCGATATGTTTTGGAGTTCCCTCGGCTGCAGATCCAAGGCTGATGGGACTTTCTGGTACAAGTTTTGAAACTGGAAATCAGCTGAAAATTACCACTCAAATAGCTCGCCATAAAACTGACAGGCAGCGGCAAGCTGTGGTATTTCAAAATGGGAAGCACGCAGTGACCAGAGTGCGTGTCATCCAGAACCTAGCGGAGGGTTCGGCAGCTCTTGTGGAATGTAAGTTAGAAACTGGACGCACTCACCAAATTCGTGTGCATATGTCTTATGCAGGGCATGCGTTAATTGGGGACCAAATTTATAGCCGTCGTCGAAAGCTAGCTGGTCATCACACTGATGTGGCAAAAGACTTCCCTCGACAAGCTCTGCATGCAGCGCATTTGGGATTTAGGCACCCAATTACTGGAATAAATATGCATTTTGAGGCGCCCGTTCCAAGTGATATGTTAGATTTGATAGCTGCAATATCTTAATTAGATATGAGCTTAGAGCTTTTTTAAAATTGTTGAGCTACTCGTGTTTTTTTTACTATACCCTTGAAATAAGGTAATCCTAACCACATGTAAGATACTAGGAAAAGACCATACCAGAGGAATGACATGGCTAATTACGCTAATTTACCGGCTCCAACCCCCGAGGGTGGTCTGAATCGTTATATGCAGGATATCCGTAAGTTCCCTATGTTGGAGCCAGAAGAAGAATATATGCTGGCCAAAGCGTGGGTGGATCGTGCTGATAGCCCTTCTGCCCATAAATTAGTGACAAGCCACCTGCGGTTAGCTGCTAAAATTGCGATGGGGTATCGCGGTTATGGGTTGCCGCAGGCAGAGGTTATTTCAGAAGCCAATGTTGGCCTAATGCAGGCCGTAAAACGTTTTGATCCTGAAAAAGGATTTCGTTTGGCAACATATGCTATGTGGTGGATACGAGCTAGCATTCAGGAATACGTTTTACGTTCTTGGTCATTAGTGAAAATGGGCACAACATCTGGTCAAAAGAAATTATTCTTTAATTTACGTAAGGCAAAGTCAAAAATTGGTGCTTACGATGATGGCGATTTACGTCCAGAACAGGTCACAAAAATTGCAAATGACCTTGGTGTGAGTGAAACTGAATTAGTCTCAATGAACAGGCGAATGTCTGGTGGAGATGCTTCGCTTAACGTTATGGTTGGAAGGGATGGAGATAGTTCAACTCAGTGGCAAGATTGGTTGCAAGATGAGAGTGCTGACCAAGCTGCAGATTATGAACAAAACGATGAAATGTCAGTACGTAGCGAGATGCTTAATGATGCTATGGATGTATTAAATGATCGTGAAAAAGATATTATGATGCAAAGAAGATTGCGGGACAAGCCAATCACATTGGAAGAACTATCTAGTCAATATCATGTAAGTCGTGAACGCATTCGGCAAATAGAGGTACGTGCATTTGAAAAATTACAAAACCGAATGCGTGAGCTCTCTGTGACTAAAGGCTTGCTAGTTCAGGCTTAAAGTTCATTGAACGGATTTAATTAAATCTGACGCTGAACTGGTTCAGTCTTCCATTGCCTCTAATTCGTCAATCATTTTAGAAATCATATTAAGACCTTTGTCCCAAAATGCTGGGTCGCTGGCGTCAAGCCCAAACGGGGCTAGCAGCTCTTTATGATGTTTTGAGCCACCAGCACGGAGCATATCAAAATATTTTGATTGAAACTCTGGTTCACCATCTTCGTAAACTGCGTATAAAGCATTCACCAGGCCGTCGCCAAATGCATAGGCGTATACATAAAATGGTGAGTGAACGAAGTGTGGAATATAGGACCAAAAAGTCTCATAGCCGTCCATAAATTCGAATATTGGGCCAAGACTCTCTCCCTGAACACTCATCCAAATTTCATTGATTTGGGTTGGTGTCATCTCCCCCTCTGCCCGCGCGGCATGAAGTTTACACTCAAAGTCATAAAATGCGATTTGGCGTACAACAGTATTAATCATATCCTCCACTTTTCCTGCCAATAGTACTTTGCGCTCTTTTTGTGTTTTGGCTGCAGCTAAAAGTTTACGGAAAGTTAACATTTCACCAAAAACTGACGCAGTCTCCGCCAAAGTCAGAGGAGTTGATGATAACAACTCACCCTGACTGGCTGCTAAAACTTGATGAACACCATGGCCTAACTCATGCGCTAAAGTCATTACATCCCGCTGCTTTCCCAGATAATTCAACATAATATATGGGTGAACAGTAGTTACTGTTGGATGGGCGAAAGCCCCAGGCGCTTTACCAGGCTTAACTGCCGCATCAATCCAACCTTTGGTAAAGAATGGCTTGGCAACTTCTGCCATTTCCGGTGCAAATTCTGAGTAGGCGGAAAGGACGATATCCTGCGCGACAGTCCAATCAACTAACTTATCGTCCTCAATTGGAAGTGGGGCATTACGATCCCAGACCTGCATCTTATCAAGACCCATCCATTTAGCTTTAAGATTGTAATAACGGTGTGATAGTTTTGGGTAAGCCGAAACTACCGCATCTCGCAGTGCCTGAACGACTTCTGGCTCAACATGGTTGGATAGATGACGTCCAGTCTGTGGTGTCGGCATTTTGCGCCATTGATCTTCGATTTCTTTTTCTTTTGCCAATGTGTTATGCACACGTGCAAAAATCCCTGTATTTTCTTTCAATACGCGGGCGATTTCACGAGCTGCAGATTCGCGCGTATTTCTGTCTTTATCTGAAAGTTTGTTTGCCGCAGATTCAAGCTGTAGATCTTCGCCGTCAATCTGAAAAGTTAAGTTGGCAACGGTCTCATCAAACAGACGATTCCAGGCTGAAGCACCAACAACTGACTGGTCGTGCAAAAACTTCTCAAGTTCGTCTGATAATTGATAAGGCTTCATTGCGCGCATTCGCTCAAATACTGGTTTGTAGCGTGCGAGGTAGATGTTTTCGTTCAATAGGCTAGCGATGTGATCTTCGTTAATCCGATTGAATTCTAATCCATAAAAGACAAGGGGAGTTGTAAGTTTAGTAACTTTATCCTGCATATCTGACATGAATTTTGCGCGTTGTGGATCAGATGTGAGCTGGTAAAATCGAAGACCTGCAAACGACATTATTTTACCTGCAACAACGTCGATGGCTTGATAGCGCTCCACTGCCTCCAACAGGCCCACAGCATTTAATCTGTCTAGCTTGCCTTGATACTCCTCAGAAAAATCGGAACAGGCTATCCCAAGCCAATCCAAGTCTTTTTTTAATTCAGGAGCGTCTTCAGAAGTATATAAATCGCTTAAATCCCACTCTGGAAGATTGCCAAGTGTACTGTTGTCTTTGGCATGTCCATCAATGGTAGGTATTTTTTTAGCCATAATTAGGTCCCCAATCGTACATTTTCCTAAGACTTATTTTGTCACTCACTTTAAACTATTAGCTGGCTCAAGTCTTCAAAGCTTCACTTCCAAGTAGGTAAATTAATTTCTTGTATTTACTGCTTTTGGAATAGTTTACAAGACGGCAACTGGACTATGATTTACCTGTAATAATTTGATGACAAAAATCATTTGAAATTATTCTGTGTTCGTGGTCCCTTGCCGAATAAATACAGAATTGGAGATAGTATGCGTATTAAGAATTTTAAGTCGCGAATGGCGAGCCGTGCAATGATGGCAGGAACTTTTCTTAAGACGCCGGCGTATGAATTAATTGAGGTTCTGGCGACTAGTGACTTAGACTTCGTGTGTGTGGATATGGAGCACAGCCCGTTTGATCGCGCGCGTGCAGACGCTTGCCTTGCGATTGCACGCGCACTTGATTTTCCTGTTCTGGTGCGGGTCACCCACTTTTCATCTGAAACAATTCTTCAGGCTTTAGATATGGGAGCCGTTGGCGTAATTGCTCCTCATATTATAAATGCTGATCAGGCTACTGATTTGGCAAAACTGTCTCACTTTGGCAACGGTGGACGTGGCTTTGCTGGGGCTACGCGTTGGGCGGGTTATGGCCAGCAAACAATGTCCGAAGTATTGGAACAGTCTGGTCGTGAGACGGTAGTTATTGCCCAGATTGAGGAACCAGAGGCTTTAGCTAATGTAGAAGAAATCGCTGCAGTAGAGGGTATTGATGGTTTATTTTTAGGTCCATCTGACATGAGTGTGTCCATGGGATATAGCAACACCAATTCGCAAGAGTTGCTTGATGCGTTGAAACGTGTAGGCAATGCCTCTTTGGCTACTGGAAAGGCCTATATGACATTTGTACCTAATGCGGCAAAAGCAGCTGAATGGGCGCAATATGGCCCACACATGTTTTTCGTTGGATCTGAACAGGGGTGGATGAAGGCCGGCGCAAATGCAGACGCCTATGGGGTTCACTCTATTAGATAATTTATCTAATAGTATTAAATTTATATATAAAATAAGCTAATAGTTATTGTGCTTTGCTGTCAGTAATTGATGTCTTACTTAATAATATGTTTAAAATGTGGCTCTTTATAACGCATCGAAGAGCCACTTTTCTTATATTTACAAAAAATGTGAAGAAAAGTACTTAACCTAAAATACCAGCTAATTTCATGGCCAAACCCATATCGCCTTCTACAGTTAGCTTACCAGTCATAAATGCGGCCGTTGAATTTTGTTCGCCGTTCATTATCGCCTCAAAGACTTCTGCAGATGCCGAAAGAGTAACATCTGCGTCTTCCTCTGATATGCGCGCACCAGTGCTGTCAATTAGTACAGACCCTTCGTCGGTAATTGAAAACTTGGCAATGCCGTCAAACTCTGTTTCATGTAGCTTTTCATTTAAGGCAGCTACAGCTTGTTCTAAAATTGTACTCATTCGGATATCCCTTTAATTAATGAATTTTTATGTAAGAGTGATGACAACCTTTGGTCCTATGTTAGGAAAGGCTTATGATTATTATTTTTTATAAAATCAAATCTATCCTCCTTGCAATTATAATAATATTTTTCAGTCAAAACTTTGTGCTCGCGCAGTCCAAAGGCTTAGATACTTTATTTGGGCAGCTACTAACGATTGGTGCTGCTGACGCACCCAAAATTGAAGTTAAAATTTTACTTGAATGGTCCAAAACTGGTTCGCCAGCGATGGATATACTCCTTAAGCGCGCAAAAATAGCACTATCAGATAAGGATTACGATACAGCATTGGACCATTTGAATGCACTTACAGACCACGCGCCAGATTTTGTAGAAGGCTGGAGCCTAAGTGCGGTTGCCTTACAGCAAGTGGGAAAAACGGGTCTAGCGCTTAATAGAATAGAACGAACGCTAGCTATCGAACCGAGACACTTTTATGCGCTTTCTGGCTTATTTGTTATTCTGGAAGATGCGGGTTTGTTTTTTGAAGCCTCTGAAGTTATTAATATGATTGAGGCTATACATCCCCATTTCGAAAAACTAAATACTATGCGACAGCGTTTAGAAGTGAAAACCCAAGGGCAAGCCCTATAATCTCTCAAGGGAATGTCCTATGGCCCAAGACAATCGCATCGTTGCCGTCCTAGGCCCAACTAATACAGGCAAAACTCATTATGCAATAGAACGCATGTTGGCTCACCGTGATGGAATTATAGGGCTGCCGCTGCGTCTGTTGGCGCGGGAAGTCTATGATAAGATCGTAGAACTTCGCGGTCCTTCAGTGGTCGCGTTGGTGACTGGTGAAGAACGTATAGTTCCAGAACGTACTAAATATTGGGTTTGCACGGTAGAGGCTATGCCTGATGGAATTGGCTGTGATTTCTTAGCAGTGGATGAAATCCAACTCTGTGCTGATCCGGAGCGTGGACATATTTTTACCGACCGACTTATGAGAGCTCGTGGTCTGCATGAGACATTGTTCATGGGCGCTGAGACTATGCGGAAGGCGATTGTGGCGTTGGTACCTAGAGCTGAGTTTCTTCACCGAGAAAGATTTTCTGAGTTAAGTTATACTGGACAAAAAAAAATTAGCCGAATGCCGGCAAGATCAGCCATAGTCTCCTTCAGTGTTGATAATGTATACGGCATCGCTGAACTTTTACGGCGTCAAAAAGGAGGTGCCGCTGTCGTGATGGGCGCGCTCAGTCCACGAACACGAAATGCACAAGTTGAAATGTATCAAAATGGCGACGTTGATTTTCTTGTAGCAACTGATGCAATAGGAATGGGCCTAAACCTTGACGTCAGCCACGTAGCGTTTTCTGCAACAAGCAAATTTGATGGCAATCGTATGAGACGCCTGATGCCTAACGAACTTGCACAAATTGCTGGGCGTGCAGGGCGGCACATGAATAATGGTACTTTTGGCGTCACTGGTGAGGCAACTTCACTACATGAGGAAGTAGTTCAAGCTATTACGAATAATCAGTTCGAGCCAATAAAAAAACTTTACTGGCGTAATTCAAAATTACAGTTTGGATCCACAAATGCATTAATTTCGTCACTTGAACTTCAAACTGAAAACCAATGGCTTACACGAGTTCGTGAGAGCGATGACTTAGGAGCTTTAAAGACCTTGGTAGAGGATGCAGAAATTAATGCTCGAGCAACTGATGGACCTTCTGTGAATTTGCTTTGGGATGTTTGCCGCATTCCTGATTTTCGGGGCATTTCTAGTCGTGAGCATGCGGATCTCTTGAGTGCTATATTCAACTACCTTCACGAGCGATTGGAGGTACCTCAAGAGTGGCTAGCAGAGCAAATAAATCGTATTGATAATACAAATGGTGATATTGATGCTTTATCAAAGCGTTTAGCTTATATACGCACTTGGACCTATGTTGCACAACGAAAAAGTTGGGTTAAAGATCAAAACTATTGGCGTGAAGCAACTCGGGCTGTAGAAGATCGGTTGTCAGATGCACTTCATCTTGCTTTGACACAGAGATTCGTTGATCGGCGTACATCGATTTTGATGCGGCGATTGAAACAAAAGGAGAGCCTAGTGGCGGAAGTGAGCAAAGAGGGTGAAGTTACAGTTGAAGGACAGTTTGTTGGCAGGCTTGAAGGATTCAGATTTCAACAAGATACAAGCACTTCAAATGATGAGGCCAAAACTTTAAGGACTGCAAGTTTGCAGGCACTAACTCCAGAGTTTCAATTGCGTGCTGACCGGATGTATAATTCGCCTGACACAGAATTTGATTTCACGGAGCAAGGGGGTCTCATGTGGGGGGCCTCGGCTGTTGGAAAATTGGTAAAAGGTTCGGAGGCCCTCAAGCCACAGGTTCTTGCATTTGTAGATGAAGAAGCTGGAAATGAATTGTATGAAAAAGTCGTCCGTCGGTTACAACATTTTATTGATCGCAAGATTGCAACTTTGTTTGGACCATTATTAGCCTTGCAAGGTGACGAAGGCTTGACTGGTATAATTCGTGGCTTTTCTTTTCAAATGATAGAAGGATTAGGCATTTTAGATCGGGCAGACACTGTAGAAGATGTAAAAGCCTTGGATCAAGATGCACGCAGTGCATTGCGTAAACATGGCATTAGGTTTGGGCAATTCAGTATATTCATACCATTATTATTGAAGCCTGCACCGACGCGGCTCAGGCTAGTCCTTTGGTCGCTCGCATCAGGCTTTCTAGAGTTTCCACAGGCTCCCCCTCCAGGTTTAGTGACGATACCAACTGATGAGCAATTACCAGTAGGCTTCTATTTGAAGTCTGGTTATCGGGCTGCTGGGGCACGGGCGTTGCGCGTGGATATGGCGGAGCGTTTGGCGGATATGTTGCGCACCCAAAATACACGAGATGGTTTTGAAGCAAACTCAGACATGCTCTCCATCACGGGCATGACGCTGGAACAATTTTCTGAATTAATGAAGGGGCTTGGCTACCATTCAGAGAAGGGTGAGCGCATTAAGGTCAAAGTTCTGTCCCTGGATGGATCTATTAAACCTATTCAAAGCGAAGTGACTGCAGAGGATGTATTAGTTAAAAAAATCTTGGAAGAACCCAATGTGGAGAAGGAGATTTCATTATCAACTCAGGCCGATAAAATAAATACAAAATCCGTTGTGATTCCTGAACCACATTTGAACTTAATATTAGAGGCATCCGATAATGCGGTCCAGTCAGATGCAATGGAAGAAACAGAGGTATTTTATACTTTTACCTGGGGTGTCCGTTTGCGAGAACGCAAAGTAGTATCAAGCAATAAAAATTCTAATTCATTTAATAAAGTTAAAGATAAAAAACTACCAGGTAAGGACAATAAAAGTCACTACAAAAATAACAAAACAGAAACTTCTCAAACCACTTTTTCTAAAAAAGATAAGCCAATTGATCCTGATAACCCATTTGCAGCTGCTCTGAAAGGTTTCAATAAAAATTGAATGATAACAACCTGACTTTACGTATTGATAAATGGTTGTGGCAGGCACGGTTTTTTAAAACTCGCAGTTTAGCGACAAGACTTGTTAAATCCGGTAAATTGCGGCTCAACGGCATCTTAATATCGAAACCCTCTCGGTGTGTGGAGGTTGGAGATATTTTAACGTTTCCTAAAGAATTGGAAACTCGGGTTATTGAAATTTATAATTTAGGTCAGCGTCGTGGACCCGCGCCTGAGGCACAAGGACTGTATAAAGATTTAGCCCCGTTGGGACCAAAACTAAAACTTGAGCTAGCTCCAAGGGGAGAGAGCAGGCCTACATCTAAAGAACGGAAAGCTTTAATAAAGTTTAAGCAGGGTCTTGAAAAGAGCTAGTTGAAGCTCAGCTTGCTAAATATGAGCTCAGAGCTTATGCCGAAATAGTTATTATAGGGACGCAAAATTATGACATATGTCGTCACAGATAATTGCATCGCCTGCAAATATACTGATTGCGTTGAAGTGTGTCCTGTTGACTGTTTTTATGAGGGTGAAAACATGTTAGTGATACACCCGGACGAATGCATTGACTGCGGTGTTTGTGAACCAGAATGCCCAGCAGATGCCATACGGCCAGATACTGATCAGGATATGGATAAATGGGTTGATTTTAATCGAAAGTATTCAGAAACATGGCCTGTGATTATTACAAAAAAAGATCAATTGCATGACGCTGAAGAGCGAGATGGTGAGGAAGGCAAATTAAAAAAATACTTCTCTGAGGTTCCTGGTACTGGCGGTTAAATCTGGCTGCTTTATTTTCAAGCAATGATCTGGTACAACGACCTGAGAAAAAGAGTTCAAAAATAACCCCTAGCGTGAAGCGCATTTGTTTTAAGTAGACCATAGGTCTTTATCTTGAAAACCAATTTGCTGTTTTCTGTCCGAAAGGCAAAATATGAGTAAAAAGAAACTTGATTTTAGGATTGACCAATTTGTTGTCTATCCAGCCCATGGGGTCGGTAAAGTAACTGGTGTGGACGAGCAAGAGGTTGCTGGTGCAAACTTAGAGCTTTTTGTTGTATTATTCGAAAAAGATAAAATGACCCTACGTGTCCCAACCCATAAAGCCATTGAAGTAGGCATGCGCGCTTTAGCGAGCCCAGATGTGGTTGCGTACGCTATGGCAACTTTGCGAGGAAAAGCTAAGGTAAAAAGGGCGATGTGGTCTCGTCGTGCACAAGAATATGAACAAAAAATTAATTCAGGTGATTTAATTGCGATTGCAGAAGTAGTTCGTGACTTGCACAGAGCTGATGACCAAAGGGAACAAAGCTATTCTGAACGACAGCTTTATGAAGCAGCGCTTGAACGTTTGATCCGAGAAATAGCAGTTGTGAATGTAGCAAATGAGTCAACTGCTGCTGAAGAAGTAAATTTAATATTGACATCGCGTGCTGCCTAATTTTGGTTCTTCATGATATTAAGGATTGTTTGTTGACCAACTCAATTGCCGTTTTCACAAAACAGCGGCCACACAGACCAATGCGCTAACTTCTGCTAACTGTTGAGTAGCACCTAGGATATCGCCAGTCTGACCACCAATTTTGCTTTTAGCGACCTTGGCTATCATAAATGCAGCTAAAATTGCTCCGCCAATTGCAGCCCACGATTCAGTTAGTAAAGAAACAATTATCCCTAGTGCCATTGCCATAAAGATAGTTTGTATTTTTGGTTGTCCAACTTGAGATGAGAGACCGGAAGTTTGTGGGTTTTTTAAAAAACCCATCACGGGCACCATCACCGCACGGGATATAGTCATAATACCAATGATTGGCCAAATACTTTGCTGAATGATTTGTCCATATAGTGTTGCTTGCAATCCTACAGAAATGACAAGGCCTATGACGCCATAAACACCAATGTGGCTGTCTTTCATGATCTCTAGTCTTTGTGAAGGCGTCCAGCCACCCCAAAGCCCATCTAAAGTATCCGCAAGCCCATCATAATGCATTGCACCTGTTACAAGTGCTGCACCTGTCACAATTAGAAAGCCAACGGCAAAATTGTTAAGTTCCATTAATAGGCCAATCCAAGCTAAGCAGCAGGAAAAAAATCCTACTAATATCCCCACTATTGGAAATGCCCATGCTTGATTTGGGCTACGGGCTTGTAGCTGTTCGTTCTCGTTACTGACGGGTATTCGACTCAGAAGGCTAATAGCAATCTTTAAGTCTGTCCATTCTGGGATCCAATTGTCGTGGTTAGACATTAAAAAGGACCTTTCGTATCTTTCGTAAATTTAAATCTTGGGTAAACAAGGCGCCAATAGTAATCAATGGATTTTCTGGCTAATGACTATTTTAAACTCACTAATTGAATTTCGTAGTTTTATGGAAGTGCTGCCTAATTATAATAGAACTGCATACGAACAAGCTGTTGATCGTAACTCTCAATTGACAAAACCACCAGGATCACTTGGAGATTTAGAGAATTTAGCAATTTGGTACGCAAGTTGGTCTGGAACAGCTAAACCAAAATTAGAGACGCCCCAAGTCGTAATTTTTGCTGGAAATCATGGTATTACGGCTAATGCGGAAATATCAAAATTTCCAGCTGAAGTAACCGAACAGATGGTATCTAATTTCAGAGCTGGTGGAGCCGCCATAAATCAATTGTCTGAGGCTTGTGGGGCCAAAATGGATGTATATGCGTTGGACCTAGACAGACCTACTGCAGATTTTACTAAAACTTCTGCAATGACAGAATCTGAACTTTTAAAATCTTTGCAAATTGGTTGGAATTCGGTGGACCCAACGGCAGATCTTTTTGTCGCGGGTGAAATGGGTATTGGTAATACTACATCGGCTGCTGCAATTGCTGCTGCTCTGTTTGGTGGAGGTGCTAAAGCTTGGGTTGGCCGTGGTACTGGGGTGGATGATGCAGGCTTGAAAATAAAGAGAGATATTGTAGATGCGGGCTTAATCTGCCATAAAAAAGCCTTGGCTGATCCACTATCTGTTCTTCAAGCATTGGGTGGCAGAGAAATCGCGGCGATGGTCGGCGCAATAGCATCTGCGCGCGCGCACAGTGTACCTGTATTATTGGATGGATTTATCTGTTCAGCTGCAGCAGCAGTTTTGTATAAAATGAATCCATGCGCACTAGATCACACTCAGGCAGGGCACGTTAGTGCCGAAGGAGCACATGCACAAATGTTGAGCAAGCTTGGTAAACGGCCATTATTAGCGCTTGGTCTTCGTTTAGGCGAAGCTTCTGGCGCAACTTTGGCTATTAACATCGTAAAAGGGGCTGTGGCTTGTTTTTCAGGCATGGCAACATTTTCTGAAGCAAAAGTATCCAAGACATAGCTATTTCTTAAGTCTAGCTCTTAGGTAGTTTTAAAATAATTGATTTTCCAGATTTTAGGTAGGTTAAAGTGGCTGTACTAATGTCCACTACATGACCCCCGTTTAAGTTATCTCCAATTCCAATTTTGATAATTTCACCACTCAGTAGCCTGATTAATGCCGAGCGTTTTTTTGTGGTTCCAGAGACACCAACTAAGTTAAGTTGTTCAAAATTCAATATGTTTTCTATCGTGGCAGCTAGTTTGGTATAACTGCTACTTATACTCGAAGGAGGCCTAAACTCAGAAGGTTTTATGATTTCTTCAATTGGTATTGATGCAAGTTCAGGTAGGCTTTGTCGAGTTTTAGGGCGATTTGATTTTGAAATAGTCGAACTGTTTAGCGAAACAGGTTTATTTTTTTTATTTTGAATAGTTAATTGCCTAAGGGTTGGGCGAAAAAATACTACTGTATTACCTTTAATGGGTGTATAAAATTTGTGCTTTCCAATTTTTGTCGTTTCATAGAATTCTGACGACCAAAACGGTCGCACTGAGGTAGAATGATAAAAAGTAGCTCCACCAACTAATTGGCGAGAACCGCCTTCAATCATGATTTCAGCAATCCGACCTGCGCGTTCAAAATTATTATTTTTTGGAATATTTTCGTGAACTCCGTCACATCTATAACTGAATTGGCATGCATGCCTGCGGCCAGAGCCCTGATCGACAACGGCACAAACGGTGTCTGGGAACTTTTGACTCTCTACGCGATTGAGAATGACTTCCGCTACGGCGAATTGTCCCACTACTTTCTCCCCTCGAGCCTCAAAATATAATGCCTCTGTCAAGCATTTCCATTCTGAATCTTTTCTTTTAGGCGCTGCAAGGCTGTTCAACCAATTTTGCGTATAATTAATAAAATGGTGCTCTGATAATGTTTGTAGGGGAGGTCTTGCGTCAGGCGGACCAATTTTTATCGCTACCCTGGTCTGGGGGTTAATTATCGGTGTTGAGAATTTTTTAAAGGATAACAATTCTTTTTTCATGGTTTGTATATTTTGTTTTTCTATTATTCCATGATGTTCAACTGCATCGAAGCTAAGCAAACTGAGGGTTTGCCTCTGTTTCAAGTTCTTATCAGCAAAAGCTCTTTTGACTTCAATTTGTTTGTAGACTTGAGATGGTAGAAGTGATGCAGGTGGTACAATTGTTACCCCTGTGACTGGAAAACTTTTTTCTCTGCTTTTTGTGTAGTCCGCGGGTGCTGGATCTGTTGTTAGTGCAGAAGAAATATCACGTTTAACGGTGGGTTTTTTTATTAGAGAAGCATTTACTGGCCCAAATTTATCATAATTTAGTACTGGAGCGACGAGTTGGGTAATGTTTGTGGGCTCCATTTGAGAGAAAATGAATTTTTGGCTTTTGTTAGTCTTAATCTTTTGGTTATCTGAGTTCTCAGTATTAGTTTTGTAGTAGGAATTTGAATTCCAACTACTTTTATAGTTGAGCGTGGAATTTGACATAGCCAAATCGGTTGAATAGAACCATTTTTTGACAGTACTGCGGCCATGGATTGTGGTTACAGAAAAAATTGACAGTCCAAAAGTGATAGCAATTAATACAAATAAAATATAAGAAAATTGCTGTTTGCTTAGCTTTCTAAGAATTTTGGAATTGAAAAAAATTTGATAGCTGTGAGATTTAGTAGTCCCTGATAATTCTTCGTACCAACTTTTTCCAGTGTTGATACCAAGCCATTTTTTAGTTTCATTTATGGCTTTTTCTATTTCATATTCTTCATCTTTAGTATTTCCTAGGCTTGTTTTTAGCTGGGCGTTTTTGTCACCTGATCCTATTAGCGGTAAGATTTTTGCCATGAGTGATTTAATAGCTTTTCCATACACAAAAGATTTAGCTTTGTTGAAGGATTTTTTTATTTTTTTATGACTACTGTCTGTTTCAGGTATTAAATTGTTTGAGTTTAACGTTGGGGCCCCACTCAACTCTGGTGGCTGATATTGCCCTCTTGATCTTGAATAGGGTGATAAAAGAAAATTTGAAGCGTCAAATAAAGTATCTGTTTCACTAAATATTGCAAAATTATTTTCCCAAACAAGTCCTGGTAACCCTACAAAGTGAATGGGTTCGAACCCAAAACTTTGTACGAGCGTTTTTACTTCATCTAGAGCCTTTGAGGTGACGTATGCAATTACAGTTTGGTTTTTACTTTCAAAGTAATCAAAACAAAGTTCCGAAATACTATGATTTGTGTAGGTTGTTAAAGCTGCTTTAATCTCATTGGGTGTGAGTGCGGTTTGTGCGATTTTTAACAATTCAATTTTGTTGGGAGGCAAAGCTATTAATATAGCAGTGGGGTAGATATAGGGCCTTTTGACCAAATTTCTTAATGCGAGTACGGAAGATTCGATATCAGGTGTATCAAGTGCTACTTTACCGAGACGGCACCACTGTTTCAGGTCAGCAAAAGATCTGTAATCCAACGCTAAACTAGTGTTTGACAAATGAAGTAAAAAATCAGGTGCCATCAAATCCCTTAAAGCAATTTTAAACTAAAAAGTTGCATAAAAGAGCATACAGAATTCATGCAGTCCTGCAACAATTATGCTCATTTAAAAAATTAATTAGTCTGCTGTTTTTATTTCTATTGAATAACCTTCGGCCCACATCACTAGGTGGAAGCAATTTTTATGCCGATTAACAAGGATGTAACCTTTGAGTTTGAGAAAAATTACCGCTTAACCCATTTCATCTGTTTTTCAATGTAAAGGATCTGAAGAGTAAAAGGTAATTTTATTAAATCCTTTTTGGTCAAATTTGGGCGCGTAGTATGTCAAATTAAGTGGAATATAGCATGTTTAGCTATCAGCTTTTCTCTACCTGGCCCATTTATTTTAAACAGAAAAATAGGTTTTATTGGTTGCTATGTGGTTTTGATGTCTTACCTTGGCTTTGATTTACCTTTGTTTAGGTGGCATTATCATTACAAACCTAGGTTGAATGTATTTTGCTGTTTAATAGTAGTTTTGTAAATTTCCTACCTGAGAAAGCTGCAAACATTATTTTGTTTCAACTTTATAATTGGTGGGCGACCCTGGAATCGAACCTGGCGTGCGTCTCCGCGAGGGAGTTACAGTCCCCTGCCACA
>CAJJBD010000002.1 GCA_905182325.1 uncultured Planktomarina sp. | reverse complement strand
CAAATCCTTAACTTCAGACCATGCCAAGTCCTCAACCTGACGCCCCTTCGGACGCGAGCGCCCTCGGCCAGATCCAGACTTCCAAACACCCTTCGTAGAAGCGCTAGACATTATAAAAATTCCTCGTGTATGGCATTTTCTTTTAGTTAAACTTATTTTTCTATGGGTCAATGAATGTAATTAGTAGATATTAGATCTTTACTGGGATCATTGTCCCTTGCATGAGCGCAACCTTGGTCTCACCGTCAAAAACATCTGCCCGCACGATAACTAGTCGGCGTCCTGATTTTTCAACTGTCCCAATTGCACGCAAGGGTCCATGCCGGCCAGGGGCAAGTAAGTTTATTTTCATCTCTACAGTTAATACCTCAAAGTCGTTCTCCATGACCGATAGCGCAGCATAACCAGCAGCACTATCCCCAATAGAAAAAATCATCCCAGCGTGAGAGAAGCCATGCTGCTGTTTACTACTTTCCAAGATTGGGGCTGCAATCTCGACAAGCCCCTTTTTAACTTTGATAATAGATGCTCCCAGAGTTTTCATCATTGTCTGGCGCTCAAAGCTTTCGTAAATTCGTTGCATAATCACTCCCGTGGCATGGGCATAACATAGCTTTTATTGCCTATTAGTACAGCGAAGGCTACGCTCTGCATCAATGTTTTAAACTCTACCGCCTCAGTTCGCAGACCTCCAGTAAATGTCCCAAAGGCAGGTAAAATTACCCGCTTTTCATCATATAAAAAACAAGGTCTTACAATTGAGTTATTTCTGACGCGCATTGCCGCTTTAGGGTGGTAATGACCTGAAACTTCAGCTTCAGCGCCAACTTTTGCTATGTGCCGAAATACTAATGGGGCAAATTTATATTCAGTCAAATGTTGACCCATCAGCTCAACAGACCCAGGATCATGGTTGCCCTCAATCCAAATCCATTCTCTACCAGCATGCAGTTGGCTTAAACATTGCCTATCCGTCAAACTCAAACTATTAGCAGCATCCAGATCATCAAAGTTATCTCCCAAACAAATAACAACAGCAGGCTTTAGAAACTCAATCTCAAGCTGCAAGCGCTGTAAAGTGTCGGTAGTTTCATATGGTGGGACTAAAACGCCAAACCGACGTGCCATACGGTCCGACTTTCCCAAATGTAGATCGGAGACACATAAGATGCGCTCATCGGCCCACCATAATATACCGGACGGGCGCGCTATTAATTGCGCTCCAAACAAAGGAAAAATATGTCCGTCAATCATATCAATTGTTCACCCACTTAAGCTACTAAAGGCAAGAAGTATTAAAAATTTGCGTTTGCTTTTAAACTAAATTTTATCAAGTCCTGACGCTGCCATCAAACGGGCAGTCTCCTCAGCCAAAAGGCGCTCCTCCGCTTGGCCTTTCACTGGCACCTTACCCATTTCCAAGAGAAGAGGTGCAGCAAATGGTGTTACTCTGTCTAAGACTATGTGATCAATGCGACCAGAGACACGGCCAAGCATTTCTTCAATTCTACCAAAATCTATCAAACCCTTCATAGCCTCTTCCCGTGTTATCTGAAGTAATACATGACTTGGATCATACTTTAATAATGTGTCGTAAAGTATATCAGAGGAGAAAGTTGCCTGACGGCCTGATTTTCTATTTCCCGGTAGGTTTCGTTCAATCAAGCCAGAAATCACTGCACTAGACCTAAACGTGCGCTTCATCACCGCATTATTGGACAGCCATGTTTCAAGACCATCACGCAGCCCAACTGGATTTAAAAAAGAGGAAGGGTCGGTCAAAGGCTCGAGCCCCCAAAGCATTACGGCATAATCCGTAGCGACAAACCCTAGAGGATTTAAACCAGCATCTTCCATCCGCTTGGATAAAAGTAAACCCAGTGTCTGCATGGCATTGCGACCTGCAAAACCATAAAATACGCTAGCAGATCGTCCCTCATTTGGGAACGTCTCTACCAATAGCCGATCAACTTTTGGCAATCGACTGACCTCACGCTGTAATTCCATCCATTTTCGCACATAACAGGGCAACTCAGGCCAGTCTTTTTTTTGAAAATAAGCTAACATGCGGTGACTAAGCTGGGCTGAGGTAGCAAATTTGGTTCCACTAAAGGTTGCTATTTTGGGTTTTCCGCTAGTTTTCCGCGAAACTTCAACAGTCATATCACGAAGCCCTTCATAGCGTACAATTTGCCCGCCAATTAAAAAAGTATCGCCACACACCAACGTGGCGGCAAAGGCCTCCTCCACCTCACCCAATGGTTTACCACTTCGCCCCCTAATGCGGACTTTAAGAAGTTCAGCATCCTGGATAGTGCCAATATTCATCCGAATACGTTTTGCTGCTCGTGGATCTCGCAGATGCCATTTACCCTCATTAGAGAGTACCAATCGTTGCCATTTATCATAAGACTTAAGTGCATAGCCACCTGTTGCGCAAAAATCTAAACAATCATCAAATGCTTTCCTACTTAAATCTGAGTAACTACCAGCACTGGTAACTTGCAAATAAAGCTCATCTGAAAAAAATGCCCCAGCGCACGCAGCTATCAAAATGTGTTGACAAAGAACATCACGGGAGCCTGCACCACGGTCATCACAATCTAAATCATTTTCTTGAACCGCCTGAAGCGCCGCTATACACTCCACTATTTCAAACCGGTTCGCTGGTACCAACTTTGCCTTAGACGGCACATCATACTGGTGATTAGCTCTACCAATGCGTTGAACTAAACGCTTTATGTTCTTTGGCGCACCTATTTGAATTACTAAGTCTACGTCACCCCAATCTATGCCAAGATCAAGTGAACCAGTACAAACAATGGCTCTTAGCTCTCCTTTTACCATAGCCTGCTCAACACGTTGGCGTTGTTCGCGGGACAAGGATCCATGGTGAATTCCAATGGGTAAGTTTGTCGTGTTAGCCAACCATAAATTATGGAAAAAAAGTTCAGCTTGCGCCCTTGTATTATGAAAAATTAAGGTTGTTTTGTGCTTAGCCACCTCACGTAATACTGCAGGAATAGCATAAGAACCACCACTACCCATCCAAGGTGCTGTTTCAGTTATCTGTAGCATTTCAACATCAGCAGGGGCTTCAGTATCAAGTTTAATTATTTCGCAATGATTGGAATTATAACTCAAAAATTTAGCGGCTAAACTAGGATCTTTCACTGTTGCAGAAAGGCCAACACGTCTTAGAATAGGGCAGATCCTGTGTATTGCAGCTAAGGCTAACATAAGTTGATCTCCACGCTTACTTTCACTCAATGCATGAATTTCATCAATCACAACTCGCTGAAGTCCAGAAAACATTCTGCTGATATCTTCATAACTAGTCAAAAGCGCTAGGCTTTCGGGGGTCGTCAATAATATTTGTGGGGGATCCACTCGTTGTCGTTTTTTTTGAGTGGCACTAGTGTCTCCAGTCCGTTCTTCAACCCTGATATCCAAACCAATTTCATTTATTGGGGTAAGTAAGTTACGTTTTATATCTGCAGCCAAAGCTTTTAAAGGAGATACATATAGTGTGTGCATTCCCTGTCGTGGGACCTCCACAAGGGATACTAAACTAGGCAGAAAACCTGCCATTGTTTTACCACTACCAGTTGGAGCAATAAGTAGTGCAGCAGACGCATTTTGATGCTCCATCATTTTCAATTGATGAGGGTGGGGTTTCCAGCCCTTTTGATCGAACCAGCTTTGTATGGCAGGCGGGAAGATAGACGGTAAAATATCAGGCATGATGGACGGTAGCAAGTTCTCCTCTAGGCGCGACACAAAGTTTAAACTGTGAGGCCCTCAGGTTCCGCCAACCCATTCACACGACAAGTGGCAGTCAAAGTATTTGCAAGCAGACATGCTATTGTCATTGGACCCACTCCGCCCGGAACCGGCGTGATCGCGCCAGCAACCTCCAAACAGCTGTCATAGTCTACGTCGCCAACAAGCTTCATTTTGCCCTCCCCCTTTTCGGGGGCCGGGATCCTATTAATACCCACATCAATAACCACAGCACCTCGTTTAATCCAATCACCTGGCACCATTTCAGCACGGCCAACGGCAGCCACAACAATATCCGCCCGTCCCACAACCGCCTGCAAGTCTTTGGTACGTGAATGCGCCACTGTAACTGTACAGCTATCACCAAGTAAAAGCTGCGCCATAGGTTTACCCACAATGTTGGAGCGGCCTATCACAACAGCATTTTGACCAGCTAATGATCCAAAATGATCTCGCAACATCATCAAGCAGCCTAATGGCGTACAAGGCACCATTGATTTCTGGCCAGTACCAAGGAGACCAACGTTCGAAATGTGAAACCCATCCACATCTTTTACAGGGTTAATGCTGTTAATTACTAAATCTTCGTTGAGGTGTTTAGGAAGTGGGAGTTGGACCAGGATCCCGTGGATCGCAGAGTCATTGTTTAGCTGATCAATCACTGCCAATAAATCTTCTTCAGAGGTATTCGCATCAAGCTTGTGCTCCACTGAATGCATCCCCACCTCAACAGTCAACTTACCTTTTGAACGCACATAGACTTGGCTGGCAGGATCTTCACCAACCAATACAACTGCGAGACCAGGTACTATGCCATGCTCAGACTTCAGACGAGAAACATGCCCAGCAACTTGTTCTCTGACCCTTGCCGCAAAAGCTTTTCCATCAATAACCTGCGCATTCATTAGTACTCTCCGACCTAGTTATAAATTCTAATTATTCAAACATGTTTGTTTTTTAGCTATCACTCTGGACAACTTAAAATTAGAGGCCCACGTTCATCTTTAAAATAATCCTTCAATTTGACCTGCATCGTTAAGCATAATTGTCTCAGCCGCCGGTGTCCGAGGGAGCCCTGGCATTGTCATAATCTCACCACATACCGCCACAATAAAACCAGCTCCAGCCGACAGGCGAACCTCACGGACAGGGACTGAGTGACCAACAGGTGCGCCGCGAAGGTTTGGATCTGTACTAAAACTGTACTGTGTTTTGGCCATACAAACAGGTAGGTTCCCGTAGCCCTGATCTTCCCAATCTTTTAATTGATTCAGAATTTTTTGATCCATCACTGCCTCATCAGCCCGATAGATTTTTTTGGAGATTGTTTGTATTTTGTCCGCAAGCGACATTTCGTCAGGGTAGATAGGACAGAAGTTCGCCGTACCTGCATCAGCAATTTCAGCAACACGTATTGCTAATGCTTCAGCTCCTTTACCACCAAACTCCCAGTGCTGAGAAACAATCGCCTCAGACCCTTGACTTGCAACATAATCCTTAACCGCCTGCACCTCAGCATCAGTATCAGTTACAAAATGGTTAATGGCTACGACTACTGGAACGCCAAAGCTTTTTAAGTTTTCTATGTGCCGCCCTAGGTTTGAGCATCCAGACTCTACTGCCGCAACATTTTCGGGACCAAGATCAGCTTTAGAGACGCCACCATTCATTTTCATTGCACGCACGGTAGCTACAAGGACGACAACCGAAGGAGAAAGTCCTGCTTTTCGACATTTAATATTTAAAAATTTCTCAGCGCCTAAATCAGCGCCAAAACCCGCCTCAGTAATTACATAGTCACAAAGCTTTAATGCCGTGGTTGTAGCTATGACAGAATTACATCCATGGGCGATATTGGCAAAAGGCCCACCGTGTACAAATGCGGGGTTATTTTCCAGTGTCTGAACTAAATTCGGTTGCATAGCATCTTTGAGCAAGACCGTCATCGCACCATCAGCTTTAATATCGCGAGCAAAAACTGGCGTACGATCCCTGCGGTAAGCGACAATCATATCACCCAATCGCTTTTGTAAGTCTTTCAAATCTTTTGCAAGACACAATATCGCCATTACCTCTGACGCTACCGTTATATCAAATCCAGCCTCACGCGGAAAACCATTAGATACTCCACCCAGTGAACAAGTAATCTGACGAAGGGCCCTATCGTTCATATCCACCACCCTACGCCAGACTACGCGACGAGTATCAATATCTAGAGCGTTTCCCCAATAGATATGATTATCAACCATAGCGGACAGTAAACTATGGGCTGAGGTGATAGCATGAAAATCACCAGTAAAATGTAGGTTCATGTCCTCCATCGGAACAATTTGTGCATAACCTCCACCAGCAGCGCCACCCTTCATCCCAAAATTTGGGCCAAGGGATGCCTCACGAATGCAAACCATTGCGTTCTTACCTATGCGGTTCAAACCATCACCAAGACCAACTGTAGTAGTAGTCTTTCCCTCACCTGCGGGGGTAGGGTTAATGGCAGTTACCAATATTAACTTTCCATCAGGGCGGTCCTGAATCGAGTTTATGAATGTTTGGCTAACTTTTGCCTTATCATGACCGTAAGGCAGTAGATCTTCTGTACTAATACCAATTTTAGCACCAATATCTTGTATCAACGCCTTCGACGCGCCGCGTGCAATTTCAATATCCGACTTATAACTCATTTTTATCTCCCAGTGTGGCCAATAAACCATCGTCAATGAGGCGTGTATCCCCATCTTTTATAATCAGGCAGAGTGAATCCGACATTCCCACTTGCGTGTGCGGCAGTAATTTTTACCGCGTTGCCGATCAGAAACATACGTCACCTTATTACATGCCTTAGTATCTCCATTACCTACTCCGTTTGGATATTTATTTATTCAAATATAGTTTA
>CAJJBD010000001.1 GCA_905182325.1 uncultured Planktomarina sp. | reverse complement strand
CTCGGCTGGTTGCTAAAAATCTGGCGTGCCAATCAGGTTCTACTGGAGCGCAGTCGATGACGGAAATTTTTGCTGGTTGTAGATGAAAATTTAAAGCGCCCTTCAACCGCTCACTTTTCCAATCCTTGAACATATCACAATGAGCAACTTGGCCTAATCCATGAACGCCTGTATCAGTACGGCCCGCAGCCCTGATATTTGGTAAGTTGGGCTCAAGCTTTGCTAGAGCTTGCTCAATCTCTCCTTGGATAGTCGGCAAAGAGTTTTGCCGTTGCCACCCGTAAAAACCTTGACCGTTATATTCTATTTTTAAAGCAAAACGAGGCATAATTTGCCCATAAACTGCCTTAGACTATTTTGCAATTGTTCCAGACTACCGAGTGTAATGTGTATTTTTGGACAAATATGATGGGCGTCAAAAGGGAAAAAGAATTACACCTTGGTTCATATCGAGTTTAATGATGCTTGGACGCCTGTTTGAACTGGTTGCGTAATGGCAAAAACATATACGTTGGGGACTTAATTTTGTGTATTAGATCTGATTTATTAAATATTATTTTGTATGAACTAAACTATAGCTTTCGTGCTCACTATGTTATTGAATTCTTCAAACGGTGATTTTCTATGAGTGTTAAGTTCATTGAGGCAAGCGATGAAGATGCGATAGAAATTAGCCAAATTCTAGAGGATTGGGCTAAATCTAATCACGAAATTCCACTAGCCCATAATAATGATGAGCGAGCTGATTACGGACGATGGCTGTTAGAACATACGAGCGTTACTATGATCCAAAGTAACGGGAGGGTTATCGGGTTTTTAGCCTTGGAAAAACATACAATCCAGGCCTTATACATTAAAAAAGACTTTCAAAGATTGGGTTTTGGTCAGGCAGCTATAAGATTTGTTCAGAAACAATCCCAAGAGCTAGGCCTCTGGGTTTTGCAATCCAATATAGACGCACAAAGATTTTATCAGCGACTTGACTTTCAATTAGTTGAGATAAGTGACGGCCAAGACAATGATTACAACTTGCCTGACTTTTTTTATTCTTGGAAAGCTGCAGCAGCATAAAATTTTAAGTGAGGAGCAAGTTTTTTTCAAATCAATTATTATTAATATGAAAGAAGTAAAAGCCTCAGGGTTGATTGTGTCTTTAATATAAACTTGATGATAGTTGTGTAGCGTTACATTGCCACTTATAACTATCGTGAAATGGATGAGATATTCTTTATAAGACGAATTATATCCCCGGCACTGTAATGATGCAGATGCCGGGCCGAAGGTGTTGGATTGAACTGCGCCGCCCACTTTTAAATTTTCAAAAAGAGACCCCAAATGTCCGATCTAACACCTGACTATAAAGATACCCTAAATTTGCCGAAAACAGAATTCCCGATGCGTGCCGGGCTGCCCAAACGAGAGCCTGAATGGCTGGCTCGTTGGGAAAAAATTGGAATTTATGACCGGTTGAGAGAAAAAAAAGGCCGAGAAAGTTTCACTCTGCATGATGGTCCGCCTTACGCGAACGGTAATTTGCACATTGGGCACGCGTTAAACAAAATTTTAAAAGATATGGTGGTGCGATCTCAGCAGATGATGGGAAAAGACGCACGGTATATTCCAGGGTGGGACTGTCATGGCCTGCCAATTGAGTGGAAGATAGAAGAAAAATATCGCAAAAAAGGGCGTGACAAAGATGTGGTTCCCGTAGTTGAGTTTCGCCAAGAGTGTCGTGAATTTGCCGAAGGGTGGGTTGATATCCAGCGTGATGAATTTAAACGCCTGGGGATTACAGGTAAGTGGGAAAACCCCTATCTGACAATGGATTTTCATGCTGAACGCGTAATAGCAGCAGAGTTTCAAAAATTTTTAATGAATGGTACTTTGTACCAAGGCTCAAAACCGGTAATGTGGTCTCCGATTGAAAAAACTGCATTGGCTGAGGCTGAAGTGGAATACCACGATAAGGAAAGTTTTACTGTCTGGGTTAAATTCCAGGTTATTGGAACAGGAGATACCATCCTTGATAATGCCAAGGTGGTTATATGGACGACAACTCCTTGGACGATGCCTTCAAACAAAGCGGTAGTTTATGGAGAGGGCATATCCTATGGCCTATATGAGGTTATAGGCCGACCTGAAGAGTGTTGGGCAGATATTGGTGAGTATTTTATTTTGGCAGATGGCTTGGCTGAGGAAGTTTTGGGCCGCGCTCGTCTTGACCAAACAATGTTTCGCCGCATTAGTGATATTAAAAATGAGGATTTAGCTAAAATCAAACTTTTGCATCCCTTACATGGTGTTGAAGGCGGCAATGGCGAATGGGATGATATTCGAGACTTCCGAGCTGCTGATTTTGTGACTGATACTGAAGGTACAGGCTTTGTACATTGTGCGCCGTCGCATGGGATGGAGGAGTTTGAACTCTACCGTGATCTAGACATGCTGGAGCAAGTTATCACCTATAACGTGAACGAGGATGGCCGCTTTCGTAATGACTTGCCGTTCTTTGGAGGCAAGGCAATTCTCAAGCCTAATGGTAAGGAAGGTAATGCCAACACGGCTATTATTGAAAAACTGATTGAAGTTGGTGGGTTGCTGGCGCGGGGCAAAATAAAACACAGCTATCCGCATAGTTGGCGCTCAAAAGCACCCATCATTTACCGCAACACGCCACAGTGGTTTGCGGCTGTTGATAAGCCTGTCAATGATGGACAGGACAAATTTGGCAAGACCATTCGAGAGCGGGCGCTAAATTCGATAGATAAGCTGGTCACTTGGACACCACCAACTGGACGCAATCGCCTATACTCAATGATTGAAGCTCGGCCAGACTGGGTCCTCTCGCGGCAACGGGCTTGGGGCGTCCCCCTGACCTGTTTTACTAGAAATGGTTGCTTGCCTACAGATGCGGATTACCTCCTTCGAAATAATGATGTAAATAAACGGGTATTGGAGGCGTTTGAAGTGGAAGGTGCTGATGCTTGGTATAAAGATGGCGCTAAAGATCGCTTTTTGTCTGGTATTGTTAGCCCTGAAGAATATACCCAAGTCTTTGATATTTTGGATGTTTGGTTCGACAGTGGCTCAACCCACGCCTTCGTTTTACGTGACCGGCCAGACGGAAGTGATGACGGCTTGGCTGATCTTTATCTTGAAGGGACTGATCAGCACCGTGGCTGGTTTCACTCCTCAATGCTACAATCCTGTGGCACGCAAGGTCGAGCCCCTTACCACGGTGTGCTGACGCATGGATTTACTCTAGATGACAAAGGCATGAAAATGTCTAAATCCATTGGAAACACTATATCACCTGATGACGTAACAAGGCAGTATGGGGCAGATATTTTGCGACTGTGGGTGGCCCAGTCAGACTACACAAGTGACCTGCGGATTGGCCCAGAAATTTTGAAGGGTGTTGCGGACAGCTATCGTCGTTTGCGTAATACTATGCGTTTCATGCTTGGCGCACTATCAGATTTTTCTGAGACAGATAAGATTGAATTTGAGTCAATGCCGGAACTTGAGCGATGGGTTTTGCATCGTCTGTATGAACTCGATGAGATAGTCAAAAAGGGGTACCAAGCCTATGATTTTCAGGGAGTTTTCCAAGCTCTGTTCCAATTTGCAACGGTTGACCTTTCGTCCTTCTACTTCGATATCCGCAAGGATGTTCTCTATTGTGATGGAAATACCACAGAGCGGCGTGCCGCGCGTACGGTTTTGGACCTCCTCTATCAACGTCTAACAACTTGGTTGGCTCCGGTACTTACCTTCACGATGGAAGAGGTGTGGCTTGAGCGCAACCCTGGCGATAACAGTTCAGTTCATTTGATTGATATGCCAATTACACCATCCCTATGGTACAGTTCGGAACTTTCTAAAAAATGGGCGATCATTCGTCAGGTGCGCCGTGTGGTGACTGGTTCTCTAGAACTAGAGCGTCGTGATAAAAGTATAGGCTCCAGTTTAGAGGCTGCGCCTTCCGTATATGTTACAACAGATGTTGCGGAAGTTTTGAAATCAGTTTCTTTTGCTGACTTGTGCATCACTTCCAGTATTGAGATTGATACTGGAGTATCCCCTAAGGCTGCCTTCTCCTTGGAAGATACAGCAGGTGTGTCAGTTAGCTTCTCTAAAGCTGTTGGAAGAAAGTGCAATCGATGCTGGAAAATCTCACCAGATGTTGGGTCGCACTCTCATCCAGAGGTTTGCGGTCGCTGTGATTCAGCGCTTAAATAGATTATCTAAAACAACCACTATTGCGGAGTCTAGTTCTAGCTCTTTGACAAGTAAATTGACTTGTTGGTAACTGATGGGCCAATTCACTGAGAATAATTTAAATGAGTATATTTGTCTTTATTTCGGTTATGGTCGCCGCACTGCTACACGCAGCTTGGAATGCGTTAGTTAAAAATGGTGAAGACAAACAAGCGGGAATGTTACTCCTTACTTTGGGGCACGCATTTTTTGGTCTCTGTTTGATCCCGTTTTTTCCAATTCCAACGGGTCAGGTCTGGCTATGGTTATTGGCATCTGGAGCTATTCATACTTTTTATCAGCTTTTCTTGGGCTTTGCCTATGAAAGAGGAGACCTAAGTCGAGTATATCCGATAGCTCGCGGTGGCGCGCCTATGATTGTCTTGGTCGCTAGCCTCTTTTTTGGTATAGATAGCTTGGGCCTATTTGATTTATTTGGAGTATTGGTAGTTGGTCTTGGGATCCTGCTTTTGGGGCTTGGTGTTTTTAGCTTAGATGAGGACCGTAAACTCATCCCACTGGCATTAGGCTCGGCCTTTACTACTGCAGGTTACTCAATAGTAGATGGAATGGGGGCTCGCCTCATGGGTGATGCGTTCGCGTATGTGTCTTGGACTTTGGTATTCTCAGCCATTTTTTACGTACCCGCAAGTTTCTTTATTACGGGAAGGTCCGTTTTTCCGCAAAACAGAAAACAAATATCACTTGGATTTTTAGTGGGTGGCACATCTTTTATAGCCTATGCAATTGTCGTTTGGGCTATGACCCAAGCGCCAATTGCATTAGTGACGGCTTTACGTGAAAGCAGCATATTATTTGCAATGCTGCTAGGGTATTTTTACTTTCACGACCGAATGACGCTTACAAAAGTTTTGGCAGGGATCGCAATAGTAATTGGTATAATTTTAACTCGGCTTTAACTCTATTTTTCTGTGACTTGTTGGATAATGCCGGCAAAGAGTAAATATGTGGAGGTTGCTAGCAGGCCAAAATTTGCGGCGGGTACAGCTGTAAAGTTCCCCCATGCGGCCCAGGCTGCAAACCCAACCCACGCCAATGCGATTGGCAGTGTAACGGCCCGCCAACGTTCTGTGCGGACAGGGTGGACAAATTTAAGCGGCAGAAACATTAAGAGTGCTAAAAGAGAAACAAATCCGAGAATAACCCAATGATTTGGTGTGGTTGCAAATATCACAATTATGGCCATATTCCAGCAGCCCGGAAAACCTTGGAACGAATTGTCTTTGGTTTTCATACGTGTGTCAGAAAAGTACATTGCGCTCGCAAATGTAATTATAATAATGGCAAACCAGCCGGTCCAACCTGCTAGAAGTCCACTTTTAAATAGCGCGTACGCTGGGATGAATACATAGGTTAAGTAGTCAATAATTAGATCTAAAAGTACACCATCAAACATTGGAGCATTTTTTTTAACATTGTATTTTCGAGCTAATGGCCCATCGATGCCATCCACAAAGAAAGCTATGACAAGCCAGACAAACATTATGTCCCACTTCCCATTTACCGCAGCCAGCATTGCCAGCATGGCGAAAACTGCTCCAGTTGCAGTAAGTAAATGAACCGCTAGTGCTTTGATACGAATATCCATATTTTTCCTATAAACTTATATGTGTGTGGAAATCAATTAGGCCTTTGGGTGTGACGCCTTATAAACTTCCATCAAACGAGTGGTGTCAACGGCAGTGTAAGCCTGTGTCGTAGATAGAGAAGCATGGCCAAGTAACTCTTGAATTGTACGTAGATCACCACCAGCGTTTAGCAAGTGTGTGGCAAAGGAATGACGTAAAGCGTGAGGAGTTGCCGTGGCTGGCAGGCCCAATTGCATTCGTACGATTTGCATCACTTTTTGTACTAATCTTGGGTTCAGGCCTCCACCACGAACGCCTCGGAAAAGAGGAAGTTTTGAATCCAATTGAAAAGGGCAAAGTTTCGCATATCGTTCGACGGCTAATTGTGTTACCGGTAAGACTGGAACCAACCGTTCTTTACCCCCCTTTCCTGTCACCCGAATTACATCGAATAGTGGAATATCGGCCCCAGTTAGGCCCAAGGCCTCCGATATGCGCAAGCCAGATCCGTAAAGCAAGGTCAGTACTGCTGCATCGCGAGCGCCAATCCAATTTTCCTGTGATTGAAACTTTACAGTTTCAATCATTTCACTTGCTGCTTTAATTTCTAATGGACGCGGTAATTTAGGTTCAAACTTCGGTGCCCGTGCGAGCAAAACAGCGGTTGGTTCCAAGTCATATCGTTCTGCAAGCCATCTGAAAAAACTTTTTACTGCCGAGAGTGAGCGCGCTAAACTTCGGCTGCCTACTCCACGGGAGCGCTCGTGCGCCATCCAAGACCGCATGTCCCTGGTGTGGATGCTGGAAAGAGCCTCTAAACCCTGGGGCTCTGCCCTATGTTTTGTCATAAATATAACAAACCTTGAGATATCCGCTTCATAGGCACTGATCGTATTGTCTGCGGATGATTTTAGCGCGCGTTCATTATCTAACCATCTGTTAATAGCGTCGTGGGCTGCAGGTGAAATCAGACTTAGATCTGTGCGCGTATCTACCATCGAATTGTAATCAAGGTAATAGCCTGCGCGCCAAAAGTTCATAGGAGGTGGCAAAAAAAGTTAAAAGATCGGTACCCTGCGCTGATGAAAATTGTTGTGGATTTTTGGCGCCTAGGACCAAAATACCTGGTAGAGCACTTTCCCCAAAGTCCAAAGCCAGGCAAGCCTCTGATCCAATTTTACAGGACGCTTTAGAGAATACAAATGGGTCTGGCGTTTCAACTTGGCGTAGCTTGACTTTGAGATCGTTGGAACGGTCTTTGATCTGCATATATTCTTTTACAAACCCGACGGGCGCGTGAATAAGATATTTACCCACATTTGACAATTTTGGCATTGCATTTTTTTGGTCTTGTTCCAAAATTAAGCAAGCAAAGTCAATTTTCATAATATCGACCATATCTCCAGCGCTGACTTCCAGGAAGTTTTTAAAATTATTGGGTTCTAATATTTTTAGAATTGCACGGTTAATTTGCTGCGTACCGGCGAGATTATCATAAGCTGCTGCAATGACGGACTTATGTGTATTTTCCAGGCTGCCAAGCTTGCTTTCCAAGCTTTTCATGGCGGCACCGCGGAGGTCTATGACGTTATCGCCTCTTGTCTTGTCATTTGCTGCGACCAATGCCTGCATTATGGCAGTATCATTTAAGACAAGTTCTGGATTGCTAATAATAGTTTCTCGCAAAACTTCTTTTTCAAGTGGCACTGTTGGCAATTTCATCATTGTCTCACTTTAATTCGCTGATTTTCCCACCTCAAGATTATGAGTTCTATGTAAGCACTATAGAATTTTTTGACCAGTTTTTGCCCAGTCCGCCATAAATTGATCTAGTCCCCGGTCGGTCAAAGGATGATCGATAAGTGATTTGATTACACTAGGTGGTGCCGTTATCACATCCGCGCCAATTAATGCAGATTGGGTCACGTGGTTAACTGTACGAATTGAGGCAGCTAAAATCTGTGTTTCATAGCCAAAATTATCATATATCTGTCTAATTTCGTTAATCAAATCCATTCCGTCAAGGTTTACGTCATCTAGACGGCCAATGAATGGACTGATGAAAGTTGCCCCAGCTTTGGCTGCCAGCAGGGCTTGGTTGGCGCTAAAACATAGAGTTACATTAATCATTTTGCCTTCATCTGATAAAACCTTACAGGCTTTGAGACCGTCCCAAGTTAGAGGCAATTTCACGGCAATGTTAGAAGCAATTTTAGCTAGTTTTCGACCCTCTGCTATCATATTTTTAGCGTCGGTAGCTACAACCTCTGCACTGACAGGACCTGAGATTAATTCACATATTTCTTTTGTTACCTCAATAATATCACGCCCTGACTTCATGATCAAAGAGGGGTTGGTAGTCACTCCATCCACCATTCCGAGGTCATTTAATTCTGTAATGGCATCAATTTCTGCAGTATCAACAAAAAATTTCATTTGTTTTGTCCCTCATAGGTTGGCCTTCGTTGCGTGAAGCATTACCTGAGTTGTAGGGGCACGGAAAGCCCTGCTGCAAAGGAAATACCTTGTCTGAGCCTTGTTTTTTTAAAGAGAGTGATTTGGTTGCTGTTTTGACGAGCCAACCTCTGGATCAAATGCTCGATTATAAAGCACCTTTAGGTGGCTGTTGGCAGGGAGCTTTTGTTGAGGTGCCGCTTGGGCCTCGAAAAATCTTGGGGGTGGTTTGGGGAGCAGGGAAGGGAGACTTTGACTATTCCAAGGTACGCTCAGTGATACGGGTGCTAGACGTGGCACCAATGCATCCCTCGATGCAGGAATTTTTACGCCGAGTTTCAGACTACACACTCTCACCAATGCCGATGATGTTACGATTAGCGACGCGGGCACCAAGCCTAGTCGACCCACCTTCGATGCGCCATGTATACTGCAAGGGACCAACCGAAGTTGGACGAATGACTGAACCACGGCGGAGAGTTTTGACGGCACTCCGGAATTCCCGTGATTTCAAATTTACATTGAAAGAATTAGCTGAGGTGGCAGATACCACCAGCTCTGTAATTAAAGGGCTAGTAAAAATGGGAGCTGTGAGTGAGCTAACTGCGCCCAGAGATAGCCCCTTTCCATTATTAGATCCGTTGCTGCCAGGAAAACTCCTTTCAGAGGAGCAGGCCAACGCGGTATCCAAACTGCGGGGTGACGAAAAAGGATATAATACAACATTACTTAAGGGTGTTACAGGCTCTGGTAAAACGGAAGTCTACTTGGAGGTTGTGGGAGACTGCCTAAAAAAGGGTAGTCAAGCCCTCGTCTTGTTGCCAGAAATAGCATTAACAGCAGAATTTTTGGCCCGAGTTGAGGATCGGTTCGGCGCAAAACCTGCTGAGTGGCATTCTGGGGTAACGATGACTGAACGTCGTCGTACATGGAAAATGGTTGGTGAAGGGCATGCCCAAATGGTTGTGGGAGCACGATCGGCCCTGTTTCTACCTTACCAAAATTTGGGTTTGATTGTCGTAGATGAAGAGCATGACAGCAGTTATAAGCAAGAGGACGGTGTGCTCTATAATGCCCGCGATATGGCTGTCCTGCGAGCGTCACTAGTGGGTGGTCGGGTAGTATTAGCCAGCGCAACTCCAAGTCTTGAAAGCTGGGCAAACGTGGAGGCTGGAAAGTATAAAAAAATAGAATTGAATAGTCGCTTTGGACATGCCGTGATGCCACATCTGGCTGCAATAGATATGCGGGAAGAGAGCCTGCCAGGGGACCGATGGATATCTAACAGTCTAAAGCAAATGGTGGACGCTCGGATCCAGGCGGGTGAACAATCATTATTATTTATAAATCGTCGAGGTTATGCACCGATTACCCTCTGCCGATCATGTGGGAACCAAGTAGGATGTAATAATTGTGATGCGCGGATGGTCGAGCACCGCTTCTCAAATAGATTGATGTGCCACCAATGTGGTGAAAGCAAACCCGTACCGAGTATTTGCCCGAGCTGCCACGTAGAAGGAAGGTTGGCTGTTGTTGGTCCAGGTGTAGAGAGATTGGCTGAAGAAGCGACTGAGCTATTCCCTGATGCAACAATAGCAGTTTTATCATCTGATCTTTTTGGATCGGCACGCGCGCTCAAGGCTCAGATAGCAGCTTTGGCGGCGGGTCAGGTTGATGTAATAATAGGAACTCAACTTGTCGCTAAAGGGCATAATTTCCCATTACTCACTTTAGTGGGGGTTATTGATGCAGACCTTGGACTGCAGGGTTCAGACTTGCGCGCCGCTGAGCGGACATTTCAATTAATGCGGCAAGTTGCCGGCCGAGCTGGCCGTGCCGATAAGCCGGGGGTCGCTGTTTTGCAAACTCACCAACCTGAGCATCCGGTTATTAAAGCTATTTTGGGAGGAGATGAGGAAGCTTTTTGGCGGACTGAGGCGAGTGAGCGAAAAGCTGCAGGTGTACCTCCATATGGGCGATTGGTTGGTATTGTGCTGTCATCACCTAATGCTCAGGAGGCCCTTGCCTTGGGCCAGACTATGACCCGAAACATTTTACCATTAAGTAAAATAGGTGCAGAAGTTTTCGGGCCGGCTCCAGCGCCAATTGCACGTATTCGGGGGCGTCATCGGGTGCGAATTTTAGTAAAATCAAAAAAATCTGTACCTATTCAAGCTGCAATTTCTGAGTGGGTGGCGCAGTTTAAGCTTCCTAAGTCATTGCGGCTGTCAATTGATATCGACCCACAAAGCTTTTATTAGGACGCTAGTTTGTTGCAGCTGAATGAAGATCTGGGTCGGCTAATGAGACTATATCAAACATTATTTGATTAAGTTCAAAATCTTTGGGCGTATATACTTTTGAAATCCCCATTTTACAAAGCTTTTTGGCGTCATCTTCTGGAATAATTCCGCCAACTATAACAGGTATATGAGAAAGGTTGGCAGCTGATAGTTTGGCTATCAGGTCTTGCATTAGCGCGATATGGGATCCTGATAAAATAGACAAGCCAATTACGTGTGCTTGGCCAGCCTGGACTGCTGTAATAATTTCATCTGGCGTCAGGCGAATGCCCTCATAAGAAATTTCCATTCCACAATCTCGGGCACGTATGGCTATTTGTTCTGCACCGTTTGAATGTCCATCAAGACCGGGTTTTCCAATTAAAAAACGCAGTTTCTGACCTAATTTTGTGCTAACCTTTGCTACAGCTTCTCGAATTTCATCTAAACCTTCTGTTTGATTGGATGGATTAGCACTCACGCCCGTGGGACCACGATATTGGCCAAATGCCTTCCGCACTACATCGCCCCACTCTCCGGTAGTTACGCCCGCCTTGGCCGCGGCTATGGATGGAGGCATTATATTGCTCCCATTGAGGGCTGCCCGATATAGGTCTTGAAGTGTTTTTTGCACATCTTGAGGATTGCGTTTAGAGCGCCAGTGATTAAGTGCGCTGACCTGCTCTGCCTCATTCTTTGGATCCACGACCATGATTGCCTCGTCCCCTGAGGTCAGTGGGCTTACCTCAGACTTTTGGTACTTATTGACGCCAATAACTGTAATTTCGCCCTGTTCAATTTTTCTAATGCGTTCGGCATTTGATTCTACCAAGCGAGATTTCATATATTCAATTGTGTTGATTGCTCCCCCCATGCTGTCAATTAAATCTAACTCTGCTAGCGCACTTTCTTTCAATGCCTCCACTTTGCGCTCAACTGCTGGATTTTCATCAAAAAGGTCTTCATATTCCAACAAGTCTGTTTCAAAAGCCATAATTTGCTGCATTCGCAGAGACCACTGTTGGTCCCATGGGCGTGGTAATCCTAAGGCTTCATTCCACGCTGGTAATTGGACAGCCCGAGCCCGGGCTTTTTTTGATAATGTCACTGCCAGCATTTCGATTAGAATTCGGTATACATTGTTTTCTGGTTGTTGCTCGGTGAGGCCTAGAGAGTTAACTTGTACTCCATACCTGAAACGGCGCATTTTGGGATCTTCTACACCATATCTATCATGACAGATTTGATCCCACAAATCCACAAAGGCTCGCATTTTGCACATCTCTGTTACAAAACGAATACCAGCATTTACAAAAAAACTAATACGCCCAACCATGTCTTCAAACTGTTCTGCGGGAACCTTTCCGCGTAAGTCGTCAAGAACTGCAGTGGCGTTGGCTAGGGCAAAAGCTAGTTCTTGTTCTGGTGTAGCTCCTGCTTCCTGTAGGTGGTATGAACATACGTTAATTGGATTCCACTTGGGCAAGTGTTCACGCGTGTACGCAGCAACGTCTGTAATCATACGTAGAGATGGTTTAGGCGGACAAATATAGGTACCCCGACTTAGATATTCCTTAATAATATCATTTTGAACTGTACCTTGAAGTGCAGATATATCGGCACCCTGTTCCTCGGCTGCAGCTATGTAAAGTGCGAGCAACCAAGGTGCTGTCGCATTGATTGTCATTGACGTATTCATCTGGTCGAATGGAATATCAGAAAACAACGTACGCATATCGCCCAAATTACTGATTGGAACTCCAACCTTTCCGACTTCTCCGCGCGCAAGGATGTGGTCACTATCGTATCCAGTTTGGGTGGGTAGGTCAAAGGCGATTGATAGCCCCGTTTGTCCTTTTGAAAGGTTGGATCGATAGAGTTCGTTGGAGGCTTTAGCTGTTGAGTGGCCGGCGTATGTCCGGAATATCCAGGGGCTATCTTTTTGCACGGGTGTCATGGTGTAGCCCTTTGAATTATTTGCGTAATATTATTGCGCACATGTGGTTAATGACGGAACAATAACACCCTGTCAAATTGTAGCCATGTGCAACGGGTAACATCGGGCAGTTTGGTGAAGTTTAAAAATTTTTTATTTATGTTTAAGGCAGAAAAGCTTTTTATCTCTTCTGTTTTGTTCCCTTCCGTTGTTGTATTTATGAGTGCTAATGGAAAATCCAATGAGATATAAAGTTACAAAAAGGAAAACAAATTAGTTGCATTGTTGCGCAATAGATTTTATTTATCTGCTAGGAATTCTGATTCCTGTGATACTTTAGGTTAAGGAACCCACCCCATGCCATTAGATACAAGCTCTGTTTTTTTCAACTATAAATCGGTAAAAAAGGATCTTTATGAGATGGGTGAAATGCCACCACTGGGGCATATCCCGGGGCAAATGTACGCATGGGCGATCCGACGAGAACGCCATGGAGAACCAAATACTGCCATGATCCAGGAGGTTTTGGATGTTCCTAAACTTGAAAACTATGATGTTTTGGTTTTAGTAATGGCGGCTGGTGTAAATTATAATGGCGTTTGGGCGGCACTGGGTGTCCCTGTGAGCCCATTTGATGGTCACAAACAATCCTATCATATCGCTGGCTCGGACGCGTCTGGGATAGTCTGGGCTGTGGGCTCCCAGGTAACTCGTTGGAAAGTTGGCGACGAGGTTGTGGTGCATTGCAATCAAGATGACGGTGATGATGAAGATTGTAATGGTGGGGACCCAATGTACTCCACATCACAACGTATCTGGGGATACGAGACGCCAGATGGATCATTTAGCCAATTCACACGGGTACAAAGCCAGCAGCTAATGCCACGACCTGCGCATCAAACCTGGGAAGAAAGTGCCTGCTACACCCTGACACTGGCTACAGCTTATCGAATGCTTTTTGGCCACGCGCCCCATGATCTAAAGCCTGGACAAAATGTATTGATTTGGGGTGCGTCAGGCGGGCTTGGATCCTATGCTGTTCAGTTAGCTAAAGTTGTTGGTGCCAATGCAATCGGCGTCATCAGCGATGAAAGTAAACGTGACTTCGTAATGAACCTCGGCGCGAAAGGTGTTCTAAACCGAAAAGATTTTAATTGTTGGGGGCAAATGCCAACAGTTAACACGCCAGAATATGTAACTTGGTTCAAAGAGGCGCGAAAATTCGGCGCAGCGATATGGGATATTACTGGAAAGGGAAATAACCCAGACTTGGTATTTGAGCACCCGGGTGAAACGACATTTCCAGTGTCTACTTTTGTTTGTAAAAAAGGTGGTATGGTTGTGATATGTGCTGGGACTACAGGGTACAACCTGACACTTGATGTTCGTTATATGTGGATGCATCAAAAGCGATTGCAAGGCTCTCACTTTGCCAACTTAAAGCAAGCTGCCGCTGCAAACCGACTGATGTGTGAGGATCGACTTAACCCCTGTCTTTCAGAGGTATTTAGCTGGAATGAACTGCCGGAAGCGCACATGAAAATGAGGCGAAACGAACATTTGCCTGGCAATATGTCTGTAATGGTTCAGGCGCCACGTCCGGGGTTACGCACGCTTTCTGAAACATTGACAGAAATGAATTAGACGGGTGAATAAAAAAACTTAAAACTGGGGTGCCTAAGCAGTCTATTTTCTGGGTTTTATTATTTAAGAGGTAATCATCTTAAATTTTAATGCTAGCCGATATGGGATCCGCTTTTATTAATTAAGTGTCAGATTTGGACTGGTCGCACCTTGTGGCTTTGTCTACATAGGGGCATGGCGGAGTCGCAAATTAACCTTTCAGATGATCAGGCCGAAGCCTTTGCTGCTGTAGCCGAGATACTGCGTTCTGCAGGCATCGATTTGGAAGATAACTTATTAACACCATTGCGGGACGGACGCCGTAGTACTGCGGCGGTCATAGGTAAGGCTGGCTCAGGTAAAACATTGCTACTTGCGGAACTTTACCAAGCAGTTAAATCAGCAAATGTAAAAATCGTGTCCGGTGATTATGAGTCCCGCCCAAAAAAAAATCAGCGCACGCTGGCTATTTTAGCGCCAACCAATAAAGCGGCCAGTGTACTACGTAATCGAGGCGTTCCGGCTACTACTATACATCGTATTTTGTATACGCCCATGTATGACCCCGAATATGAGAAAATTGCTGAGTGGCTTAACGGGAGTGGAGTGCGGCCAGAGGTTGAAGGCGTAACTCAGATATCACTGGAACGTGCATATAATTTTTACCTCTCTAATGCGTCTATACCTGGTGCACTAGCGGCAGCTGGCCTGCGTGGCTCAGATTTTATAACTGGTTGGAAGCGGCGTGAAGATCCCCTCGATGTTGGTTTTGTGGATGAAAGCTCAATGCTTGATGCCAAACAATTGGAGGACTTGCAGGAAATATTTCCTACTCTGATTTTATTTGGTGATCCGGCACAATTAGCTCCCGTTACTCAATCAGGCACGATGGTGTTTGATGATTTGCCGGAGGAACGGCGGCTACTTCTAAATCGCATTCATCGCCAAACACAGGATAACCCAATTTTAGATCTAGCCCACTCGCTTGGTGACCCTGAAATAAAATTTGCAGATTTTGAGCATATGGTCGAAGAAGCTGCGCGCAAAGATGAGCGTGTAGTTATTGGCCAACGAGTTGAATCTGACTTAATGGCACGCTCGCCGGTTCTTGTCTGGCGGAATGTTACAAGGATCAAGTTAATTCAAGCGTTCAGGGGAGCCTTTGAGGCTCCAATGGAGGAATTGCTGCCTGGTGAGCCCTTGATTTGTGATGGCATTGAATTGCCAATTAAACATCGCAAAAAACGTCTTGATTTGGAGGCGCGTGGATTAATAAAAGGTGCACAAGTGTTATACCTTGGGCCGGGACGTAAACCTGGGTTCTCGAGGCTACACGTGATCGGTGCGGAGCAACCTCAGCTTAGTGCAGCCAGTATTGTTAAAATTGAAAAGCCTGATGAAGAGGAGCCATTCATTCCTTTCGCAGCGCGAATGGGTGCTACATTCCTACATGGAGCGGCGGTAACTATTCACAAGGCACAGGGCTCGCAATGGGATACTGTCCAAGTGTTTGCTCCTGATATCTACTTAGCTGCACGACTGAACCGAATGGAATCGGGAACACAACTCTGGAAGCGTTTGGCCTATGTTGCTATCACTCGTGCGGAGCGGCGGTTGATTTGGGTTGTGCGAAATAGCTTAGCGCGTCCGACCACAAAACTAATGGTTGACGACTTAGTGGATGTCCCGGACACCTTTGAGCTTACCATGGAACCCGTTGACGAGCAAAAGGATGGTGCATTTTTAGATAGCCCTAAGTCTCCATTTTAGTGTCGACAACATCCCAAATTAATTTAGCGCCATTAATTCCATCAAAACGCTTCAACTCCAGCAGACCAGTGGGTGATGTTAAGTTTATTTCGGTCAAATAATCCCCAATAATATCAATTCCAACGAATACTTGGCCTTTTTCACGCAAGGTTGGTCCAATCATAGAACAAATTTCCTGATCTCTTTTGGTCAGCCCAACCTTTTCTGGTCTCCCTCCCACATGCATATTTGACCGTGTTTCGCCGTCTGCGGGAATTCGGTTGATTGCGCCAACTGCCTCTCCATCTACCAAGATGACACGCTTGTCCCCTTTGCGCACATCTGGTAAAAATTTTTGGATAATCAGTGGTTCAGTATTAATACTAGAAAATAACTCATGCAGCGACGCAATATTTTGATCCTGTTGTGTGAGCCGAAACACTCCAGCCCCACCGTTGCCGTAGAGTGGTTTCACAATGACATCACCATGGGTAGATCTGAAGGACTTTAATGTGTCTAAATCTCGGGCAATAGTGGTTGGAGGGATTAGTTTTGGATATTGGAGCATCAACAGTTTTTCTGGATAATTGCGCACCCAAAACGGATTGTTAACCACTAATGTATCCCGCTGTAAAAAATCAAGAAGATGCGTTGTCGTTATGTAGCCCATGTCAAATGGGGGATCTTGACGCAGCCATACCACATCGAATTTGTGTAAATCTAAGTGCTGAAACTCACCTAAATCAGCATGATTACCAACCTCCTGTCGCAAGAACATTTTTTGCCCCTTAGCAGTCACTTGACCTTTATCAAAAGCTAAACGATTTGGTGTGTAGTAATAAATTTCATGTCCACGATTTTGGGCTTCAATTGCCAATTGAAATGTACTGTCGCCTCTGATGTCGACGCCTTGGATAGGATCCATTTGGAATGCAATTTTCTTTGGCATGTCTTAAAACCCACTATTTTTTTGTTTCTAGATGTCATTCAGGCTGTACGCTGGCAATAGATGGAATTCGTGCATTATATTTGTTTTGCAGTATGGTTATTCATTTATTTGGCTCTCACGCTGAACTTTTAATGCAATTTGGTAAATATTGCGTCTTGGTAGTCCAAAAGCACCTGCCACGGCATCTGCTGCGTCTTTAACTCTGAGAGTTTGCATTGCAGACTGGAGAGCTTTTTTTAAGTCAAGCTCATCAATTTCAGCCTCTGCACTGGCCGCAATCAATACAACAATTTCCCCTCTCGCGGGTTTTTCGATATAGTAGCTGAGTAATCTTTCTACGCTTCCAATTTGTACGTCTTCGAACTTTTTTGTTAACTCCCTACATACGGCTACCTGACGCTCAGAACCGCCAACGGCTTCAATGTCAGCCAATAATGCATTTAACCTGCTTGGAGATTCGTACAGTACGAGTGTTGCGGGAAGCGACATTAGTTCAACAAGTTTTTTCTTACGGCCCATTTGGTTAGGGGGCAAGAACCCTGAAAAATGGAATTGATCCGTTGGTAATCCTGCAACGGTAAGAGCTGCGATGCAGGCAGTTGGCCCGGGCGCAGCAAATACAGCCACTTTGGAATTACGAGCCTCACGGACTAATTGATATCCGGGGTCAGCAATCAGGGGTGTTCCGGCGTCAGATACATAAGCAACAGAGCGGCCCTCTGAAATATGATCTAGTAACTGCCTACGGTTACCAGGCTTACTGTGGTCGTGATAGGATTTGATGCGTCTCCCTTTGAGTGGTATGCCGTGTATGTCCAAAAGTTTGCGACACGTTCGTGTATCTTCAGCGGCTAACACATCAGCAGAGGCTAAAATATCTAATGCCCGCAAAGTTATGTCTCGCGCAGATCCCAAAGGTGTTGCCACAAGGTACAACCCAGCTTCTAACTTCAGCAATTTGTGATTCACCACTAGACCCCCTGAGCATTTGCAATAAAATGAACCCAATACTTGAACTAGTAACCGTTGAAGGGGCCATTTGACCATGCTTTCTCAAATTTTCTTGATGTTGCGTATACGTGAACGGTTACTGGCTCTTTGTGGTTTACTTTTAATTTCAGCCTGCGGGAATTCTTTTGGTGGATCTGGTGATAGCCTACAAAAGGTGAAAGTTGCAGTTTTGTTGCCCCTTGGCTCTAAGGACTCAGGTGTACGTGAATTGGCAAAGTCGGCTGAACGCGCCGCCCGCATGGCAATGTGGGATCTCCGTGCTAATGTTGCAATGCAAATGCGTGTCTATGATACAGCAGGTTCTGAGACGCAGGCGGCTGAGATGGCGATCTTAGCAGTTGATGAGGGTGCCCAGGTAATAATTGGTCCATTGTTTGGAGGTGCGTCTAATGCCGCGGGGCTCGCAGTAGCTAAGAAGTCGGTAAGTGTTCTGTCATTGTCAAATAATGCAGAAATTGCGGGTGGCAACGTTTACGTGTTGGGGCATACATTTCAAAACACAGCCCAAAGGTTAGTAAACTATGCTTTTAGGCAAGGCAAAAGGCGGGCGCTAATTGTGCATGCCAATAATGTTTCTGGCTATGCAGGTTCAGATGCTATTGAGCGTGCTCTTTTGAAAAATGGTACCGCTGCTGTGGGAAAGGAAAACTATGAGTTCACCCAGCAGGATGTAGTTGAGGCGATGAACCGTGTGGCTACTCGTAATGAATTAGTTGGTGCTGATATAGTTTTTTTAACTGCAGATTATGATGGTGCGTTGCCCCTCATTGCGCAGTTACTACCGGAAGCGGGCGTAAACCCTGCTACCGTTCAGTACGCCGGAGTTGCGCAATGGGATGTCTTGCCTTCTGCATTTAACTTGCCTGGTATTCAGGGGGGATGGTTTGCCCTACCTAGCCCAATTAGGACCCAGCAGTTCAGGGAGAGGTTTCAAACAATTTATCAAACCACCCCGCATCCAATAGCCGCTATAGCCTACGATGGAGTGGCCGCTGTGGGGGCATCGATTGCTACTGGAAACCGAAACGCTTTGACCACTAAAGGTCTTACATTGTCTGATGGTTTCCAGGGTGCCGCTGGCATCTTTCGACTTAGGAAAGATGGAACTGTTGAACGTGGGCTAGCGATAGCGACAATAGAGGGGAATCAAGTAATCGTTATTGATGAGGCTCCACGTACGTTTTATAATTTCGGTTTCTAGAGTTGTTGAAATTGGACACTCTTCAACCTGATGACCTGATTTGTGCAGCGGCTAAGATTTTTGACCGGGAGATGCTTGGTATAAAAATTGATGAAGCTGTCAACGCGGTTTCGGATGCTACAGAACTTCGGGCAATACTGGTGAAAACCTTGGGCGAAGCTCGAGCAGTGGGGATGGCTGAAATTGCTGGTGCCTTTATTAAAAAACCCCTAAGGGCCCGATCAACAATTGCTAGTTATTGCTACTTAACTGATTGTATAGTTGAGGCTGCTTATAATGCTGTGCTTCGACATCTTCATCCGATGCAAGCTTCAACTACTGGCGAACGTTTGGCTTTAATTGCCGTTGGTGGTTATGGCCGGGGCGAAATGGCACCGTTCTCTGATGTGGATCTGCTTTTTACGGTTCCCTATAAAATAACAGGATGGGCTGAAAGTGTTGTTGAAAGTCTGCTTTACGTACTTTGGGATCTTAAGCTAAAAGTTGGACACGCCTTCAGAACTGTTAAGGACTGTATGCGGCTTGCCGGTGATGATCATACCGTTCGTACTTCTTTGGTCGAAATGCGGTTCCTGTTTGGAGACAGGAAGGTTTTTAAAGATTTAGAGGCACAATTAAAAAAAAATGTATTTAAGGGAGAAACTCAAAAATTCATTGAAGCTAAGATGGTGGAACGCGCAGCCCGCCATCTCAAGCAGGGTGGGCAGCGTTATGTTGTTGAGCCAAATGTAAAAGAGGGCAAGGGTGGCTTGCGCGATTTACAGTCTCTTTTTTGGATTGAGAAATACATCAATGGTGTATTTCATGCGGAGCAATTAGTTGAGGCGGGTGTTTTTACAGATAACGAATTTGCAACATTCATTGCCGCTGAAGATTTTCTGTGGTGTGTGCGCTGTCATCTACACTTGATTACTAATCGCGGAATTGACCAGCTTACTTTTGACTTGCAGGTAGAGGTGGCTGAAGTCCTGGGTTATTCTGACCTTGGTGGACGCCGTGCTGTTGAATATTTTATGCAGGATTATTTTATCCATGCCACAAAAGTTGGAGAGCTATCCCGCATATTTTTAACGGCAATGGAAGCGGTAAATGTTAAAAGAGAGCCAGGTCTTTTAAAACTCCCAAATCGCAAGCCGAGAGTCCGTGAGGGCTATGTTGTGATAAAAAACCGCCTGGGAATAGATGATCCGCAATTATTTCTAAAAGATAATCTGAATTTGCTTCGACTGTTTGAGGAAGGTTTGCGCACGACGCTGTTAATACATCCTGATGCTATGAGGCTGGTATCTGCTAATCTCAACTTAATAGACTTAAAAATGCGTAGTTCGGCTGAGGCCGTAAGAATATTTTGTGATTTACTTTTAAAACACGGGAACCCAGAGCGAGCCTTGCGCCGCATGAATGAGTTGGGAGTTTTAGCAGCTTTTATACCTGAATTTGAACCTATCGTGGCAATGATGCAGTTTAATATGTATCACTCATACACCGTAGATGAGCATACAATTCAGACGATTGGCCACCTCGCTGCAATAGAACGTGGGGAATTAGTTGAGGAGTTGCCGGTTGCCAGTGCTATTTTGGAAAGTGGCTTGAACAGAAAAGTTCTTTATATCGCCCTTCTATTGCATGACATTGGTAAGGGCCAAATTGAGAACCACTCAGTGTTGGGAGCAAAAATTGCCCGTGAGGTTTGTCCGCGATTGGGGCTTAAGCCTCATGAATCAGAAACTGTTGAGTGGCTTGTCCGACACCATCTGCTGATGTCCGATATGGCCCAAAAGCGAGACATAGCAGACCCGCGTACGGTTCGTGACTTCGCTAAGTTGGTTCAGTCGGTTAAGCGTCTCGATCTACTTACTGTTCTAACCGTTTGTGATATCTCAGGAGTTGGTCCAGGTGTTTGGAATAATTGGAAGGCTGTATTAATTCGTGCTCTTTACAGGCAAACAAAAAAAGCACTTGAGACTGGTTTGGAAGACCTTAACAGAGAAAGCCGTGGCTCAGAGGCTAAGAAAAACTTACGGATGGCGCTAACAGATTGGCCAAAAACTGCTATAAAATACGAAACTAATCGACATTATCCGCCATATTGGCAGGGTTTACATGTTACAGCACATCAAATTTTTGCTCAGCTCTTGCTTGATATCCCAGATGATGAAATGCGCATGGATTTGCAACCAGACAAAGATCGCGATGCCACGCGGATTTGTTTTGCTATGGCGGATCACCCTGGAGTGTTCAGCCGTTTTACTGGGGCTCTAGCTCTGAGTGGTGCTAACGTTGTTGACGCGCGTACATTTACATCTAAAGATGGGTTCGCGACTGCTGTTTTTTGGGTTCAGGACTCTGAAGGTCATCCCTATTTGGCAGCTCGCCTAGGTCGTTTGAAAACGATGATCCATGATACACTGCAAGGTAAATTTATTACCCGTGACGCCATCAAATCGCGTGATAAAATAAAAAAACGTGAAAGGGCTTTCCGCGTACCAACCTCAATTAGCTTTGATAACAATGGTTCCGAAATATATACTATTATAGAGGTGGATACTCGTGATCGTCTTGGTTTGCTTTATGATCTTACTCGAATACTGGCAGCAGCAAATGTAAATATTTCAAGTGCTGTGATTGCCACCTACGGTGAGCAAGTGGTGGATACTTTCTATGTAAAGGATATGTTTGGACTGAAATTTCATTCAAAGTCTAAACGGGATAGCTTAGAGCAAAAACTTAGAGCTTCTATTTCTGAAGGCGCACTAGGGGCACTGTCATGAGTATGCTGCGTGGATTCTTTACGGTTGGTTCCTGGACGTTGGTTTCTCGGGTCCTAGGATTTTTCCGGGACATTTTTATTGCTGGGGTATTGGGTGCTTCTCCTGTTGCGGAGGCTTTTGTAGTTGCTTTTTCGCTTCCTAATTTGTTTCGAAGATTTTTTGCAGAAGGTGCTTTCAACATGGCGTTTGTGCCAATGTTCTCAAAAAAGCTTGAGTCTGGCGACGCTCCACTAAATTTTGCAAAAGATGCCTTGTCGATGCTAGCGCTACTTCTTATCGCTTTAAATGTAGTCGCGCTGCTGGCAATGCCTTATTTGGTGTGGATTATGGCTAGTGGATTTTCTGGTGATGAAAGATTTGACCTGACGGTTCTGTTTGGTCGCATCGCTTTTCCGTACATTTTATTCATTTCCCTTGCAGCTTTGATATCTGGAGTACTAAATTCTGCTGGAAAGTTCATTGCCGCCTCGGCGGCACCAATATTTCTTAATCTGTGTTTTATCGCTGCACTTTTAGTAGCAAATTGGGTTGGCTGGAATATTGGATTGACACTTGCCTGGAGTGTTCCAGTGGCTGGGGTAGTGCAACTTGCCTTTGTTTGGGTTGCGGCCCATCGGGCTGGGTTTTCTCTTGTGCCTCGTATGCCACGTATGACCCCAGAATTGCGCAGGTTGGCTTTAATAGCAGCTCCAGCAGCTTTGGCCGGTGGGGTGGTTCAGGTTAATCTATTAGTAGGGAGGCAGATTGCTAGTTATTTTGAGGGGGCAAACGCCTGGCTCTATTATGCAGACCGGCTCTATCAACTGCCATTAGGTGTAGTGGGAATTGCAGTTGGAATTGTACTTTTGCCTGAACTTTCCCGAAGGCTCCGTGTGGGGGATGCGAGTGGTGGAAGAGAGGCATTTAATCGGGCAGCGGAGTTTTCACTCCTACTTACGATACCAGCAGCAGTTGCCCTGTTCGTAATCCCCACTGCACTAGTTTCAGTGCTGTTTGAGCGTGGTGTCTTTAGTGCAGCAGACACATCTGCGACTGCGCTGGCTACTGCCGTCTATGGCTTAGGCTTACCTGCGTTTGTTTTACAAAAACTTTACCAACCATTATTTTTTGCTCGTGAAGATACCAAATCACCCTTTTATTTTGCCTTAGTGGCTTTGGCTGTGAATGCGGTAGTGGCACTATGCTTGCGGCCCTATTTTGGGTTTTTATCAGCTGCATATGGTGCAACTTTTGCAGGCTGGGCGATGTTGGTATGTCTTTGGTGGGGGAGCCGAAAGTTTGGTGAAGCCGCGCATCTCGAGCCAGCGCTTCTTGTGAAAATGGGGCGAATTATTTTGGCTAGTCTTATGATGGGCGCCACAGTCTGGAGCGTAACGGCTTTGATTAGCCCTATATTGCAAATGCCTGGATATCGCGTGCTTGCTTTAGTCATTATTTTAATAGTGGGCATTGGTAGTTATATTATTGCTGGCCGTGTTACTGGTGCCTTTACCGTGAGCGAATTACGAAAAAAACTGCGCAATTAGCGTCTGCCACTTCTAAACTTACCTATAATTAAACGTATGCCACCAGGATGGATAATTGTGGCGGCCACAAAGCCCGTAACAGCAGCGCTTAGTTCGGCGACCCACAGTGCTGGTCCACTTTGAAACAAAGCAAAACTTATGTTGATTATCATTAAAATGGCAAGCAAACGAAATGATAGAAATTGCTGACTTAATATTCCGACTGACTTGCTAAATAGTACGAATGTAAATGCTCCGATAAGACCATAAGCTGCTGGAAACCCACCAAACAGTGGAAAACTATCATCGGTTAAAAAAGCGTAACCGAGTGCGGCAAATATTGCGGAAGTAAAAAATATTAAAATAATTGCAAAGTTTCCTAAAACTTCACCAACAAATTTACCCATCGCTAGTGTAAAAACGCTAGCAAAAATGGCCTGTATTAAGGAGCCATGCACAAACGGATAGGTGATTAGCCTTAAGAAAAGTTCAGGCACCCAGATGCCTGCTGATAAAGAGCGTTGAAAGACTTCGGGTAGAAATGCAACGTGTCTGATTAAAGAGATGCGCGCGTCAGATCTACCCCATAAATTTGCTTCAGCTCCAGCCATGTAGCACTCGCCCAAGACTACTATCAAAACTAATATGATTACAGCGGCTGGCAGCGGGTTTACAGCTGGAGTTGTTGGATCTGGCATGTATTGCTTCCTTGACGGCTTCAGCCATGCTAAGTATGGGATGCTGCAGGCGAGTTCAAGCTGAGGCCAAAATGACCCAAACTTTCACTCCACGTGTTTTTTCTGGTATCCAGCCATCTGGAGGGCTCACGCTGGGCAATTACCTGGGAGCGATTAAGCGTTTTGTGGATATGCAAGATGATGGTCATTTTGAGACGGTTTATTGTATGGTAGATCTCCACGCGATCACTGTTTGGCAAAATCCTGAAAATTTGCGTCGTAATACTCGGGAACTCTGCGCAGGTTTTATTGCGGCAGGCATCGATCCGGAGAAGTCCATTTTGTTTAATCAAAGCCAAGTGCCAGAGCACGCGCAGTTGGCTTGGATATTCAATTGCGTGGCACGAATGGGGTGGATGAAGCGAATGACCCAGTGGAAGGATAAGGCTGGAAAAAATAGTGAGAATGCGTCACTAGGTTTGTTTGGCTATCCTGCCTTGATGGCAGCTGATATTTTGATATACCACGCGACCCATGTGCCTGTGGGTGAAGATCAAAAGCAGCATCTTGAATTAACACGCGACATTGCGGCAAAATTTAACAACGATTTTGGTATAGAATTTTTTCCAATTACTGAACCTGTTATCGAGGGTGTTGCCACCCGTGTGATGAGCCTGCGAGACGGATTAAAGAAGATGTCAAAATCAGACCCAAGCGACATGAGCCGCTTAAACATGACTGATGATGCAGATGCGATAGTGAAGAAAATTAAAAAAGCAAAGACTGATTCCGACCCATTGCCTGATCATTTGGAGGGTTTGGATGGCCGGCCAGAGGCTCGTAATTTAGTCAATATTTATGCCGCCCTCAATGACGCCACAACGCAGTCAGTAATTGATGAGTTTTCTGGACAACTCTTTGGAGGCTTTAAGCCCAAGCTTGCAGAGTTAGCAGTGGAAAAACTTGCGCCAATCTCCAGTGAGATGTCACGTCTAATGGAAGACACATCCGAAATTGATAAAATTTTGATTCGTGGTGCTGAACGAGGCCGTGAATTGGCGGCGCCTATATTACAGAAAACTTATGATATCGTGGGTATGCTTCGCTAGAAAAAGTTTTAGCTGATCGCCGTTTCAATATTTAAAATACTTTTTTTGCGTTGCAGGTGGTTAAACCTGCAGGCATGTTGGGTTTGAAGTGGAGTGTGCAAATGCGTAAATTTATGGTTGTATTAGATAGTTCCACAGAATGTTTAAATGCAATGAGATTTGCCGCAATGAGGGCGGAAAATACTGGTGCAAAGGTTGAAGTTTTAGCGGTAATCCCACCTGAAGACTTTAACCATTGGATTGGTGTTGGAGAACTAATGCGTGAAGAAGCTCGGGATCGCATAAATGCCCATTTTGAAGTTTTTGCGAAATGGATGCGTGAAAAACATAACGTAGACCCAGAGCTTGTAATTCGTGAGGGTGAAATCGTTGCAGAAATACTCTCACAAATACAAGAGGATTCTGAGGTTGATATCTTGGTTTTGGGTGCTGGTACGGATCGTAAAGGTCCGGGACCTTTGGTAACCCAGCTATCAAAGTCTTCCGGCAATTTAGAAGTCCCGATAGTCATAGTTCCAGGTAGCCTCAGTAAGGAGCAGTTGGAGGCCATTGTTTAAACTGCCTAAACTGACTGACCTAATTAGAACTATTCTAAAAACTTGACATTTTAGCACCTGCGAACCATATCTGTTGGGAGCAAATGGAGACGAAGCGATGTTTATTCAGACAGAAAGCACCCCAAATCCAGCCACATTAAAGTTTTTGCCAGGGCAATCGGTCATGGATATTGGCACAGCTGACTTCCCATCGTCTGAATCCGCTGCGGCTAGCCCACTTGCTGAGCGTTTGTTCGCTGTTGAAGGGACTGAAGGCGTTTTTTTTGGAGCGGACTTTGTAACTATTACAAAGACTGAAACGATTGAATGGGATCATATAAAACCGGCTTTACTAGGCGCCATCATGGAACATTATCAATCAGGTGCTCCGGTACTATCGGATGGTCAGACTGTGACTGTCGCAAAGGGTGATTATGATTCTGCAGATGAACCCATTGTTATACAGATTAAGGAATTGTTGGACACACGCGTACGCCCAGCCGTGGCGCAAGATGGTGGTGATATTACATTTCATGGTTTTGACCGTGGCATAGTTTACCTTCACATGCAGGGAGCCTGCGCCGGTTGCCCATCTTCCACGCTTACCTTGAAAATGGGTATAGAAAACCTGCTCCGCCACTACATTCCTGAAGTCGTTGAGGTGCGCCCAGTAGCGGCTTAGCTTCCGTTCCGCGCGACTTTTTTGTTGGCAACACCATTTACTGATCAGACTTTGTCCCCTAATGCCATGGCAGATATCCATAATCAGGCATTCACTCGAGAAAGGCCGTGGACCTCTGAAGAATTTACCCTGCTATTAGGCCAGCCTAATACAAGATCATTTAGTTTGAACCGGAGTTTTGCGGTAGGGCGACTTATTTTGGGCGAACTTGAAATATTAACATTGGCTTGCGCACCCTCACACCAAAGGCAGGGAAATGCATTTGCGCTTTTATCAGAATTGTTAGCAATTGCATCAAAAGAGGGGGGGCATTCTGCCTTCCTAGAGATGGCAGCTGATAATTTAGCGGCTAAGGCACTTTATAATAAGTTAGAATTTGAGCTCGTCGGTCGCCGCAGTGACTATTACAGACGTAAAGATGGCATCCGTTGTGATGCTTTAGTACTTCGAAAACGGCTAATACTAAGCCAGTGAGGTAAAAAAATCAAAACTCCCTTACGTTTTATATAAAAATAACAAAGTTTTTAAAATTTACTATTGACCCCACCTTGGCAGAGCAGGCTATCTTGTGCATGATCACATGATCTGCTCGCATACGGCCTTAGGGATTCTTTTCACTGGGCTTTAACCATTAATGGGGGACCCCAATGAATTTTATGAAATCTATATTAGGCAGCGCGGCTGCTTTAGCAATTGGCGCAAGTGCCGCTGTTGCTGATCCTGCGATCATCTTTGACCTTGGTGGCAAATTTGACAAATCATTCAATGAGACAGCCTTTAACGGTGCACAACGTTGGGCCGAAGAAACTGGTGGCTCTTTCCGTGAAATTGAGCTTCAAACTGAAGCTGGACGTGAACAAGCCCTTCGGCGTTTAGCTGAAGCTGGCTCAAATCCAATCGTCATGACTGGCTTCATGTTCGCAGACGTGTTGAGCAAAGTAGCACCCGAGTACCCAGACACACGTTTTGGTGTCATCGATGTAGGTTGGTTGGATATGCCGAACTTGCGTCAATATATTTTCAATGAACATGAGGGCTCATATCTCGTTGGCATGTTAGCAGCAATGGCCTCTAAAACAGGAACTGTTGGCTTTGTGGGTGGCCAGGATATTGGGCTGATCCGGCGCTTTGGTTGCGGTTACGCGCAGGGTGTTTTGGCGGTCAATCCAAATGCCAGCATAATAGCTAATATGACTGGAACAACGGGCGCAGCTTGGAATGATCCAGTTAAAGGCGGCGAGCTGACAAAAGCACAAATTAGTCAAGGCGCTGACGTCGTGTTTGCCGCAGCTGGTGGAACGGGTATCGGAGTTCTACAGACTGCTGCTGACGAAGGTATTTTGTCGATTGGCGTCGATATGAACCAAAATCACTTACAGCCTGGTTCTGTTTTAACGACGATGCTGAAGCGAGTTGACAACGCTGTTTATGACGCATTCAAAGGAAATGGAGACTGGGCTGGCACAATGCAGGGTGTTGTGGGTTATGCAATGGACGAGCATAACGCGTCGCTAGTCACTGCTGATATGCAGGCCAAAGTTAATGCGGCGGAGGCCTCGATCAAAAGCGGTACATTGTCAGTTCACGACTACATGTCGGACGATAGCTGTCCAGTTCTGTCTTTCTAACAGTAGGTCTAATAGACCAAAATTATAAGGCCGCACCATTACTTTGGCGCGGCCTTTTTACTAAAGGGATTTTAATGAATAATAATCCAGCTATTGAATTAAAGGGCATTTCGAAAGCCTTTGGTCCGGTACAGGCCAATAAAGATATATCAATCCGAGTAATGCCAGGCACTATCCATGGTATTATTGGAGAAAATGGTGCAGGAAAATCGACTTTGATGTCGATTTTATATGGATTTTATAAAGCTGATTCTGGCGAGATTTTTATTGACGACCAAAAGACGCTAATCCCAGATAGCCAAGCCGCAATATCTGCTGGTATTGGAATGGTTTTCCAACATTTCAAATTAGTTGAAAATTTTACGGTAATTGAAAATATTATCCTTGGCGCAGAGAGTGGTGCATTTTTGGCTCCATCTATGCGTAAGGCACGGGCTGAGCTTGCGGAGTTAGCAACAGAATATGAACTAAACGTTGATCCTGACGCCATAATTGAAGAAATTGGCGTCGGTATGCAGCAGCGTGTTGAAATATTAAAAGCTCTTTATCGTAAGGCAAATATTTTGATTTTAGATGAGCCGACTGGCGTTCTGACCCCAGTTGAAGCTGCTCAGCTTTTTCGGATACTTGAACGGCTTCGAGAGGAAGGTAAAACTATTATTTTTATTACCCATAAATTACGTGAAATTATGGATATTACTGACACCGTTAGCGTGATGCGGCGCGGTGAGATGACTGCAACTTTGAAAACCAGCGAAACAAGTCCTGAGGATTTAGCTGAATTGATGGTTGGGCGTAAAGTCTTATTACGAGTGGATAAGGTGGCCGCTCAACCTAAACATCCAGTATTGGAAGTCTCTGATTTAAACGTGTTTGATGAATTTGGTGTGCAACGAGTCAAAGATGTGAGTCTAAACGTGCGGGCTGGCGAAATCTTAGGCATTGCTGGGGTTGCTGGAAATGGTCAATCAGAACTTTTGCAAGTTCTGGGTGGGTACCAATCTGCGACAGGATCTATTCGGGTTAACGGATCAGAAATCGATTTAACGGGTTCCCACAGTGATGGACAATCGCGCCGCGCACGAGGCATTGCCCACGTCCCAGAAGATCGCCAACGTGAGGGCTTAATTATGGATTTCATGGCTTGGGAAAATGCAGTTTTTGGCTATCACCGAGACCCCGCTAATCAATCAAATCGCTTTTTGATGAATAATTCTGCGATCCGTGAAGAAACCGCAGCGAAAATGACCCGCTTTGATGTGCGGCCACCAAATCCAATGTTGACGGCCAAGAATTTCTCTGGCGGCAATCAACAAAAAATAGTGTTGGCGCGTGAAATAGAACGCAATCCGGATTTACTTTTAGTTGGTCAACCCACGCGCGGCGTCGATATTGGTGCAATTGAATTTATTCACCAACAGATACTCTCACTACGTGACAGAGGCAAAGCTATTTTACTAATATCAGTTGAATTGGATGAAATTTTATCACTATCGGACAGGGTCGCTGTTATGTTTGACGGGCAAATTATGGGTGAGCGTGATCCATCAAAAACAAATGAAAAAGAATTAGGCCTACTAATGGCGGGCGTAACGAACGAGGGAGTGCAATGAGCGTGACCCTGTTTTTTAGTAAAATAATTGGAGCACTTTAATGGATGTAATGCCAAAATGGGCTGACGTAGTTTTAGTGCCATTGTTCTCATTAATTCTAGCAGCTTTATTGTCTGCCTTGTTAATATTGGCAATTGGAGAGAGTCCAACTGAGGCGTTTATGCTGATGATTGAGGGTACTCTGTTTCGATCTGCTGGCTGGGGTTACATGCTCTACTATGCCACAAACTTTATTTTTACTGGGCTGGCAGTGTCGGTAGCCTTCCACGCCTCCTTATTCAACATAGGAGGTGAGGGCCAAGCCATGATGGGTGGCCTAGGGGTAGGCCTCGTATGCCTGTTTATTCCCTGGCCACATTGGAGCTTAGCAATTATTGGTGCATCAATGGGTGCGGCCATATTTGGGATGATTTGGGCCGGCTTGCCAGCCTATCTTCAAGCAAAAAGAGGCAGCCATATCGTCATAACGACTATAATGTTTAACTTTATTGCTGCTGGCGTCCTAAACTTTTTTCTGGTTGGGCCCTTGAAACCCGCTGGTAGTATGGCTCCAGCGACAGCAAACTTTCCAACAGCCACCCACCTGCCGACATTTGAAGATATGGCTCAGCTATTTGGTATCGAAAAAATGTTTCGATCTGCCCCAGCAAATGTAAGTTTCTTTATTGCACTATTGGCTTGCGTTGGTGTCTGGTACCTAATTTGGCGTTCGCCCTTGGGTTATGAAATTCGCGCTTTCGGTAAGTCCGGTCCTGCTGCCCGATATGCCGGTGTGGGATCTGTTAAAATCATTATGATTACTATGATGATATCTGGCGCCCTTTGTGGAATGATGGCAATAAATACTACGCAAGGTGAGAGTGAACGCCTCATTTTAAATTTTACCGAGGGGGCTGGTTTTATAGGTATCGCTGTAGCGTTGATGGGCCGCAGTCACCCACTTGGCGTGTTGCTTGCCGCATTATTGTTTGGCTTTTTATACCAAGGGGGAGCAGAGTTAGCTCTCTGGACTAAAATTCCACGTGAACTCATAGTTGTTATCCAGGCGTTGGTGATCCTATTTACTGGGGCCCTTACCATGATGGTTCGCGCGCCACTTGAGCAGCTATTTTTAGCTTTACGGAGACCGTAAAAAATGGACTTCCTCACTATTATTCAAGTCTTTGACGGCACACTACGGCTGGCGGCTCCGCTACTCTTGGTATGCTTAGCTGGGTTGTTTTCGGAACGCTCTGGTATTTTTGATATAGGGCTTGAAGGAAAATTACTTGCCGCTGCGTTTTTATCTGCTGCGGTAGCTTTTGTGAGTGGTTCGGTTTGGATTGGACTTTTGGCAGGGATAGGAGTTTCAGTTGGGTTGTCGGCCCTTCATGGACTTGCCTCTATTACAATGCGTGGTGACCAAATTGTTTCTGGCGTAGCAATTAACTTTTTGGCTGCGGGCCTTACTGTTGTGGTTGCGCAGGCGTGGTTTGGTGAGGGCGGCAGAACACCCGCACTGAAGTCTGGGGCGAGGTTTGAGCCAATAATCTTTCCTGGTGCGGTACCTTCCAAAGAAATGGCTGATGTTGGGCCATTTATGCAACTATACTCTGAACTGTTGTCGGGTCATACCCTGCTGGTTTATGCAGCATTGCTCACGGTCCCTTTATCTTGGTTTGTTCTCTACAAAACACGCTTTGGTTTAAGATTGCGTGCAGCGGGTGAGAACCCTGCTGCCGTAGATACCGCTGGAATATCTGTTGTTGGGCTGCGTTATGCGGCTGTTGTAATTGCTGGGATATTATGCGGAATTGCCGGGGCCTATATTGCCACGTCTTTACAAGCTAACTTTGTTAAAGATATGTCCGCTGGCCGTGGCTACATAGCATTAGCTGCCCTAATTTTTGCAAAATGGCGTCCATGGTATGCGTTGGGAGCCTGCCTATTGTTTGGCTTCCTATTTGCGGTCGACAACCGGTTTCAGAATATCTTGCTACCCGCGTGGTCTCTGAGTGGTGGATTGTTGCTGATGGCGCTTGCGCTAACGGGATATGTTTGGCGTAAAGATCTATTGGATAAGTTTGTGCTAGGTGGGCTTGCAGTTGGCCTAGCGTTTATTTCAGCGCTCATTGTTGTGAACGTATGGGGCGTTGGTATGGGGAACCAAATTAAGGTCCCAGTAGTTTTCATTCAATCGTTGCCATACATCCTTACTGTGCTTGTATTGGCGGGTTTTGTCGGTAAGGCTATCCCACCAAGATCTGGTGGAGTGCCTTACGTAAAAGAAAAGTAAGGCCATACACTGCTGTAAAGTAGCGCTAATTAGCTCAACAAATACAGAAATAGCTGGTATTTTCTATAAGTCCTTGCCGCAATGCAACGATGGGGCTATGCGGCCCCATGTATATCTATCTTCCTATCGCTGAAGTTTCGGTAAACGTCTTTATCTTAATAGGATTGGGTGGGTTAGTTGGTGTATTATCTGGTATGTTTGGAGTTGGTGGTGGGTTTTTAATGACACCACTTTTGTTTTTTATTGGAATTCCTCCGGCAGTCGCCGTAGCCACTGAGGCTAATCAAATAGTTGCGTCGTCGTTTTCTGGAGTTCTGGCACACGTAAAACGACGGACTGTTGACTTTAAAATGGGTGGCGTACTGCTGATTGGTGGCCTGATTGGTGCCGGGATAGGCGTGATTATTTTTAACTATCTTAAAGGTTTAGGCCAGGTCGACCTTCTGGTTAAGCTTTGTTATGTTTTGTTTCTAGGTATTATTGGCAGCTTAATGTTTATCGAAAGCTTACGGGCTTTGGGCAATGCCAAGCGCGTGGGTAACTCAAAGCCACGACACAAGCGTACCTGGATACATGCTTTACCATTTAAGATGCGGTTTCGTGTGTCGGGCCTTTATATTTCTGCAATTCCACCTGTGTTAGTCGGTATTTTGGTTGGTATATTGGCGGCCATTATGGGCGTAGGTGGTGGCTTTATAATGGTGCCTGCTATGATTTATTTGTTGGGGATGCCAACAAAGGTGGTTGTAGGCACATCGTTGTTTCAGATAATTTTTGTGACGGCGTTTACTACTATGTTGCATGCAACTACTAATTATACGGTGGATATGGTGCTTGCTGTGTTACTATTGGTGGGTGGCGTCATTGGGGCGCAATTTGGAACTATGATTGGTGCAAAGCTTAAGGCTGAGCAGCTCCGTATTTTACTTGCAATCATGGTGCTGGTGGTATGTGCTAAGTTAGCTTTTGACCTCATAGTTGAGCCGTCTGAGATTTTTAATCTCAGCGTGGCTAGGGGGCATTGATGCGAATTTTCTGCACTTTTTTCCTAATTGCCTTATTCTGTTTTGTACGTTCAGCATTGACCCAAGAGATAGTTCTCGGATTATCTAAAAATGAGATTGGGATCACCGCCTTTTTTGATGGCTCGGAGATACTAGTTTTTGGGGCAATTAAAGCAACTGACGAATTAATATCCAATGAACCGCTGGGAGTTGCCGTTACAATTGCAAGCCCTCTCCTGCCAGTAATGGTGCGACGCAAGGAAAAGAGGTTTGGTATTTGGGTGAATGTTGACGCTGTTGAAATTGACCTTGCTCCAAATTTTTATGCAGTGGCAACGACAGCAGCTTTCAGTCAGGTGGTGGACCCGGTTTCAGACTTGCGCCACAGCATCTCTATGGAGCGAATGATACGGTCTGTTGGTGCCCCGATGACAGTGGATGATCCAGACGCGTTCGCCGAAGCGTTAATAAGAATTCGGCAGGACCAAGGTTTGTATAAAGCCCTACCTGGTGCAGTTACGCTTCAAGATAATACATTATTTTCAACATCTGTGACTTTGCCGGCAAACCTAGTTGAAGGTGCCTATACTGCTCGAATTTTTCTTACCCAAGACGGGAATGTTATAGCACAGAAAAAAACAACAATTGACGTACGCAAAGTTGGAATTGAGCGTTGGTTGTACAATCTAGCCCATCAGCACCCAGCCACATACGGTTTATTATCCTTGGCTATCGCTATTTTCGCGGGTTGGTCCGCGGCTGCGGTTTTTCGAGTAATTCGTGCCTAAGAACGAATTTAATCTGCTAATTTTTGTTTGGCTATAAATTAGACGCTTCTGGGAGGAAATTTATACAATTTAGCGACCAAGCGTTGTCGCATTCATGGAGATGTGTAACACTAAAATTATCAATTTTATTGGCAAGACAATCGTACGCACTGGATCCCAAGGCTCGTTGTACTTGAGTTAAGATAATTCCAAAATGTGCTATGGCGATAATTTTGTCATGCACTTTAGACAAGCGGTCAACAACTGTCTTTGCTCTTGCTGCAGCCATATTCCAGCTTTCGCCATTTGGGGCCTTCACGTCGCCAGGGCTTTCCCAGTAGGCGCGGCTAAGCACTGGATCTATTTTTGCAACATCACTGAAATGCCTGCCATCCCAATCCCCAAAATTAAATTCGCGGATACCACTCTCATGTGCGAGGCGTGTACGCCCATGGCTCAAGGCGTCGGCGGTAGTTATAGAGCGCATGAGATCAGAGGACACAACAACGGCACTACTTGGCAGATATTCGGCAACGCTATCAATTAATGCCTGATTGGAGAGGTCTGCAGGCACATCGCGCCATCCTACAAACGCTTTCTCGTGCGTGGGTCCGTGTCGGACCCAGTACCAATCGGTCATTGTGGACGTTTCAACATGTGTGGCAACCCTGCCGTAATAAAGAAAACCTGCTGAGCCAGTGCTGCGAGCCTTTGATTTATATTACCTTGATACTTTAAAAATGCCCGGGACATCGAGTTATCGGGGGTAATACCTTGGCCAACTTCATTACTAACTATCACTATAGGACAGGGTGGCTTGCTGAGAGCGTCTAATAGTATTGTGGAGTAAGCTTCGATATTGTGTTCAGCCATCATCAGGTTTGTTAGCCATAGGGTAATGCAGTCCAGCAGTATTATTTCATTTATACCTGCAGCCTGAATAGCCTCAACAATATCAATTGGAGCCTCGCAGGTGATCCAATCAAAGCCACGTTGAGCTTGATGGTCTGCAATTTTCTTTTTCATTTCGTTGTCCCAGCCCTGCGCTGTTGCAATGTAGCGGCGGGGCCTACCGGATTGGATTATTAAATTTTCTGCAAAACGTGATTTGCCGGATTCAGCGCCGCCAAGAACTAAACGAACTTTTAAATTATCTAAATCCATATTTCTTTCCTTAACATGATCCAATTGTGAATTAGAGGCGTATCTAAGGTATAACAAGATTAATAAGTTAAATGAATAAAGGAATTTACTCTATGCCCTTGGATGCTCGAACCGACAATTTTCTACCCCGCACTGCCATGAAGGCAGAGATGTTGGACGCTGAAACAGAGCTGAAATTAGCTTATGCGTGGCGAGATGATAGCTGTGAGCAGAGCCTGCACCGCCTAATAAATGCGTACATGCGCCTGGCAATTTCGCAAGCATCCAAATTTAAGCGTTATGGCGTCCCTATGAATGACTTAATACAGGAAGCTGGTCTTGGCCTTATGAAGGCTGCTGAAAAATTTGACCCTGATCGTGGGGTTAGATTTTCAACTTATGCGGTTTGGTGGATCAAGGCCTCTGTCCAAGAGCATGTTATGCGCAATTGGTCGATGGTAAGGACTGGATCCACTAGTCCGCAGAAATCTTTATTTTTTAATATGCGGCGGATCCAAGCCCGACTTGAGCGTGATGCCAACAATGCAGATCAAACTCTCGATAAACATCAAATTCAACAGTTAATAGCACAAGACTTAGGTGTGCCGCTACATGACGTTGAAATGATGGATGGGCGACTTTCTGGATCAGATTTTTCTCTCAACGCGACCCAGTCCACCGAAGATGAAGGACGTGAGTGGATAGATACACTTGAGGATAGCAGGGAACAGGCCGCAGAAACGGTGGAGTTTGAGCACGACCAAGAGGCCCTCAGGACTTGGCTTGTGCAGGCGATGGGCGTACTAAGTGAAAGGGAAAAATATATTGTGAGGGAACGAAAATTGGTTGAGGTTCCTCGTACTTTAGAAAGTTTGGGCGTTGAATTAACACTTTCGAAGGAACGCATAAGGCAAATAGAGGCTGCAGCATTTAAAAAGATGCGGTCCAGACTTGAAACTGAGGCGCCAGAAGCTCAAGCCTTCTTCCATTAATAGCCGGGCCTTGCGCAGTGGGGCCCATCTGATTAACTGTTACTAATGGATGCAAAACACATACTCCTTGTTATTACGGGTGGTATCGCCGCGGTCAAAGCTCCTGAGCTAATAAGAAGTTTGAGCCAACATGGGTTTAAAATAACCCCTGTTCTAACAAAGGCAGCGGAGAAATTTGTGACGCCCTTGAGTATCGCGGCTTTGGCGCGATCTCGGGTCTATGCAGACTTATTTGATTTAAAAGATGAGTCTGAGATGGGGCATATTGAACTTTCGCGATTAGCTGATTTGATATTGGTTGCCCCAGCAACGGCCAATGTTATGGCAAAAATGGCTCATGGTATATCTGACGACCTTGCATCAACTATTCTTTTGGCGACAGACACTTCAGTTATGATTGCACCTTCGATGAATGTTCGCATGTGGGATCATCCATCCACACAGCGGAACTTAAATTTGCTGGCTGACGATGGAGTTAAGCTTGTTGGCCCGAATGTGGGTGAAATGGCTTGCGGCGAATATGGGCTTGGACGAATGGCTGAAGTTACAGATATTGTAAGTGCCGTAGAACAATTTTTTCAAAGTGGCCCGCTGTTGGGCAAACACTTATTGGTGACTTCTGGCCCAACGCATGAACCTATTGACCCGATCCGCTACATTAGCAATAGATCCTCGGGCACTCAGGGCAGAGCAATCGCAGCAGCGCTCAGGGATCTAGGCGCGCAGGTAAGCTTTGTCACTGGACCTACAAATTTGGCTACACCTTTTGGTGTAAAAACCTATCAAGTAGAAACTGCTAAGGAAATGCATGATGTAGTGCAGAAATTACTGCCAGTTGACGGAGCTGTATTCGCGGCAGCAGTGGCTGATTGGCGGGTAGATGGCGTACGTGATCAAAAGATTAAGAAGCAGACATCGGGTGCCTTGCCGCAGCTAAAGTTTTTAGAAAATCCAGATATATTAGCGACAGTATCAAAACATGCGCAGCGGCCAAAATTAGTTGTTGGTTTTGCGGCAGAGACAAATGACGTGATTGAGAATGCAAGTAGAAAACTCTCAAGCAAGGGATGTGACTGGATTGTAGCTAATGATGTATCTCGCTCATCTGGAATAATAGGTGGACAAAATAATACCGTGACAGTGTTAGATAGGGGTGGCGCTGAGGCGTGGGAAGAGATGTCCAAAACTGAAGTAGCATTTCGACTTGCTGAGCGGATTGCAGGCGCATTGGCATGAAGCCACTAATAGAATTCGTCTGGGAAGATGGAGCAGACCAATCTTTAGGCCTGCCTAAATATGCTACCCCGGGGGCCGCGGGAGCAGACCTGAGAGCTAACATTACAAATCGATCAGATATAATTATGGAGGCTGGCACACGAGCTCTGATAAGTACGGGTTTGCACTTGGCCATAGCGAAAGGTTTTGAAGTTCAAATACGTCCACGCTCAGGTCTGGCACTAAAGCACGGGATTACATTGGCTAATGCACCTGGCACAATTGACTGTGATTACAGGGGCCCTCTTGGAGTAATTTTACTTAATGTTAGTTCAGATGCCTTCACAGTGTCCCACGGGGACAGAATAGCTCAAATGGTTGTTTCCTCGGCGGTGCAGGCGGAATTTTTATGGGTAAATAGCCTGAGCACCACAACTCGCGGCGATGGTGGTTTTGGCTCCACAGGCCAAAAGTAATGATTTTTGTTGGAACAATATGTGCGGCATTGTGGATAATTGGGTGGGCTATGAAGGCGCCAATTCGGCAACGGCAGCTGATGATTGGCATTGTTTTTGCCGCAGTAATACTCGGTCATATTGTGTTACCATTGGAACACCCAGTCCGTGTTAATACGGGAGGCTCGTGGCACATCTGGGCCTTGTTAGCTGGGTTTGGCGGTTTAATTTTAATATACCGGACTGGCTTGAGGCAACTCCGCCAGAGAGTGCGTACCACTCCAGCCACAAATGATAAGCATATGTCTGACACAGAGCTAGATCGTTATGCCCGGCATATTGTTATGCCTGAAATAGGTGGATCTGGTCAGATGCGTCTCAGAGGGGCTAAGGTTTTGGTGATTGGAGCGGGTGGCCTTGGTGCTCCAGCAATGCAGTATCTGGCCGCAGCGGGAGTTGGAACGATTGGGGTCATTGATGATGATGTGGTAGATGCTACAAATTTACAAAGACAAATTATTCATCGAGATGCTGATATTGGACTTGCTAAAGTGGAGTCTGCGGCACAATCAATACGTGCATTAAACCCATACGTCGCGGTAAAAACCTATCAGCGGCGGCTTGAGGTTGATATTGCAGAGGTATTAATTTCTGAGTACGATATTGTATTGGATGGGTCAGATAATTTTGATACTAGATATCTGGTCAACAAGTCGTGCGTAATACAAAAGGTGCCACTGGTAAGTGGTGCGCTCAGTCAGTGGGAAGGCCAAGTGTCTGTCTTTGATCCGAATAAATCTGGACCCTGCTACCAATGCATATTCCCAGAGGCTCCGAGAGAGGAGATGTCGGGAACATGTGCGCAGGCTGGGGTATTTTCTGCCTTACCGGGGGTTATAGGCAGCCTAATGGCGGGTGAAGCCCTTAAGTACCTTCTGGATGCGGGGAAGCCGTTGCGGGGAAGACTTGCGATTTTTAACATACTGGATGCGGAAAGCCGCGTAATATTAACAAAGTCATCAGCTGATTGTCTTATTTGTCAATCTCACTTATCTGCCTAAGGGGCCATTCATGATCCTACTTGACACATGGCAAACGCCCTTTGGGCTTGCACCGTTTGATAAAATCTCAGACGCTGATTTTTCTCCAGCCATGGACAGGGCGTTGGAGATTGCTCTGGCAGGTATATTAGAAATTGCCAAAAGTTTGGAAACACCAACTTTCGAAAACACTATCGTAGCGCAGGAGGAAGTAGAGTCTGAGCTCGAGCAGGTAGCATCGGTTTTCTATACGCTCGCGGGTTGTGACAGCAATTTAGTCCGTGAGGAATTGCAACGTGAATTTGCCCCCAAAATTTCAGCGTACTCATCTGCCGTCTCGTCAAACAAGAAACTCTTTGAGCGAGTAGAATATCTATGGACCAACCGCGCGACCTTAAATCTTTCGCTGGAGCAAGAAAGAGTTTTAATGCTCACCCATCGGGGTTTTGTTAGGGCGGGTTCGCAGCTTCAGGGTAAGGCTGCAGATAGGATGACCCAGATAAAATCAAGATTAGCGAGCCTGGGAACAAATTTTACTCAAAACCTGTTAGCAGATGAACGCGACTGGTTCCTAGACTTGACAGATGTTGATCTTTTAGGTCTGCCTGACTTTGTTGTTGCTACCGCGCGGGCGGCTGGACAAGAAAAAGGTGCTGATGGACCTATTGTGACCTTATCACGCTCACTGATTGTCCCGTTTCTTCAATTTTCTGATCGCAGGGACCTGAGAGAAATCGCCTACAAGGCGTGGACATCGCGCGGTGCAAATGGAGGTGCAACAGACAATCGTAGTGCTGCCACTGAAACTTTAAAGTTACGTCATGAAAAGGCAACTTTATTAGGTTTTGATTGCTTTGCTGATTTTAAACTTGCCACTGAGATGGCTAAAACACCAAAACGTGTACGAGAATTATTAATGGAGGTTTGGGCTCCTGCAAAAGTGCATGCTGACAATGATGCCAAAATTTTAAAGAAAATGATGGAGAAAGAGGGCGTTAAAGGTCCACTAAAGGCATGGGATTGGCGATATTACGCAGAAAAGCGCCGAATGGTAGAACATGACCTAGATGAAGCGGAACTAAAACCCTACCTTACATTGGACCAAATGATTACTGCAGCTTTTGATTGCGCTTTTCGACTGTTTGGATTGTCATTTACAGAAGTGAGCCAGCCCCTCTATCACACTGATGCACGTGTGTGGGAAGTTAGGCGTGATGGAAAACACCTGGCACTGTTTATTGGGGACTACTTTGCAAGGAGTAGTAAGCGATCAGGCGCATGGTGTTCAGCCTTACAAAGCCAACGTAAAAAGCCTAACGTGCGCTCACCAATTGTCATTAACGTTTGCAATTTTGCAAAGCCGATCCATGGTGAAGTAGCACTACTATCGTTTGACGATGCACGCACGTTATTTCATGAATTTGGTCATGCACTGCACCAAATGTTAAGTGACGTTACCTACTCGTCAGTGTCTGGAACGTCGGTTGCACGTGACTTTGTTGAACTACCAAGTCAACTTTACGAGCATTGGCTCGAGCAGCCAGAAGTGCTACAAAAATTTGCAATTCATGCAGAAACTGGTGAAGCTATGCCAGCAGATTTGTTGAAACGAATGCTGGGAGCTGCCACCTTTGATATTGGCTTCCAAACTGTTGAATATATTGCTTCAGCCTTGGTAGACTTGACGTTTCACCAGGGTCCTGCACCTGTTGACATCATGGCCCGACAGGCTGAGATTTTATCTGAAATTGGCATGCCAGAAGCAATTGGAATGCGGCACGCAACCCCGCAGTTTGCTCATGTATTCGCTGGTGATGGATATTCCAGTGCCTATTACAGTTATATGTGGTCTGAGGTTATGGATGCTGATGCGTTTGCCTCTTTTGAAGATCAGGGCGGTGCATTCGACGCAGATCGCGCGCAATCATTACTTGACTGTATATTGTCAAAAGGTGGTAGCCAAGATGCGGAGCAATTATATCTGGCTTTCCGGGGTAGGATGCCTGATGCCAGTGCTTTGCTAAAAAACCGTGGGCTGTCTTGAAAAATTAATCGAAAATATCATCGGAGCTGACACCCCATAGTGCAGTTTTCTGTACCCAGCCTTTGTAACCACCGGCCGTTATTTTGCACCATTTGCTTTCGCAAGCACTAACGCGTGCAATTACATTCTGTTGAAGCTGAGCTTTGCTTAGGGATTCAGTTTTTGGCTGTTGCTTCAAATCTAAAAGTTCATCGCGTACAATAACCATACGTGATCCAGAAAGTAATGCATAGTGAATCCAACCACCAGCTCCTTCAAAGTCTAATACTTTGCGCCAATGGCCATACTCGGCGACTACTTGTAGTGGCGTATTGCGATGTTTTAAAATCCAATCAATACGATGATCCAATGATGGACCGCGGCGGACGTTGCCCTCACTCGCCTTCAGAGAGACGAAACGGGGAAGTGGAAGATTAGTTACTGCGCCACGTACAGGCGTGTCTGCGGCCGTACTATGCGTAAAAAACAGCAGACACAGGACTAAGTATGCAACTACTGATGTTTTTTGTTTCATAATATTGCCTAAAACCAACGATATTTAATACTTTTGGACCTAATCTACACTAATTTTGTGTGGCACATAAGACCGACGCAGAGAAGAGAAAAAATGTAAATTCTATGGTTATGGTTTATTCTGATGATCAGTACTTCGTTTGGGCAAATCAAAATGCTTTATAGGCTTAGTTGAAATACCCGTTAAAGTCGGTTTTTGTGACTGGGTGGTCGGCGAGACTTACCAATTTTAAATAAGTTGGGGCAATGTGTCTGCAATACAAACGGGAATCGCATGCGATGAAAACACAGGTAAAGGCTATGGTCATTGGAGGCGGTGCCGTTGGGACCTCGATTGCCTATCATCTTGGCAAGCGTGGCTGGGATACGATGCTGATTGAACGTGACGAACTTACGTCGGGCTCTACTTGGCACGCGGCTGGACTTTTACCGTTATTCAACATGTCTTATGCAACTACACATATTCACAAGTATTCTGTTAATTTTTATAAAAGTTTGGAAGCTGAGACTGGGCTGAATGCGGGTTTTGCTGTCGTGGGAAATTTGCGAATGGCGCAGACAGATGCCAGAATGGACGAATATAAATTGTATGCTTCAACTGCAGAAACTTGCGGTGTGCCTTATGAGTTCATGACACCTGAAGCGGTTAAGGAAAAGTGGCCCCTGATCAATACTGAAGATTTGAAAGGTGCACTTTATCACAACACTGATGGCTATATTAATCCTGCTGACGTGACGATGGCTATGGCCAAGGGTGCCCGACAATTTGGCGTTAAAATTGAGCGCAAGTGGCAGGCTGATGATTTTAATTGGACAGGGACCCACTGGGAGGTCACTTGCACTAAAATGGTTGAAAAGGGTGGTAATCTTGTGCCGTCGGAGGAACAAGTTGTCGTCACCGCTGAGCACGTGGTGACCGCCTCGGGCAATCACGCTCAGCGCACTGCCAAAATGCTGGGAATTAAGATACCGGCCATTCCCGTTGAACATCAATTTATTGTAATGGAAAAAGATCCATCTTTAGTGGAATACCGTGAGGCGGGTAATTTAGAGCATCCTGTGATCCGCGATGCTGATGCCCAAAGTTATGTACGTGAGGAGCGGGGTGGATGGATTTTGGGAGTTTACGAAAAAGATGCGCCAGCCCGTTTTGAGCATGGTGTGCCTGATAGCTTCCGAGCAGATCTATTCCCGCTCGCACTTGAGCGTATTGAAGAGCAATACATGGCCATGATACAAAGGATCCCATCCTGTGCTGAGAGTGGCCTCAAGGGTGATTTCAACGGCCCAATTTGTTATACGCCAGACGGAAACCCGCTTGTGGGGCCTGCGCCTGGATTGCGTAATATGTGGTTGGCGGAAGGCTTCAGTTTTGGAATTACTGCAGCTGGTGGAACCGGCTATTACATGGCGCAAATGATGGTAGATGGTGAAGCTGAAATTGATATGGCCAGTCTCGACCCCAAACGTTATGGGAGTTGGATGACTACGGAATTTGCCATGAGAAAAAATGAAGAATGTTATGACCACGTCTATGTACTGCACCATCCTGACGAAGAGCGGCCCGCTGCGCGCCCACTGCGCACGTCGCCAGCGTATGACCGTCAAAGGGCGAGGGGAGCACAATTTGGTTTTGTGAACGGCTGGGAGCGTCCTAATTACTTTGGGCCTTTAAATGCGGAAGAAGATTTTGATCATAAATCGCGCAGCTTTCGGCGGGGTAATTGGTGGAAATACGCCGTTGAAGAGGCCAAGGCTATACGTCAAGGTGTAGGGCTGGTGGATGCTACGGCATTTACGAAGCATATAGTTAAGGGACCGGGCGCAACCGCTTTTTTAGATTGGTTCACTTGTAATAAACTTCCCCGCATTGGTAGGATTAATTTGACCTATGCACTGACGGGGCACGGCACCACTCGGACGGAATACACAATAGTAAGATTATTAGAAGATGAGTACTACCTTGTCTCCGCGGGAGCTTGGACGGCCTATGATCAAGACTATTTAAAAAAGTCAATTGAGGATAAAGAGGCTGAATTTGGTCGAATTGAGTTGCAAGATGTAACAACACAATGGGGCGTTTTTGCCATTGCTGGGCCAAAGTCTCGCGATGTGCTTTCTGACATTATCAATGACCCAGATCCAGAAACTGCCTTATCAAATAAGCGTTTTCCGTGGCTCTCTGCCAAACAAATTGAGCTGGGGATGTGTCCAGTCAATGCAATCCGGGTCGCATATACTGGCGAACTAGGTTGGGAGTTGCATCATCCAATGGAAATGCAAAACTATTTATTTGATTTAATAGAAAAAACTGGCGAAAAATATGGTATGAAGCTAGTCGGGGCACGCGCTCAAAATTGGCTGAGACAAGAAAAATCATACCGTGCCTTTGGCAACGAGCTTGGCCGAGATGCCACCCCACTGGAAGCGGATTTGCAACGTTTTGTGGATTTGACTAAAAACTTCCATGGAAAAACAGAATTGGAGGCAACTGGTATTCGTGCAAAATGCTGCACCCTCTTAGTTGATGGACCGCCAGATGCTGACCCTTGGGGCCGTGAAGTACTTTACCATGGCGATGAGCGTGTTGGTCGGCTCACCTCAGGGGGCTACTCGGTACATTTTGAAAAATCCATTGGCATGGGCTACGTGTCTCCAGATTTGGCGATCGTGGGAACAAAGCTAAAGGTTAAAATCCTTGATCAATTGTGGGATTGTGTAGTTGTCGAAGACAGCCCATATGATCCAAAAAATTCGGCTATCCGTTTGGATGGCTAAAATTAAAAAGTTGTATATAGGATTGCTGTGACCAAGTTAGACTATGCGTCGAACCGGCTTGGATTTAAATCTGATATTATTTCTGGTTCAAAGTTAGGTTGCTGTCCGGTCGCCACATCTGCGATAAATTGTGACGCAGCGGGGGCTGTAAAAAAACCATAACCACCTTGCCCTACGGCCCAAATAAAGCTGCTGTCTTTTTTTGCTGCCCCCAACACTAAATTTCTATCTGGCGCAAAGGTACGCAAACCTGCCCAGGAGGCAATTGGACGAGTAACTGGCTCAGTGACATAATCTTGATAACGTGCCAAAGCCTCTGCGAGGTCGATGTCATGGGCCCAGGCATCCATGGGCGCGCTGGGAGTTTCTTCTGCTAATGATACAATTAGGCCACCAGCATCAGGTTTTGCATACCAACGCTCACCTGGCCCAAAAAGCATGGGCCATTTCCTGACTTCTAAATTAGTGGGTGGCGCAATTCGGGCTACGCTCCGTCGCATTGGGGTAAGACCGATTTCAGGAATATTTGCCATCTTTGCAACCTCATCTCCCCAGGCTCCCGCTGCATTGATGAGTGTTTTGGTCATAAAACAGTCCTGATGTGTGTCCACCTGCCACCCATCAGAAACTTTTTTAATTGATCTTACTGTTTGATTTGTCTCAATCTGACCTCCATTTGCACGGAATAGACGGGCAAAGCTTTGGATCATCATATCTGTATCGATGTCTTGTGCTGTCTTACTTATTGCTGCTCTAAGCACATCATTTTGATTTAGAATTGGAACCATATCCACCGCCTCAGTCATAGAAATTTCGGTGAGGCTCATGTGTTCTAGATCAGTTTCATACTGAGTTTCTTCACCGCGCAAACACAGTAACATAAATCCACGTGGGCTTAGTACCCCAGATAATAAGTTATCAAAATCCTGACGGCTTGCTTTTGCAAGTGCGATTGTAGATTGACTGCCGTAGTTCTCTTCATAGAGGGCTGCTGAGCGGCCTGAAGTGTGATAGGATAAGTTTTGTTCGCGCTCAAGAATGAGGCATTTCCCAAGTGAAGAAAGGCGTGCTGCGCTGGATATACCTGCGATGCCTCCTCCAATTATTAAAAAATCTAACATGGTATATTTAAACAGTAAATTCAAAATTTAAAAAGTAAAAAAGGAGGCCAGAGGCCTCCTCTTAAAAGCTTATGGTCGACTTAAGACTAGTTTGGCATTTCGCTATCAATGCCCTGGACATAGAAGCCCATACCAAGCAACGTACCGTCGTCAGCAGTCTCTCCTCTAGCTAACCATGCTGAGCCATCTTGCTTGTTCACAGGGCCTGTGAAGGCGTGGTAAGATCCATCTCTCAGCCTGGCAAGAAGTGCTTCTGCAGACGCCTTTACATCAGCGGGTACAGCTGAAGTAATTTCACCAATGCCAACCATGCCGGCGCCGATGCCATCCCAAGTACTTGTCGAGGCCCAAGTTCCGTCCATTACGGCTTGAGTGCGTGCGATATAGTATGGAGCCCAGTTGTCAATTATGGAGGAGACCCGAGGCTTAGGACCATATTCAGACATGTCGGATGCCTGGCCAAACGTAATTACGTTGCCAGCCGCCTGTGCAGCCGCCTGTGGTGCCGTTGAATCCGTATGTTGCAAAACAACATCAGCGCCTTGCTCAATCAAAACTTTTGCCGCGTCAGCTTCTTTTGTTGGATCAAACCAAGTGTAAGCCCAAATTATTTTGAATTGGACATCGGGGTTCACATCCTTGGCGTGGATGTAGGCAGCATTTATCCCTCGAATAACTTCTGGAATGGGAAAAGACCCAATGTAACCAACAATGTTTGATTTTGTCATGTGGCCGGCAATGTGGCCTTGAACAGCCCGACCCTCATAAAAGCGTGCTGAGTAAATCGATACGTTATCCGCCATTTTGTAACCGGTGGCATGCTCAAATTTCACATTTGGAAACTTAGCTGCGACGTTAATCGTTGGATCCATATAACCGAAAGAGGTTGTGAAAATCAGATCAGCACCTTTCAGTGCCATGTCTGTCATCACGCGCTCAGAGTCTGGGCCTTCTGGCACACTTTCAACGTACATAGTTTCAACTTTATCGCCAAATGCAGCTACAACAGCCTTGCGAGCTTGATCATGCTCATAGGTCCAGCCGCCGTCACCAACTGGGCCAACATATACGAAGCCAACTTTAGTTTTTTCAGCTAGCGAACCCGAGGCCGCTGTTAAAGCCAGCGCAGCGCCGACTAGAATAGATCTCAATTTCATTAGGTTTCCCCCTATTTAAAAGTACCTCATCGTGAGGCATGAAACACGCGACCGAGAGCCGCGGGTGCATTCAGAGCTGACTTTGCGCGATTAGCAGACATCGCAACCAGCACTATAATAGTTATTAGATACGGTGACATGGACAAATACTCAACTGGAATTGACACACCCGCCGCTTGAAGGTTGAGTTGAAGTACTGCAACCCCACCAAAAAGATAGGCGCCCAGTAGTATGCGCTCGGGCTTCCAACTCGCAAATACAACAATAGCTAGCGCAATCCAACCTGATCCTGCAGTCATACCTTCTGTCCACTGTGGAACCCGAACTAATGAAAGTGCCGCCCCTCCGAGCCCCGCACAGGCCCCACCGAACATAATAGCCAAGACCCTTACCCTGACTACTTTATATCCCAAAGCATGGGCAGCATCGTGGCTCTCACCGACTGCTCGAAGGATAAGTCCCCTCCGTGTATATTTCAAAAACCACCAGACGCCTAACACTAATGCTAGGGCAGCATACACTGTGAAGTCGTGAGAAAATAAAATAGGGCCGAGGATTGGGACGTCACTGATTAATGGTAAGTCAAGTTTGTAGGTAGTAGGGGGCTTGATTCCAACATAACTCTGACCGAGCATGGCTGATAGGCCAAGCCCAAACAGCGTGAGTGCTAATCCTGTGGCGACCTGGTTTGAGAGAAAGTATTGGGTCAGAACTGCAAACACTAGGGATATTGTCGCACCGCCTAATGCCGCACATACAAAGCCGATCATAGGTGAACCAGTTAGAACTGCGGCTGCAAATCCACAAATAGCACCAGTAATCATCATCCCCTCGACGCCCAAATTTAGAACACCAGATTTTTCAACCACTAATTCTCCAATTGAAGCCAGTAATATCGGTGTTGATGCGACCATGAGTGAAGCAACAAGTAGTGTAGGGCTAATGGCTGATAGATCCATTACGAAGTTCCTAGTATTATATTTAGTGGGGAGACTGTTTTAGCTAGTATATCATTCATACTATTATCTCGGTTTTGGCCCATTTTATTTTAAAGTTGGTGAGAAGATCTACTGCTAGAAGGAAAAACAAAAGCATTCCCTGAAACGCTTGTATTGCAGCGGATGGTAGGCCTAAACTCGACTGCGCAATTTCACCACCTATGTAAGTTAAGGCCATTAGCAAGCCTGCCAGCATAATCCCGAAAGGGTTTAGACGACCTAGAAACGCCACAATTATTGCCGTGAAACCGTAACCGACATTAAAATCTATATTCACTTGGCCACTTGGCCCTGCAATTTCGAACAACCCGGCGAGCCCCGCCAAAGCGCCACTACTGCCCAAACAGAAAATTATTAGCCTGTTTGGGTTGACCCCTGCAAAACGCGCTGCTTTTGGGCTTTCGCCGGTAAGGCGGATGTGAAAGCCTAGCTGATGTCGCGCGAGCATCACGTATGCAAAGATTACTGCAATTAAGCCAAAAACCACACCCATATGCACTCCAGATCCAATCCAAAGTTCAGCGTTATGTGCACTGGCATATTGTTGTAAATTTCGAGAACCTGGAAATCCAAAGCCCTCTGGATTTTTCATTAACCCCAATGACATTGATGCGAGCAATTGTTCGGCTACATAAACCAACATCAGACTAACTAGTATTTCGTTTGTACCAAACTTAGTTTTCAAAATGGCTGGGATCATTGCCCAAAGAAACCCACCAAGTGCCCCTAATATAATCATTGAAGGAAAAATAAATACGCTTTCGGTTGGGTAAACTGCAAGGGCAAATCCGGCACCAAATAAAGCTCCAATTATATACTGTCCCTCTGCGCCAATATTCCAGACACCAGCTCGAAACCCCATCGACAACCCGATTGCTATTAAAATAAGTGGGGCGCCTTTGATCAACAGCTGTGGTCGATAATACCATGCAAACTCTGAGAACAAAGGATCGTAGAAAATAATACGGATGGCTTCAAAAGGGTCTTTCCCCAAAAGTGCAAACATCATTCCACCACCGATCATGGTGGCGATCACTGCCAGAATAGGTGCAAGATAACCCCATGTTTTTGATGGGCTAGGCCTTTTTTCAACCCGCAGCATCAGCGCCTCCCAGCAATAGACCAATTTCATCTAGGCTAAATTTAGCCATAGATTGGATCTCTGACAATTTGCCAGTATTTAATGCAGCAAAACGGGTTGAAATTTCCATTAATTCGTCCAAATCTTGGCTTATCACAATCACGGCGGCCCCCTTGCTAGCCAAATCGAGAAGGGATTGCCTGATTGCCGCTGCAGCGGCGGCGTCTACTCCCCACGTGGGTTGATTCACAATTAAAACATTTGGATCCTGAAGAACTTCGCGGCCAATTACAAATTTCTGTAAATTTCCACCAGACAGGGAGCGGGCCACAGACTGTGGGCCAGGGGTGCGCACATCGAATTCATCGATTACCCTTTGTGCGAACTCTCTAGCCTGTTTCCAGTTTAAGAAACCAGCACTGCTCAGTTTTTTTCTGACCATTGCGGTGAGCATAGAGTTTTCAGTAAGGTCCATATCAGGAGCTGCGGCATGCCCTAACCGTTCCTCGGGTGCCGCTAAAATTCCTAATGCCCGTCGCAGGTTAGGAGTTAAATGCCCAACGTTATTGCCATTTAATTGAATTGCATTTGGTGAGGTTAGGACCTCACCAGATAGACACGCTAAAAGTTCATCTTGTCCATTCCCAGCAACGCCTCCAATCCCTAAGACTTCGCCTTTATGAAGCTGGAATGAAATATTTTTTAAACTAGTACCAAAGGCGGATTGAGGTGGTAAAGATAGGTTTGAAGCTTTAAGGATTACTTCACCCAGCTTTACCGTCCTTGCCTTTGCATAGTTCAGCGTTGCGCCAACCATCATCTCAGCAAGTTGTCGCGCAGAATTTTCTCTAGGATCGCATGTGGCAACTTTTTTGCCATTACGTAAAATTGTTGCTGTTTCGCAGAGGGTGCGAATTTCCTCCAATTTATGCGAGATATAAAGAATTGACGTGCCCTCTGATTTTAATTTTCGGAGGGTGGTGAAAAGAGTGGTCACCTCTTGTGGGGTCAAAACACTGGTTGGCTCATCCATGATTAATAATTTTGGGTCTTGTAAAAGACAGCGGATAATCTCCACTCTTTGGCGCTCTCCTGCGGATAGATCACCAACCAAACGTTCCGGATCAAGCGGCAGGCCATACGTATGGGATACTTTAGTTATTTGCATCGACAATGCGCTAGATTTCGGTGGCTTTTCCATTCCAAGCGCAATATTTTCAGCTACACTGAGCGCTTCAAAGAGACTAAAGTGTTGAAAAACCATTGCAATGCCTGCAGCTCTGGCCGCGCGAGGCTCTGAAGGTGCGAAGCTTTGGCCTCCTAACTGCATTCGTCCAGTGTCCGGTCGAACTAGACCGTAGATCATTTTTACTAGTGTTGACTTGCCGGCCCCGTTCTCGCCAAGCAAGGCATGAATTTCACCAGATCCTATTTTAAAACTCACGTGGTCATTAGCTATTACACCTGGGTAGGATTTGCTTAATCCATCGAGTTGCAAGAGTGTCTGGTTCACAAGCAGGCGCTCCTTTGGTCGGTTGAACGAATTTCTGCGGACAATAAACTTTGCGTCACACCAATCGCAATTGCAATTGGCTGCTTTCCGAGATTTGGTTCTCCAATTGGACATGTAATGTCTGAAATTCTCCTATCTGAATGTCCCAAAGCTGAGAGCCGACCTTTGAAACGGGCCCACTTACTTTTGGATCCAATGAGACCACAAAATGCAAACCCTCTGTTAAGTGCTGCATCGCATAAAGTTAAATCTAGCGCGTGCGAGTATGTAAAAATAAGATGTTGAGCTTCTTTTGGTGCATGGGCCATCAGATGGGCTGGTTCTACTGCAGGGACAACAGTAACATTAAAGGGGATATCAAATGGAAAGCGCTCAGAACTTGTGTCTACCCAGGTTATATCAAACTCTTCCAATTGCGATGCTATTTGCACAACAGCTCGGCCTACATGGCCAGCCCCCCATACCCAAAGTGGAGTGCGTGGAGGATTTACGGGTTCCACCAGCCAACCTTTTGTAAACTCAAAACTACCAGGTGCGCCACCGTTGCGCGCTTCGCGCTGCTGGCGGATAATTACCAGCGGTAACTCTTCAGTACCGGCCACGCGTCGTATAAAAAGCTGTGCGTCTTTTAAGGTTGAATCAAAATACTCGGTAACAAGAGTGACATGGCCTCCGCAGCATTGACCTAATTCGGGCCCAAGCGGGTAGCTGCGTACCCCTGTTTTTGGATCTTGAGCTGCTTGATATTCTAAGGCTCCTCCGCCAATACTTCCACTTTGACCACCCTCCCACAATAGCATTGCCGCACCAACTTCACGTGGAGATGAACCTTTTACAGCTGCAATAACTACGCGATGGATTGAGCCATGCTCTAAAATGATGGCATTTACTTTTGCCTGATCAAAGCTCACGTTTTATACCTTTCGCGCGCTTAATTGCAAAAAACACTTCCTCAGCTGTCGCTGGTGCCTGCAAGTCCGGATAATTAGGGCCACAAGCTGAGACTGCATCTGATAATGCCAAAAAAGCTGAAATTCCATGCATGAATGGAGGCTCCCCGACTGCTTTTGATCTGTAAATAGTATCTTGGAAATTCGGTGCAGCCCACAGCGATACGTTGAAAATTTCTGGCCTATCTGAACAGGCAGGTATTTTGTAAGTTGATGGGGCATGAGTTTTCAAGTGGCCTTTTTCATCCCAAATAAGCTCTTCAGTTGTCAACCAACCTGCACCTTGAACAAAGCCACCTTCAACCTGGCCAATATCTAATGCTGGGTTAAGGGAGCTGCCACAATCGTGTAGGATATCGCAGCGCAAAATTCGGTTTTCACCCGTCAACACGTCAATTACAACTTCAGTCACTGAGACACCGTATGCAAAATACAAGAATGGACGGCCTTGTCCTTTAATCCGATCCCATTCGATACCGGGTGTTTTGTAAAACCCCGTCGCAGATAACGAAACTCGATTTTCATAAGCTGACTTAACAACCTCTAACCACGCCAGCTTAAAGTCAGGACCGGTGACCATATCGTCTTTAAATAAAACAACTTCCTGAGCGCAACCATACTGTTTTGCAACGAGGGCTGAAAGGCGTTGTTTCAGTTTCTCACACGCAGCTAGGACAGCCATCCCATTGAGGTCTGAGCCGGAGCTAGCGGCAGTTGCTGAAGTGTTTGGTACCTTGCTTGTATCAGTTGCGCTTGCCCTAATAGTCGATTGTGTTACCCCAAGTGAGCGGCTAGCTACTTGCGCTACTTTCTGAAATAGACCTTGCCCCATTTCAGTGCCCCCGTGATTAATAAGGACTGATCCATCAGTGTATATTTGTACTAGTGCACCGGCTTGATTGAGGTGGGTTAGGGTAAAGGAAATTCCAAATTTGACCGGACTGAGTGCGATACCACGTTTTAGAAGTGAGTTTTCAGCATTCCACTCTGCCACAGATGCTTTGCGTGTCGCGTAGTTTGAGCTTTTCAGTAGTGAATGCGTCATTTCACCTAAGATAAAGTCAGTCACTGGCATGTGGTAGGGCGTGGTGGCGGGTGGTTCAGCATTTTCTGACATATCTGGGTAATAGTTTTTCCGACGAACGGATGTTGGATCTAACCCAAGAAAATGTGCAATATGGTCCATTACCCTCTCAATTCCAATCATCCCCTGCGGGCCGCCAAAACCGCGAAACGCAGTTGCACTTTGTGTATTAGTTTTAAGTCTGTGAGATGTAATGCGAACATGTGGTAGGTCATAAGCATTGTCGGCATGCAACATCGCGCGGTCTGCGACTGGAAGTGACAAGTCTTGACCCCAACCGCAACGAAAGTAATGGGTAAACTCTAGTGCTTGGACCCTGCCGTGCTGGTCGAAGCCCACCTTGTAGTCGACCCGACAGTCGTGGCGTTTGCCAGTGATAATAAAGTCATCATCACGGTCATACCGCATTTTACATGGCTGTCCGGTTTGCACAGCCGCGATTGCACATGCCACAGCCAAAGCATTGCCTTGGCTCTCCTTGCCACCAAATCCACCACCCATGCGACGCACTTCAACCTTAACTGCGTGCTGTGCTAAATTTAGCGCCTCTGCTACTTTGTGTTGTATCTCCGACGGGTGCTGCGTGGAGGAATGTACAACTATATCGCCATATTCACCGGGCTGGGCTAAAGCAGCTTGCCCTTCAAGATAAAAATGCTCCTGTCCACCCAAGTTCAGGCTTCCATTAGTCTGGTGTAAGGCATCTGGAAACACCGTGTCTGGTGTACCTTTTGAATAAATACGTGGAGCACTCTCAAAGCGACTGTTTGAAATGAGAGCGTCCTCTATAGTAAGAATTGGAACTGCCTCATCAATTTCATATTTGGCCAGTTGGGCCGCCTTTCGTGCAAGCAGGTGGCTATCTGCGACCACAATAAATATTGGCTGGCCTGCATAGTGCAGAAACCTGTCTGCCAATAAAGGTTCGTCATGTGCCGATGGTGAAACATCATTAGCAAATGGTAAGTCCTTAGCCCGTAGTACTAACCGTACACCCTTGGCGGCCCTGACTGCGCTAATATCAAGTGACCTAATTTCGCCTTTGGCCACAGGCGATAGACCAAAAGCAAGATGTAAAGTACTGGCAGGAGTGGGGATATCATCTACGTAACGGGCGGTACCACTGACATGCTGGAGAGCTGCATCATGTGGCAAAGACTGTGTCAAAGTCACGCTCGCACCTCTAGAATATTTACTGGGGTATTTTCAAGTTCATTGAAATAGCGCAGTAACATGTTTTGAGCAGTTTCAGAACGATATAGTGCGCTGGCACGAGCGTCAGACATTGGAGAAAAATCCTGCAACAAAGTTGCTTTAGCGTTCTCAAAGGTTTTAATCCCCCAAACTTTCCCTACTAAGATTTCTTCAGTTTTGTTGGCGCGGGATGGAGTTGCGGCCATACCACCAAAGGCGATCCGGACGGTTTTTATTATATTGCCTTCAACCGAGATGTTAATGCATCCACAAACAGCTGAAATATCCTGATCAAACCGTTTTGATAGCTTGTAGCAACGCAATCTATTTTGATCTTTTAGTAATTCGATAGCTTCCACAAATTCGCCGCGTAAACGGTCTTGTTTTTGGTAATCTATAAAAAAATCTTCTAATGGCATTCGCCTGCGTTTATCACCTTGGCGCAGGATCAGCGTGGCGCCTAAAGCGATTAAAGCTGGTGGTCCGTCACCAATTGGAGAACCATTGGCTATATTCCCGCCGATTGTTGCGGCATTACGTATCTGAGGGCTACCATAGCGTGATAACATAGCATTAAATGAGGGGTATAGTGGGGCAATTGCCTCCATAAAGTTTGTAATTGTAGTAGTTGCACCTACACGCAAATACTGCCCGTGGTCTTCTATTTGACGTAAGTCTTTGGCATGGCCAAGAAAAGCTAATGGGGTAAGATTACGCATCTGCTTTGTAACCCAAAGGCCAACATCGGTGCCACCGGCTACCAACGTTGCTTCAGGGTTGTTCTCGTACCACTGGGCCAGATCATCTGAAGTTTCAGGACAGAATATTAAATCTGAACTTGTGGGCTGGCTACTTGGTTGTGGGCCCTCCTGCATCCAATCTGGTACTTGGCCTTGCGCGGCAAGTTTAGCGGCTCTCACAATTGGCGCATAGCCCGTACAGCGGCACAGATTCCCGGCCAGAGCCGTATCAAAATCTTTTTCGCCAGCGGCGTGAGCTGCCGCCATAGTGGTAATGAAACCTGGTGTACAAAATCCACATTGCGCTCCATGTTGCGAAATCATAGCCTCCTGAACCGGATGTAATGTTCCATCTGGCCCACTAATGCCTTCTACTGTCCGCACGGAACGTCCTTGGATTTGTGGCAAGAATAGAATGCACGAATTCATGGCCCGTGGAACGCCATTTTCTCCTGTCAAAATAATTGAGCATGCACCGCAATCACCTTCATTGCAGCCCTCCTTTGTGCCACAAAGCCCTTTATCTTGGCGCAGATACTCGAGTAAAGTCTCGGTCCCAGTGGGTGCGAGGGTAGACACAGACACGCCATTCAGACGAAACGAAATTTTCATATTAAGAAATCAAGCCACTGTCTGTTACGTTCCTCACGCCTAGGCCCGATGCGGCGTAAGACCAAGGCGAGAACAAATTTATCTAGCACCGATTGTGATGGCTATGGCAAGTAAAATATATATCTACATTAAGTTGGCTTAATGGCATTTAGTGTCTTATTCCGATATTTTGAATTTTTGCTGGCTGATAATCGGTGAGCAGTTTAATCATAATCCATGAAAAAGAATCTAAAATTTATTCATCTGAGGGCCCACAGCGAATATTCACTCCTGGAGGGAGCGCTGAGGCTCAAAAAACTACCTGAGATGGTATCGGCAATGGAGATGCCGGCAATTGCTATCACAGATACCAACAATATGTTCTGTGCTTTAGAGTTTTCTGAAGTAGCCTCGCAGGCTGGAATCCAGCCAATCATAGGCTGCCAAGTTGATCTTGCTTATGATCCAGCTGCACCGGGTGAAAAAACACGTCTGCCTGCACCGTTAGTTTTATTGGCGCAAAACGAACGCGGTTATGAGAACCTATTGTTACTTAATTCCCGCCTGTACTTGAATTCGAATGGTGAGGTGCCCCAGGTGCAAATATCTGACCTCATCGAGCATGCTGAAGGTATAATTTGCCTTACTGGAGGCTCTGACGGTCCACTAGGACGTCTAGTGCAAGCCGGACAACTAGCAAAGATACAGAGCCTAGCCGATAAACTGGCGCAAGCCTATGGCGACCGACTTTATATAGAATTGCAACGCCATCCCAGTGAGGACGGCGTTGTGCCAGACGCTGAAAGATTGAGTGAACGTGGTTTAATTGAGTTAGCTTATGCTATGGATTTACCACTGTTGGCTACAAATGACGTATATTTTGATAAGGCTAAAATGTACGAGGCTCACGATGCGCTACTTTGTATTGCTGACGGATCCTACGTTGATCAACAGGAACCGCGCAGACGCTTAACGCCACAACATTATTTGAAAACCCCAGCTGAAATGGCGGTATTGTTTGCTGATTTGCCTGAAGCTTTAGAAAATACGGTTGAGGTGGCACGGCGCTGCGCATTTAAAGCCTACAAGCGAGACCCAATTTTACCTAAATTTGCAGATAACGAAGTGGACGAATTGCGTAGAAAATCAAATGAAGGCTTAAATAAACGCCTAGCCGTAATTCAGCATGCCGTATCCCAAGAAGAATATCAAAAACGTCTTGATTTTGAACTAGATACTATCGAAGGAATGGGCTTCCCTGGATACTTCTTAATTGTAGCAGATTTTATTGAGTGGACTAAGGCTCAGAATATTCCCGTGGGGCCGGGCCGTGGATCAGGCGCTGGGTCACTCGTTGCGTACGCACTAACTATCACTGACCTTGATCCACTGCGTTATGGTTTGCTGTTTGAACGCTTTCTGAACCCAGAACGGGTTTCTATACCTGATTTTGACATTGATTTTTGTATGGATCGCCGGGAAGAAGTTATCAGGTACGTTCAGAAGAAATATGGGCGCGATCGAGTTGGCCAAATTATTACCTTTGGCGCGCTACTTTCTAAAGCGGCCGTTCGAGATGTTGGCCGTGTTCTTCAAATGCCTTACGGACAGGTTGATCGTCTATCAAAAATGATACCTGTAGAAGGCGTAAAGCCAGTAAGCATTGAAAAAGCCCTAGCTGATGAGCCGCGTTTGCGCGCGGAAGCCAAATCTGAAGAAGTAGTGGACAGATTACTTAACTACGCCCAACAAGTGGAAGGACTTTTGCGCAATGCATCGACGCATGCGGCTGGAGTAGTAATTGGAGATCGGCCTTTAGAACAATTAGTTCCACTTTATCAAGATCCAAGGTCAGATATGCCAGCAACCCAATTTAATATGAAGTGGGTTGAACAGGCAGGGTTAGTTAAATTTGATTTCCTAGGCCTGAAAACTCTGACTGTTATCCAAAACTCAATTGATTTGATTAACCGTACAAGAAAACTGCATATGAACTCCAAAGGGCACAAGCTTTATGACCCCAAGATTGGGACTGAGGGCGATATTAACGCCATTCCGCTGGATGATACTTTGGCTTTTGAACTATATTCAGCGGCAAATACAGTTGCAGTCTTTCAGGTGGAGTCCAGTGGAATGATGGACGCACTTAAGCGCATGAAGCCCAATTGCATTGAGGACATCGTCGCTTTGGTGGCGCTTTACCGACCTGGTCCGATGGAGAACATTCCAAAGTATTGTGAAGTTAAAAACGGTCTAAGTGAACGTGAATTGCTTCATCCATCAGTGGATCACATTCTTGACGAAACACAAGGAATTATTGTCTATCAAGAGCAGGTAATGGAAATTGCACGTCAAATGGCGGGTTACTCGCTTGGGGGAGCCGATTTACTTCGCCGCGCGATGGGCAAAAAAATTCAGGAAGCCATGGACGCAGAAAAACCAAAATTTCTGACTGGTGCAGCCACCAATGCAGTTGATGAGAAAACAGCTAACGATACTTGGGACTTGTTAGATAAATTTGCCAACTATGGCTTCAATAAATCTCATGCCGCGGCCTATGCAGTAGTAAGCTATCAAACAGCCTGGCTGAAAGCTAACCATCCCGTAGAATTTATGGCTGGCGTAATGAATTGTGATTTGCATCTCACTGACAAGCTTGCCGTATATTTCAATGAAGTTCGAAAGGGCCTTGAGTTAGCGTTTACGCCGCCTTGTGTGAACCGCAGTCAGCCGCGTTTTGACGTATTGGAAGGTACCTTGGTGTACGGTTTAGGGGCGTTAAAAAATGTTGGGGCTGAGGCAATGCACTTGGTGTTAGATGGACGGGCTGGAAAGCCCTTTGTAACACTTTTTGATTTTGCGAGACGGGTAGACTTAAAACGGCTAGGCAAACGACCACTTGAGATGCTTGCGCGAGCTGGAGCATTTGACGAACTAGATCTCAATCGTAATCGGGTATTTCAAAGTCTCGACGCTCTGGTTGGTTATTCGGCCACTGTCCACGAACAGCGAAATTCAAATCAAGTTAGCTTGTTTGGTGAGGCTGGTGATGACCTGCCGGAGCCAAGGCTGTCTTCTGTTGAAAACTGGTTGCCAGCTGAGAAATTAGGTGAAGAGTTTAAGGCAATTGGCTTTTATCTTTCGGGACATCCACTTGACGATTACAGCTCATCTTTAAGGCGATCAGGCGTCATAACTCTCGACCAGCTTCGTGAAAAAGTCAAGAATGGACCGCTTGTGGCTAAATTGTCAGGTATTGTGGCGGGAAGGCAAGAACGAAAATCCGCTCGAGGCAACCGTTTTGCTTTCATACAGCTGAGTGACACTACTGGAAATTATGAAGCTACAATGTTTAGTGATACATTGGAGGCATGCCGTGACTATCTGGAAGTTGGATCTAAAATAGTTATTAGTGTGGAAGCAACAATGGAAACGGAACAACTGAAATTGCTCTGCCGATCAGCCCAGCCAATGGATGGTGCAGTTGCTCAATTTGGAGCTGCAGGGCTCAGGATTTACCTTGAATCTGTTGAATCCATCTCATCAGTTGCTACTGTTCTTGATGAAGCTACAAAAGTGGTTAAAAACGCGAATAAAGGTCCAATATCTTTTTGTCTAATGGATGATAGCCTGCCAGGTGAAGTGGATATGGAACTTGGACAAAATTTTTCGGTGACACCACAGATCAAAGGGGCCCTTAAAAGTCTTCCGGGTGTCTTGATGGTTGAAGATCTATAGGCTTTGGACTGATTAGTTGCTGACTAACTCTTTTTTTCGAATTCAATAGTGTGGTGGACGTTCATCACTAAAAATTACACCGCCACTATCTGGCTCTCGTCCTTGGATTTTTTTGGCTAAGTGGTCCACTAATTGTGTAAGCTGACGGAGCTCAATATCCTGCTTGGCAACCACATCTGAAAGGTCTTCTACTGCGCACGTTAAATGTGCGATCTGTTCTTCTAAAGCTTTTGTCATTAACAGTGTGTGAGTGATTACCGCATTTCGTTCAAGTGAAATCAGTCAGAATAAAATATTGGTTGGTTTTAACTCATATGTTGCTCCTTTGCTCGTGGACCGTTAAATGCTAACGACAAATTGTGAGGTTTTTTATGGGCAAACAGAAAAATCAACCACGGCCCAAGGCATTACCGCCAAAGGGTTTTCGTGATTATTTTAGTGCGGACGTTTCTGCACGTGCGGACATGTTAAATAAAATCTCAGAGGTTTATCATCTTTATGGCTTTGAGCAGTTTGAGAGCAGTGCTGTTGAAACTGTTGACGCGCTCGGCAAATTTTTACCTGATGTAGATCGTCCAAATGCTGGAGTTTTTGCTTGGAAAGAAGATGAAGACTGGCTGGCACTTCGCTATGATTTGACAGCTCCATTGGCTAGAGTTTACGCACAAAATAAAAATGACTTACCCAACCCCTACCGTCGCTTTGCGATGGGCCCTGTCTGGCGTAATGAAAAGCCAGGCCCCGGAAGGTTCAGGCAATTTTATCAATGTGACGCGGATACTGTTGGCTCATCCGGTATGGCGGCAGACGCAGAAATTTGTACAATGCTCGCAGACACTTTGGAGCATGTTGGTATAGAACGAGGTGACTACATTATCCGTGTTAATAATCGCAAAATTCTGAATGGTATAATGGAACAGGCTGGTCTTATTGATCCTGATGATCCTACCAAATTTGTGGAAGAGAAGGGAATTGTCCTACGCGCGATTGATAAGTTTGATCGGCTGGGCTTGGAGGGTGTGAAGCAGTTACTAGGTGTAGGCCGGATAGATGATAGTGGAGATTTTACTACTGGTGCCAGTCTGACTGGTGGACAAATCGATGTTTTGATGGCGTTCATGCAAGCGATTGGAGCTACGTCAGAAAAAACACTAAATAATTTAATTGGGCTCGTAAAAGGCTCGGAAATTGGTGAGGTTGGCGTAAAGGAATTGGAACAGATTTCCAATCTTGTTATTGCTCAGGGGTATGGAACAGAGCGGATACTTCTGGATCCATCGGTGGTGCGTGGCCTAGGCTATTATACCGGTCCGGTCTATGAGGCTGAGCTGACATTTGAGATAAATGATGAAAAGGGCCGACTGCGGAAATTTGGATCGGTTGCAGGTGGTGGCAGATATGATGACCTTGTCAAGCGTTTCACTGGCCAAGAGGTCCCTGCTGCTGGCGTTTCGATTGGTGTGGACCGTCTGCTGGCTGCCTTGCGAATGAAGGGGCAAATTGTTGAAGGCAATATAGGTCCGGTAGTGATTACTGTTATGGACAGGGATCGGATGGCTGACTATCAAACAATGGCATCCGAATTACGAAATGCTGGTATTCGTGCTGAGGTTTACCTTGGAAACCCAAAAAACTTTGGTAATCAGCTGAAATACGCAGACACCCGCAGAAGTCCGATTGCAGTTATAGAGGGTGGTGATGAAAAGGCGGCTGGTGTGGTTCAGATTAAGGACTTAATTCTTGGGACTGAATTAGCGAAAAAGGCTACTTTAGAAGAATGGAAATCCAGACCTAGCCAAACTGAATGTCCAAGGGGTGATTTGGTGAAGCATGTTCGGGAAATACTGGTGGCCCAAAGTCAGGCCAATTGAACTAACAGTAAAATAAAATTGAATACGTCATCCCCACTACTGGCTCGCCCTGCCTCTGAGCAAAGGTTCAATGACTCTTGAGGCTACTATTTAAAAAGCTTAAATAAAGTTGATCTTATTAAAAATTATAAAATACCAATATTAGCTAATTCAGCCTGTAATTCTGGGGGTAGCTCATCATCATTTGGTCTTGGGCGGGTCAAGTCAGGGGGTGAATCAGAGGTGGGTAAATAGCGCCATCCCTGGAACGCCCGTTTTGGTGTGGCGGCGACCTGGACCAGCTGTGGTTCAATGACTATTGCGCAGCGCCTGATGCCGTCTGCGCCAAATACCTCATCTAGGCGCAAAACCTTTTGACGGCATAGAATAACCCCTTTTATGACCCAGTAAATTGAGCCACCTTTTAATAATTCTTTACTCCGTTTTGGCCACATTCGGGTCACGTGCCGAGGCAGCCCGTCTGCTGTTTTAGCAGCTGGACTATCCTGCCAGTCAGCTAAGTTTTGAACCGTCTCAGTACCAACACTTAATTTTATTAGGTTTATAGTCTCTGACAATTGTTACCCCGTATCTCAGCCACGGTTGTTAAAAGATCAGATTATGATGAAGGATACAAGTTGACCTTTTTGAGCCAAGTGCCTACCTTCGAATCCTGCTCATCTATTTATTTGGTGGAATTTTCTATGACACACTTTGATGCCTCTATTGCTGAACAAATCTGGGATATGAAGTACCGATTTAAAGAAGGCGATGGCACCCCGATTGACGATACGGTTGAGGATAGCTGGCGGCGAATCGCAGGCGCTTTGGCATCGGTAGAAGACTCACCAAAACAATGGGAGAAAATTTTTTTTGAGGCACTATCTGATTTTAAATTTCTGCCTGCTGGAAGAATAACTGCTGGGGCGGGCACTGAGCGGAGTGTGACTTTGTTCAACTGCTTTGTTATGGGCACCATTCCCGACAGTATGGGTGGTATCTTTGATATGCTCAAAGAAGCTGCGTTGACAATGCAACAGGGTGGAGGAATTGGCTACGACTTCAGCACAATTAGACCTGCAGGCGCCAAGGTAAAGGGCGTAGCGGCAGATGCCTCTGGTCCACTCTCATTTATGGATGTTTGGGATGCAATGTGCCGTACAATCATGTCGGCTGGTACAAGGCGTGGAGCAATGATGGCCACAATGCGTTGTGATCATCCAGATATAGTTGACTTGATTACAGCTAAGCGCGACCCGGCTCGTCTAAGAATGTTTAATGTTTCGGTTCTAGTTACTGATGAGTTTATGGATGCCGTGAAAGCAAATGGATCTTGGGATCTAGTATTTAATGGGGAGGTTTATCAGACGGTAAACGCGTTGGAACTTTGGGATCAAATCATGAGCTCGACGTTTGAATTTGCTGAGCCCGGTGTAATTTTTATTGATAGGATAAATAAAGCTAATAATCTGAATTACTGTGAAACAATTTCAGCTACTAACCCATGTGGTGAGCAACCTTTACCTCCCTATGGGGCTTGTTTGTTGGGATCTATAAATATGGCACGACTTGTGATTAAGCCATTTGAAAAAGATGCTAGTTTAGATGAAATGGCTATGGCCAATTTGGTGAAAACGGCAGTTCGAATGATGGATAATGTAGTAGACGCTAGCCGCTTCCCTCTTGATGCACAGGCCCAAGAGGCAAAACAAAAGCGGCGTATTGGACTTGGGGTTACTGGCCTTGCTGATGCGCTCTTAATGGTTGGATTGCGCTATGGTTCTGAGGAAGCAGCCCTTCAAACTGAGAATTGGATGCATCAAATAGCGCGAGCGGCATATCTTGCATCGGTTGAGCTATCTAAAGAAAAGGGGCCTTTCCCACTTTTTGATCCGGAGGGCTTTCTATCTAGTGGGGCCATGCAAGGGATGGATGCTGATGTACGCAATTTGATTGGAAAACATGGAATTCGTAATGCACTGCTTACCAGTATAGCGCCAACTGGCACAATTAGTCTTTATGCAGGCAATGTGTCCTCGGGAATTGAGCCTGTTTTTGCATATGCTTATACTCGTAAAGTTTTACAGAAGGACGGGTCGCGCACCGAGGAAGAGGTCGTGGATTATGCGGTTAAAATGTGGCGTGATAAGATGGGCGACGCAGAATTACCGGATCACTTTGTAAATGCCCAGACGTTGGCCCCCATGGATCATGTACGCATGCAAGCGGCTGCTCAAAAATGGGTAGATAGTTCAATTTCTAAAACTATTAACTGTCCGGAAGATATCAGTTTTGAGGCGTTCAAGGACGTCTATATGGCAGCGTGGGATCAGGGTTGCAAAGGTTGTACTACATACCGTCCTAATGCCGTTACTGGATCAGTTTTATCAGTCTCTGAGACCAGTGAAAAAGCTCCTGAAGTGGATAATGGTGCTGATGTGGTCTACATAAGTGAGCCACTTAGCCGTCCGGAAGCCTTGGAAGGCCAAACTTATAAAGTAAAATGGCCAGATAGTGAGCATGCTATATATATCACGGTTAATGACTTAGTGTTGAATGGGCACCGACGTCCTTTTGAAGTGTTCATTAATTCCAAAAATATGGAGCATTTTGCCTGGACTGTTGCACTTACTCGTATGATTTCAGCTGTGTTCCGGCGTGGTGGAGATGTTAGTTTTGTAGTTGAAGAGTTAAAAGCGGTATTTGATCCACGTGGCGGGGCTTGGCTGAATGGAAAGTATATTCCATCGATTCTGGCGGCCATTGGTAGTGTGATAGAAGAGCATCTGGTAAATACTGGCTTTATTTTGGGTAAGGGTATGGGGCTTAAGGCTGATCCAAAGGCGGAGGTTGTGAACTTGTCCCAATCGCGTGGAGCGGCATGTTCAAGCTGTGGGCAGTTTGAACTGCGCATGGTGGAAGGCTGTGTGACTTGTGGGAATTGTGGTTATTCTAAGTGTGGCTAAGCATAGGTTTAAACTGCTTGGCTGTCCCTATACTTTAACTTAAAAATAGCCTACCCGCTCATTGATCCGAAAGGGATTAGGTTAATTGGGGTTTGTGCTCCAGTAGAGGGCAGTACTGTCCTCGCTAGATAGAAAGAAATTATTGTGAAGCAAGCACTTGCTGACGCGCTAACTAAGCGTGGCTACGAAACTTTGACTCCCGTTCAATCCGCAGTTTTGGCGCCTGAATTAGCCGAGGCCGATTTATTAGTTTCAGCACAGACAGGATCAGGTAAAACAGTAGGCTTTGGTCTTGCCATAGCTGATAGCCTTCTGGGCAACTTAGAAGAGTTTGACCGAGCCACTAAGCCGTTGGCTTTAGTTATTGCGCCCACTCGAGAGCTAGCTTTGCAGGTCAAGCGTGAGTTGCAGTGGCTCTATGCAGAGGCCCGTGCAACTATGGCGTCTTGTGTTGGCGGTATGGATATGCGCGACGAGCGGCGATCCCTAGATCGTGGTGCCCACATTGTAGTTGCGACCCCAGGCCGACTGCGTGATCACATTGCGCGGGGCTCAATCGATCTGTCTGAGATACGGGCTGTCATCTTAGATGAAGCGGATGAGATGTTGGATTTGGGCTTCAAGGAAGATTTGGAGTTCATTTTAAGCCACGCACCTGAGATCCGTCGTACCTTGATGTTTTCTGCAACGGTACCAAAGTCGATAGCACACCTTGCTAAATCCTATCAAAAAGATTCGGTGAGGGTGTCTACCGTTGCTGAGAAATCGCAACATAGTGATATTGAGTATCGCGCCTTAGGTGTCGCTGCGCGTGATACAGAAAATGCTATAATTAATGTTTTAAGATTTTATGAGGCCCCCAACGCTTTAGTGTTTGCTAATACGCGCGTGATGGTTAACCGTTTGACTACACGCCTATCCAACCGTGGTTTTTCGGTTGTCAGTCTATCAGGCGAACTCAGCCAAACGGAGCGATCGCACGCGTTGCAAGCAATGAGAGATGGGAGAGCACGTATTTGTGTTGCCACAGATGTTGCCGCACGTGGGATTGATTTACCAAATCTTGATCTGGTGGTTCACGCAGAGTTACCTACCAACTATGAAATATTAATGCATCGTTCAGGCCGTACTGGCAGGGCTGGTCGCAAGGGCATTTCTGTTCTTATTGTTCCGCCATCTGCTCGCCGTAAAGCGGAACGGATCTTACAAGGGGCTAAGGTTGTGGCTGAATGGGCAGCGCCACCATCAGCAGATGAAGTAAAGGCCAAAGATCGTGAACGTTTAATGGCGGATCCAGCTTGGCAGGAAGAAATTAGTCCAAAAGAGCAATCAAGCGTGGATGAATTGTTGTCTCATTTCACTCCCTCCCAGATTGCTGTGGCTTATTTGCGCCTATATACGGCCAAGCAATCTGCTCCAGAAGAACTTGTGGCTATTGAGAGCAAGAACTTTAAGGATTCCAAACCTAGTCGGGCTGACGACTTTGGCCCCACTGTTTGGTTCTCCCTACCTGGTGGTAGATCTACTGGAACGGTTCCTGGTCGGTTGTTGCCAATGATCTGTAATTCTGGTGGCATCACAAAACACGATATTGGGGCAATTAAAATCCACCCAGACATTTCTTACTTTGAAATTAAATTAGCCAAGGTTGAAACTTTTAAGCAGGCATTGGGGCCCGATATGACTGCTGAAGATGACGTTGTGGTGACGCAAGTAGATGGCTCTCCAGCTGATGTTCCGTTTGAACGTTCAAAATCAAAGAAACCTTGGGTTGATAAGAAAATAAAAGTGAATGTGCCATCTAGTCCCCCTACAGATTGGAACGATGATACAAAGCCCAAACCGAGAAAAGTTAAAGTGAGTGTTCGGAAGGGAAGTCAGGGTAAAGAAAGGTCTGAGCATAAATCGGGGTCTGCAGAAAAAAACCGGCTGGAAGGTGTTGTAGAAAATTTCAAAAAGAAGCCAAAGTCAAAATCTTCAAAGTCCCCCAAAACTTCTGGTAACCAAAGCTCACCATCAGGAAAGAATTCTAAAAACTTATCAAGTACCACATTAAGAAAATCAAAACGGGGTGGACTTGTTGGTAAGCATAAGTTTGACCCAGGCAAACCCAAGCGGAGGCCGGCTTAGGTCTGACCAAAGCGCTATAATTTTTTTTTAAAATGATGTCATAGGGATTCACATTCCGAATCACCTCTGCTACGAATCTATTAAGAACAAAATCAGAGTTAAACTGAGCAGTGATAAAAGTGTGGGGCTATAACGTCGCCGTTGTGATTTTAGGATTGCGAAAAGAAGTAGACTACCAGCCCCACACCCTTCTAAATAATTTAAGATTTCACAGTTTGGGTTTAAAGTAGGTATTCAATGTTGTACTTTTCTGAATGCTTTAAAAATACGAAATGTGCTGGCTGAAAGTGCTATAGTGGTTGAGGTGCTGTTTCGTCAAAAATAGTAGCTAGAGCTTGACATTGAGGCGACTGGCTGGCATCCGCATTAGATTGGTGTTGGTGGCCTTCGTAAGAAGATGCCTGTCAGGGTTTCCCAAAGGACAACGCCCTTCAATTATCCCACTGTGGGCTATATAAATCTATGAAGGAGATCAGCAGGTGACAAAACGTACCGCTGCCAAACATAAAATTGACCGCCGGATGGGGGAAAATATTTGGGGACGTCCCAAATCTCCAGTAAATCGACGTGAATACGGCCCTGGCCAGCATGGTCAAAGGCGAAAAGGTAAGCTATCTGATTTTGGAACCCAGCTTCGAGCAAAGCAGAAGCTAAAGGGTTACTATGGCGATTTAACCGAAAAACAATTCCGGCGTATTTATGCTGAAGCGGAACGCGTAAAAGGTGACACGGGTGAAAACTTAGTTGGCTTGCTAGAACGTCGTTTGGATGCAGTAGTGTATCGTGCAAAGTTTGTTGCAACAATATTTGCGGCCCGCCAATTTGTGAATCACGGCCACGTAACAGTTAATGGTAAAAAGGTAAATATTGCATCCTACCTAGTGGCAGAAGGTGATGTGATTGAAGTTCGGGATAGATCTAAAAAAATAGCGGTCTTGATCGAAGCAACGCAGCTTCCAGAGCGGGATGTTCCTGATTATATGGAAGCGGATCATTCTAAAATGACAGCAACTTTTGTTCGGACTCCGGGCTTAGGTGACGTACCCTATCCTGTTGTAATGGAACCTAATTTGGTTGTTGAATTTTACGCAAAAAATTAATTTTCTCTAATCTAATTGATGGGCCGCGTCGGGAAACTGCCGCGGTCTTTTTTTTTTGGATTATTGGCGTTAGAACCAATAGGAGGGGGGATACAGAATGACAAAGCCAAAACCCTAGCCAGGTATAATGGATATTGAGCTCTATAAGGGTGGAAAGTCCACTATTGAGGGAATGTCAGACATTCTTAAGCTATCGTCAAATGAAAATCCGAATGGGCCACCTTTGGGAGCTAAGCAGGCACTTATTGAGGCGGGAAACTCACTTCATCGCTACCCATCTTCGGACCATTTGGAACTGTGTCAAACCTTAGCAGAAACACATGAATTAGATGTTTCAAAAATCATATGTGGCTGTGGCTCGGACGAACTAATTAGCTTGCTGTGCCGCGGCTACGCTGGTTCTGGCGTAGAGGTTATTCATACTTCCCATGGATTTTTGATGTATCGAATTTGTGCAATGGCAGTTGGGGCTACGGTGGTATCAGTACCTGAAAAAGATCGCCACGTGGATATAGATGCAATTTTGAATGCAATTAATCCGAGCACAGCGGTTATCTTTATTGCAAATCCAGGAAATCCCACGGGAACTAGAATTTTAGATATTGATATTGATATTGAACGATTAATAAAACGAACGCCGAAAGATGTATTGATTGTTCTAGATGGCGCTTATGCTGACTATGTGGAAGATTGGGATGGTGGAGCGAGATTTGTTGAAAGCCATACCAATGTTGTTATGTTACGAACGTTATCAAAAATGTATGGCCTTGGTGGCTTGCGGGTGGGCTGGGGCTATGCCCCACAACATATTGTTGACCTCTTAAATCGTGTACGTGCACCATTCAATCTATCTGTGCCAGCTTTGTTGGCAGGTGAAGCTGCAGTCAAAGACAAAGAGTTTGTAAATGCACATCGCAAGCAAAATAATGATGCAAGGTCATGGCTTGCCGCTGAATTATTAGAGATCGGGGTAAAGTCAGACCCATCTGAAGCAAATTTCATTTTGGCGAGGTTCCCCAACCAAGTTCAAGCGGAGGCCTGTGATGATTACTTGCAATCTATAGGGGTATTAGTTCGTCGGGTAGGAAGCTATGGTCTCCCCAACGCACTAAGGATCACTGTTCCCAATATGGATGGGTGCGCGCGTGTCGTAGCTGGTATTAAAAGATTTTGGAGGCAAACGAGATGAGTTATAATCGAGTTGCATTAATTGGGCTGGGTCTAATAGCATCCTCGATGTTTTGGGCGATGAAACGAGCAAAGATGGGCTCGTATGTAACGGGTTATGCTCGTTCCACTGAAACCCGAGAAATAGCCCGTAAGATAGGACTTTGCGATAGCGTATGTGATGACTTAAAAAGTGTAGTTTTAGATGCTGATTTGGTAGTTCTTTGCGTACCAATAGGTGCTATGGGCAAGATTATGGCCGAAATAGCTCCTTATTTAAAGCCAGGTTGCACGGTAACTGACGTGGGTTCTGTTAAGCGTTCAGTTATAGATTTAGTTGCGCCTAATATCCCCAAAAACGTTCATTTTGTGCCGGCACACCCTCTTGCAGGAACCGAACATTCTGGACCTGAATCTGGATTTGCTGCGTTGTTTGATAATCGTTGGTGTCTGATAACCCCAATTGGTGCAGATCCTAAACCGGTGGACGCTTTGACAATTTATTGGAAGGCGTTGGGGGCTAATGTTGACCAACTTGACCCGGACCATCATGACTTAGTTCTAGCCGTGACCAGTCATGCACCACATTTGATCGCCTACACTATGGTGGGCGTTGCGGAAGATATGAAACGGGTTACAAATTCTGAGGTAATTAATTACTCTGCTACTGGATTTCGAGATTTCACTCGGATTGCAGCCAGCGATCCGACTATGTGGCGTGATGTCTTTTTATCCAATAAAGAAGCTACCCTTGAGGTTTTAGGGCGGTTTACTGAAGAACTATTTTCGCTTCAAAGGGCGATAAGGACGGGAGACGGCGACTTTCTCCATGATTACTTTTCTCGCACCCGATCTATTCGGCGGGGGATCATTGACGCTGGGCAAGATACTGGTGCTCCAGATTTTGGAAGGCCTAAAGACTGACGCAGTTGGTTTGCAATAAGCCTAATAGGTTAGATAAGATGCTTTAATTAGAGCCACTCGCTGTTTGGATACATCAGGCCAACTCCAGATTTAATAGCGACTACCTGTACAAAACTGTGATAATTTTAAAAATTAGGACACTTAATTTGGTTTTTCAACAAAAGAGATCCTAAAATTGGAAAATTCGTATAAAACCTTTTCTTAAGGTATATTGCAAAGTAAAGTTTTTTTAGAAAAAAATATGCGAGGTCAGTGCTATGGATCAAATCCACAAAGATCAAAACCCTCAGTTCTCGCAGCCATTTAGCCAAATTTTAACGATGATGGCGCTGGTGGGCGGGGCTGGGCTCTTAAGTTACATCGCTTACCCAAGTGTTGGCCCCACATTCCTAGCTAATCCATATTTAAATATCTTTATTTTATTTGTTTTCTTTATAGGCGTTGGAACCTGCTTTCATCAGGTTTTATCTCTGATTTATTCAGTACAGTGGATTGAGGGCTTTGCATCGCAGAAGTCTGGTCACCAAGAAACAAAACCACCGCAATTACTTTTACCCCTGGCCAGCCTATTGCGGGGACGCGGAGAGCATATGCAGTTAGGATCTGCCTCTTCACGTTCGATCCTAGACTCTGTTTCAACGCGGATTGATGAACAGCGTGAACTGACGCGTTATATTACCAATATGTTAATCTTTTTAGGCTTATTAGGAACTTTTTACGGCCTGGCGACCACGGTCCCAGCATTGGTCCAAACGATTCAGTCATTGACGCCAGGTGAGAACGAAAGTGCGGTAGATATTTTTTCACGACTCCAAAACGGGCTTGAAGGACAACTTGATGGAATGGGAATTGCCTTTGCCTCCTCTCTACTCGGACTTGCTGGGTCGTTGATGGTCGGGCTTTTGGAGGTATTTTCAAGTCGGGGTCAAAACCGTTTTTACGGTGAGTTAGAAGAGTGGCTGTCAAGCATTACTCGCGTTGGATTTGCTAGTGGTGATGGCGATGGGGTTTCAGATCAGTCAATACTTGGGTCAATGATGGACCAAATGTCTGAGCAGATGGCGAGCATGGCAAGAATGTACTCGCAGTCCAGCGTGGGCCAAACTGATGTAGAAACTCGTTTAATTGAGCTGACCCATATAGTTGAGAAATTGACTGGCAAACTTGACCAAGGTCAGACGCACGCTTTGGAGCGTGTGGCGGCCAGTCAAGAAAAAATGCTTGCACGCATGGGGGAGAATAGTGGTGATGGCATTGATGCGGAAAGCCGTATGAGGTTGCGATCGATAGATGTACAAATGTTGCGTGTGTTAGAGGAAATTTCTACGGGTCGGCAAGAAAGTATATCTGAAATACGCAGTGACTTGGCAAATCTCTCAAAATCAATACATAGTCTTGCGCAAACCTCGCCCTTTAGAAAGGAATAGGCCTAATAGATGGCACTTTCCCGTCGAACTGGAGTAAGATTTCAGGCTTCAATATGGCCAGGCTTTGTTGATGCTATGACGGGGCTCTTGCTTGTTCTGATGTTTGTGTTGACCATTTTTATGGTTATGCAATTCGTGCTTCAAGAAACCATTAAAGGGCAGGGAACAGAACTCCAAGAACTCAACATAGACATTACACAGAAAAATGATCAGTTGGTCGATCTCTCAGGACAAATTATAGCTTTAGGTGAAGCATTGGGTTTGGAGCGAGCTACTGCTGAGGATCTACGTAAGCAGGTGGCAGTGTTGGATGCATCGCTTGTGGAGTCGCAAGCTACTGGGCGTAGCAGATTGGCCCTGATATCGTCACTAACGGTGGAGCGAGACGCCCGGATCTCAGACTTAACAGTTGCTAATACTAGGATTACTGACTTTGAAATGAAAGTTAGTAGGCTTTTGGCATTGCAGCAGGACGCTAAAGGTCAAATTAGCGATTTTGAACTTCAAGTTATGAGGCTTCAAGATAAAAATTTAGAGGCCGAGGCTGAAATTTCATATTTCAACACCCAAGTTGCTGTTTTGCTAGCACAAAACTCCAAGGCGGAGAGTGAGGTTTCCAATTTTGAAACCAAAGTGGCCTCCCTACTGCAGCAACGACTGGAGTCTGATGGGAAAATTTCAGAATTCGAAGCGCAACTCACTCTTTTAGTTGCGCAGGCTATGGAAGATAAGGAGCGTATAGCTTCAGTGGAAAGTGAAGTCGCCAGCTTAGAAAAACAAAATGAGGCAAGTAAGACTGAAATAAGTAATTTTGAATTACGCGTTCGCGAACTTCTGGAGCAACAAGCCACGCAGCAAGATACCTCTGAAGAGGTTATTGAAGAGCGGGCTTCGTTACAGCAATCACTATTAGCTGCGCAGGCCACTATTAAAGCTCAGCTGGAGAAGGTCGCTTTGGGTGAAAAACAGGCGGAGTTATTAGATGAAATGATAGCAGACTTAAGGCGTCAGGCCCAAGTAAAAAACGATAACCTAACTGACGCCTTGGCTCTTCTGGCCACACAACAGGATCAGGCAATAGTTCTGGCAGAAAAGGAGATTGAGCGCCTGGCAGAGGCTGCTGCTGTCGAACAGCTTCGTAAAAACTTTGAGACTAGTCAGGCAGCGTTGTCGTCTTTGACCCTTCAACTAAATGAGCAACGAAAACAAGCAGAGGAAACTCTGACAATGTTGGCTGCTGCAAAAAGTGTGGAGCAATATAATCCGATTGAAGAGCTTACAGATGCTGAGAGGCGCAAGGCGTTACTCGCGGTGGCACAAACGGAACTTCTCACTATAGAAGAAATTTCGACTGAAGCTCAGCGCCAGATGACTTTATTAAGTCTGGAGGTAGCTGAATTGCGAGCGCAAATTGGTGGCTTACAGTCAATATTAGGGGATTTCCGGCGCCGTGATGAAGCTAATAAAGTGGACATTACTAACTTAGGTGGCGAGCTCAACGTGGCATTGGCACAAGTTGCGTCTGAAGAACGTAAAAATCGCCTATTACAGGAAGCTGAAAGTGATCGCCTCTCTAAGGAGGCAGAGCGTTTGGCTTTAGTGGCCAAAACGTTAGAGCAATACAAATCTGAATTCTTTGGCCGCATGCGGCTTTTGTTGGAAGGTCGAGATGGAGTTAGTATTGTTGGTGATAGATTTGTGTTCTCATCAGAGGTATTATTTGCTTCTGGAAGAGCGGATCTGACTCCTGAGGGGCAAACTAAAATAGCCAAAATTACAGAAGTTCTTAAGGGCATAGCATCTGAGATGCCCGCTGATATTGATTGGATTTTGCAGGTTGACGGTCACACAGATGACCTAGCGGTAACTGGTGGAATTGAGTTTCGTAACAATTGGGAACTCAGCCAGGCACGTGCACTATCTGTCGTTCTCTTTATGGTTAATGCTATAGGCATGGATCCGCAGCGCTTATCCGCAAACGGTTTTGGAGAGTTCCAACCACTTAATAAAGATAACACAAGCGCTGCACGGGCGCAAAACCGTAGAATTGAATTGAAACTAACTGGCAAGTAAATGCACTTACGTCGAAGCTAATATTTTAACTATAACACGATCGCACCTTATGGTTAATGTAAGCACCTCTGGTAAAAGATACTGATACAATTAGCTACTTTGCGGTGATCAGCTTTGGTGCGCGTCCCTTGTTTGTGATTAGTGGTTTCTTTGGCTCCTCAATTTGAATATCTAGCTTATCCGCCTTCACCGAGACTTTTACGTTTCCACCCTTAGTTAAGGTGCCAAATAATAGCTCCTCTGCCAATGGCTTCTTTATGTGTTCCTGTATTACCCGTCCTAACGGGCGAGCGCCCATTTTATCATCATAACCTTTGTTACCCAGCCAATCCGCAGCTGACTTGGTAATTTCAATAGTTACATTCCGGTCCATTAGCTGAGCTTCTAATTGGAGTACAAACTTTTCCACCACCTGCGCGATTACATCACGATGAAGTGGGGCAAAGCTGACAACTGCATCTAGGCGATTACGAAATTCGGGAGTGAATGTACGTTCTATCGCGGCAGTGTCTTCTCCTACTCGGCGATCTCTGCCAAAACCAATTGCTGCCTTTGACATTTCTGAGGCACCGGCGTTTGAGGTCATAATTAAAATTACATTTCGAAAATCTGTTGTTCTTCCGTTGTGGTCGGTGAGTTTGCCATGATCCATAACTTGCAACAAAATATTAAAAACATCGGGGTGCGCTTTTTCGATCTCGTCTAATAATAGAACACAATGTGGGTTCTGGTCTACACCGTCTGTCAACATGCCACCTTGATCGAAGCCCACATAGCCGGGAGGCGCTCCAATTAATCTACTGATTGCGTGTTTTTCCATATACTCGGACATATCAAAGCGGATCAGTTCAACGCCTAAGCTATCAGCTAATTGCTTGGCTACTTCAGTTTTACCTACGCCGGTGGGGCCACTAAAAAGGTAGTTTCCTATTGGCTTTTCTGGTTCCCGCAGCCCTGCGCGAGATAGTTTAATTGCTGATGCAACTGCTTCAATTGCAGTGTCTTGGCCAAATACGACGCGTTTAAGACCTGTCTCGAGGTCACGTAGGACCTCAGCATCATCTTTTGAAACTGATTTGGCAGGTATCCGAGCAATTTTTGCTACTACAGCTTCTATTTCTTTCACTCCGATTGTTTTGCGTCGTTTGCTTTCACTGAGCAGATGCTGCGCCGCTCCTGCTTCATCGATCACATCGATAGCTTTGTCCGGTAGTTTGCGATCATTAATATAGCGTGAAGACAGCTCTACAGCGATTTTTATCGCATCGGATGTGTACTTTATATCATGGTGTTTCTCAAAGTACGGCTTTAGACCTTTTAAGATTTTAATACTATCTTCTACTGATGGCTCCGCAATATCAATTTTTTGGAAGCGTCTTGCCAAAGCACGATCCTTTTCGAAGTGTTGGCGGAACTCTTTGTAAGTTGTTGACCCCATGCAGCGAAGCTTACCGCCTTGCAATGCTGGTTTTAAGAGGTTGGACGCATCCATTGCGCCACCAGAAGTGGCGCCGGCGCCTATAACTGTATGGATTTCATCGATGAATAAAACAGCATCATCATGGTCTTCCATCTCTGTCATAACAGCCTTCAAGCGTTCCTCAAAGTCTCCACGGTATCGAGTACCAGCTAAGAGCGCCCCCATATCGAGAGAGTAAATAGTGGTTTTTAGCAGTATATCGGGCGTTTTAGATTGGACTATTTTTCGTGCCAACCCCTCCGCAATAGCAGTCTTTCCTACTCCGGGATCACCTACCAAAAGAGGGTTGTTTTTGCGCCTCCGGCAAAGAATCTGAATACAGCGTTCAACTTCGTGGTCGCGCCCAATTAATGGATCAACATCCCCTTGGGCAGCCTTTGCGTTTAAGTCGACGCAATATTTTGCAAGTGCGCTTTCCTTTTCTTCGCCCTCTCCAGCTTCACCTGCCAAAACTTCTTCGTCATCCTCAGCGCCAACAACTGGCCGACTTTCAACAAAATCTGGATCTTTTGCTACGCCGTGGGCAATAAAATTAACAGCATCATAACGGGTCATATCTTGTTCCTGGAGGAAGAAAGCTGCGTTACTCTCGCGTTCAGCAAAGATGGCTACCAAAACGTTAGCACCAGTGACCTCCGTGCGGCCTGAGGACTGTACGTGGATCGCTGCACGCTGGACTACTCGTTGAAATGCCGCTGTAGGTACTGCTTCTGAACCCTCTACATCAGTGGTAAGAGTGTTGAGTTCATCCTCAATAAAATCAACGAGTTGCTTTCGTAAGATTTTTAGATCAACCGAGCAGGCCCGCATCACCTTCGATGCATCTGGCTCATCAAGCAGGGCTAGTAG